>PLSM01000104.1 GCA_003165075.1 Acidobacteriaceae bacterium | reverse complement strand
CCCGGTTCGGTTCATCGAAAAATGAAGGTTGTTCGGGTCTTGCGTTTAGCTTCTTAGCCTTTTCCTGTTTCACTGGTGGCTCTGTCGACGGCTCAACTCTTATCTGGTGGATTGCGACCATGTCCATGTCTAACCCTTGCCGGTGAATGTTAAATATCCCATTCTTGCGAAGTTCGCCAACACCAACGGTGAAGGTGAACGGGAAGAGTTCCGGCAGGCGCAAGAGTTGCTGCGCCTCAACCTCATCTGAGGCGCCAGCAATAATCACTGCTTCGAGCAGCCAGAGCTGCAAGTCTGTAGCCGTCGTGGTCATTTTCTGGGCAAGCAGGAAACGCCCCTTGGTCTTTGTCGCACGGATAACTTCCCAATCCACCATCCCCGTAATGAGCTTCTGGGCTGCGTCTTTGCTCGTCGCTCGATCCCCCCATATCGGCTTCATTCGGGCTTGCACCTGGGCCGTTGTGAAATCGTCCTGCAGTGTCAGCATTCGTCCGATGACTTCGGCAAGGTCACGAAAGAACGGGTATACAAGTGCAGTCATGCCCCAGTGGAGCCAAAGTCGCTCGCGCTGGGAAATATGAGGCAGCAGTGACACAGCCCGATCCCTAATGGCGACATGCCTTTGATCAACGCAACCCCAGATACGGAGGATGATGCCGCATGCCTTTGCCCTCGCCTCTTTGCCAGGGAGTTCTTGTCGGAGGCGATGATCGACAAAGCTACGCAGTTCCCTCTTGTCTCCGGTCTGAGTCAGTCGGTCTAAAACGTCGTCAAGCCACGCCCGCTTTAGCCTGTGCGAGATGCCAACGGTGTTCCTCATTTGTCTTCCCTCATTATTGACACGAAGGGAACTATCACCTCTTCTATGGCAATGCCACCGTGGGCGACGATCTCATAGCCATCGTTCGTGAATGCCTTCAGGTCACCAGCCAGTAGTGCGTGGCGAGTAGGTGGTAAGCCAAAATTCGGCCACCGGATCGACCCAGGAAACTTGGCTAAGACTTCCTCGCGGAATTCCGGGCGATCATATACCCTGGCTCGCTTACCTCTTGTCTCCACTAGCACGCCTTCTCTGGGGTCTCCAATGCCAGTTGCCGCAACATTCCCATGATCAGAAGTCAGGTATATGACGAACCCTTCCTGTTGAAGACGGCGGAGTAGTTGGTGGAAATGACCTTGTAGAGACCATAGGCGCACCTGGTTGTGCATGCCTGCGGTCTGCATTTGCATTCCGTGCATGATGTCATCAACCTTGTTCCAGACCACACCCAGTACCGACAGCCGTGAATTGGCTAAAGCGACTTCCAATCTAGAATCTGAAGGACCATCCAGGTTTGTGACCAGTTCAACACCCGAGCGCTGCAGTCCTTGGTCTTCCCAGAAACGTTGCCAGTGAAATCTCTCCTTCGATGTCGTCTCGAAGGAATCGGGGAAATACAGCGGCGGTTCCCCGGCGAAGATCGACTGCCTTGAGATTGAAGTGAGTGTGGGAACCCAGGCGAATGCGGTCGCCTCCTGAAAGCGCAACGCCGGATCGGTAGATTCAAGACTCTCCCGCAGAACAAGCCACTGATCGAAGGCAAGTCCATCGAGAACGACTAATGCAATCTTGGCCAGCTTCTTCCGCGCACGTTCGACTGCCAAGAATCGTGGGATTTGATGCACCATTACGGGCTGTTTGTTATATGGCAGGTTGTGAAGCGTACCATAGCGCTGCAACATCCACTGGGCGAAGGCGTCCTCCAGTGATGACTGCAGATCCGTCCAAGCCAGTCGGTCGGCGGCGGCCAATGCCTCGTCCCACTTCCAACGCAGGACAACCAGTTCAGCCCAGCGCTGGGCTGCTTGCTGCCAATCCCGGTAAGACGAGTCTGCCTTCGGGACTTCGCTCTCAAATCTCTGCCAAAGTGCACGAAACCGCCGGACGGCGTCGGCTTTAGCATCGTGAAGCACGCCGGGTCTGGCCCATGCGGGAAGACTGCCAAAGTCCTCATGCTCAACCGGCTTCAATGAGCCATCCAAGAAGAAACTCTCAATGTAGACCCGGATGTCTTCATGGTGGAATGGGACCCTGCATTGCTTACCAAGGCCACCGATGGAACTAAGGTAGAGTACCCATTCGTCTTGGAGGAACCGCAGAAAGCTCTCCCGGCTTGGCAGAATTTCTGCTAGCGGCCAGGTCGCAAAGGTTAGGTCTTTGGTCAGACTCTCCAACAAGTACTGACTCAGGAAGTCTGGCAGTCGAACTTGACGAGCGTGCAAGGATAACAGCATTTTCAGCAACTCTACAGGGGTCCTGATGAGCTTCGGAACGATACCGTAGCAATGCATCAATACGAAATCTTTGGTTTCCCGCTCAGTCAACTGGTCCCCGTCATAGGTCTCGTAAGCCTCGGCGACAGCGTCAAGGTAAGCACGATCGAGGTCATACAGTACCGGGTAGCTCAGCTTAGGGAACAGATGGTGTAGCGCAAATGTCAGTTGTCTTCCGGCTTTCAGTAGATCGAACGGCACCTTGCTCAACTGCTGTTCGGTGGAACGCAGAACCACGACCAGATCTGTGTTTTCACCTCGATCCCATGCGCTGCGATATTGCGATTCGTAGGCGAATCGGAATGCTATAGGGTCCTCGAAAGGGATCAGATCAAAGCCTCGTTGACGAATGGCCGAAACCATCCCTTCCTCAGTGAGCAATCCATCCGGGTCGGCAACCAATGTCAGCCGAGAAATCTTCGGCTGAAAGTGGTTTAGGATTTGGTCTCGCCAATTAGCCATTCCCGGCCTCCACACGCAAGAGAGCGACGAGTTGAAGTTCAGGTAGGACCTGTTCTCGCTTCTGTAGTTCCTCAGCCCACGCACTCTCCTCCTCATACAGTCGCTTCAGCCGGTGCTGCCTAACTTCGGGCAAGCCAATGCGGTTCAGAGCTTCTCGCCGAACGTGAAAGGCGTAGCGCCCTTTCTCCTGCTCTCGCTTCAATCGCTGCTGATGCCGAGTGTTAAGTCCGTGGAAAGCATCTTCCCCCTGGTGTTCGGCCTCTAATCGCAAACGCTGGAAGACTGCATTCGCGTCTACATCCGTCTTCATCCCCAATTGTTCCACCTTGGAGCGGTCCTCGAGCAGACGGTCCCAAATGTGCCGAGCCGTAGGCATCAGGGTGCGGCCATCGTCGTGGTGAAAAATCGGAATAATCTTCACATCCCGAAACGACTCGTGGCTAAGAGCAATTCGCCAAAGGGACCAATAGCCGACTATTTCGCTTGGCAAACTCCCGATTCGGACACTCAGAATTGGTTCTGTAACCACGACGCGTGGCAATTGTTGAACAAGCCTCCGAATGCGGTCGTCTTCTAGACTTACATGCGATAAACCGTGGTTCTGAGCATCCCGGCTGTGAAACGATACGCATTCCATCTTGCTGCCATCCGGCCATTCCAAGCTGTAGCCAAACAGATCCCTTTGTATCTTGCCGCCGGAAGAGCGCAAGTACGCGGTCGTCATTCGCTCGACCCAGAACGGCAACGGGTGATTGCTCAACTGTTGAGCCAGGGTCGGATCAAGCACGGTCTCTCCGTAAAACGAACGGCCAGAGACTTCTCGTTGAGCCTGTTCCCGAACTTCCTGGAGAAGCTTCTCAATATTCTTATCGATGTCTTCGGGGTGCATTAGTGCTTGCGCATATAGCGCCTCAAAGATAGCTCCACTCTCCGCGGAATCGAGTACATCCTCCGTCTTGTCCACCCCGAACTCTTGCAGGATTGTGGCCAGCTTCTCTTCTAGGACTTCTTGTACCCGCAGTTCCACGCTCTCTTCGAAAATCAGGTTGAACGCCTTTACCGGCAACTTCTGGCCGATGCGGTCCACGCGTCCGATGCGCTGCTCTATCCTCATCGGATTCCACGGGAGATCGTAATTGATGACGATGTGGGCAAATTGCAAGTTCAGACCTTCACCACCTGCATCGGTCGAAACGAGTATTCGTGTTTTCTCCGCGAATTCTCGCTGAACCCGTCGGCGCTGGTCCAGGTCCATCAACCCATTTAGGCACACCACCGAAAACCCATGCAGTTCGAGGAATTTCCGCAGCATACTTTGCGTGGGGACGAATTCGGTGAAGATTAGGTATTTCAACTCCGGGTTGTTCTCTTGCTGTTGATGCTCGTACAGGAGGTCCAGCAGGGCCTCGGCTCGTGCATCTGATCCTTGCGCTTCGCAGCGGCGGGCCAAATCAAGCAGAACCCGCACTTCTTCTTTCTCATTCGCCAGGCCGGCAAGTCGGATTGAGAGAAGCTCATCCAACCTCTCTTGGCTGTCCTGCTCCTCCTCGCTATTCTCGGGGGGCTCCTCATCGGTCAGAGTAATGTCTGTGGTGTGCAGTGCCGCCAGGCGCCGATCTAATGCAGAGGCTATGGCATGCGTGCTGCTCGTGACCAGTCGCTGCATCAGGATCATCAGGAACCCAACGTATTGGCGATTCTGCTGCATTGCCTGGTTATAGCCGAGACGGACATATTCCGTAACCGACTCGTAGAGATGCCTCTGCAGCTTGTGTTTGTCTTCCCAACGAACGGCGATGAGTTTGGTCAGCCGCGGTAGAAAGAGCGGCCCACCCCTTTCGGTGATGGCTCGCCGCTTCTCTGTCCTGATCACCAGCGGGACCACCTTTTCGCGGCGGATTGCTCCAGCCGTATTGAACTCGTCCGGGTCAAGCAGTGCCATTAGCCTCTGAAAGCTGGCAGTCTTGCCCTGGTGGGGCGTAGCTGAAAGCAGCAGCAGGTAGGGAGCGGCGGCGGCCAGAGCTTTGCCCAGGCGATACCGGGCGACCTGTTCGGAACTCCCGCCAAGGCGGTGCGCTTCGTCGCAGATAATCAGATCCCACCCTGCTTCAATCAGGTCGCCAAGCCGGTCCTGGTTGTAAGCTTCCAGCTTCTCCTTCGGCCAGCCACGCCGCCTTTCAACTGGCTTGATGGAATCCACCGGGCAGACCACTTGATCGAACTGTCGCCACACATTCTCCGAGCCTGTCAAGTTGCGCCACATGGAGAACTCGCTTGGGGTGAGGAGCCGGAACTCCTCACCAAAGTGCGTCTGCATCTCTTGGACCCATTGCGTCACGAGTCCCTTGGGCGCAACCACCAGCACCCGCTTCACGAGTCCACGAAGCTTCAGTTCCCGAAAGATCAGGCCTGCCTCGATAGTCTTACCCAAGCCAACTTCATCGGCCAGCAGATAGCGGACCTGTTCCTCGCTCATCGCACGGGTCAGGGCGTAGAGCTGATGGGGCAGGGGAATGACTCCAGCTTCAAGGGGGGCCAACAGAACATCCTCGGTCAGAGCATCGGCGATGCGCGCGGCGCAGGCGGCATATGCGATGCGGTCGAGGTCGATCGTCTTCGGCGCTTGCGCTGCAGACAAAGAGTTGGCTGGAACTCTCTCAACCTTAGCCAATCGAGGAATCCAAACCACGCAAACGGTGTGGTCCCAGACCGAATCAACATCAAGTATGCGCACCGGCTCCCCGAGTGCCGCGCTATAGGCCCAACTACCTACCGGGAGGTTCTGCCGAAGAGCGCCGGCCATCATCTCACTCCCCACTGCGAATTGACGCATTGTCGTAGTACATCAACAGAACGGAGTCCTCTTGAATGGCTGCGTCGGGAGCTCTCTTTGCCACCTGCACAATTGTTGAATAATCCTGCCTTTGCCAACAGTCCTTGAAGCCAGCGCGAAGGGCCTCGGTGCGAACTACCCTCAATTTGCCATTAGTGTCAAGGTACTGTCTGAACTCCTTCATGAGTTCACGATGCCGGAGTTGCTCAAGGTCGGACTCTCTCTTGGCATCAGGCACTCGCCAGACACCACCCTTATCCTCCACGAAATTCTCTTCAAGAATTTTCCGCATTTCAAGTGGCTGCTCGTACTTCTCCCATACCCGCTGAGCCTCCCGCATGAAGAGTGGCTGCAGCTGCTGACTGGTCATTGGGTGCTCCTCTAGCTGCTTACGGACCCACTGAATTGCCGACCGCTCATCATTTACGAAGAGTTGAAGCTGTTCCAGTTCGCCAGCAAGAATCATTTTTTGGTCGTACTCAGGAATTTGGTCCGGCAAGAAGTACATACCGTCTCGTACCGGAAACCTTTGTCTAAGGCCAGAATAGAATTCTGCCGTAGAAAGAGGGACTGAATAGCCACGTTGAATGTGAAAAGCCACCATCCGGTCAAACAATAGATAGTCCAGGCGCTCGGCTACGACTTCGGCCTGCTGTGCCTTCGCAACAAAAACCGGAAGATGTTTGAGGTGCATTCGAACAAAGCCCCAGCAGCCTTGTTCGGACCCTGCTGTAAGTTTGAAATCATTCTCCACATCCTCACCAGGCTTATAGGCTGAAATGACCAGGTCCTGTTTTGCGATATTCGAGTGGGTTCCTTGCAGCATGGTAATCTTGCGCTTATCAAGCATCCGAACGTCCGCAATAACAAACCCGGCTTCCCAAATCGATGTCTGAAGAGCGCGCCAGACCGAATTACTTGAATTGTGAAATTCGACAGTGAGCCATCGGCCCGGTTTCAGGACTCTGAAAATGCTATTGAACGACTTGCCCATTAATTTTCTATATTCTTCCAATCCCTTCCCCTGATTTTCATTCTGTATAGCTTCTTCCAGAGGATTCGAAAAGACATCAATCCAATGTTCCCAAAGGAAGTTTAGCTCCGAGTACATCAAATTCGATCCAAACGGCGGATCAATAAACACATAATCAATGCTGTTGTCTGGTATTTGACGAAGGTCAGTTGCTGACTGTGTAGTGGAGCATGTTAGCCTGGTCCCGAGTATTTCAGCGCATTTTCTATGCGTCTTGACTTTGTCTCTCAAGTACAATAGAGGCTCTCTTTCGACTTGCAGCGGAGGCATATACAAAGTTCCGGAGAACGGACCCACAACCCCGGCGCCATTCTTAAATGGGATGAACCTGTTCATCCTAGTTAGTCTATTTAGCAGAGATGAGAAAACAAACAATCCATAATTTCCGTATTTATCACGCAGTGACCTGTGAATGTCCTCCGCTATACAAAGCGTGCGCTGGTCAAAGAAGTGGTGAACATGTGTCATTCCGAAGTGGTAACCAGATCGATACATGTCACCTTTGATGAATTCACGTAATGTTTGCCCTCTGAGCGGAGCGATGCGGTCATACTTTTTCACCATCTCCCGGTCGAGGTCGTCGAGATGCTTCTCCTTTCCTTGTTTCCCAAGAAGATAGTTGATCAGCACGGGAACTCGTTTAATCCGCTGAACGGCTTTCTTCAGGTTTGGATCAAAGTATGTTTCGTGGACTTTTGTGTATGTGAGGCTATTGATTTCACCTCGACAGTGTGGGCAATGAAAGACCTTCGGCATTGTCCCAGTTGATATATCCACTCCGTTGCCCCAAAACAGCACCTCTTTTGAGCATTCGGGACATTCTAGAACATCGCTCCACACAGTAAACTGTATGCGGTGCTTCCGTTTATCGGCCCCGAACGTTGTAATGGCATCTTCGTACTTCTTCTCCAACTGCTTGATAAGCTCATCAATTCCATCCAACTTTCTTAACGGGTTGTCAAACGCATAGTTGTGTGTCACGAATGTACAAATAGGAGAAAGATCGCACGAGATCGCAATTCGCCCAACCTGAGACGCCGCGACGGCCGTCATCCCGCTGCCACAGAAGACATCCAGAACAACGTCCCCGGGATCTGTAAAATGCTCGATATAGTGTGTTATTGATTTGTAAGGGACTTTTGTGTGATAGCTGTGCAACTTATAGATAGCGTCATTCTTTCCCTCGCTTACGTCAGCTGCAAATGGTTCACGCGTGTAGGAAAAGGCGGGATTGTGTGGTTTAGCATATCGCTTAAGAAAGTCCGCTATAAATGGATTCGGACAGGCCGTATAGTAAGGCGGATCAGAACGCGCAAGAATGTCTTCGTCGGAACCGATCGGGAAGCCCTCGATTTTGCGAAACTCAGGATCCCTCAGCTTCGCGCGCAGCAGCTCTATGAAATAGCTTCGCCGTGCTTCGTCATTCGGGAATGTCTTTCCGAGACATTCAATAGGTTTCCCGGAGATCGAATCCTTTCCGGCATTAAACAGATTCATGCTAGTGTCCATTGGCATTGTGCGGAGCCCTCTATGCTCAGTCTTCAAGGAGAATCTTGTGACGTGCTTTACGCTCAATCGCGGCGGCGTCGATGCTTCCGTCGGCGCCGTCTTCTGACGTAATGACTCGGTCGAGGTACCCGTTGTCTTCGTACCACTGCCGTTTGCGATCCCACGCTTCCTTGTACGACGGAACGGAGAGCATTCCAAGATGCTCCCAGTAGAATGTATCGCCCTCGAAACTTACGGCAAAGTCGGGGAGTTTGAAGTCGTTCAGGTCGCTCTTGGAGGGGAGCTTTTGCTCATATTCGAAACTGGCGCCGAGACTCGTTAAAATGTCTGCGACTATCACCTCGGACTTAGAGCGGACGAGAATCCCCAGTGGGTGTTGGGCTGACGGCCGGGTGCGATGAATCAGGTGGGCCGCATAGTAGCGGTCCACCGATTCAGGTCGAACCGCCAGGACGAACATATTCGTGTTTCGAAGCAGGGTGTCGGAGCACTGGGGATTGCGAAGCTTTTCAAGAACAGTGGTGTCGCGTTCCAACAGCAGCACCATCTTCTTGCGGAAGCGAGTCAGTCCGGTATACAAAAGTTCTCGTGAGAGCGTGGTTGCGCTCTTCGGCAGAATGAGGAATACTGTGTCGAAATCGCTACCCTGCGACTTGTGCACGGTGAGAGCGTAGGCGAGTTCAAGTTGGCCATCGACGTCTGAACGAGGGTAGTAGTAAGCGGATGTTGGCTGAGTCGAAAACTGAACCTTGATCGAGTCTTGCCGGCCGTTCCCTTTGACGGTCTGTACGACAAGACCGATCTCGCCATTGGCAACGTAGTCCAAGCCCTTATCTTTTGGGTAGGAGTTCTTCCGGCAGTTGATCGACTGCATCACCTTGTCGGTCCAAACGATTTCCTGCTCGCCGAACGGTTTGGTGCCCCGCTTTTTTGAGTAGTTCAACATGCCGCCCCGGTACTTGGCCTGAATCTTGCGATTGATTTCGATGGTTCCGAACTCATGATTTCGTACTGGGCTAAGAATCTGCCAACTCTCGGCCTGAATCGGGTCGTTTTCCTTCCCGTCTCCGTTGAGCCCGAGGCTCGCATTGAATGGAATGTAGACGTCCTTGTCGTCAGTCAACTTCAAATGCTTCCGCATCGCGGCAGCCAGTTGCTCCTCCAGTTGGCTCGTATCTCGCCAATACCGAACTTCCAAATCACCGCCGACATCCTCTCGGGCGACACGCGAGAGCATTTCATCGTCGCCAGGGGACGTATCATCTCGCAGGTAACCATCCGCAAGTTGAAGGGCCTGACTTTCGTGGTCCTCATGCCTGGCACGCTCCATCAATCGAGCCAAACATTTCTTTCGGTCCTCGTCCGCTTCAAGCCATGCGATGACATCTACGAGCGGACGGCCTGGGCCAATTGGCGGGAGCTGGTTGGGGTCGCCCACCAGGATGAGCCTGCTCACTTTATTCAAATCCAAAGCCCGAAAGAGAACCCCGAGCAAATCCATGGGGATCATCGAGGCTTCGTCGATGATCACGGTCGGCGCTCCATGCGTGTCGCCTCCCTGCAGTTTCAATGCGAAGTTCGCGGGGTTGAGCCACTTGTGCCGCATTAGGAACTGGTGGATCGTATACGCATCCCGTGTCGTGCCGTCGTCCTGCTTGGTCCGATCCATCAGGCGTACCCGAGCCTTGCCTGTCGGGGCCAGGAGAAGAATCGGGCGCTTGCCGTCCAACTCTTCAAGCCCCTTCAGGAAGACCTTAAGCACCGAAGTCTTCCCGGTACCGGCCCTCCCACAGAGGACACTGAAGCGGCTCTCGTAGAGCTTTGCCAGCGCCGCAGCTTTTTCCTTCCTGGCTCGTTCTTCGACTTCGGGAGGAAGTTTGGAACCGGACTTTTTGCCGAATTCGTCCTTAAGCAGACTTTCCCAACTCCACCCGGCCTTCGGTGGTGGATTCTTGGTTTTCGTACGCCGAGGCAGACGGTTGCTGACCTCCCGTTCCAAGTCGGAAAGCCATTTTAATGCCATTGTGGGGGGATTGCCGTTGATTTCGAAATCCAAGACCTCTTGGTAGAAACTGGCTTGTCCCTGCACCAAATCCTTATCAGGGCTGCACATGCGGCGCTCAGGAAACCGCTTGATGATGCGGTTGACGGTTTCTGCAAATGGGAGCAAAGTGTCTCCTTGCTGTGCCGCCCCTTGGAGCACAGCAACAGCTACGCCACGTATCCTGCGAGGGTCGTCCTGAACGCAGATTTCTGACTTGTCGATAAAGTGAGCAGCGACGCCTTCCGGCCGCATTGCCCTGTCAACGGTCTCCAAAGCAATCACGTCAGACTCGCCGTCACCCTGATCCATCTCCGACAGCAGGTAAGGATTGGCAACGATTTGTTCGTCGTTAACGCAGATGCCGCAGCCAGAGCGCTTATCGGGATTGGCAACTCGATCCACCTGTTGTGGTGTCAGTTCCATACGTGTTAGCAGCGTCAGCAAAAGTTGGCGCGGTTCCTTGTAAGCTGACCAGCGTTCTCCGGCCTGCTTGAGCGCTTTTGCGTACTTTTGTTGATCACACTTGTGACGACCTTCGAGGATGGATTTGACGTAGTCCCATGCGTCATCTCCGTTGTTCAGCAAGGGCACTAAGATTTCACGCTGAAATGCCGTACCCGATTCACAGCCAAGGTACTGGAGCACGCTGCCGAGGCCGGGGAGTGGTCCACGATTTTGCCAAACCTCTGACAGCACATCATTCAGCCAAAGAAGATGGCGGTCCCAGTCGCCAGCCACTTTGTTCTCGTCCTTGACAGTCTGGACTGATTGCAGCAACCTCTCCAGCGCACCCACGGCCATATCGTCGCTAACGTGCTCTGCGACGTAGGAAAAGTTCAGCATCCCCCCTTCCGGAACGAGGCAGAGGATGCTCTTCGGGTCGTGGCCGGCTTTAAGGTATTCGTGATACGGGAGCCGGAAGCCCTGGTCCTCAAAATCGTGTGTAATGCAGCGGGACCATATTGGATACTGATCGGGGTACTTTGGCAGATTCTTGCCGAAGTATAGTTGAGGACCGATTCGCGAGATCCGGCCGACGCCAAGCAGTATGCGATTCAGGCTTTCGTCTAGCGGGTTGCCGTGGTTGCAGTAGAAGAACAGCAGGGACTTTTTCTTCTCCAGCTTTTCCCAGAAGTGGCGAAGAAGCTCGATCTGTCGATCAGGCTCATAAATCCATCCGAATTCTTTTCCCTTCGTATCAGATTCCCGGATGCCGATCCTTTCATCTTCGCAGATGCTCCGGAAGTTCTCCTCTCGCAGCCAGCGGTAAGGTGACGGACAAACCGAATACGGCGGTACCTCTTCTGTCACCGATGCCAACTGCCTGAACTCCAGAGGATCGTTGTGCGTGATGGTGTAGCCGCGAGACGAAAATGCAATAGGATCTCTGGAGCATGGAGGTTGCCAGGTTTTGAGACTCAGAAGGGATAGGCCAGCAGCATTGTCCTCCCGGTCGTCGTCGCGGCCTTCCCGGATGTGCTGCTGCACCATGCAGTAAGCGTTCTTACTGGGGTGGTCGCAGATGTGGCCATCCCAAGCTCGGTCGTGCCAGACGAGCCGGGTAGACAAGTGCGTGGTCACTCTTGCCCTCCAGTCTGCTCGATATGCTCGATAATAAGACGCACCTTTGATGGTTCATTGCCTTGGGTGACCTTCTGCAAAAACTTCTCGAACCGGGACTGGAGTTGATCTGCTGTGGAGGGAGCGCCGCTATCGCTTAAAGCTTCAAGGAGCTTGGCAGGCCGGATCAGGATTGCAATCAAGCCAGACAGAGCTGCTTGCATACCTTGAATCAATTCGTTGCTGATTCTCTCGGGAAGAGCCTTCGCCTTGAGAAATGAATTGACGGCATCTCTCTGAGCCTCGGGAAGTAGCTTGATGCTTTTCTTAGCCGTGGGATCGTCCAAGTTTTCTAACAGTGTTTTGCACCAGCTCTCCAAAATGCCGACGAGCTGTTGGTCGATCTGTTGGAGAGCGGCCAACCCACCGGTCCCCAGATTTTCTTCCTGGGGGCGGAAACTGCAGTGTGGGCATATAGGTGAGGAGCTCAGATCATCCTTTACCAAAGTGAAGCACGGTTGGAGTTTGGCCAACCGAGTCTGGAGATCAGTCAAGCTGGAGTGCGGTAGCAACGAGATGCCGGCCAGCTTCTTCAGGCTATCCAGCCTTGGGTCTTTGAGCAGGGCCTTCTTTTTATCGTCTTCGTTTACGCCGAGGCGAGACTTCTTGTGAAGCCCGAAGTATGCGGTCCGGTAGTCGTCCTTGACCTTAGAGAGAGCCCGATTGATCTTTTGGCGAAAGTCTGTGACGTTTCGGGCGCCAGCATCCATTAGCTTCGAACGCCATTCATTGCGTACCGTGTCCATCTCGGTTCGCCATGGATCTTGTGGAGGTAGGACCATCGCAGCGGTGGCCAGATAGCCGGTTAGCGGCGTCAACTCCTGAACCAGATTGTTTAGGTCCTGTAGTTGCTTCACGAGATCAAGATTGGCTGCTTGAAACTGGATTTCCATCGTGGTTCTCGCAAAGTTCTTCAGCTTGCCTGGCGTATTAAACGCTTGCAGTCCCTCTAAAAAAGCCTTCAAGTCATCGAGCGTCTTGCTTTGCTGTTCCCGATCTTCGGCGGGAATTAATTCAATACCCCAACAAGGCAATCCCGACTGAACGTATTGGGCAACAGTGACAACAGTCTCAGCCAGTTCGTCGACCCTGGACCGAAGTTGCTTTACCGCTTCATCGTGCGTGTTTTCATTTCGTACCAGACCTTCGGCCAAATCCAACAGTGTAAAGAGTGCAACTAACTCTGCAAGCGGCAAGCCCTTGGGTCTCTCTATATGCTTGAATGCCACGAGCTGATCCAAGGGGATCTTACTGGCTTCGCTCAGATTCGCGGCGTCGAGTTTCCTCCCAGTCAAGCTCAAAGTGGCGTTGCCGCTCTGTACGAGTGCCGCAATGATGATAAGCAGGAATTCTGGCTCTAGTTGGTACCGAGTCTCCCGCTCCACTCCATTCTTCAAAGTCAGGAGTTCCTTGCGATTCACGACGTGTCCAGGTGGCTTGTTTTCCAACTTCTCCAGCACTACCTTGGCATAGCGTGACTGATGCGGTTTGAGTTTGTCGCCATCCAGCAGTTCGAGGCCATCGAGAACCGCAGTCGCCAAGTCGTTCTTGACGCCGCCCACCAGCCAACGTATTGCATCCTCTGTAGGCTGTTTGAGATTACATACACTGAGTTGCAGCGCGAAAGTCGGGTATTCGGGGTAACTGTCCGCGAAAGATGCAGCCAAGCAAACTGACCCCGTCAGCTCTAGGAGGTCGCGCACGGCGGCGTTTCCTGTACGGTTCCCCTTCAGCCACTCAACCATCTTTTTCGGAACTCCCTGATGGATTACATCGAAAGACGTCAACATGTTGCTCCGCAACCAAGCCACAAGGGTCTTTAAGAATCCATCAGCCTTGTCCTCATAGACCTTCTTGGTGCCAGTGCTGGCTGATGCAGCCATCTCACGAGCGCCAGCGTAGAGGCGGAGAGCATCCTGGAATTGTTGGTCCACATGAGTCAGTTTGAAGAACACTTCATCGGCGAGTTTAAGGTCCTCGAAAGTCGGAGGCTCAAACGGCTGAAGGAAGTAAAGGTAAAAATCACGTGGAGGCTGAGCCGTTGATCGCTCATTGGGTGCTCCAAAGAAGAGGTAGCCGCGACGTGTGATTCTATGCTCTCGCCATTCGATCTCGTGTTCCCATATCTGGTAGCCACGAACATACGGTGGGAGGTCTGTCACTTCGAGTGCGCGAGTCAAAGCGTCAAAGTAATATTGGTCCAGCTGCGAATCTGAGATCGTATCGGACCTGTCTTGAATCTTTGCATCGTGGTCGATGGTCTTCTGAAGGTCGAGATAGTACTGGTCGTTCTCTGTGTTGTGCGTGATGAACTGACCGCTCATCGTTTTCATCACTTCTTTCAGGCACGCTTCAACGGTCGTGCGGAGGAAATCGCTAGTTCTCTCCGGAATCGGAGCGAACAGGCACAGGCCGTTTTGAAGTTCTTCAGCGGTTGGGCCGATCTTGGCGCGAATGTCATCGGTTGTCAGTCGTTGAATCGAAAGACCGTGGATGATACGCTCTGCCATTGGCTTAAGCGCTGGGCGTGTGAAGGCTTGATGAATCCGATTTTCGACAACTTTACTCACATCGATCACTTCCCGGATTTCCGGGACGGAACGTAGTACCGCATTGCCATGGAGGAATTCCCAGTAAGAGTCGTAGCTGATGAGTCCAGTTTCATCCTGCGGCACATCGTCATTAAGCCTGCGCTTCATCTCGAAGCTTAGTGTCTTTAGCACTTCTCGCTTCTCGGCGACCGCAATGGCTTCGAAGACCTCCAGGTATGTGGGGTGGACGGGGAACAATCGCACGAACTCTTCTAGCCGCTCGGCCATTCCGCCATAGAGAGGTGTGAATTTCTGTAGGTGCTCCCGAATCTTAGCCTTCTGTTCGGCGTTCTTCGTTAAGAGCCGTTCCGAAACGACGTAGGCCACGTCCTGGCGGACGATCCGAATCTGATCAAACCGATCTTTCACGCGGCGGAGGCTGTCGGCCACAAACTGGAACTTTGGGTTGTCGAATAGGCTTTCCTGTAGTCCGGCAATGACGCGGAAGCGGAGAAATCTACAGACCTCGCCGATTTCCCGGAGGAAGCCCAAGTCAAGGATGAGATCATGCTGCTTTCGAGAGCGAAGGTAATCAAGCAACTCGTCTACAACGAGTAGCAGCCCATGATTGGGGAACTTTTCGCTGAACTGACCCATCATGTTGGACAGGTCGTCTTTATTACTATCCACTTGATCGTCGGGCGGGAAGCTGAATACTAGACCCACGCCGGCCATAAAGTCTTCAAGTCTGCCGCAAATAATGTTGCGCAAGCTCTTCTTTGTGGCCGGCAGTTCGAGCCGCACGACTTTGAACTTTCCGGATATAGCCATTGCGGCTTTCGCCACGTCCTTGTCCTTGACGACCTCGACCATCTCGCTAAGCTCTGCGAGACCGGAAATCATCGACAGAAGATGGCTCTTGCCGGTGCCGTAGTTGCCCACGATGAGAACACCCTTGTTGTCTGCGGGTGCGTCAAATTGAAGATTCGGGATCACCAGATCGCATAATTGCTCGGACATGCGCTTCGAAACCACAAACGTCTGAACGAGTTGCCTGACAGCGGCAGGTGAATCTGCCTGCTCAAGCTGGATCACCGATTCAATTGGCTCGAACTGCACAAGGTCTCTGAATTTCATCATGACAATGATTCCTTTAGTTGGTGGCAGCATTCGCGACAGTTATAACGACGGCATCAAGTTGGTTGAACTGCGCGAACTCCGGATGGCCCGGCTCAGCGTACGTTAACGTCCCATTCGAGTAGCTACCTGTCCACGAAGCCACCGTGGGTCGATTACGGCTTACTACCTGAAGCAGGCGTACTGGCTCGACATCCAGAGCCGTGTCGAACAAAATCTCCAGGTTGTCGAGTAAGACTACCTCGCCCTGAGTGGCAGCTATGAGCTCTTTCAGCAGCTTTTCAACCTGCCGTGAACGCTGTGTTCGGGTGAGTTCGAGCATCTTTTTGCTCAACTCTAGGTTTACGTTTAGAACCTTGCATCCAGTCCTTTGACCAATAGATTGCAAGGTGTTTGTCTTGCCCGAGCCTGAGACGCCCACCATGATGACGAGCTGAAAATAACGGCGTGATGCCTGTTCAATGGCTTGCGCAAGCTGGTCGAGGGTTGTACTTGATTCTGTGGAACTGCCGGTCATGAGTCCTCCCGAGTGCCCCGCGCAACGAAAAGTTCGACTCCTAATTGAAAGCCATATCGTGGTGGCCTTTGAATCAAGCCCGACCTGTTCATGTCGCACTCTTCGTGAGACGTTCCATCAGTCGTGGGATCGATTTCACATACTCCAACCGCTCAGAAATCGTGTTTCGGGTGCCTGCGATCCAACTGAGAGCTTGGCTTACGTGGAATAGATTCTGCACTGGAGAACATGCTCCGGGAACGGTAACCATCCTCGTAATTGGGAGTAGATGAGGTCTAAGATCTCGGACCTGTTCAGGCTCGCCGTCAAAGCCTTCGTTGATAATGTTCCAAGCCCTTGATGCAGCGTACGGCCCCCACTCTTTTGCTACCGTTTCGTCAATCCAATCGATCAACGATTGCGCGTCGACCACAGACTGGAGCCAAATGGCATACATGCTTTTCTCTTGTGGGATCTGGTCAAGTTGTTCTTTCAAATAGGCGGCAATGTCTTCAGGGTCGAGGGATTGAATATGCCGTCGGCGAAGTCGGCTATCTTTGAGGCCGAACATCATCCCGTTGCTGCAAACCAGTCGGAACCAACTGAAAGCAATTTCAAGAACGGTGCTTGTGTCAACCGAATTCAGGCAGTTGATCCGCAATACTAGGGGGTAGCCGTCTCCTGGGTTGAAATCCATATCGGGGATGGCACAACTCCAGTGCATCCTCTCTCCGTACTCAGAAAGCAGGAGTGACGATTCGACGCTGGAGATGTCGATGCGGATCATCTTCAGTGCTCGGAAGACTGATGCCAGAACATCCCTATGTTGGATGAGAGAGTAAGTCTTCGATACGGTCGCTATCGGGAGAGGCTCATCAGTGATCCTCAGCGGCTCCCGCCGAATCTCATCCTTAAACCGATTCTCTTCGCTCCCGACTCGAAAAGGATGCCGGCTGAAGACAGGAACGTGCGGGAAGAGTTCAGCGACTTTCCCGGTCAGTTCTATTACAGTTGCACCTTCCCATGTCCAGTTGGTCAGGTAAGCCTGTTGGGGTTGTGCGGTTTCGTCAGGGCCGAAATAATTGTCCGGTGTCGTCATTTAGTACTCTCAGTCCAGCGGCTTGCTAGCTCCTTCTCCAGTTCTTTGCGATGTTTTTCGATCATGTCCACCAGGAGCGCCGAAACGGACGCTCTCCCGCCCTTAGTCCGAGCTCGTTCAAAGGCGACTCTGTTGAGGAGTTCCCAAAGATCGGCTGGCAGGTGAAGCCCCGTGGTCTTGTAGGGGCGCCCGCTGGGTTCGGGTGGAGGAATCGATTTTGCCATAGAGCGCCATTATACCTCTTGCCAATTGCC
>PLSM01000092.1 GCA_003165075.1 Acidobacteriaceae bacterium | reverse complement strand
GTGACATCAAAGAAGAGCTAGACTGCACATCAGTCCCAGTGGCTGCCGGGGTTGAGATTTCCAGATCAGGGTGTTTCCTCGCCCCATGTTTCCTTTATCACGGGCGACTCGGAATATGGGCAACCCTATCTCACTCGATCCGCACCCAGGCTTCAATCGATCGCAGATCATCGTCACCCTGCTTCAGACTTTTATATTTAGCGAAGAACTGCACCGTCACCGAAGGAAAGTGGAGCTAGAACCAGTTTGAAGGAAACTGATTCGAAATCCGCCTCCTGACACGTTTTGCGCCAGTGAAAAGATGCAGAATACAGGGAGGGAATCTCGGACCCTCCATCCGTGAGACCGAAGACGGCCTGACTTTCCACAAACCGGAAGGCCGAGGAGAAAAGCCCCCCGGCCTTCACTTCATTCGGTTGATTTCTAGGTTACGCCGTTGGGAATCAGACGAGCTTTCGTAAGTTGTGCGGCGATTGAACCGAAGATTCCCTGCAGGTTCAAGGCGTACTGTGATGCGCACTGGCCTTTATTCGTGGAGGAGCTTGAGTCTGAGTAGAAATGAGGCATGTTTGATGTCGACGTGTAGCCGGAAGACATCTGTTGAAGTGTCGCGCACGGAGATATGGCCAAGCTACCTGTATCCATAGAGCAACCGGAACTCGCTGCGCCATAAGCAATCGTGTAAACTGTCGTGCCCAGGGTTGTCGCATTGTTCGCTGCAGTAATTGCCTGATGACACTGATCCTGCAGAGACGGGTAAGTGTTGCCGCTGTTTCCAACGTTCTGACCGCTCGAGTTAATCATGTGTCCGCTTGAGGCATTGGCATCGCCGTCGCTTAGAACAATCATCACATTTCGGGATCCTGGATTCTGATACGCCTGCGCCATGAGGGACGCCTGGGCTGCATAGATCGCCCCTGCAAAGTACGTACCCTGACCACCTAACGCTTGTATGCCGTTGCAGTTGCTGCCGGTAGACCCCCCCGTGGCGTTCACAAGGTTCGAGGTGGTCACGAACGAGCCATCGATTTGGTTGTTGGAACTCCAATCGCTCAGATATCCGGTGATCTGGTAGGTACCCGCTGTGCCTGATGGCGCGGTCCACGTCTTCTGCCCGCTCGTCGGCACCGCCGGTGTGGTGTAAGGCAAAATGTAATTGCTACTCATATTTCCTGTGCAAGCCGTGTCATTGGATGCCTTGTTCGCCTGCACGTTTGGATAGGTAAACAGGCTCACCCTGTCATAAGCAGTGCATGCAACGCCAGATTTTGAAGTGGATTGAGTGCAGGGAGCGAGCTCAGTCATCAGGAACTGAATTCCGTCCAGTGCACAATTGATTCTTGAACTTGTACAGCCGGTTTCATTTTCCGATTGACTCATCGAATTTGTTGAGTCGAGCACCATGGCGACATTGACCTGATCGGGCGGGCCACTTGCCATGGTTGCGGACGAGGTTGCACCCAGCGTCATCGACTGCGCAGACTTGATGCCCATAAGCGAAAGCATTTGAATGAAGTACGTCGGGATCTGGGCTGTCTGCGAAACCTGGATCACGTTATACCCCGTGCCAGAGGCCGCGCACGGTGCCTGCACCATGACAGAATCCGTCACGCATGCGAAACTGGTAGCGATGTTGGCATTCGGCAGATCGGATGCAGCGTTTGCTCCGTTGGTAACTGAGGAGTAGCTTTTGACCGCAGCCGTGACTGAGACCGTCGTCGCGCCAGGTTGAATCATCGCGTAAGCGCCTGCCAGCGCAGCAGCATCAGTGGACGCGAGAAGTTCGCGGTGGCAGATATACGCGTGACCGAGGTCAATGGTTAAGCCGGCAACGCCAATGAGCACTCCGCTCAGCAGCAGCAGCCATGGAACCATCTGTCCGCGCTCATCCTTGAGGCCTGGCATCATCCATGAGGAAATACGGCGCTTCATTGGGCGACCTCCGAGTTCAGCGATCCGAGGCTGCAGCTCGAAGTTTGAAACGCATAGATACTAAGGGTACAGGGATATATGGCCTGAACTTGGACTGGCCAGCCCGACTGCATCGCGGCGACTCCGCCATTCCCGGCAGCAGTGCATGAGGGCGCCGTACCTTTAGTCCCCCCGTAGGCCGTGCCACCTGTGATCGTGCCACTGGTGTTGGTGCCGCCCAGAGTAAAGGTCAGTGTGAGATTGGATTTCGAAAGGTTTGGCGCCGCCGCGTAGATAGCTGAGGCGGTAGTCGCACATGGGTCAGTGTCGCCCCGCTCCGCCGCCATGACTCGTGCTGCATTGCTGATGGCCTCGGCTAGCTGGAGCTTTTGATACAAGGCCACTGAGAAAGAAAAGATGCCGGTGAGCATCATTAACATGATGGGCATCACCAAGGCCATCTCAACTACAGCGCTACCACGCTCGCCATGAAAGGGCAATCTGCGCACTCGGATGAGTTTTGATCGTTTTGTTTTGGTCTTTCGGAATGAGGCTGACTCAGATGCCTGGGAACTTTCCTGGGCCGATGATCCACGATAGACGCCATTTGAATTGTTCATTGTGGTTCTTTCCTTGCACAGAGAGTTGAAACGACCTTCTCCCATCAATCCCCGATGTAACCAACGGCATGCTGAAGGACCGCGCACTCTTTACTTAAGGATGATGGTAACATCATAAATACGCCATCGTTACCTATTATGAATCGCAGGAGAGCACCTTAGTAATACACACAAAGGGTATTTTAGTAATTTGGATATAAATAGGTTGCCCCAAAGCAAGAAGCCCCGGCCGTCACGGACCTGGACTTTGTGCTGCTCAGGGCACTCCAGACCCAAGCGCAGAATCGCTTCCGAATAGAGGAGAGGAGAGGAGATGAAAGAGGTTCTGATAACGTTCGCTTCGATTGTCGCGACACTTTTGGGCGCAGTCCTTAACTGTTTAAATGTGCTTCAGGGCAATACGTAGGAAACTGAATACCAGATTGGCGATGCCTTTGGGATCATCTTTCTTGCGGCAGGGATCACCGGTGTTATGGATGAAGAGCCGCTTCAAAAGTGACTGAATCGGATGCTCCGGCAACCCGACAGACGCGATGGAATCGCTGGATCACCAGAGAGCAATATTCGGTCTAGACCGAATCCCCATTTCATTCCCAATATTGACGGCATAAAACTGGGCAGCTAGCCAACTCAGCCGGCGGTTGATCCCTCTGCACCCACCTTCCCGATGCCGCCAGAAGTTTTCTCCGCGCCTGCTCGACCTTAGGTTCGAACTCTCTGTCCCGTGCCTCCCAGTCAATCCATGACCCGGTTGTTACATTCCGAGTCTCGATTCTCTCCGGGATTTTACGCTTCAGCCACTCAGGATCATGTTTTCCGCAACTCTAGAGCATTTCCCGTTTTACTGTAGACCGTCGAAGCAGTGCTTGAACCAAGCCTGAGCGTTGTCGGCGGAGATGAGTTTGAGAGCTTCTTCGATAGCTTGGTCGAGAGCCTCTTTGGTCCGTGCCTTGGCCGAGCGGAGAAGCTGTTTGAGCAGAAGCAGAAGATTCCTTGAGCACGCAACTTCTCATCAAATGAAATCAATGACGAGCTGGACCGCTAAGGTTTCCGTAACTCCTGTTCAAACAGCTTCTCTTTCTCCTCGTCATCAAGATCGTTGGAATAAGGTGCAAAGACTGCCTGAGTCACCTTCGGATAGGGTGAGTTGATTCCTCGAGTCGATCTCCAAAGGATTCGGTTCAATTTCTCGCTTGGAGCAGCATCAGGAACGCTGAAGTTCATGCGAAGCGACGCCTCCGCATCCTTTCGCGCCTGTCCCGAGAGCGCGAGGAGGGGGGGATTTATCTCATAAATGGACTGTTTTGGCACCGTCACGGTGTAAGGCGTAAGGTCCGGTGTGTCTTGAAAACTATTTCTCATATCGTTCGCAATCAGATCAAACATGGATAGATTCCGCAGCCCCAGGATCAACTCAATGGTTTTGAGCATGCTCGGCTGAGAATAGAAGGTCGAGTCGATTGCGCCGCGCCTGATGTAAGGACTGATCGCGAGGGCGACCGTGCGATGCCCGTCCACGTGATCCAGCCCGTTCTGCGCGTCGTCTTCCTCCACCAGGATCAGAGTCGATGCCCAGAATTTCGAGTGCGATACCGCGTCGACAATCATCCCCAGTGCGTAGTCGTTATCCGCCATGCAGGCTCTTGGAGTCGAGTATCCGGGCGTCGTTCCATTTGTATGGTCCGCCGGCAGGTCGGCCATGGTCAGATCAGGCATTGTTCCTTGCGCTTCCCATTGCGTGAGGTAGCGGACGAAGATTCTTGCGCGTGCGACATCCGGCCCATCCCATGAGGGATAATCTTTTGCCAGGTAAGCATTCAGGGACGCAACGGTCGCTTTCGTAGTAAACCTTCCCTCAAAAGTCGCCCCATTTCGGAAGTCTTCGAGGAGTTGCTGCCGGTTTTTATGTGGGCCACCGTTCTGCTTTACATCACTAGTATGTTCTCCAAAATCTATGAAGGTCTTTCCTACATCAACCACCGCATTCCAAATGAAACCTCCACGCGCATCAGCCATTGGATCGTCACCCTGGTGGGGATAACTGCGTCCGGTGTATCCGGGCAGATAGGTGTAGTCTGTCTCATTGGCCTGGGTAACCCACTGGTGTCCATCCGCGCTGTTGCCGCCCGTTGCAAAAAAGTTGTCGAGCAGCACGAACTCTCTGGCCAACGCACGGTGATTCGGGATCGCATCCTCTGAATATTCTTCTAACGAGGGATCTCCTCTCCCCTTTCCCAGTCCGCCGAAGAATTGGTCGTAGGTGCGATTCTCTTTGACGATGTAAATGATATGCTTGATCGGCGAGGGGTCTCCTGACCGTAAAGGCACAGGCATCTCTTTGGCCGCTGTCTCCTCGCGATCTGTGGTGCTGACAGTGCCCTTGAGTTGCAGGCGATTATTTACTGCCACGGCGAAAGAATATCTTTGAAGGTCTGGCCCGTCGGGAATGGGAATGATCTGGACGGTCCCGCGATAACTGTGAACATATCGGCAGGCCGGTGAAGGGTGTCCACCAGGACACCCACCCGTATAGCCCTTCCTTCCGGACACTGGCGCATTTTTCCATCCCGATCCAACGCCAAGAAGCGTCGATACACCGAGATACTTTTCGTCCGGGCTGAGTACAATTGCATCGGGATACCAGCCGGTCGGAATGAGACCGTCCACAGTCACATGGCGGCCTTCCAGCGTAAGTACGGCAATGGCATTGATACCGGCGCATGCAACATACAGGTGATGCCCATCCCTGGAGAGTACAAGGGACTCGGGCGTAATCCCCGCAACTTCGCGCGTGAAGGGTCGTAGAGGGATGGTCTCTACGACCATGTTCTTCTGCGTATCTATGATGGAAATCGTGTCGGAGTTGCTGTTGGCGACGTAGAGTCGATTACGCCTGTCATCCAGCGCGAGGGACGTGGGATGGAGACCCAGCTCTATCTGCGCTGTGATTGTCCCCGTCTTCAGGTCAATTTTGGAGACAGTTCCTGAAGCTGCGACCCCGCGAGCATCAACGACAACTTCGTCCGCCCCCGGTTTTGAACCCGTTGTGGCAGTTAGATCCCCTGAACGGGGAAAACGGCCTGCCCAGTTGCTGACGTAAGCTGTCGCATTCGCGGCATCGATCACCGCGCCAAACGGGGCGATGCCTGTCTTTATCTTTGAGAGCACTTTTAAAGAATTCAGATCGAGAATCGCCGCCTGATCATCGAAGGTCAATGAAATCACGGCGTAGCGCGGCCCAGGAGCGTCTTTGCGAGAGACAGCTACCTCTGCAATTTCGTTCTTCCCAAGGATGGTGAAATCGGGCTGAGCGCCCCTGTTCCACTTTGAGACCAGTCCTACATCTCCCTTTCGGATCGCTGTCATCAAGACCGACTGGGAAGCCGGGTCATATGTGAGGCCCTGTAATCCAGAGCTGCCAACTTTTAATTTCTGCAGTACCTTGTTGGATTGCCAATCAAGTTTGTAGAGGCCATCCGCGGTTGCTGCATATACTTCTTGCTGCGATGCGCCGAAAGCAATTCCGTATACCCGGCTCTCGAAGACACTTTGCACTCCGGCTGGGCTTATGGTCTGATTGGTCGTGACTACTCCCGGATCCGGAACATTTCGGACCGGGGTATCCTGATCGGATGGTTCCACATTCACCAAGGCTGGAGATGCTTTCCTCACCTGCACATTTGCTCTACCGTGTGTCTGAGCCGATAATCCAGCCCCCACGAGCGCCAGCGTCAAAACAACTGTCGCTCCCATTATCGCCATCTTAGTATTGTTTGTCGGTCTCATAACTCGCTTCAACGATATTGGCAGGAAAATGCATTGTTATTCATTGCATCGGATGACCACTTGCGATTTTTCCGGCTGGATGAATCTTATCTATCCGGCGGACTATGCTCGCCTTCGTTCAGATATGCGCTCTGTCGTTCACGCCTTCCCATTTTATCGCGTCCTGAGCGATTAGCTATGTGAATTTAGGGCCCGGTGCTCGACAGATCCCTAACTCTCCACGCCCTTCTGGACGACACTTTAGCCCAGAATGAATCACGATCGTTAGGGAACCTCTGAACAAGCCCTG
>PLSM01000032.1 GCA_003165075.1 Acidobacteriaceae bacterium | reverse complement strand
CGCCCATGCTGGGCGCACAAAAGCCGGGACGGCAGCGATGCCGTCCCGGCTGTGTTGCTCGATCACTGGGGCCAAGGACCACCAGTGCCGGTCGTAGAGTTAGTGGTGGTGTTATTGCTGGTGTTGTAGTACGGACTGCCGTTGCTCACCGTCGGACGCGGATTAAAGTCCGCAGGCGGCGGATCGATGACCGGCACGGCTGTTTGCGCTCCGGTCGGATCGAAGGCTGCCGAGCTGTAGACACCGTTTTTGTAGTCCGTCGGCACGATGTTCAGCGCCTGGTTGGAGCAGGCGCCGGTTGCACTGTAGTGCGGCAGAGTAGACACGGACGAAATCGTGGCGTAGGTTTCCGGGAGCGGGGCAACCTTGCCGAGCAACCGGTCGTTGTCAAAGGCTTCCGTGAGATCGCCCATGCCGGGAAAAACGTCTCCCGGCCCCAGAGCGGTCTGCGCCGCGCCGTTGGGCTTGCAGAACGGATTGATCGTCGTTGTCGTCGATTGCGCGCCGGGCTTCACCAGCGTCGGTGCGGGAGTGGAGCCACTATAGGTGGGCGGATTCGCGCACAGGGTTGCTCCGGTGGTGAGCGCTGCGGCCTCATCCGGCAACTGCCCCAGTGGAACCAGACCCTTCAGTTCCTCCACGAAGCGAACCACCGCGGAATGCTCGCTGTAGACGTGGCTCACGCCGTGTGTGACCGCGAAGGGCGAGACCACCATCAGCGGAATGCGTGGGCCGCCGGTCTCGGGCTGCCCGTCCGGACCCCAGGTGCGGAACTGTTCAGGTTGATGATCGAAGAATCCGTCCGACTCATCGTAAGTGATGATGATCGCGCTCTGATTCCAGTAGGGGCTGTTCGCGATCGCGTTGACCGTAGCGGCTACCATGGACTCCGAGATCTGCGAGTCCGAGTACGAGCCATGGTCGTCGTTGCCAGCGAAGTCGGCCCTAACGTTCGTATTCGGATCCAGCGGGGTTTGGCCGAGGTTGTTGTAATAGCCGCCGCGGATGTAATAGACGCCTGGGGTTAGAGCTTCGGTGGTGACATCGGTGTAGAACTGCTGCAGGCCATGCATATTGCCCTGCTCTTGGGTGTTATCGCCGAGGTAGCCGAAATACTGCGGGCCATTGTGGTGCACGATGTAGGAAGCGTGCTCCGGGGCAGCCGTGTAGTTGGCTTCGTCGTCGTTGAACGCAGTGCCATCGAATGGCTCGGGACCATAGCCCTGCTGATACCATCCCCAGGGTATGTTAGGGTCGTTCGTCATGATGGTTGCCATGTCTTGTTGCACGTCGGTCAGATCGATGGCAGAGTGCTGGTCCGACGCCGTGATGCTGTCAATCTCACTCCCCATGAACGAAAGCGGCAACGAGGCGAAGGTAAGGGTTTCCTGACCGGCCTTGGGAGTTCCGATGGTGGTTGCCCCCTCGCCATTCGATTCGTCCGGCCCAAAAGGCGGTTTGACCGCCGCATTGTCGCTTGCGCTGCCTGCAAACGGCGGAGTGTCGGTCAGATTCGGAAGCGAGTACTGGATGTGGCTCACCGCGGTCGGGGAGCCATAGCCGATGCTGTAGCTGTCGTAGTTGTTCGGATGCAGCACCCACTGTGTGTCGCCGGTCTGTGAACCGATCATCGCGATCGCATTCGGGGTCGAAGGTCCAATCGCGGTCTGGTGCATATTGTCAAACATCGTGAACCTGTCGGCGTACTGCCACATGAACGGGATCGTGTCGCAGTCGACGTGACCCATCACGATCTCGCCCTTCTGCTTGGCTTGCAGCGTAACCTGGCTGGTGGGCGTAGCGTGGGTGGAGGCGCTGTAGATTGGCGCGCTCGTTCCGGAGGAGTCAGTGTTGTAGTAGAAACCTTCCTGATCGAGCGGGTAGCCGTCGTTCTTCGGCACCGAGCGGGTGGCCTGGTCGGAGTGCATATCGTTGATGTAGCCAGTGTGGCTGTGATCCACCGATAACATGTCCTCCGAGTAGATCGGCGTGGTGGCGCCGGTCTGATTGACGATCTGGCGTGGCACCAGGAATGGACTCATCGTGGAATAGGCCACGCTGCCGTTGGACGTGACCGTCTGGATCGCGGAGCTGAAGCTGCTCGCAAACTGCGTGGCGTTGCCCGGCAAGGCGGAAGGGTCGTTCGGGTTGGCGTTTGGGTAGGTCGCAAAGAGTCCATTGGCTCCGGGGAAGGTGCCGAAGTAGTGATCGTAGGAGCGGTTCTCCTGGAAGATCACGAACACGTACTTGATGTTCGCCTGTAGCAGCGCAAGCTTTTGAGCCGCCGTGAGCGCTGTCATGGAACTGACGCTGTGATACTGCGCCGCGGTCGCGCCATAGGAACTCGAAGATGCCTGGGTAACCACGCCCACGCTGAAGGGCACGGTCGCCGTTTGAGTGCCGGTGGCAACCGTCAACGTGTCCGTTTGCACGGTAGCGGAAGCCGCAATATTCAGAGTTGCAGTTGCCGTGGTCAAGCTGGTGACGGTAAAGTTACTGACGGTAGTGCCGGAACCAGCCGGAAAGCTTGCCGTCGTCGAACCCTGCACAAAGTTCGTGTAAAGGCCGGTAATGGTGACCGGCACCGTTTGGCCCAGCATTCCCGATGCAGGCGCCAGACTGGTGATCTGTGCATCCGGATTCACGGTCAAGGATACCGAGTTGCTCGTAAAAGCTGGGCTCGTGCCGCTGATCGACACCTGATACACCGTGGGGCTTGTCACCACATCCCCACTCGGAATCGTGAACGTGACTCTGCGGATGCTGCCGGCCACGGTGGTCACGCTTGCAGGGGTGATCGAAATGGGGCCGCTCCCGCCTGTCAGGGTAACTGTAACGTTTGAGGGCGAAATGGTTCCGCTCGGGAATCCACTGCCGGTGATGGCAAGGTTTGTGATGCCTGCCTGCCCTGAGGTCGGCGAGATGGCGATCAACGAAACCGGGGTTGCAGCTCCAGCGACGCCCGCGAAGATCAGCAGAAACGCCGATAGGTAAAGAAAAATCCTCTTCATGTTTGTGTCCCTAATCCTTTCCAACGACCCCCACCCTGCGATTCAACGCGGAGGGAAGTCCGTTACATCCGACCCATTGCTCTCGTAGTACGTGCAGAAGGAAGAAGAAACCCGCTGTTACAGGTGTTATGCAATGTCTGTGAAGAATCTCCCTGCGCCAGCATGCGACGTCTGCGCACGGCGGCGGGACCACAGAATTACGCCAAGCAGAACCAGACCTGTGCCAAACAGCCCAAAAGTCGAAGGCTCAGGCGTGGTTGTGGCATCGATGTCGAATTGCACGTCGGGATTGCTGTTGGTGTCGAGCACAGGACCGCTGTAGCTCAGGGAAATCGCTGGATAGATCTCTTCCAGTTGCCCGTTGACAGTAACCGGCAAGGGCGAGGAGCCCAGGGACGCCGTAAGGTCAAATGAGGTAATAGAATCCTGGGGAAGATTGTCCAGTTCGTACAGAACCCCGGCTAAATCGGTAGCGAGGTTCGCTGTTTGGTCTACTCCGTCGATAGTCAACTGTACATCGGAAAAGGTCAGCGATTCCAACGGAATGTTCGCCGCGCCGCCACCGGGGGTAACATTAGTCACAAGCAACGTATCCACCCCGCTTGGCCCTGGAATGGTGTTGATCAGATCCAGGGATCCCACAACGACCGAGTTGGCCCTGGAGGCAGTGGATGCGAGCACGAACAGCAACAGCAGAATGAATGTGCACCGCGCTATTGGCTTCATTACCAGATTCTCCTTCCAAATTTGTGGATCGAGTCTTGCCTGCCTGGCTTGTTGAGCCCGCAGGCAAAAGGAAAGTGTGTTTGCAACATTAGGTTCGGGATCAGGTCAGGCGTGGCTGTGAGGGTGCCCCTCGCTAGCGGCACGACACCTGCTGACTCGTCGCTACTGTTTTGTTCAAGCTGTTGATCGCGTTAAAAGCCAAGGTCACAGCCGCATTACCGGTCACGCTTCCGGTGATCGTGGTGTCACGCAACGACACTTGAATGTTTGGCTGGGCGCAATGCACAAACTTTGGCCATCCCGCTCGATAACCGGAAGAAAAACTAAACTGAACCTAGCCGTCACTGATTAAGGAGATATCAATACAATGTGAAAATTAGAGCCGAAAAGGAATATTACTAGAGGGTCAGGTCCAGTGCTTCACTGAGCGATATGAACCCGACGCCAAGTTGTCCCAACTCCTGCATTGTGGCGTGCAGTTCGGTAACCGATCTTCCTCAACTATCGAGCCTCCACAACAGCACGACATCGATCTCCCGGCACCGTGCAGCTTCCAGCAGCTTCTCCCGTAGTTGACGCTGGGATGCACCGGATCCGACTTCCTTCACCTGCATTGAGATGATCCAGCCACGCCGGACGGCGTAGTCGCGCATAGCGCGACTCTGCATAGGGAGCGTTTGCTGGTCAAGGGTGGAGACACGCGCCTAGAGGCCAAGGCGGAGTGCTTTGGCGGCTTTTTGCCCCTGGTCAAAGACCCTTCCGGATTTCTTGATAACAGATCCTTGCTTTGCGGCCATTGCAGATAGCTCCCTGCCGATGGCCGAAGGCTATCCTTTTCGGCCATCATAGATCTCTTCATAAGAGGCGCTGAGCACTTCGCAATGCCAGAAAGCTACATCGGGGTCCTAAAGGGGATAAGGGAGGAATCGAAATCAGATTGATTGCCAGACCACCTGGGGGCTTAATGCGCGTATGTGCCTTCGGTTTCCCTGGCCGTTTCGCCACGCTAAAGCGCAGGCAGTTCCCTGACTGTAGTCAATTTTGTAACTGTCAAAGCACCCAGAAGCCACAAGGATCAAATCGAGCATGTCCCGCGCGTAGTTGAAAGTGNNGGCTGAACCGCCGCTCAACTTTCAACTATGGCTGGGACATCCTCGTTTTGGGAGCAGATGGAGTGCCCGAAATAACCATCGCAAAATCAATGACTTGAGGGAGGTGCATTTTGCGATCTGTTGAGTTCGGTGGATTTGTAGACTACAAATTCGCCTGCGATGCACGCTCTGCCATTGTTTTCAATTGGTTGTAGGCGGCCTTTATGATCTGCTCTCACGACAGATGGAGCCACTAAGAAGCCCTCCTCTGCGCTCTGAAACGTCTCTGAGATAACGACGCCCATAGGTTATTGATGCGTGAATCGTTTGTGCTATACGGCGACGAGAAGGTTCTCGGCGAATGGCCATTCGACGTCCACCCATTGCTCAACGCACTTGAAGCCGGCGCGTTTAGCCATTTCTGCGGGTTCATTCCTCCCAAACTTATGACAACTCTCCGTCCAAATGGTCTCATCGCACAGGAATGTGAAGTTTGCCCTTTCGATGCAGACAGTTTGGGTTTCAGTGGAGCGAAGATGCATCTCAATTCGGCGTTCGCGGGCGTTGTAGAGGGCAACGTGCTGAAATCGGGATAAGTCGAAGTCCCCCCCAAGCTCACGGTTAATGCGGGCCAGCAGGTTGCGATTGAAGGTTCCGGTTACACCGAGAGAGTCGTCGTAGGCGGGAATGAGTTGGGTCAATGGCTTCTCAAGATCCGTGCCGAGCAACAGCATGTCGCCAGGCTCAATCGCCTGGCGAATCCTTCGCAGGAACTCCTCGGCCGGCTCACGATCGAAGTTGCCGATCGAACTGCCCAGAAACAGCACTAGAACTGCATCGCCGGGTTTGCGGCGAGCCACGGCCTTGCTCAAGCCGTCAAGGTACTCAGTCTCAAACCCCAGAATGCTGACCTGCGCCAAATCATCGAGTTCGCGCTCGCAACTCACCAGAGCTGAAGACGATATTTCAATAGGGCAGTAGGTCATCGACTTATGGTGGGCCAGTGCTTCCAGTATCTGGCGCGTCTTTTGGCCGCTGCCGCTTCCGAGTTCAACGACCATACCATGCGCCGTGAGATGCTCAGCTATGTCGTCTGAGTGCTGCCGTAGAATCCGTTCTTCCGCCCTCGTCAGACCATACTCGGGAAGCCGGGTGATCGCTTCAAACAGGGCGGAGCCGACGTCGTCGTAAAGATACTTTGACGGTAACTCCTTTTGCCTGGATTGTCCCAGCCCATTCCGCACATCCTCGGCGAATGAGCTTACGGTCTGTATCGCACCATCACGAATCAGCATTCCGGCTCCATTCAGTTACTCACACAGCGGAAAGATGCGTAAACAAACGGATAATGCGGCTGGAACCAGTTGCGGAAGGAACGCCGCAACATCGGCGCCGCAGTGCGCGGCGAAGCGCCTTTGACGACGAAATGCTTTCCGTCAAAGAAGTCAGCCGAGTAACCGCGGTAAAAGGGAAACGGCTGAAAGCCTGGGTAGGGCGCAAAGGGAGAGGCGGTCCATTCCCAGCCGTTGCCGAGAGGTTCCTCCAACCCGAAGGCGCTCCGCCCGTCGGGATAACTCCCCACCGCGACGGGATCCCAACGCTCGAAGTCAAAATTGCCGCGGCCAGCATCGGGGGGCGCATCGCCCCACGGATACGCCGGCTCCATCTCTTCAGGGCCTTTCGGCGTTCCATAAGCCGCGCGATGAAATTGCGCTTCGGTGGGAAGGGATTGGCCAGTGAAACGCGCAAAGGCCGCGGCCTCTGCGTGACTGACATATACCGGCCAGTCGAGCGGTAACTCAACCTCTTCAAACATCGACCGATAAAACCACTGGTCCTGGCGATTGAACCACAGATGCGGATGGGCGATCCTCTGCTTATCGATCCAGGCCCAGTCCGCGGCGCTCCAGAACCGGCGATCGTCGTATCCGCCTTCGCGCACGAACCGGAGAAAATCCCCGTTCGTAATCTTGTGGGAGCTAATCGCGAAGGCCGGCACTTCGACGGAGTGCTCTTCAAACTCGTTATCCCAGCCAAACACATCTCCAGCGCGCGGAATTCCCAGCGTGGCAAGTCCCGCGGGAATATCGATCATCCGGGAAGCGATTGGAAGTCTTGACCGAGTGTCCACGGGTTGATAACCGCGCGGCGGAATCTTCCGATCCGGACTCAGTTGGTGCAGCATATACGCCAGGGTCTCTGCGTGCATCAATCGATGTTCGATCGCTACGTTCAAGATGACTTCCCGAGGGTATTGCCAGTGGCTCGCCGAAGCCTGCGAATGGCTCTTGAGAATGTCATCGATTCCTTCCCGGACGCGCAGGTTATAAGCGCCGATCTCTGAGAGCCGGGGCCAGTCGGAAGGCGAGTCCCGCGGCAGGCCGCCATCAACCGGATCGATGCCAAAAGCGAAGAGGCGATCGAGTTCCTTGTGAGCAGCACCGAGGCCGAGCGCGTGACCTGCAATCAAATTCCAGTCGAATGCCTCGAGGTGGCCGATGTAAAAAACAATTCGGTGTCTTTCGGGAATGGGCCTGTCGTAGAGCGCGTCCGTACGCACAATTCGAAATAACTCGTCAGTTATCGACCGCGATTCAGCGAGGCGCAGCAAAAGCTGGTCCCGAATGTCCGGTTGGCTTGCCGTCGGATTCATTTCTTGCATCCTCCTTTTCGATTCCGGCCTGCTCCCGCCTTTACGAAAACGGTTCGATCATGATCTCGTCAACGTAGCACCATCCCCAATCTTCGCCCGGTTCAAGAGATCGCATGATGGGATGCTTTGTCTTTCTGAAGTGCCTGGCGGCGTGCCGGTTCTTCGAGGAATCACAGCAGCCGACGTGGCCGCAGATTTCGCAAAGGCGCAGATGAACCCACGAATCGCCCATCTGCAAGCACTCCTCGCACCCATCGGTCTTAGGGGATGGGTTTTGTATCTGATCCAAGTGAGAGCAAGTTTCCTGCATCGTCTTCCTCTTGTGGTGTGCCGATGGCTGTGCTTCTCGGCTGAGTTAAAGGCAAAAAAACCTGGAAACGAGTGTCGCCCGGGTGCGAAGAGACGCGGATCTCACCATGATGATTCCTGATGATGCGGCCAACCGTATCCAAGCCCAGGCCTGTTCCTTCGCCAACTCCTTTGGTGGTGAAAAACGGCTCAAAAATGCGGGGCAGAACTTCGGGCGGGATTCCGGGTCCGTTGTCGCCAATCTCGACAAGCACGCGGTCGAGTTCCCGTGCGGTACGCACGCGCAACTCGCCCTTCCCATGCATGGCCTCGATCGCGTTTGCCATCAGGTTTGTCCAAATCTGATTGAGCTCGCCGCCGAAGGCACAGATTCGCGGCATGCTTTGGTCATAATCGCGAACCACGGTGATTCCGTTCTTGATCTGGTGGTGCAGGATCGTAAGTGTATTTTCGAGTCCCTGATGAAGGTCGACTTCCTTCATCGCAGCCTGATCCATATACGAGTACTCCTTGACCGCCTGGACCAGATACGTGATCCGTCTGGTGCTGATTTCAATCTCGTCGATCGGCTTGGCGATAGTGAGCAGGGATGCGATGC
>PLSM01000093.1:3327-3636 GCA_003165075.1 Acidobacteriaceae bacterium | reverse complement strand
GGATGGCTATGTGCTATGGTACAAGCGCTTGGAAGTTGGTGTCTTCAAGCTGCCGCGGGCTGAAGCAAATGCGGGCTCGGTGGAGTTGCGGGCCAGCGAGTTGGCGATGCTGTTAGACGGCATCGATATGACGAAGCTGAAGCGCCTGCCGCGCTATGAACGACCCGCTGAAAGCCCCGTAAAAAGCCAGGATAAAGTTGTTGCCTGACGCGACTTATGGTGTATCTATTGCATCTAACTGAGTAAGTGAACCCACTCGTACCTAACTCGCAGAATATGCCCAATGACAGCGCAACGCTGCAGGTCATG
>PLSM01000093.1:0-3219 GCA_003165075.1 Acidobacteriaceae bacterium | reverse complement strand
AACCAGCCGAAGAGTTGCGACGCGTGAAGCGGCGCAAAGGCCGGCGCAATCTGGCCAACTTCGATAATCTTCCCGTCACTACGCATGTTTACGAGTTGACTGCGGAGGAGCGCCTGTGTCCTTGCTGCGGTGTCGAGCGCAAAGAGATCGGCGCCGACGAGAGCTGGCAGGTCGAGTATCTTCCCGGCCACTTCGAGCGGCTCCATCATGTGCGCAAGAAGTATGCCTGTGCAAGTTGCGAGACGAGCGGCGAGAATCCACGCATGGAAGCCGCAGCCAAGCCGGAGAGCGCCATCGACAAGGGCATGGCTGGACCTGGCTTGCTGGCCTACATCGTAACCAGCAAATTTGCTGATTACCTGCCTTACTACAGGTTGGAAGACATCTTTGCGCGGCAGGGCTTCGAGATCTCGCGGGCCACGCAGTCGGTCTGGGGCGGGGATGTGGGGGACCTCGCTGAACCGCTCTATGAACTGATGGCGGATCGAGTGCGTGCTTCGCATGTAGTGGCCACCGACGACACTGTCATGCCCATGCAGAACAAGGATAAATGTGCGAATGCGCGCATGTGGGTTTACGTTGGCGATGAGGCGCAGCCATACAACGTCTTCGACTTCACGCTGGATCGAGGCCGCGATGGACCGAGCAGATTTCTGAAAGATTACGGACAGATTTTGTTGGCCGATGGCTATGCCGGCTATAACGGCGTTGTCGTCGGCAACGCGATCACGCGCGCCGGATGTTGGGCGCACGCGAGAAGAAAGTTCGTTGAAGCCGAGAAGTCCGCGCCCGAGATAGCCAAGGAAGCAGTCGAGCAGGTGCGCGCGCTCTATGCAGTGGAGCGGCAGGGCAAAGATGCGTCCGTCGAAGAACGTCTGAAGCTGCGACAGCAACAGTCGGCGCCGCTGCTCGACAAGTTGCACGAGAAGCTTCTTGTCTGGAAGCAGCAGTTACTACCCAAGCATCCGATGGCTGAGGCCATCAACTACGCTCTCGGGCAGTGGCAGGAACTGATTGTCTTCTGCGCGGACGGCGCGATTCCCATCGACAATAATGTCAGCGAAAGAGAGATGAAGCGCGTGGTTCTCAACAGGAAGAATTCACTCTTCGTGGGAAATCCGCGCGGGGGAAGAACAGCCGCGATCCTGGCCAGCCTGACCAGTACCTGCCGCCGCCACGATATCGATCCCCAGCTCTATCTCACCCAGTTGCTGACGAACTTGCCGGTCCTCGAAGCCAGCCAATTGCCCCAGTGGCTGCCCGATCAGTGGAACAGCAATCAAGCCGCTCGCCGCAACGGCCTGCAGAGCTTGGCCACGCAAACCACGTGGAGCATGGGGTTCGCGTAGCGCTCACAATATATCAATATCGGCTATGGGGAGGACGGCGCTTGTCCGATCTGCTCTCCACGCCGCTTCCGGGCGACGGCCCCATCGGTGAAGCATGGCTGCTCAGCGATCGCGATGATCATCAAAGCCAGGTTTCCAACGGACCGCTTAAGGGACAAACCATCGGTGAATTGATGGAAAACTTCCGAGACCAACTGATGGGGCGGTCAGCGTCTCGCTTCCGTTGCTTTCCACTTCTCCTCAAATTTCTCGATGCACGTCAAATGCTTTCTGTCCAAGTGCATCCGAGCGATGCGCATCCAGACTTGATTCCGCCGGGAGAAACCGGGAAGACCGAAGCATGGGTTGTGGTTGAAGCTGGACTTGGAAGCCAGATCTATGCGGGTCTGAAACCAGGCACAACTGGCGTCGATCTGCGGCATTCACTTTCCAACGGAACGATCAAGGACCACCTCGCAGGTTTCGTCCCAAAGCCAGGCGACGCCGTGTTCATCCCTGCTGGAACCGTTCATACCCTTGGAGGCGGTGTCGTTGTATTTGAGGTTCAGCAGAACAGCGACGTAACATTCCGCCTTTACGATTGGGATCATGTCGACGCGAAGACGGGGCAGCCGCGGCCACTGCAGATCGATCAGGCGCTTGCCAGTATTGATTTCTCAGAGAACGCCGGTGGCCTGGTGCCTCCCTTTTCTGTGACCACTACTCCAGTGGTACGCGAGAGGCTCGTTGATTGTCGCAACTTCTTGCTGTGGCGGTTGCGAGGACAATTGCCATTTACCGTCGGTGTCCCGGGAATACCGCGCGTGCTGGTTTGCATTGAAGGCTCGGGGTGGCTCGAATGCGACGGCACCGCTTATGGTATCAACAAGGGCGAGGTGTGGCTCTTGCCAGCGGTGTCTGGAGCGTGTGAATTCCACCCAAACAGCAAAGTGAACATGTTGGAAATTGCGCTGCCCGAATAGCTTAAACTCGGCCATGAAGTTCATGACTATAGGTCCGCAGGATTGAATTGAAGCCCCAACGCGTAGAGGTGAATGAATAGTGAAAAAACTGGTTGTCTTTGATCTCGATGGGACACTTGCACCAAGTAAATCGTCCCTTGATGCCGAAATGGCCTCACTCCTGCATGATTTGCTCAGCGTCTCCAAGGTCGCTGTCATCTCCGGCGGCGCCTGGCTCCAGTTTGAAAGACAGGTTCTCTCCCATCTTCCGCAGGATGAACGCCTGGCAAAACTATCCATTCTCCCTACGTGTGGAACACAATTCTTCCAATACGCCGGGCAGTGGAAAAGGCTCTATGCGGAAGATCTCACCGCGGACGAAAAAGAGAAGATCGTCAGTTCACTGAAAAATGCGATCAAAACAGCGGGTTTCCAGATCAATAAGACCTGGGGAGAGACCATTGAAGACCGGGGAACCCAGATCACCTATTCAGCGCTGGGCCAGCAAGCTCCCTTGGAAGAAAAAGTGAAATGGGATGCGGATTTCGCCAAACGAAAGAAAATCAAAATAATCCTCGACTCTCTCATTCCAGAATTTTTCGTTCGGCTCGGTGGTGCGACATCCATCGACGTAACTAAGCTTGGTATCGACAAGGCATACGGAATCAAGAAGCTGAAAGACATTCTAGGCATTCCATTGAAAGAGATGATCTACGTTGGGGACGCCTTGTTTCCAGGAGGAAACGACTACCCGGCTGAACAGGCGGGCGTCATTTCTATCCCCGTTCGATGCCCCAATGAAACCAAGCGAGTCATCGAAGCGATCATCGCCTGCCTGGGCGACGACCAACAAGTGCGCTCCTTTGAGGTGGATTGATGGGTGACTTCAAGCTCCGCCGGCTCGGGGTGGTGATGGAGCCGGAGCCGGG
>PLSM01000013.1 GCA_003165075.1 Acidobacteriaceae bacterium | reverse complement strand
ACTTCTCAAAACTCGGCTGACAGGCAAATGTTATCTGGCGCATCGCAATCTTCACTCAACTACAAGCTTACGCAAACTGGCTGTGGAGATCGGACTTATTCAGAGCATCCCTGAAAGCCGCGATTGAATCGATTTATAGGAAGGGGGTCCATCCGAGTGGCGCAATCCCTTATCGCATCTTCGCCGAGTATCAACGACGCTTTGAATGTCAAAGCCAAGCCGATGTATTGCTCGCCCCGAGGAACCACCTCTAGTCTGGCTCGACCCTTCACGCAAAATCGCTAACTGTTTCTTTTCTTTCAAGCGTGGATCGACTTCGCTCGTCAGTTCTGGCAATGCTCTTGATTAGCACAACAAATAAGAACGCCCCGTCTCCGGGGCGTTCAACGGTTACGGGTGAACCGATACCGTACGACGAAAGCTTACTGAGAAAAAGCCAGGCAATCGCCGCTCACGTACACTGCTATAATTCTTACCTCGTCAAAGTATTGAAGTCAATAGGATGGAACGAGATGGGTGAAACTAACACTCAAACTGGAAGCTATATTCTTGGCATTGACCTTGGTTCCGCCTCGCTAGGATGGGCAGCAATTTCCCTGGATGGAGCTGGCATGGCAACTGGGTTGCTACGTTCCGGTGTTCGACTCTTCAATCCCGCAGTTACCGGAGATATAGAGAAGGGACAGGATGAGTCCAATGCGGTCGCCCGCCGCACAGCCCGTCTCATCCGCAGGCAACTGCGCCGCCGTGCAGCCCGTCAGAGCGAACTCTTCCAGCTGCTACAGCGCTACACTCTCCTTCCCCCGTATAAGGGAGCCGAAGCGGATGCATCCCAACAGCGCCATTCAATTCTCAATGCGTTAGATCAAGAGCTTACGGCCAAATGGGTCAAGCCAGGCAATGCCGGGGCGCAGGCGGCAATTGAGTTGCCCCTCTATTTGCTACGCAAGACCGCGCTCGATGCGGCCTTGGAACCCTTTGAACTTGGGCGCGTCTTTTATCACCTAAGCCAGCGTCGCGGCTATCGGTCGAATCGGAAAGATCAAGCAAGCGACAAAGGGACACCGGGAAAAGCAAAGAAGGCCGACGACCTAGGCGCAGTTCAGGGGGGCATAAAGGAGCTGGAAGACGCGATCCGCTCGTCTGGAACGCGCACGCTCGGCGAATACTTCACATCACTCGACCCGCACTCGCAGAAAGTGCGTGGACGCTGGACTGCTCGCAGGATGTACGAGGAAGAGTTCGCCGCCATTTGGGCAAAGCAAGTGACCTTCCATCCTGCCCTGCTGACCGAAGAATTGCATTATAAGATCAAGCATTTGCTCTTCTATCAGCGCCCGATCAAAGCGCAATCGCACCTCATAGGGGACTGTGAACTCGAACCGGGTGAACGGCGAGCAGCATGGGCCACCTTAGAAGCACAGCAATTCCGCGTACTGCAGAAGGTCAACGACCTGGAGATCATTTTGCCAGGAAATGTCACTGGGATTCCCCTAACTCCCGAGCAACGGCAGACGGTCTTGAACCTATTGGAATCTTCCTCTGAAGCTACATTCAAAAAGATCCGTAAAGCACTCGGCTTAGGAGAGAACATCGGCTTCAACTTGCAGCGCGGAGGAGAGACCAAACTCAAAGGCAACCTGACCAACTCACACATGGCCGATGTGTTTGCAGAGCGCTGGCTCGAAATGTCAGAGGAAGATAAGAAGCAAGTAGTCGAGGATTGGCGAACCATCGAGCGGGAAGAATCGCTCATTCGCCGCGCCACGGAGCACTGGAAGCTTGACGAGACAGGCGCCAAGTGGCTCGCCTCTCGACCCGCGCCCAGCGGCTATTGTTCAATTTCCCGCAAGGCCATCCGCAAGCTACTGCCATTGATGATGGAAGGCAAGCGATTCAAAGAAGCGGAGAATGAAATCTGGGGTAGTCGCTTCTCGGGGGGCCAGGTCTACGACCGTATTCCGCCAGTACGCCAAGCCCTGAAATCCCTACGCAATCCCGCCGTCGAGCGCGCTCTCACGGAGTTGCGCAAGGTAGTCAATGCGCTGATCCGGGAACTCGGCAAGCCGACGGAGGTTCGCATTGAACTGGCACGCGACCTAAAGAAGCCCCGCCATGAGCGGGCCAAAGCCGTTAGCCAGAACCGAGACCGCGAAAAGCAGCGGAGTGCGGCCAAAGTCAAAATGCTCCAGGAAATCGGTCCAGGATTTGAGCATCCCTCGCGCGCCGACGTGGAGAAGGCATTGCTATGGGAAGAATGCCAGGGTGAGTGTCCATACACCGGTAAGCGGTTCCCGCTTTCCTCATTGTTCGGCGAGAATCCTCCTTTACAGGTTGAGCACATCATTCCCTTCAGCCGTATCCCGGACGATTCCTTCCAAAACAAGACTCTCTGTTATCACGAGGAGAACCAGATCAAGGGCAACCGGACGCCCTTCGAGGCATACAAGGATGCCGAACAATTCGAAACGATTCTGAATCGTGTGCGGAATTGGCGAACGCCCAACCCCGGCAAACAGCGCCGCTTTGAACTGCGCACGCTAGAGGAGCTAGAGGGCTTTTCGAGCCGCCAGCTGAACGACACGCGCTACGCCAGCAAGCTGGCTTGCGAATTGGTGGGTACTCTCTTTGGAGGCCGCGATATCCCGACGGAGAGCGGCTCCCGGCAAGTGGTTTTTGCCTCCTCCGGCATGGTAACGGCCACGCTACGCAAAGGCTGGGGACTGGAAGCGATCCTGCGCGAGGCCGCACCCTCTGCCAACGGACAGAATAGGGGCAAGCCACGTACCGACCACCGCCATCACGCCATCGACGCTATTACTATCGCCCTCAGCGCTCCGAGGATGATCGCGGCACTTAGCCGCAACAACGCCCAGGACCCTTACTGGCCCCGAAACGGGCGCACCGCGCCTAAACTTCAGAGTCCATGGAATGGCTTCGTGGATTCCATTCGCCCACACTTCGAGCAGATGTTAGTCTCCCATCGGCCTGAACACCGTCTCACCGGCGCGCTACACGATGAGACTAACTACGGCAGACCGCATAAAGAAGGCGGCAAGGATGTGGTCCATATCCGCAAACAAGTTGTGGGTATGTCTGCCGGGGATATAGAGAACATCGTTGATCCGGCGGTGCGCGAGAGCGTTCGGGAGAAGGCGGCGTCGTTTGGCGGAGACCTGAAAAAATGGACCCCAAAGGAGGGCAGTGAAGACTGGCCCTTGCTCAGGACAAAAACAGGTAAGGAAATCCCAATTAAACGAGTACGCATTAAGAAGTCACTGGGCGTGGAGACTATCGCCAAAGGTGATCGTGCGCGGCATGTGGCACTTTCAAGCAATCACCATGTCGCAATCTTTGCGCTGCTAGACGAACGGGGTGGGGAGAGGCGTTGGGAGCCTATGATCGTTTCGCTTTTTGAGGCGATGGAGCGAAAACGGAAGGGGCAGCCGCTGATTCAGACTCGATATCCGGTAGTTGGTGAATTTATTTTCAAGTTCTCGCTTATGGGTGGCGATACAGTGCTGTTGCATAAGGACTGCGACCACAAGAATAACCACTGCAATCCGTCAGTTTGGCGGCTGAGAACGATTGGCTCAAACGGCCAACTTTCTTTGGTGCGAATCAACGATGCACGGCTTAAAGCAGAAATTCAGAAGGCGAAAGAGTGGTGGTCGCCAACTCAAGACGCTCTTCGCAAACTCGATGCCGTTAAGGTGGTCATCGATTCTCTTGGCCGCATCCATCAGTCCGGAGGTTAGCCCGTGAGCGACCGCATTCTTGAGATTGCACATCCGGCACGGTTGAGCGTCCGGGATGCACAACTGGTCGTCGAACGGCAGGAGTTTCTGCCCTTCGCAACTCCGGTAAACGGGATCAATACACTACTTCTGGCGCATCCACAAGTCACGCTCACACAGGCCGTGGTTTCCCGGTTGGCTGAGGCGGGCGCGATGCTGGTAACAATTGACCACACTTATCTGCCTGTAGCAATGACTTTGCCCTTGCAGGCGCACAACCTACAAACGGAACGCTTAGCCGCGCAGGTAGGCCTTAAGCCGGTTACTCGAAAGCGACTATGGACGCAGATCGTCCAGGCCAAGATTCGCGCCCAAGGCAGCTTGCTAAAGGAGCTATACGGCTCTGATGGTGGCTTGACAGCCACCGCGAATCGCGTTCGCTCCGGCGATCCAGACAACCTCGAAGCCCAGACCGCCCGCCGCTATTGGGGACTGATCTTTGGCGAACCAGAGGACCGCATACCAAAGTTCCGGCGTGGTGCAGACCCTCTCGAATCCGGCCCAGACCAGAACCGGCATCTCGACTACGGCTACACAGTTCTACGCGCTTCGGTGGCCCGGGCCGTTTGCGCTGCCGGGTTACATCCCTCCATCGGACTGCGCCACCACAACCGGTACGACCCGTTCTGTCTGGCCGCCGATTTGATGGAACCCTTCCGCCCACTGATTGATCGGCGCGTGGCTTCTTGGATTGCCCATAATTCTCCATCGGCACCCCTCGATGCAATCGCAAAAAAATGGCTGATTGAGAGCGTAACCATGCGATATTGGGTGAACCGGGAAGAGAGAGTCCTCTCTGACATTTTGTTCCGGTTGGCTGGTTCGCTGGCCGCCGTGTTAACCGGAAAGCTGGAGAAGCTTGACCTACCCGAAACACTTGAACCGTGCCTCGACGAATCAATCTCTCCGCCTACAGATGTATGTGGCTGATCGCCATGTTCGATCTGCCCGTGGAGACCACGGAAAACCGGCGCGACTACACGCGCTTTCGCAAGGCTCTACTCAAGGACGGTTTCATGATGCTTCAGTTCTCGGTCTATGCCCGATACATCCCCAGCGAGGAGGCAGCCGAGGCGCACCGCAAAACGGTCAAATCCTGCATCCCACCGCTGGGACAGGTTCGACTGTTGGCGATTACCGATCACCAGTTCGCCAAAATGGAGGTGTTTTTTGGGAAAAAGCCGCGAAGCCCAGAGGACATTCCAGAGCAGATTCTTCTTTTCTAAGGGTTGGAGCGCCCGGAACCTATTTCTTGTCAGTAAGTCCCAGGCGTCCTAGTGTACGTGAGCGGTGATTCCTGGCCATCCCCAGCCGGAGGCACGGGTCTAGTGATGTCGGGACTCAGTGTACGTGAGCGGTGATTCCTGGCCATCCCCAGCGAGGAGAAGCAATGAATCTCGAACAAACACAGTGTACGTGAGCGGTGATTCCTGGCCATCCCCAGCAAGAAGAAAGTTGGAGTAATTCAAAAAGCTAGTGTACGTGAGCGGTGATTCCTGGCCATCCCCAGCCCCGCCCGTCAACGGCGTACGCTGCATACAGTGTACGTGAGCGGTGATTCCTGGCCATCCCCAGCGGTAAGCGACGCGGCTATAGAAGCCGCCTTAGTGTACGTGAGCGGTGATTCCTGGCCATCCCCAGCGAACTATGACAACTCCATCGGCGTGTTCTTAGTGTACGTGAGCGGTGATTCCTGGCCATCCCCAGCCAAAAGCCGAAATGCGCAGGCGTCCGGGCGAGTGTACGTGAGCGGTGATTCCTGGCCATCCCCAGCAGACCGTAGGCCTCGTCTTCGAAGGGCACAAGTGTACGTGAGCGGTGATTCCTGGCCATCCCCAGCTGGGCGTCGGAGGGTCAGCTCCTCCCCGAGCAGTGTACGTGAGCGGTGATTCCTGGCCATCCCCAGCGAATGCGATCGACGGCAAGAGCGCCCTGCAAGTGTACGTGAGCGGTGATTCCTGGCCATCCCCAGCACGTGCACGATCGTGACCGGCATCGATTTGAGTGTACGTGAGCGGTGATTCCTGGCCATCCCCAGCACAAAGGGATTGCGGCAAGCAATAGAATGAGTGTACGTGAGCGGTGATTCCTGGCCATCCCCAGCAGAAGACCTTTTGCCCGGCGGGGATTGGAAAGTGTACGTGAGCGGTGATTCCTGGCCATCCCCAGCGCGATATCGCATGGACCCGCGCGGTGATCAAGTGTACGTGAGCGGTGATTCCTGGCCATCCCCAGCGAAATATGCATGCCTTGCTCCTGTGCCTGAGTGTACGTGAGCGGTGATTCCTGGCCATCCCCAGCCGAGGTAATGCTTTGACCGCCGAGCTTCGGAGTGTACGTGAGCGGTGATTCCTGGCCATCCCCAGCCAACTTGCGCGGCGGCTGGATCTTGGGGCGAGTGTACGTGAGCGGTGATTCCTGGCCATCCCCAGCCAAGACGAAGTAGTCGTAAGCATCCCGCAGAGTGTACGTGAGCGGTGATTCCTGGCCATCCCCAGCGAACAATTAAGAGAAAGCGCAAAGACCGTGAGTGTACGTGAGCGGTGATTCCTGGCCATCCCCAGCGAAGAGATTGACTCACATACGCGGTTTGCGAGTGTACGTGAGCGGTGATTCCTGGCCATCCCCAGCATCTGATGGTCAAAGACTTCAATCATGAGCAGTGTACGTGAGCGGTGATTCCTGGCCATCCCCAGCCAGTTCGAGGTGCTTTGCTTTGAATCCTCGAGTGTACGTGAGCGGTGATTCCTGGCCATCCCCAGCACTGCCAATCACCGTTGGATGGGTAAGGACAGTGTACGTGAGCGGTGATTCCTGGCCATCCCCAGCACAACCGGCAGTGGGCTCACATTGAATGTGAGTGTACGTGAGCGGTGATTCCTGGCCATCCCCAGCAATTGGTGCAAGTCACCATATGATGTGCCTAGTGTACGTGAGCGGTGATTCCTGGCCATCCCCAGCGGGATACGGTGACCAACAGCCATCGCACCTAGTGTACGTGAGCGGTGATTCCTGGCCATCCCCAGCGTGTCGTGGGAAGAGTGTGAAGCAGACCAAGTGTACGTGAGCGGTGATTCCTGGCCATCCCCAGCTTCAATTTTGATGCGCCTCGCCAATGCGGCAGTGTACGTGAGCGGTGATTCCTGGCCATCCCCAGCGAGATTGCGGCAGATATTTGCTTAAGGCTTAGTGTACGTGAGCGGTGATTCCTGGCCATCCCCAGCGCGCAACAGAACCTCTTCACGGAGGATAAAGTGTACGTGAGCGGTGATTCCTGGCCATCCCCAGCGGCCTGCTACGCGAACCGGTAGACTGATCCAGTGTACGTGAGCGGTGATTCCTGGCCATCCCCAGCCTACTGTCGATGGTGCCCACGGTCACGTTGAGTGTACGTGAGCGGTGATTCCTGGCCATCCCCAGCGGTCCGGACCGACTGAGGTTGCGCACCTGTAGTGTACGTGAGCGGTGATTCCTGGCCATCCCCAGCAAAATCCCCGCTGGTGAGAGTGGCAAGCGGAGTGTACGTGAGCGGTGATTCCTGGCCATCCCCAGCGTCCGTCCAGATGCAAGCCGCCCCATCGGAAGTGTACGTGAGCGGTGATTCCTGGCCATCCCCAGCTGTTCTCGTCGCGATGGTTGGCCGGGTCGAGTGTACGTGAGCGGTGATTCCTGGCCATCCCCAGCAGACGACGACATGCAGCTGCGCTGCAGCCAAGTGTACGTGAGCGGTGATTCCTGGCCATCCCCAGCCCGTCACAGGCGCGCTCAACTGCGATAAGGAGTGTACGTGAGCGGTGATTCCTGGCCATCCCCAGCACGCGACTTGATGCGGTTGCGACGCGAGAAAGTGTACGTGAGCGGTGATTCCTGGCCATCCCCAGCCGGTGATTCAATCAGGCGGCGGCGGTTTCAAGTGTACGTGAGCGGTGATTCCTGGCCATCCCCAGCATCTTGCGTCCGATTCCACGTCATAGACCAAGTGTACGTGAGCGGTGATTCCTGGCCATCCCCAGCCGACTTCCTGCGCGGCAGCGGGATCTTGGGAGTGTACGTGAGCGGTGATTCCTGGCCATCCCCAGCCTGTTGATGTCTGTCTCTGTCATTACCGAAGTGTACGTGAGCGTGATTCCTGGCCATCCCCAGCGTTCTTAGGGTCCGGGACAACCGGAAAGATAGTGTACGTGAGCGGTGATTCCTGGCCATCCCCAGCCCATGCGCAAGTGGGGCGTACCTGCCTCGGAGTGTACGTGAGCGGTGATTCCTGGCCATCCCCAGCAAAAACAGCGCCGCAGCCCGCGCCTCCGCCAGTGTACGTGAGCGGTGATTCCTGGCCATCCCCAGCACCCGGGTGAATGGAATGCGCTAATCGCCGAGTGTACGTGAGCGGTGATTCCTGGCCATCCCCAGCATGATCTGCGCGACTTCCTTGATGCTATACAGTGTACGTGAGCGGTGATTCCTGGCCATCCCCAGCTGCCAGTATGATGGTGGAATTGCGCCCGTAAGTGTACGTGAGCGGTGATTCCTGGCCATCCCCAGCGTCTGTGCTACAGGTCCGAATTTGTTTGCAAGTGTACGTGAGCGGTGATTCCTGGCCATCCCCAGCCGTGCGACAAAAGCGGACATACGAATATGAAGTGTACGTGAGCGGTGATTCCTGGCCATCCCCAGCAAACCTGGGTGGCGCCTCCGTCACCGTCACAGTGTACGTGAGCGGTGATTCCTGGCCATCCCCAGCATGTCGGTTCATCGGGCACCACAAGCCCCGAGTGTACGTGAGCGGTGATTCCTGGCCATCCCCAGCATAAATGTGAGCGTCCCGCTGCATCAGTAGAGTGTACGTGAGCGGTGATTCCTGGCCATCCCCAGCGTGGACTTCGAGGCATCGCTCGTCTAGGTAGTGTACGTGAGCGGTGATTCCTGGCCATCCCCAGCACTCGCCGCCAAAGAGAAACGCCGTCTTGCAGTGTACGTGAGCGGTGATTCCTGGCCATCCCCAGCGATGGTGACCGAGCCTGGCTGCGCATGAAAAGTGTACGTGAGCGGTGATTCCTGGCCATCCCCAGCACCGTCGAGCAAGTGTATTCCGCGCTCGAAGTGTACGTGAGCGGTGATTCCTGGCCATCCCCAGCTAAGATTGCTACGACCGCGATGATTTCCCAGTGTACGTGAGCGGTGATTCCTGGCCATCCCCAGCGTACTCGTGCGTGGGGTCTTCAAATTCCAAAGTGTACGTGAGCGGTGATTCCTGGCCATCCCCAGCGCAAATCTTGCGTTGTGTTGTTATCGCCCAAGTGTACGTGAGCGGTGATTCCTGGCCATCCCCAGCCGTCGACTACGGTTTGGCCGTTCGCCAGTGAGTGTACGTGAGCGGTGATTCCTGGCCATCCCCAGCAGGGCGCGAACCTTCTCCAACAGGGCACCGAGTGTACGTGAGCGGTGATTCNNTGATTCCTGGCCATCCCCAGCATGTACGGCAGTTCGGGCGGGTATGGGAGTAGTGTACGTGAGCGGTGATTCCTGGCCATCCCCAGCGGTAACCCGGCCCGCGTTTCACGCGAACCGGATCACCGCCCGGAATACATACCAACCAAGAAACTACTCTCAGCGTCACGTTCTATTCAATGGCTTCAAATCTGTGCGCACTCAGGGTTCTCGAAAGCTCCAGGACACAGCAGAAAAGTTCTAAAATCGTCCTCCAGAGCCGACCATTCTTGGCTTTTGGCCCTCTCGAAGATGCGATCAAAGTGACCTTGCCCTCAGAAGGCGTATCTCTTAGTCGGCCGGGTCTTGAGGATCAGATTCATCCTCGAGGTCGTCGTGGCGGTGGGAACCGTCATTTCCACGGTCTGCCTCGATCACCGCGAACTCTCAGGCGGCGATCTCCATGATTGCACCCATCCACTCTTTCTCGAACTGCATTGGGCTTGCATAGTGCAGCGTCGAGTGCATTCGTGTCTGGTTATACCAGAGCAGCCAGGCGATGGTTTCATCCTTGGCCTGACGGATGGTTTCAAATCGTTGCCCATGCAGCCGTTCCACTTTCAGTGAACCAAACAGAGTCTCGCTGCACGCGTTGTCCCAGCAGTTTCCCTTGCGGGTCATTGAAGGCGTGATTCCGCATTGTTTCAGCACCTTGCTAAAGTCGTCGCTGGCATACTGGCTGCCGCGATCACTGTGGAAGATCAGTCCTGCCTCTCGATCTGGGCGTCGCTGGAACCAGGCCATCTCCAAGGCGTCGATGACAAGGTCACGCCGCATATCGGGTTGCATCGACCAGCCCACCACCCTGCGGCTGAACAGATCAATGACCACGGCCAGAATCAGCCAGCCCTCCTCGGTGGCGATATACGTCAGGTCGCCAATGCTGCCCTCCCGCCAGCAGTAACAGAGAGCCCGGATATACGCGCCTTCTTCTTCAAGGCCCATCACCGAGACGGCTTCATCGGCCAGCCAGTCTGCCGCGTAGAACTGAAAGGCTGGGTCCTTCCCTTTAGGATTCGGCGTCATCGCTGTGCTCCAAGCGTGTTCCAGGATTCAGGGTCAAGCCAAGCTTTGCGGCCAGAAAGTTGTGATTGATCCGGTACCGATTACTCCTAATGCGGCCCGCCGCAAGTGTTCTCCGGACCAATATTCCCGGCTTTGTTAGTGCAGCCAAGTTTTCGTTGACGGCATAGAGGCAAGCACCGGTATCGTAGGAGATCTGGTACGCGTCAGCTTCGTGTCCAATATTGGCCAACATAATGAGACGAGCGGCGGCTGGGTGTTCCTTACCGTACCTGAAGAAAGCAGCCTACGACGCGGGCGTGCTGAAGAAGGGAGAGAAGGTGCAGTTCGGAATGCACAATCTCCGGCACTCTCTAGCGACGTATCTGATCGCGGTCGGACGCGACATAAAGACGGTCCAAACTATCTTGCGTCACGCCAACCCGATGACCACGCTTCAGCTTTACGCCCACGGGCGCAGCCAGGACCGCTCAGACCCGCAGGGGGAGATGCTGACGGCGTTTTTCGCGCCGCCTGTGAAGCCGTCTACGGATATGGTGCAGTAGCAATCACGGGTGAGTTGCGGGTGAGCGATTTTGAGGTGATTTACTGCTTAGCCTCTAAGCTATTGATTATATTGAAGAAATCTGGTGGCGGGAGGCAGGATCGAACTGCCGACCTACGGGTTATGAATCCGTCGCTCTAACCATCTGAGCTACCCCGCCGGGAGAGCCGCGACCGGATGGCCGCATCAATCTAGATGATACGGGCGGTTGGATTTGGGGTCAAACCCGGCCAGACACGGCTCGAGGTTTCCCATCCTTTGCGCCAGGAGCGCTGAAGAGGTGGCGCGCTCTGCTTCGGCACTGGAATGCCGGGGCTGAACGAAATCCGAATTGCACGCAAGAACCGGATAGCGTGACAGGCCGTGCATCGGCGACGATGGTTTCCATGAGCAGCAAACCCCAATTCGCACCGGCCGACCAAAGGGCTTCAATTCCTTCTCCAGCGTTAGCAATTGACGCCGAGACCGCGTGGCAGCAGGTTTTGAGCCGAGATCCTGCTGCCGAGTTCTTCTATGCGGTGACGACGACCGGCGTATTCTGTCATCCCAGTTGCACCAGCCGTCGGCCGCTTCGGACTAACGTACGCTTCTTTCATTTGGCGACGGAGGCGCAGGCTGCCGGCTTTCGCCCCTGCAAACGCTGCCACCCCACCACAGGGTTAAGCAGCCCTTTGGACAGAATTCGCGCGCATGTTGAGGCGAATCTCGACCGGCCTGTGCGTCTGGCTGAGCTGGGGCGCGTGACGGGGCTGAGCCTGTTTACAGTGCAGCGGCTCTTCAAGGAAGCCATGGGCGTGAGCCCGCTGCAATACCAAAGGGCGCTGCGCGCGGGCAGCCTGCGTGGTGGGCTCAAGCAAGGAGGCAAAGTGACGGATGCAATTTATGAAGCTGGATTCGGATCATCGAGCAGGGCCTACGAGGGCGTACCGCTGGGTATGACGCCGGCGCGGTTTGCCCAGGGAGGGCGCGGCGAGCAGATCGGCTGGGCAACAGCCCGTTCAGCTTTTGGCTGGGTGATTGCGGCGGCGACCGAGCGTGGTCTTTGCTGGCTGGCGCTCGGAGGCACTGCGGCGGAGGCCGAATCCAGTCTGCGCAAGGAGTTTCCCGCGGCCACGCTGCGACGCGATCAGGCGCTTGCGAAGCTGGTGGATGCGGCGGTGGGCGCGGTCAACGGGGGTGCGGCGCAACCCGGCCGGCGGCCGGAGCTGGCGCTCGACTTGCGCGGGACAGCATTTCAACTCCGGGTGTGGCAGGCGCTGAGGCAGATCCCGCGTGGCCAAACAAGGAGCTACAGTCAGTTGGCGCGGGAGCTAGGAGACCCGAAAGCCACGCGCGCCGTGGCCCGCGCCTGCGCCACGAATCGGGTGGCACTGGTGGTGCCTTGCCACCGGGTGGTTGGCGCGAGCGGCTCGCTCACCGGCTATCGGTGGGGGATCGAGCGCAAGCGCCAACTGCTGGAGGCGGAGCGCGTCTAATCCAGTCAAAGACGCGCGCCGCCAGAGGCCTGGATGGTTTGCCCGCTGACCCAAGTGGAATCGTCAGAGGCCAGGAAGGCCGCGATGTCGTTGGGCGAAAAGAGGGTATAGACCGGGGACATGCCTGACAGAGTGAACCGGGGAGATATCTGACACCCGATCAGAGCCCCCGCGTTGGAGGGACTGGGGCCGGGTCGCGGAGTGAGCGTGGTGGCGGGCGCATTGCGGCAGACGGATTCGATCAGGGCGAGTTCTGTTGTTGATGGTTCGGACATGCGGGATTCACCTGCGAATGGTATGCGCCGGAAGGGCGTAATTCTCGGCAAAGGGGAATTGCGGGCGATTGGGGTGTGGCTGGGCTGGGGCGGTGAGTGAATGGGACTGGTTGGAATCATCTGGGACTTATTTGCCGGGACATCGATGAATGCTGGGTGTTCTTATGGCCCTTATCGGGCCTCGATGAGAGCATTGGCGACTTGGCGCGAGGCGAGAACCCTCCCGGCTACATCGGAGTTTCTTATTACTTGTATGGGCTGTGAAGTTTGACAAGGCAACTTATGCCTACATGCAGTTTAACTGTACAGATAGACTGTATATATGGTATTCTCACGCCATGAGCAAGAGGTCGCCCGTCCCCGGGTCCAAAATCGCGTCAGATCTCGCTGCACAAATTAGGACCATTCTGAGCAGGCTGAAGCGTCGGCTGCGTGAGCAGGGAGGGCGAGGAGATCTGACGCCATCTCAGATCTCCGTCCTCCTTCGTCTTGAAAAGGATGGTGCTGCGACGGTGTCGGGCCTGGCTCGCGCAGAGGGGATGCGTCCTCAATCGATGAGCTCCATCGTCACCTCTTTGCAGGATGCTGGCTTAGTAGGCAGTTCCTCCGACCCAAACGATGGCCGCCAGACTCTGATGTCGCTCAGCAACAAATGCGAGAAGTTGCTTCGGGAGAGCCGCGCCGCGAGGCAGGATTGGCTCACCACCGCAATCTTGCAAAAGCTCTCCGCCGGGGAGCAGCAGAAGCTATCGGCGGCTCTCGAGCTTCTTAGCCGACTTACCGAAGATAGACCTCTTTCGTGAGCGATGGTTCCAATCAACCAAATCACATCCCAGGAGACTAACCGAATGCCAGTCACAACAATCGACGATAAAACAGCTCTTATCGTCGTCGACCTTCAGAAGGGCATCATCAACTCGCCCACTATCCACCCGATCTCCGGTGTCATCGAGCGCTCCTGTGCGTTGATCGTTGCCTTCCGGCAGCATGGTCTCCCAGTTGTGCTCGTCAATGTGGCAGGTGGTGCTCCCGGGCGCACGGAGCAGCCACGACGTCATGCGGCGTTGCCCGAGGGATTCAGCGACTTACTCCCGGAACTGAACAAGGAGCCTGGCGACATCGTGGTGACCAAGCAGACATGGGGCGCATTTTCGAGCACGGATCTTGAAAGCCAATTGAAAGCGAAAGGCGTCACGCAGGTTGTCCTTGCTGGCGTGGCTACCGGAACCGGCGTGGAAGCCACCGCACGTCAGGCGTATGAGCATGGCTTCAACGTCACGCTTGCCGTCGACGCCATGACGGATACGCGTCCTGAGTCGCACGCGTACAGTCTTTCTCATGTTTTCCCTCGTCTCGGAGAAACCGGTACGACCCAAGAAATTATCGATCTGCTAGCGAAAAGGATCTCTAACAAATGAACTGGCTTCATCTCGTTTCGTACTTCTTCGGTGGCATCTTTCTGGCAAACGCGGTTCCACATTTTGTCAGCGGCATGATGGGACGGTCCTTCCAGAGCCCCTTCGCAAAGCCCCCGGGACAAGGGCTCTCTTCCTCGACCGTCAACGTTCTATGGGGATTTCTCAACGCGGTCATCGGCTACATGCTCGTGCTGCGTGTCGGACACTTTGACATGCGATCGACGAGCAATGTCCTCGTGCTTGCGGTGGGTGCGCTGCTTATCAGCCTTCAATCTGCCCGGCACTTCGGCCAGTTTCATGGAGGCAATACGCCGGGGAGCTGATGAAGAATTCTGGGAGGGGCGCTTTCCGTGCCTTGAGTAGTTTCAACTATAGGGTGTGGGCAGCGGGCGCCCTGGTGTCCAACATCGGGACATGGATGCAGCGCATCGCCCAGGATTGGCTCGTGCTCACGCAGCTAACCCACCACGATGCCTCCGCCGTTGGTATTGTCATGGGCTTGCAGTTTGCTCCGCAGCTGCTTCTGTTGCCGTGGACAGGCCTCGCGGCGGATCGCTTCAACCAGCGCAAACTCCTGATGCTTACGCAGGCGACGATGGGCGTACTTGCGCTGATCCTGGGAGTGCTTACGATCGAAGGCGTCACCCGACTCTGGCACATGTTCGTGTTTGCATTTCTGTTTGGTTCTGCTGCGGCTCTCGATGCCCCGGTACGACAGACCTTTGTAGCGGAGCTCGTAGGTGACGAGCATCTTCCGAATGCAGTAGCGCTCAACTCCACATCCTTCAATGCCGCTCGGATGATAGGCCCCGCGCTAGCCGGTCTGCTTATCGCGAAGGTCGGTACTGGTTGGGCGTTCCTGATCAACGGAATATCGTTCGCCGGCGTGCTGATTTCCATGTCTTTATTCCGTGCCTCAGAGCTACAACCGAGCGTTAGGGCCACGCGCGCACCAGGTGGATTCATGGAAGGCTTCCGCTATGTTTGGGGGCGCGCAGACCTCAGAGCCATCATGATCATGTTGTTTCTCATCGGCACGTTCGGATTGAACTTCCCGATCTTCATCTCAACGATGGCCGTTAAGGTATTTCACTCTGACGCGAAAGGATTTGGGCTGCTTTCCTCCATCATGGCGGTTGGTACGATTTCGGGAGCTTTGCTCGCCGCTGGTCGGGACAAACCCCAGTTCAGATCCTTATTCATCGGCGCGGCTATTTTCGGTATCGGATGCACACTCGCTGCGCTGTCTCCCGGCTATTGGTGGTTTGCCGGCTCTTTGGTGTTGATTGGTGTCGCCGCTTTGACGCTCACAAACACCACCAACAGCATGATGCAGCTCTCTGCCGAACCTGCAATGCGTGGACGAGTCATGGCGCTTCGTCTGGCTGTTGCACTCGGCGGTATCCCGATCGGCGCACCCATCGTCGGCTGGGTCGCCAATCGCTTCGGCCCGCGCTGGGCGCTTGGAGTGGGCGCCGCATCGGGGTTTGCTGCCGCTATTGTGGCCATTCGGGTTCTGATGCAACGAACAGAATCCATACCCGAAAACGAGCCACGTCCACTTTGAAGCGAAGTAAGACGCTGCCTGAGGTCAGTTCAGTAACGATAGTCGGCTAGTGTCCGCCGATCTATCTGGGCGGGATTGTCAGTTGACGACTCCAGGCCAATGCACTCATCCACTCAAGCTGCACGCTGCCGGACGGACACGTAGAGGGTTGATACCGAGAATCTCCCTCTGCGTCGGCAGGGGTTTTCGGTTTAGGCAAATCGGCTTTGCTTTAGACCTGGGGAGAAATGAGGGGGTACGGCACTTTAGGAAGATGAATCTCTAACTTGATCCGGTAAATTGCGGCGGTGAAGATGAAGAATCGTGATGGTATGGCATTCCCTCGGGCTGAAGCCCCAGACTTTATGCGTCTCTTGCGGCGCGGCTAAAGCCGCGCCCTTTCAAGACAGCCATGGCCTTTCAAGACGGGGACTTGTTTGGAGGATCTTTAGAACCGCATGCGGACGCCGAATTGAACCTGGCGCTCGCGGTAGGAGTCGGTGGCGTTGATGTTCAGCGGCTGACCGAATTCCGTCTGGCCGGTCTTGAGGCCGGTGAGGAAGTTGAGAGTGGGGAAGCTCCCGTTGGTGCTGCCGGACTCAATGGAGTAGCCGGTCGTCTCCAGCTCGGTCACGTTCTGGTGGTTGAAGAGATTGAAACTCTCAGCGAGCAATTCCAACTGGCGCATGTGGCCGAGGTTGAAGCGCCTGGCCATGCGCATGTCGGCTTTCCAGGTGGCGGGGTAGCGGTAGGTGTTGCGCCCCACGCCGAATACTCGGTTGTCGCCGCCGTAGCCGTTCATTCCCGGAGCAAGAGCGACGATGGGCACGCCCGCGGAGTCGAATTCCTTGGCCAGGGAACCGGCGGTGCGCATGGTATAAGGCTGGCCGCTGTGGAAGCGGCCAATCGCGGAGAGCATCCAGCCGTTGCTGAGCCGGCCGGCCCAGCCGTGCAGCTTCGAGCCGGGTTCCCAGACGAGTGCAACGGAGGCTGCGTGACGGAAATCCAGGTTGCTGGTTCCGTATTCCTGGCGAAAATCCGTGGGGTCGAAAACACTGCTGCCGGTTACCAATGCGCTCTCGTTGGGGTTCCAGTCCATGGCATGGGCGTAGGTGTAGAGCGTGTGCAGGGTGAGGCCGCGGCGACCGTAGCGCGTAAGGCGGAGCATGGCCGCTTCATAGGTGGAGTTGGCGCGGCTGAAGATCTCCGCAACCTGCTGGTAGTTCGGATTGATGCGGCCGGCAAAGCCGGTAGGAGAGGTGGGTGAGGGCCAGGAAGCAAAGAACGGAACTGTGATGTTCGCGCACTTGAGCGGCCCCGAGCGGTTGCCGTCCACCACTGCGTAGGTGATGGTTTTCGGGTTCACCGTGGGATCGATATTGGCGTCGAAGGTGACGGGCAGGCGGCGGCCGAGACTCAGGACCGTGCTGGCTTCAAGTTGAATGCGGCTGGGCAGCGTTTCTTCCAGGGCGGCCACTGCCTGATGCACCTCGCCATTGCGGAAGCCGGGTGCAAACTCCACGGCACCCGGTTTGACTACACTTACGGGTTCTCCGGCCAGGACATAGGGAAACGGCGGGGCGCCGCCGCTGTTCAAATTGTCAGTGGGCCGCATGAATGAAAAAGCTCAGATCGCCTTTGAGCGAGCCTGTTTGGGTGAGCGCGTTTTCAAGGGTGGCGTTCTCGGTGCGCGCAAAGTACATGCCGTAAGCCAAGCGCAGCACTGGCCAACGGCTTTCCCCGGTTCCCCAGGCAAGGCTGACGCGGGGTGCCCAATCGTTGCCGAGACTGGGCAACTTTTCGGTCATGGGAAGATCCGGATTGTGGAGCGCCGCGAGCGGCGGCGGCGTCTGCTCGCGCTGCCAGCGCAGGGCGGCTGAAAGCGCGAGGCGCTTTGCGGGCTGCCACTGGGCGGTGATGTAGCCGGTCCAGTCGTTGGTGCTGAGCCACCAATCGGTGGGACCCATAGTCTGCGTGTAGTAGGAATAGCAGGGCAGATAACCGAGGCCATGCAAGACGCCAGCCGAGTCGCGCCACACTTTGCCCGTCTGATCGCAGTTGTGCTGGTCCATGGGGTTCAACTGGCCATTCAAACCGAAGGTCGCAAAGGCCAGGGCGTCGGAGGCGAAGTTCTCCACACTCGAGTAGTAGTAGGTGCCCGTCTGGTTGCGCAGCAGGCTGGTTGCATCGGCATTGTGGCGCAGGTTGAAACCCGCCTTCACGAGCCATTTGTTGCGCACCCAATCCACCTGCTCCTGGGCCTGATAGAGATGCTCGTCGGGGTAGGCGCCCGCGCCGAACCGGGCCGGGTTGCCCATGGTGAAGCCGTAGCGCGAGTCCACGACGATTTGCGGCAATTGACCCCATGAGTTGATGTTGAGCGACTGCTCGTAGGCGGATGGACTCTCAGGCGGTTCGCGCTGGATCTGGCGGCCTGCGGAAGCCTGAGTGACGGCGAGCAGATTGGGGGTTGCAAAGGTCTCCCAGCGGCCAAGGAGCCACTCTTCGCCGGCACGGCTTGAGCCGAAGCTGTGGTTGCCGTAGGTCTCAGAGGCACGCGTCAACCCGCCCCCAGGCGAGTCAAAATGTGCGCCAGTTCCTTCGAGTGTGAAGCGGTGACGCTCGGCGGCCTGCCAATCGATGCGGCCGAAGCCGGTCCACTGGGCGCCGGTGCGAGGCGCAGGCCCGAGGAGCGCGGCGAGAGTTTCCAGCATGTTTGAGTAGGCTCCTATACCCGCGGCGACAGGATTGTTGCTCGCCAGTCCCAACCTGGCGCTCAACACTTGCATCTGGTCGTTCGAGGGCTGGGCGAAGAAGCTGTCAGGATGCCTTACGGCGGAGACGCCGGGATCATTGCGCTGGTTATGGTCAAGGGCGGCAAACCAGAACAACCTGGTTCGGCGGATGCGGCCTCCCACACCGAAGCCCCACGTTGTTTCCCTATCACTGGGGGAGTAAGGCAACGGCGTAAACACGGGGATGGTGGTCAGCGTGGCGGGGGCGGTCTGCTGCGTCCACTGGGTGAAGGGGTTCTGCGCGCCCCAGAGGTTCTGGCGATTGAAGAGGAAGCCCTGACCGTGCAGCCCATTGGTTCCGTGCTGGGTCTCAACGCTAGCGCGACGGCCGGCGGCACGATCCTCTGATGCTTCGCCGTTACCGTCCGCGGTTTGCACGCTGCGGATCGCAGCCTCACTGGCGCCGGGACCGAGGAGCGAAATGCCCGACCCGCGCCCGCGCCCAGCGCCCGCGACACCAAAGGCCAGCCGGGTGGATGCGCCATCGACGACGACGGTGGACGGCTGCTGGCCGCCGAGCAGCGATGCTTGCGTTTCTCCTTCCGCCGAGGATGCGGCAGGTGGAGTATCGAAGACAAAGCTCTGCCAGTTCCGCCCGGTCAAAGGCAATGCCTGTAGCTGCGCAGCGGTTAGGGTAGAAGCTGGCGCGAGGGGCGCAGTGTCGTGGTCGAAAGCAGCTTCAAGCTGACGTTTGGCAGCAAGATGCGCAAGCTGCAGGACTGCCCGCGCCACCTGATCCGCGGCCGTCACAACCGCGGGAGTTTTCTGGCCATTCGGGGAGGACGTCTGAGCGCTTGAGTCTTCGCCTCTCGATAGGCTTGCGCCTTGCGGAGTCTTCGAGTCAAAGACGATGAGCCTTTCGGGAAGTGAGCCGCTGCTGGATTGGGCAAAACCAACCGTCCCCGCGCTCGCAACCATGAGGAGCGCGGCTATGGCCATCGATTTCAAGCAACTTCGCGCTGCCATCGAGGATCCAACTCGCGGCAGACCCTGGGAAAACACACATTCACTGCACGGCCCGCTCTAATGTCGGGTCCGCATGGCGCAATGCCGGGCGCGACCGAAGACGGAAGCCTCTCCTCTTCGGCTTGCCTGTTTGCCCTTGCAATGAAGTTGCAAGCGATTTTACGGCATCTTGCAGAAAAGATAAGGTGATGTGAAGCACTTTTCGGGTCTTATTTGCATTGGCGCGGTCAAAAGGCGCCAGAGCAAGTTCAGGCGCGTTGGGTAAACTGAGAAGACGTCCCACTGAATCCGGGGTCGCACGTGTGCCCCGGTTTAACCGATTACTGACAACGGATCTCTGATTGCTGGTTCACCTATGTTTATCGATGAAGCAAAAATTCGCGTCAAGGCCGGCAACGGCGGCAACGGCTGCATGGCCTTCCGGCGCGAGAAGTTCGTGCCCCGCGGCGGACCCTCGGGCGGCGACGGCGGCCGAGGGGGCGACGTTGTGATGGTCTCGTCGCAGCGCCACAACACCCTGATCCACTTCCGGTATAACCCGGAACACAAGGCACAGCGCGGCCAACACGGCATGGGCTCGAACTGCAGCGGTCTCGACGGCAACTCGATCGTTCTGCAGGTTCCGGTGGGCACATCGCTTTACGACCTGGAGACCGGGGAGCTGGTGCACGATTTCCAGGAGCCCGATGAACGTCTGATTATCGCGAAGGGCGGGCGCGGCGGAAGGGGTAACCAGCACTTCGCTACCAGCACTCACCAAGCTCCGCGTGAGCACGAGCTGGGGCGCCCCGGCGAGGAACGCAGCTACCGGCTGGAACTGAAGCTGCTGGCCGATGTGGGCCTGGTGGGCTATCCCAACGCGGGGAAGTCGACTTTGATTTCGCGCGTCTCCGCCGCCAAACCGAAGATCGCCGACTACCCTTTCACGACGCTCGAACCCAACCTGGGCGTGGTCGCGGTGGGCGAAGAGCCGCACCAGGAATCCTTTGTGGTGGCGGACATGCCCGGCCTGATCGAGGGCGCGCACCTGGGCGCCGGGCTGGGCACGCAGTTCCTGCGCCACATTGAGCGCACCCGCCTGCTGGTACACCTGGTGGACGTGTCGGATGCTTCAGGGCGACCCGATCCGGTGGAGGACTTCAAGGCCATCAACAAGGAGTTGGCGAGCTTTGGCAACGGTTTGGACGAAAAGCCGATGATCGTGGCCGCGACCAAGATCGACTCTGCCAACCCGGAGAAGCTGAAGAAGCTGGCCGCCCACACGAAGCGCAGAAAGCTGGAGTTTCATGCTGTCTCGGCAGTTACCGGGGAGGGCATCGACGAGTTGAAGTGGGCACTGGCGAAGCGGCTGCGGCGGGACGAGCAGGTTGAGTAGTTAGGAATCTGCGAGAAAAGCCGCGAAGCCTGCGGAAGATTGAGTTAAGCAGTTCCGCCCTACACCATCGCTCGCTCTTTCACGGTGAGGTACTGGTTCAGCACGGACGCGGTCAAAGCCTCGGGGTTCAGGTCCAGAGTCAGAGCGCCTTGATCGTGGAGGCGGGCGAGAAGAAGCTCGCGGCGGCCGGCCATCTCTTGCGCGGCGGCGGCGCGAAACATCTGCTCAATGTTTCTGGGCCGGGCCTGGGCTATGAGGTCCACTTCCGGCTGAGCCATGGCTACGAACAGCAGCACGTGGCGGCGGAGCAGCTGCATGGCACCGTCGATAACTTCGGGGCGCATGGCAGATTCGGCCAGGTCGGTCACCCACAGAATCAGGGAGCGGCGCGGTTGCAGGCGGTTAAGTGTAGCCGTGGCGCGGAGATGATCGGCCTCGCCGGACTCGGCGCGCACCTGGGCCAGCGACTCGATCAACTGGCGTAAATGCGCGGAGCCGCGTCCGGGCAACAGGCGCTGCTGGATACCCTGTCCGTAGGCCAACAGACCGACACGGTCGCCGGAGTAAAGGGCCAACTGCGCCAAGGCTACGGCGGTTGTGCAGGCATAGTCGAGCTTGGAATGCACGCGGCTTGTTGGTACGCCGGTTGTTCCTGGGCGCAGATTGGGAATGGCCACCCGCGAGCGCATCAGCCGGCCGCAGTCCAAGACGATCCAGACGGGCTGGCTACGCTCTGTCTGGTATTGGCGGGTGATGGGGCTGCCGCGCCGCGCAGTGGCCGTCCAGCAGATGTCGCGCAGGTCGTCGCCTTCACGATATTCGCGCAGGCTTTCAAAATCGCGTCCCAATCCGCGCTGCTGTGCGCGGCGCAATTGCATGTCGATCTGGCGGCTGCGGGCGAGAAAAATCTCCTGTTCCTCGCCGGTGCGCAATGCCGGGTAGACACGCAGGGATTGGATGAGCGGCGCCTTAGCCCAGAGTTCGGACAGCCCCAGCGGCGAACGGTAGCGCATGTATAGCATGCCGGTTTCACAGTCACCGCGCTCAAGGGGTTCAACGCGGTAGCGGACCGAGGCGGGCACGCGCGGAAATGCGGTGATGCGGAGGGTTTGCGGCTCTCGAACGAGCGCCGGCGGCAGATCGTCGATCAGGCGGCACTCCACGATCACGCGCCCGTGGTTCTCGATGGTCAAATTGATCTCGGTCTGACTGTCGAGCGTGGGAGCGTTGGACCATGACCTGCTCGCCGTCAACTGCGCGGGGCGGGGGAGACGCATTCCGTCCAGCAGGGACGCCAGAAGGACCAGAGCGTCCCAGGCGAGCATGCCGTAGCTAAACCGCGGCTCCCAAAAGCCGGGCACAAGCCAGACGAATCCGGCGATGAGCAGGGCGATGGAGCGGGGCGCAAGGCCAAAACCCCAGCGGCGTCGGGGCTCGCACGCGGCCCGCACCGGCGCGGGAGAAAGCGAGGGACCAATCATTGCCGCGGCACCGGCACGGCCGCCACCACGTCGGCCAGCACGCGGTCGGCGTCAAAGCCCTCCAACTCCGCCTCGGGCTTGAGGATGACGCGATGGCGCAGCACCGGAGCAACCGCGCGCTTTACGTCGTCGGGAACCAGGTAATCGCGACCGTCGAAGGCCGCCACGGCCTGCGCTACGCGCATTACACTGAGTGCCGCGCGGGGGCTTGCGCCCAGCAGCAGGGTGGGCCATTCGCGGGTGCGCCGCGCCAGTGACAGGATGTAAGAGTAGAGCTCCGGCTCGATGCGAATGGCGCGCACCTCAGCGCGCGCGGCGGCTAGGAGTCCACTGGGAATGGGGGCGATAGAGGCATCGTCGAGCGGGCCGGCGCCGGAACCGGCATGGTGCCGCTCGAGAATCTGCAACTCTTCAGCCTCAGAGGGATAGGCAACGCGAATCTTCATCAGGAAGCGGTCCAACTGGGCTTCGGGCAGGGGGTAGGTACCCTCAAAATCGACCGGGTTCTGGGTGGCGAAGACCGTGAACCAGGCAGGGAGCGGGCGGCGCTGGCCGTCGCTGGTTACCTGCCGCTCCTCCATGCACTCAAGAAGCGCGGCCTGGGTGCGGGGTGGCATGCGGTTGATCTCGTCCACCAGCAACAGGTCAGTAAATACGGGCCCAGCGTGAAAGATGAAGGAGTCGGCACCGGGACGCAGGATCGTGGTCCCGAGGATGTCGGCCGGCATCAGGTCAGGCGTGGCCTGCACGCGCTGAAAGCCGAGGCCGAGCAGGCGCCCCAGCGCCTTGACCATCAACGTTTTGGCAATGCCCGGCACGCCTTCAAGCAGGGCGTGTCCCTGGCAAAGAACGGCGATCAGCACCTCCTCAATGGCCTGGCCCTGACCGGAGATGACGCAGCCAAGCTCGGCGCGAGAGTGGGCGATCAAATCGGTGGTTGCATGCAAGGCCGGCGGTTGCGTCTCCACCCCGGAAGTCTGGCTTGGGTCTTGATTCAGTTCCTGGCTCATGAAGCCCTTTCCTGCTGGTTAGGATAATTGCCCGTGGAATGGCTAGAGTGGCTGCCGGGTTTCGCAGCGGCAAGTAGATCGTGCTCGTGGTCGTGCAAGGCCTGGATCAGCTTGAGCGCGTCGCGGGGTTCAATGGTCTCGCCCCAGGAGGCCTCTTCGCAGGCAGCCAGGTCGGTCTCAAGGGTCGGACCTGCTACCGGAAAGCGGCGTCGAATGACTGTCGCCAGCTCTGCGGAGCCAAGCGGGCCGGGGCGCAATCCGCAGAGCCGCAAGGCATGGCGGCGAAATCGCTCCCATGCAACGGCCACCGCAGTGGAGGCCGCCCCCGCATTGCGATAGAGCGAGCCAAGGGCCTCAAGAAACTCAATGGGCGCGGCCCGCGGCGGCGGAGGCAGTTCGCGTACCGGCCCGCTGCGACGGCTGAAGCTGAAGAGGATGAGCACCCCGAGTCCCAACAGGCCGATGCGCAGCAGGGTGAGAGACGGGCCCGCCGCATAGCTCCATTGCGAGCGGACCTCGCCATGCAGGGACTCGTCCCAGTAGAAGTGGTGGCCCTGACGCGGGCCCAGCGAGTTGAGCAACAGATCGAGATTGTGCGCACGGGCCAGTGAGCCGTTTTCGAGAGGCGTGGCACTGGCCCACCACACTACGTACCCCTGGCCATAGCTGTACTCGACCACCGCGGGCTGACCAGCGCATCCATACTGAGTGCGGTGAGCGGGATTTCCCACCTGCCAGGTGGCCTCGGGAACCATCCAGACCTCACCCGAATCTGCGAGCGGGTCGAGCCCCTCGGGCTCCAGCTTGCAGGCGGCGAAGTTGAACTCCTTGGGGGTGTCGGGCGCGCCGCCGGGCAGAATAAACCCGCCCCAATACCCGGTGGAGAGCACACGGCCCCCGCGCTCTACAATCTGGCGCACGGCTTTGACGTCTTCCGCCTCGCGCGAGAATGGCTCGGCAAAGATCACCACCGTGTCGGGTCCGGCCGTAGCGGCCAGCTCGCCGAGCGGGCGTTCCCAGCGCTCAATGGGGTAATTAGCACGGAGCAGCGTCTCATACGCGGCGCGGGCTCCGTGCTGACCCGCAAGGTAAGTCGAAGGGAGCGGGTTGTCGTTGGCGTCTCCGTCAGGTACGAGGAGACCGATCAACACAGCCAGCGCGATGCCCACGCCTAGAAACCAGAACAGGAGGCGGCGGTCCTTGGCGTCGAGCGAGGAGAGCAACCTCATGCCGCACCGCTGTTCGGGGTTCCAGAAGTGCCTGCGTCATCGAGCGCGGCTCCGCCCGCGATCAGGCCTGTGGCCAATTGCTCCGCACGGCGGAATTCACTCTCGCCGGCTGCACGTCCGCCATACCATGTCCGTTCAAAGCGGCCGGTGAGATTGGCAAGCCCAGGCTTGCGCGGATCTTCGGGGGCCACCAGCGCCAAGTACTCGCGTGGAGTGCGCGCCCGGTCCGCCGGCCAGAGCCTCTGGGATTCAAGGCGTGAGATGGAAGCCCAGTAAACGCAGTGAATTGCCTCGCGCCACTGGCCCGTTGTGGCAGCGTGGCGCGCGTCCTGGAGCCAGAACTGCCAGTCGCGGGCCGAAGCGAAGGAGGAGTCCGAGCCGGTTGCCTCAGGTACCAGGCGGAGACGCCAGCGGCGCTCCAACTGCAACAATCCCCAAGCCAGCCCTGTGCAGACGAGCAGAATGAATATCCACACAATGGCTCGGCCCAGCCATGGCGACCGGGGCCGCAGCCGGGCCACGCTGGCGAAGATTTGATTGAGCCAGTTGGACACCTTCTCCATCATCGTCTGGCGCACCGAGGGCTGTTGGAGGTCGCGGAAATCGCGGCCGGCCAGTACTTGCAGCATGGAGTCGCGCTCTTGAACATGCGCGGAAGCGGATTGCGGGGCAACATTGGTCTGCGCCAAGTCGAGGGCAAGACGCTCTTTGGCGTCCTGCAAGAGCTGACTGGTGGTCTGCGTCGGTGGCTGGTCACTGGACTGGTCCGGAGCGTTCCGTGCCCCGGGGGCCGGTTTAGGAACGGCCTGGTCGGGTTCTTCGGCTTTTGAAAAGAGCACGCGCAACCATCCATAGCGCACCAGCCTACTCCCGGCGGCTGCGCCGGGCAGTGGAATGCGGTCATCGGGGCCCACCAGCGTCGGGTCGCAGTTTTTCAAGTCGCGGGCCTTGGCACAGGCCTCTACCAACGCAGTGAGCGCCGTCAAGTGGTTGCGGTAGTCGTCCAGCGAGGCGTCGCGCCAGTGACTAGAAGACTGGGTGGGAGGAGCAAAAGGCAATTTGCCGCGAGTCTGGGCGGCTGTCTGAGGTACGCAAAAACCAGCGGCCAGCGACGCGACAAGAGCGGCGCGCGCGTAGGTGCCTTGAATTCTCACGTTTGCGGCACCCCCGGCGGCGGCAACTCGGGGGGCAGTTCGGCGCCCGCGACGGGCGAGGGCTGCGGCTCGGCTACGATCGGCGGCGGGAACTGGCTCATGCCTGCTGCCTGCATCATCCACTCGATGTCGTAGCCTTCCTTGCGCACCCGCTGGTCATAGTAGAAGAGCGTAAGTCCGGTGGCGTAGATGGGGCCTACGAACGTATTGGTGAAGAAGGCCACAACTTGCTGCAGGGCGCGGACTGCGGCGGAGAGCTCACCGTGATGCTTGATGCCGAAGACGATGAAAAACATCTGGGTGATGAGCACGAGTCCGATCTGAATGACAAAGGTGAGCACGCCGAGGAGAAAGATCCGGCCGCGCGCGCCTTTGCTGAGATCGATGCTGCGGCGAAGGGCCTTGCGGGCCTTAAGATTTTCAACCACGCAGGCCGGCACAGCCAGGGAGTAGCGAAGGCCCATCAGCACAGTGTAAACAAGGGCCGGAATCATAAGCAGGACAAAGACAATGGAAACCACTCCAACAATGATCATGGAATGGTTATCGGGCGCGACCACTGCCTGGCCCTGCAAACCCTTCGATCCAACATAAAAAAGGAGGAGGGAAAAATAGCCCACGCACAAGATCACCATCGGCAGCCAGACGACGAAGGCGGCAATGGTCATCAGCCACAAGTAACGGCCCAGCCGGGGTAGGATTCCGGCATAAGCGCCGCGAATGGTGGCATGCTCGCCGAGGTGGACCCAGGCCACGGCGCGATTGTTGGCCGCTACCGCCGCACCGGCGAAGATGAAGGCAAGCAATAAAGTGACGCCCGAAGCGCCCCAGGCCAGCCATTGAAACTGTTGAGTCATGTGCGCCAACCGGAGTATCTCCTGCAACGCAATCTGGAGCAGACTCAGCACCAGCAGCACTCCAGCGTAGACGGAGGAGATTCCGGCAAACAACAGGAAGTTGGAACGGTAGAGCTGTGCTGTGCGGTCCAGAATCTCGCTGACAGTCAGGGGACGCAGAGTAGTTTCCATGCCAGGTTCCTTTGTGTTGGGCGGCTGACGCGTTTCGGGTCACAGCGGCGTTTCCAGCAATACTATACCCCTTGTTGGCGGTGTCTCAGGCACGGGCCGGGACCGGCTGGGAGGGGGCGAGATGGAGGGGCGCCAACGCCTAGGGCGCTTTCGCGCAGTCTTGATGACCGAGCATCGCAGACGGTGACAGATTGAATTTGCAGAAGAGTAAATAGGAGATCGATATGGGGTAAACTGGTCTTCCGCTGAATGAGCGAGCCAAGAGTTCCGGTCAATGAACTAGCGAAGGTTTGCGCCCGCTCCGCCGATGCGCAGGAATGGGAGGAGTTGCTGCGCCGCTGCACACCCATTGCGGCGCTTGTGGCAGCGCGCGTGTCGCGGTTGTGGCTGGGCAGCGTAACTGCGGCAAGCGTGGACGATATTGTGCAGGAAGTCTTTTTGAAACTGTGCGAGCAGGAGCGGCGCATCCTGCGAGAGTTCAAGCCCCAGGGCGAAGACTCCTTTCTGGGCCTTTTGCGCATCGTTTCGGCCTCAGTGGCGAACGATTATTTCAGGCGGATGCGTTCTGAAAAGAGGGGCGGCAAAGTAGTCACCGTTGCACTCGATGATGGATTGACCTCGAATGCCGCAGCGGCAAGAGACGGGAGCGCCAGAATGCAAAGAGCCGTGCTCTTTGCCGAACTCGACCGCAGGCTGCGTGCGGCGCCTGGAGCGATCTCGGAACGCGACCGCGCTATCTTCTGGCTCTACTATCTTCAAGGACTTACGGCGGAGGAGATCGCCGACCTGCCGGTCGCGGGGTTATCTGCCAAGGGTGTTGAGAGTGCGTTGCGCCGCGTGACACAGTGGCTACGCGGAGAGTTGAAATCCAGAAAGCCCGGGAGTCAGAGGGAGCCAGTGCAAGAACCTTGCTAGTGTGGCAAAGGAAATCGACTCTGAAATCCGGTAGGTTAAGTGCAAGATGGATGATGGCGGCGTGAATTCGAATACGGCATCCGGGTCCGCAGAAGGCAACCTCGTTGATGGGGAATCCGAGGATGCCTTGGAGAAGGCTTTAGAGGAGCTGTTGGACGAGGCTTCGTCTCGAAGCACAGGGTGGCCCGAGGAGAGCGACGGTGCCCCCAAACCAGGCGCGGGTGACTGCCCGGAGCCGGAGGCGTGGCTGCGGCTGGCCGGCGGAGAGATGCCCGGGGCAGAAGCCGATGCGCTGCTGGCTCACGCGGCGCTGTGCGCTGGTTGTGTAGAGCGGCTGCGCCTGTGCCGGACAACACTCTCACCGAGTGCCGCCCGGGATGAAGCCGGAGAACTTGACGGGATGGCCTCGCTGTCGCCGCAGTGGCAGCACCGGCTGGCCGTCGAATTGGCACACACTCCGCACCAGGCGGCACGCAAACGGATGCATGGGCTTTTTCTGTGGACAGGAGCGGCGGTGGCGGCCACTCTGCTGCTGGTTGCCGGGCTTGCCTTTTGGTGGCAATACGAAACCACCCCGGAGAGACTGCTGGCCGAGGCTTACTCCCACTCGCGCACGTTTGACCTGCGCATCCCCGGTGCGGCTTTTGCGGAAGTGGCTCCGGAAGCGCATCTGCGCGGAGGTGCGACGGCGCGCGAGCCGGCCCGCCTGCTGGATGCGCGCGCACGGATTGAACACCAGCTTGAGCGAACCCCGGAAGACCCGCACTGGTTGCAGTTGGAGGCCCGTGCGGATGTGCTGGAGGAAAAATATGACCCAGCGATCGATATTCTGGATCGCCTGCTGGCGGGTGGACCGGAGAGCCCCAGCGTGCTGGTCGATGACGCTTCAGCCTACTTTGAGCGCGGGACGGCGACCGGCAGCGAGAATGATCGCGCCACAGCCTTGGACTACCTGCGCCGCGCCGACGAGATGGCTCCCGGTGACTCCGTGGTGCTGTTCAATGAGGCCCTGGTAATGGAAGACCGCGGCCAGGTGATGAACGCGGTCGAAACCTGGAATCGCTATCTGAACTTTGAGCGCGATCCGCGCTGGCAGGAAGAAGGCCGCCGCAGGCTCAAAGCGCTGGAAGAAAAACTGAATCAAATCAAGTCCCACCAAAGCCGGATGGAACAGCATCTGGCCAGTCCCGCGGCGATGCGCACGCTGGCCGCGGATGACGCAGAGCTGGCCGCCATCGACGAAGAATTCTCAACCACACTGTTACCCCGGCTGCTCGACTTCGCCTATCCACTTCCCGTAGACCGCTCTCGTGGTTCTCCGTGCACTGACAACTGTCTCGCCGCACGCACCCTGCTCCACTCTCTGGCTACCTCACTTGAACGCAACCACCTGGATTCCTGGCTCACCGAGTTTCTTCCCCCCGATTCATCCCTCACAAGCGACCAATTTGCGCAGGCCGCGCATGCGCTGGGCAGAGCCATGGACGCGGACACACAGGGCGATTACTCCAGCGCGCGGCGGTGGGCGGTGGAGGCAGGCGAGATATTTCACCACCTGGGCAGCGCCGCTGGAGCGGATCGCGCCGAGCTGGAGCGGGCTTACGCATTGCAACGCTTGTCGCAAATGTCGAGTTGCTACCAGGCGGCGCACCCGCTGCTGAATCACAGCCCGCAGTTCGCCTGGATCCACGCCCACGACTTGATCGAGGATGGCATTTGCGATAGCGGTCCCGGAGCCGCCACCAACAACAGCCCTTCCTTCTCGCGCGCGAGAGACCTTGCGCAGGAACACCATTACGCAATTCTCGCCATGCGGGCCAGGAATATGATGGGCGGCGCGGCGGTCGAGTCGGGAGATACCGAAGATGCGTGGCGAATTTACGAGACCACCATTCACGGGTTTTACGGCGGAGATTTCCCGCCGTTCCGGGCCTATACCATCATGGCCGGCCTGGCGGAGGTGGAGAAGTCCACTCCCAGGGTGCATCTTGCTTTTCTGCTGCAGAGGGAGGTGATGGGGCTTCTTGAACTGACCCCGAGCCGCGATCTGATTCCCTCGCAACGCTTCGATCTAGCCATCGCTGCGATTCGCGCCGGGTTCATTCCTGAGGCACAGAGAGAGCTCAGCAAGGTGCAAAACGAGCTGGACGATCCATCGGACAAGAAGCCGGTCCAGGCCTTTGTTGCCGACAGCGAGGTGGCCATGGCCAACCTCTATCTTGCCCGCGAAGATCTGGCTTCAGCAGCAGCCGCCCTGGACACGGCGCGCGGGCGCATGACGGGCGAAGACGATTCGTACTACCAAAGGACTTATGCTGCGGCACGAGGGCAGCTGGAACTGGCGCGGGGCCATCCGGAAGCGGCCGAGCCGATGCTGCGGGACGCGGTACTGGAGGAGGAGCGCCAGGCCCGCAAAGTGGGTAGGGAAAACATTATCTTCGCCCAGCAGAATCGGGACCTCTACGCGGTGCTGGCAGGCATCTGGCTGGCGGAGGGGCGTTCCGGCGAAGACGTCTTGGCTTTGTGGGAGAGGTACCGGCTGAGGATTCTGGGAAGGCCTGTGCCAGTTTGCGCGGACATGAGCCTGGACTGCCTGAAGCCGCAACTGATGAGCGAGCTGGGGCGCCTGGGCAACGACCGGCTGCTGGGACAAGTGGCGTTGCTGGACCGCACCCTGGTCTACCGGGGCACCGCGCAAGGGGTGAGCTGGAGCACCGTTCCCATCGGCAAGGAAGAGTTGACTGCGGCGGCGGCGCGGCTGGAACGTACGGTCAGTTCGCCCGCGACCTCGCAGGACTCCGTTGACGCCGCAGCCCGGCGAGTGGGTGATCTGCTTCTGGGAGGCCTGCGACAGACACCTGCGGCGGGCAGCCAACTGTTGCTGGAGACAGACCCGGCGCTGGGCAATTTGCCCTGGGCCGCAGTGGAAACTGCGAATGGACCCATAGGGCTGCGGTTCGATATCGAAGAAGAACCTTCCCTGCTGCTCGTGCACAGGCTCAACACGGCTGCGTTGAGCACCTCACCTGCAGGCAAGGAAGGCTCGCTCATAGTGGGCGCGTCATTTGCGATGGGAACCAGCCCTATGCTTCCCGAGGTTCTGAACGAAGCAAGAGCAGTGGCGCATTTAGCGCAGAACTCGACCCTGCTGCTGGGCGCCCAGGCGACCCAGGCCCAGGTCATTGCGCTCCTCGAAACTGCGGCGACGATTCATTTTGCCGGTCACACGATACAGCAGGACGGCGACACGCGGCTGCTGCTTGCGCCTGCACGAACGGGCGCCGGCGGAACGGGCGCCGATACGGCCTTTTTGAACAGCGAGATGCTGCGCAAGCATCCTCCTCGCGGCGCCCGCCTCGTTGTCTTCTCTGCATGTTCGACCGGAAAAAGGGAAGCGGGCTGGAATCACGGTATGGGAGATATAGTGAACACGCTGGCCTCGCTGGGAGTGCCGGAGGTGGTCGCCACGCGGTGGCAGATCGATTCGGCCTCGGCGGTCCCCATGATGGATGTTTTTTATCATGGCCTTGCTGATGGGCTTAGCGTTTCGCAGGCACTTACCGCAGCGCGGCAATCCCTTATCCGCGATGCTCGATACCGGCACCCCTATTACTGGGCGGCTTACTATGCCTCCGGTGTGGGCAACACCGATTTGCGCGAGGTCTTTCATGACAGCAACAGGTAATTCTCCGGCAGGCGCTTCACAGCTCGATGTCGTATTCGACGGAACCTGGGTGATTGTGCCCGCGGTGGATGCGAACGGCCATATCACTGGCGTGGAGGTCTACTCGCCGGCCTGTGGCCATCCCCAGGGAGTGACATTTACCAACGTACTCAACCCCAATCCCTGGCCCGACTCGTCGGGCTTCTACATGCTCGACCCGCACGGCCACACGCTCGACATCCAGCGCGGCCCAGGCCCCCAGGCCGGAATGAACATCGGCGCCATCAACACCGCGGTCAATCATTGCCTGGCTCATGCACGTCCCATCGGCAGCAACTGGGATTTGATGGTCTCTATTTCCGCGGGCCCCGATGCGTGGACATCGAGCGGCACCATCGATCCTGAGGTGGCCGGTCCCGCGGGTACGATTGTGCATTGCTTCAGCGGCCAGGACGCGCCCACCGGCAGCGTCTCGTCAACACAGAGGCTTAGTTTCCGCGGGGTGAGCGGGGTGCAACTGTGCGGCGCGCCAGCCAATGTGCAGGGACTGTTGCCCGTGCCCTGGGATGGCAACGGCTCGCTGATCTTCGAAGACGAGATTCAGTACATTCCCACACTGCAGCATGAGCGGGCAGCGATTCTAGCCATGGCCAACCTGGCAGGACTGGACCTGGCGCTGGATTATCCTTTGCCGAGAAAGAACGCGGCGGGACCCTCGACTTCGCTGCGTCCCATGATGCACGGTGGCGGATATTGCGGCCACGCCGTGATCGTGTTCCCCTAGGCGCAGCTCCCGGCAGATGCTGCGACGGGCACTTCGTGCAGGGAGCGCCCTGTTGCCCACGGCGCTGTGACTTTTTTCACACCGCGCGTCCTCTGAGGTGTGCCCTGACAGAGCCTTCCTCATTATCGAGGGGCATCCAGAGTTGTGTTCACACTCGAATTGAAAACGCCCTAGAATAGTCGATCCTGAAATAGCG
>PLSM01000174.1 GCA_003165075.1 Acidobacteriaceae bacterium | reverse complement strand
TCACTGAAAGGGACCCGGCAGTTTGTAAATCTCAGATTCAGGCCATGCTCACTCTCATGAGCCAGCCCGCTTCTCAAAGAGGAGGGAGCGGAAATCGCGCGTTCCTTGCCTTCAAACTCCATCGGTTCGTATCGGGTGCAGGCCAGGTCTATGCGACTTTGCTGGGGGAGGGGAAACGGCAGGTTACTCTCGACGGGCAGAGGTTTGACCCCGACCTTCCGGACGCCCGGCTGTATTCGATGTTCTTTTGCCGCCGGTGCGGGCAGGAGTTGCATCCAGTCTCTCTAATCAAAGAAGTTGGCACTGAGCGAGCCATACCCCGCGCGATTGATGAAAGCCCCTTGGACGATACGGATCCAGACATGCGTGCCGGGTACATAGTCCCGCTTCGAAAGAATGACGAGGATTTTCAGTTCGCCGGAAATCCGGAGGACTATCCCGAGGAGTGGCGTGAATCGCGAGGTGGTGTAGATAGAATTCGCACAGACAAGAGGAATTTCCAGCTTGAAGCAATCACAGTTGATGCCTCTGGCGCCATTGGCGGAAATGGGATTTCGGCATGGTTTATTCCGGGCAAGTTTCGCTTCTGCCCGGCATGCAAAGACCAGCCTGCATCGCAAGCCCGGGAAATAAACAAACTGGCTGGCCTGTCAGCCGAGGGCCGTAGCTCAGCTACAACAGTTCTTGCTTCAAGCGCACTTCGCTGGATGAATGAGCCCGCGCGCAACATTCAAATGGACAGGCGCAAGCTCCTGGCCTTCACTGACAATCGTCAGGATGCAGCATTGCAAGCAGGTCATTTCAATGACTTCCTGTTCGTCTCCTTATTACGTGGCGCCATTCTTGCTGCGGCCAGGTCCGCTGGCCCCGAAGGTCTTGCTCAGGAAGATTTCGGCACTCGTGTACGGCAGAAGTTGGGGTTCATTGCTTCCAATAGAGAGAGGCGCAAGGAATGGATGGCCGATCCTGATGGGATCGGAATGCGCCAAATAGAGGCGGAGCGAACGATCGGTCTGGTCCTGACTCATCGGATCTGGGCTGACCAGCGTCGAGGCTGGCGGTACACCAACCCAAATCTTGAGGAACTGGGCCTGGTCAAGGCAAACTATCCTGGACTTGATGAATTCATCTCGCAACGGGATCTGTTCGAGGGTGCTCCGCTTCCATTGCGTGAAGCTTCGCAAGAGGCACTAGAAAGGGCATTCCGTTGCCTTTTCGACATCCTGCGCCGGGGTTTGGCAGTTACGACTGAGGCTCTACAACAAACCAGTATCGAGACACTTGCAATAGCATCTCAGCAGCACCTGCGGGAACCATGGAGCGTTCCTCTGCGCGAAGATCTTCGCAGAGCCGCAGCTCTCATTCTCACTCCTGTACAGGCGGGTGTTCGCGATGATGCGCTGATTGTGAAGGCTGGTCCAAGCAGCAATATGGCGCGCCAAATAAGGAGCGCCAACATATGGAATCGCCGACTCGCAGCGAACGAGTACACCCCGACTCTCAATGCTATGCTCTCCGCCGCTGAGAGGTACGGATACGTCCGACGCGTTGGAACCAGCTTCGATGTTGAAGGGTGGCAACTCAATGCTGGCGCGGTACGGCTTGTTGCTGGGCCAATCTCAGGTGAGGAATCTTCTGGAAATCGGTACTTCGTCCAGCTTTACGAAGCCCTGGCCGAGATGTTGGAGAGGGGCGGGGAGGGGCTATTTGGCTTCGAAGGGCGAGAGCATACTGCTCAAGTGGACCAGGAACGCCGCCAGTGGCGAGAATTCAGATTTCGTTTTGGTGCCGATGACCGCAAAGAGCTCAACGAAACGCCTAAGAAATGGCTGCCGGAGGAGACCAATTCATTTCTTCCCGTACTGTTCTGCTCGCCGACCATGGAGTTGGGGGTAGACATTTCCGCGCTAAATACGGTCTACCTGCGCAATGTTCCGCCTACGCCGGCCAACTATGCACAGCGTTCTGGGCGTGCTGGAAGATCGGGGCAAGCTGCGTTAGTGATTTCCTACTGCGCCGCCCAGAGCCCACATGATCAGCACTACTTCTCAAAACCACAGGAAATGGTCGCCGGAATTGTGAGGGCGCCTTCTTTGGAACTGGCCAATCGCGACCTGATCGAATCCCATCTTCATGCGGTCTGGCTTGCTGAGTCCCGCCAGGAACTGAAGCCGGACATTCCTCATGTCCTAGACCTTGAACAGGATGGGCTTCCACTCGTCAAGGAATTGATGAATGCAATCAAGGCACCGACACTGACCAAGCACGCAGCAGCAGGCATGCTTCGGGTCCTCGCGAGTGTTGCCAATGAGCTTCCAGCAGATAAGGCGCCTTGGGCCGCTGACCGGGATGCGTTTGCAGCAGCGGTCAGCGAACATGCTGCAGAGCGTTTTGACCGGGCGTTTTCACGCTGGCGACAGCTTTATGAAAGTGCACGGCGGCAGCTTACAGAAGCCAACAGGCGTTCAGAAATGCGGGGATTGTCCGCACAGGAGCGGCGAGAGGTGCGCTCCGAGCAACTACAGGCAAACGAGCAGATTGCCCTGCTGGAGCGCGGCACTTCGTCCACTGGATCCGACTTTTATACATACCGTTATCTGGCAACGGAAGGATTCTTACCCGGCTACAATTTCCCGCGGTTGCCACTCTATGCGTACGTGCCGGCTGGAGCTGGCGCCAGCAAGGCCACTTACTTGCAAAGAGCCAGATTCTTAGCAATTGCAGAGTTTGGACCGAGAAGCCTCATCTACCATGAGGGACGCGCATACAGGGTCACAAAGGCAAAGTTGCCGCCGGGACGCCAACTGGAAGATGCCGGAAGGATTCCCACGGAAACCCTGTTTGTCTGCGATCAATGCGGTGCGGCTCATGAAGTAGAAGTTGAGCGGTGTGTCAGTTGCAGTGCCAGCCTATCCGGAGTCGATCCAATTCGCGACATTTTGAGAATTGATAATGTGGAGACTCAGGCGGCTCTGCGAATAACCTCGAACGACGAGGACCGGCAGCGGCAGGGATTTGAGATTCAAACCGTTTTTTCGTGGTCCATCCGCGAGGGAACGCTTGATGTCCTCTCGGCTTGCGCCAAATTGAACGATAAACCAACGCTGCTTCTCGATTACGCTCCCGGAGCACTGATCAGCCGGATCAATAAAGGTCTGCGGCGGCGCAAGGAACGGAGTCTATTGGGGTTCTTCATCAATACCTCAAATGGTCGTTGGACCAAAGGGGAAGATGAGGCCGAGAACGGAGAAGTTGACCCCGAAGTAGCGCCACCACAGAGGATTGTCCCGATCGTTCAGGACAACAAAAACGCAGTCCTTTTGCGTTTTCCGGATACCCGCCCGAGTGAGGTCACCGCAGCTACCCTGCAGCATGCGCTCCTCCGTGGCTTGGAACTTACCTTTCAGTTGGAAGAGGGAGAGACTTACACTGAGCCGGTTCCATCCCGAGACCGCAGAAATGCGATCCTTGTTTACGAGGCCACTGAAGGCGGCGCAGGTGTACTGAGCAGGGTCATTCAGGAGCCGGACAAGCTTGCCGAGGTCGCAAGAGCGGCCCTGGAGCTTATGCATTACGAGAATCTTGATTCAGCAATCGCAACTCAAGATCCCAGCCAATTGACGACCGATTCAGATGCAAGGTGCGTGAAGGGCTGCTATCGTTGCCTTCTGTCTTATTACAATCAGCCCGACCATGAATGCATTGATCGAACCGACTCCGAAGCTTGCCGTTTGCTTCTAAGGCTTGCTGCTTCAACTGTCCATACTGAGGAGAGACTGCATGAACCACCGGCCGGGCTGAAACCCTGGGTTGAAGCGATTGAGGCATGGGGACTAGCCAAGCCTTCCGACAAGCCCTTGAGCGTCGATGTCGTGGAACTCCCGTTGGTGTGGCGGGAGCATCGTGTCGTAGCTGTGCCAGATGGTGCTTCTTCCGAGTTGGTTGCCCATCTCGAATCTATGGCGTTCACCGTCTTTATCCTTCCGAAGGAAGTTCCTACCGAAACGCCTGCCCAGTTGGCCAAACTGTTAGGAGACCCGCTATGACCGCAGCCTTTGCTCCTGGAGATTTGGTGCAAGCACGCGGACGGGAATGGGTATCTCTTCCATCTGCATATCCAGGCTTGCTTTGTCTCCGGCCGCTGACCGGCAGCGAATCTGATATCCAACTGCTTGACCCCGCGCTTGAGTCCGAACCTGTCGTGCCTGCGCGATTTGATCTTCCGAAACTGGAGGACCTGGCAACCCAGGATGCTGGCCGCCTTCTCGCAGAGGCTTTGCGGCTTTCGCTGCGCCGCGGTGCGGGACCATTCCGCTCTGCCTCTCGGGTAGCCTTCGAGCCCCGAGCCTATCAATTGGTCCCTCTGCTCATGGCCCTCCGCCTTGCCACTGTGCGGTTGATGATTGCCGATGACGTCGGAATTGGAAAGACCATTGAGGCCGGCCTGATATTGCGTGAGTTGATCGACCGTGGCGAAGTGGATAGCTTCGCGATCCTTTGTCCGCCGCAACTTGTCGATCAGTGGACGACGGAGCTTCGTGCCAAGTTCGACATTGATGCCGTTGCTATCACTTCCTCGTCGGCCGCTCGACTTGAACGAACACTCGCAGCATCGCAGACGCTGTTTGGGGCGCACCCGTATACCGTTGTTAGCCTTGACTATATAAAGGCCGAGAAGCGCCGCGAGAGTTTCGCACGCGCTTGCCCCCAGTTCGTCATCGTAGACGAGGCACATGCCTGTGTAGGAACACATTTGGGACGCCAGCAGAGGTTTGAACTTCTGAAGAGGCTCGCTGACGACGAGCAGCGCCACTTGCTATTACTGACCGCCACGCCTCACAGTGGCGACGAAGACGCCTTTGACCGATTGCTAGGACTGGTGAATTCTGAATTCTCAAGTGGCTCCCTCGAAGATGAAGTCGGCCGCAGGCGCTTGGCTCGGCACTTCGTCCAGCGCAGGCGCATTGACATCACCGGGCGCGAGTGGGGCGAGGAACGCTCGTTTCCGAAGCATCTGAGCAGAGAGGAAGTTTATCGGTTCAACGGTGACCACCAAGCCTTCCATGATGCGGTACTCGATTACTGCCTTGGGGTTGTCGAAGGCGCCGGCGAGGATCAGCACAGTCGCAGGCTTGCGTTCTGGAGTACCCTGGCGCTTATGCGCTGCGTCGGATCCTCTCCTTCTGCCGCCCTGAGCGCGCTCCGCACTCGCCTCAATGATGTGGATGTTCTCGAAGAACAATTGTGCGATGAAGACGAAGCGGACGGCCTCGATGTCGAACCCGCTTCGATCGTTGCTGACGACGCTCAACTGCGTGCTTTGATTCAGCAGGCCGAGCGGCTCACACGCGCTGCCGATCCCAAGCTCGATGCCATCGTCGCTCTTCTCCGGCCGATACTTGCTGAGAAAGTCAATCCAATATTGTTTTGCCGATTCATCGCAA
>PLSM01000150.1 GCA_003165075.1 Acidobacteriaceae bacterium | reverse complement strand
GCGCTCACCAGGTCCCAGTACAGGTTGGCGATCTGGGTCACGGTGGCAATAACCTGCGCCTTGAAGGCGATGTCGCCAACTTTCTGGTTGGTCTTGGCGATCCGCAAATAGCGAAGGTTGGGGCCAAAGCCCAAGCCTGCCAGCAACTGCTGCTGCGCATAGAACTCGAAATACGAGTTGAGCTGTGGATTCAGAGTGTTATTGGGGCTGTTGGTGGTTTGTCGGTTGTTGTTGAACATCACCTGGATGGCTGCCCCAGTAGGAAACGCCTGCTGATAGGTCAAATTGCCCAGGATGGTGTTGAGGTGGATCACGGGCACTCCGTAGAGTGTCTGGTTGGGCAACAATTGCGTGGTGTGATCCACATAGGTCTGCGCCTGGATATAGGGATCATAGGTATTGACCGTGGTGCCCGTGCCCAGGGTGGACTGAACGAGACCGGAACTGCCCGCACCCGCGCCGCCCGCACCGCTTGAAGTACCGCCTGCGCCGCCGCCATTGCCGCCTGCAAAAGCGCTGCTGAGTCCCGCGCCACCGGGCGTTCCGGAGATTACGCCCGTATTGACTCCGCGCGGGTAGCTCCCGGCCTGGGTACGCAGGATGTCCATTTGCGCAATGGGCAAGTTATAGCGCGAGATAACCAGGTCTAGGTTGTTCTCAAGCGCCAGATCGATGGCGTCGTGCAATGACAGATATAGCTTCCCCTCGCGGATAAGAGAAGAGAGCCGAACGGAGTTCGCCAAGCTGGGCGGCGCTACGGACTTTCCGCGATACGCATCGACCGGATTGCGGGACGGGCGCAGCAACTGTTGAAAGGGAACGAAGTTTTGCGGAGCTTCCGCGGATGCGGTCGCGGGCGCCTGGGCAGATGCGGCTGAGGAAACGGGTTCCACAGCAAGAGCCATATTCGCCTGCAACAGGAAAACTGCAGTCCAGGCTTGAATTCGTCTCGCTGAATGTGTATTCAAATAGCTCACCGTGCGTCCTCCGTTGTCCTGGCCGGCACGGCTTCGTCGCGCGTGAGCCACCCATCGCGTAGTTCGAGGATGCGCTTGCCGTAGCGCGCGTTTTCCTCAGAGTGCGTAACCTGCACAATGGTCGTGCCCTGGCGGTTAAGTTCGCAAAAGAGTTCCATGATCTCGCGGGCCTGCGTGGAGTGCAGATTGCCGGTGGGCTCATCGGCCAGCAGCAACGCGGGAGCGTGAACCACGGCGCGCGCGACGCCCACCAGTTGCTGCTGTCCTCCCGAAAGCTGATTGGGAAACAGATCTTTTTTTGCCACAATTTGAAAGCGATCGAGAATGTCGGCCACCATGCCCTGCCGTTCTTTCGCCGGCAGGTTCTTGTAACTGAGCGGCAGGTCGATGTTCTCGGCCACGGTAAGGTCGTCGAGCAAGTGATAGCTCTGGAAGACCATTCCGATGCGCTGGCGTGCGAGATCGGCGCGCTGCCTGCGGTTGAGCGTGTGCACCGGCGTCTCGCCAAACCAATACTCGCCCAGCCAGCCGTCATCCAGCAGAGCCAGCACGTTCAGCAGCGATGACTTCCCTGCTCCCGACGGTCCCATCACGGTAACGAATTCGCCCTCCCGAATGGTGAGCCCGATGCGGCGCAGCACCCAGGTTTCAGTGTGCCCGGCTTTGTAACTGCGTTCTACATTTTTCAGTTCGATCATGATGTTGAGTTACTCCGTTTCAATAACTGGTTAATCGGTTAGTTACTCGGTGCGCAGCGCTTGCATCGGCTCGACGGATGCGGCGCGCCGCGCCGGTAATGCCGCGGCCAGGCCAACCATCAAAGCGGTCAAAATCACCGCCGCGGCGAGAGTAACAGGATCGAATGCAGCTACACCGTAGAGTTGGCTGCGGAAGAGACGAGCCAGGGCCACAACGGACGGCAGTGCAATCACTGTGGCGATCCCGGCGATGATGGTCATCTCACGAACCACCAGCACCACTACGCTCGATCGTTGCGCGCCCAGCGCCAGCCGTACGCCAATCTCGCGAGTGCGCTGCTCAGTGGAGTAGGCCAACACACCATAGAGCCCCACAGCGGCCAACACCATAGCCAGCACTGAAAAGCCGATGGACAAAAAGGCCAGAGCCCGCACGTCGGCGGCGCGGGCGTCTACCTGCTGCTCCATGGTGCGCAGGCCATCGACGACCAATGTGGCGTCGAGCTGATGAATCGTCTGCCGGATGGCCGCTTCCACGGTCTCCGGCGGCTGCACGGTGCGCACGTAGAACTCGGCGCCACCGGGATGCTTTTGCTGCTGATAAGGCCTGTAAACCGCAGGGCCAATGTCGGTGCGTAGATTGGCGTGTTTCACGTCGCCCACAACGCCGACGATGGTGGTGTCGGGCTTTGATCCGTCGTCTCCGCCTTCACCCAAAGCGCGGCCTAATGCGTTCTGCGCCGAACCGTAGAAACGCTTGGCAAGGGACAGGTTGACGACCGCAACCTTCGGCGCTGCCTCCGCGTCCGAAGACGTGAACTCCCTGCCCGCCAGCAGAGGCTGCCGCAGCGTGGCAAAGTAACCGGCAGTGATCCACTCAAATTCAAAGTGCAAGTGTTCGTCTTCAGCCGGCTTATAGCCCTGAATTATGAAGCTGGATCTGGACGTGTTTCCCATCAGTTCGGGGTCGGTAGTTGCGGCAGCGTTTGATACGCCAGGAATCCGGCGCAGCGCATCCAGCGCGCTGATTTCAATTTGCATCGCGCGATCTGAGCCGTAACCGGAACTGGTTGGGTCAAGGGAAAAGGTAGCGAGATTCGCAGTCTCGAAACCGACCGGCTGGTGGCGCAGGTTTTCAAGTGTGCGCACAAACAGGCCTGCACCGCCCAGCAGCAATACGCTGAGCGCGATCTGTGCACCCACAGCCAGCTTGCGAAAGCGCTGCGAGCCTTTGGATGCAGTTCCAGTATTCTGGCGGAGCGCCTGCGCCAGGTCAGGACGCAGGAAATGAAGCGCGGGAGCGATGCTGAAGAACAGACTGGTTACGAAAGAGATTCCCACCGTAAACATCAGCACACGCCCGTCGACCGAGGCGGAGTAAGGCTCGCTGCCGGGGTCTGAGTTCGTCATCAGGCGCACCAGGAAGGCGGCGACCGTGGGCGCAAGGGCAAGTCCGGCAACGGCTCCAGCCGCGCCGAGCAAGCCACCTTCGACCAGTAACTGTGAAACGATGCGGCTTCGCTTTGCGCCCAGTGCATAGCGCATTGACATTTCGCGCGCGCGGCTTGCGGCGCGAATCAGCAGCAGGGTGGCCACATTGATGGCGCACATGGTCACCAGCAGGCATGCCATGCTCATGAGAATGATGAGCGGCGTCTTCAACTCGGCACGATCCGGTGAAAAGCCCGTCGAATCGTCCTTGACCTGTAGGCGCGAACCGTCGAGAAAGCCTTTCTTGAATCGCTCGGAAGCCGACTTGTAGAGAGTCAGTTCATGTGCACGCAGGCTGTGCCACAGCGGCCCAAGGCTAGCTTCGGCTTTGGGCATGGTCATGCCCGGCTTGAGCCGTGCCACCAGGGTCAGCCAGATGGTCTGGTGATTGTTCAGGCTGTCATCGGGCACCGCGCCGGGCATGGCAACTTCGACCATGCTGATGGGAATGAACAATCCGGGGCGGTATCCCCCGATGGCGGAGGAGAAGTTCTGCGGCGCCACACCGAGAATCGTGAAGGGATGGCCGTTGATGAGCACCGTCTGGCCCACGACATCGCGCGATGCTGCAAAGCGGGCATGCCAGTAGTCGTAGCTGAGCACGACCACGGGGTTGGCGTTCTTGGCCGTATCGTCGGTCTGGGTCAACAGCCGTCCAAGCGAGGGCCTGAGGCCCAGCAATTGGAAGTAGTTGCCGGTAACGATTTCCGCGTCTTTGTTCTCGGCCTGGTTGTGCCACGACACGCCCACCTGGGTCTTGTCGGCTGCCAGCATTCCGGCGAATGCCTGGTTCTGGTCGCGCAGGTCCTTATACATCGGATAGGAAAAGTAGTTTCTTGAGTCTCCGCCAAAACTGCTGGCAGAGCCTGAAAACGTTCCGGTCCACTCAAAACGCACCAGTTCCTTCGGCTTTTCAACCGGCAACATGCGCAGCAGCACTTGGTCGAAGAGCGTGAACACGGCGGCGTTCGCGCCGATACCCAAGGCCAGCGTAACAACGACGGTGAGCGTAAAAGCCGGCGACTTGCGCAATTGGCGAAGCGCGTAGCGAGCGTCCTGGAGCAACGTGTTCAACTTTCCGTCTCCTTATTCAGTGCGCAGTGCTTGCATGGGTTCGATTGAAGCTGCGCGGCGGGCGGGGATAAAGCCCGCGACGGTGGCGCAGAGGCCGAGCACCAGGGTTGCACCGGCCAAGGCCATCGGATCGAAGCCTTTTACGCCGTAGAGTTGGCTCGCCATCATGTGCCCCGCAACCAGCGCGGCCGGAATGCCCAGGCCCAGTCCGATGAGAATCTGCCACATTGCGCCGCGCATCACCATTGCCACCACGCTCGTCCGCGTCGCGCCCAGCGCCATACGGATGCCGATTTCGCTGGTACGGCGCGCGACGAAGTAGGACATGACCCCGTAGAGGCCGACAGAAGCGAGAATCAGCGCCAGCATGCCGAAGAGGCTCGTCAGTCGTGCAATCAGGCGGTCCTGGTTGAAGTTGCCGGCCACCTGCGCATCGAGTGTGCGAAGGTCCCTGACGGTGAGCGCAGGGTCGACGCCGGCCAGCGTTTGACGAATCAACGCATCCGCATTTTGCTGAGGCCGGTTGAAGGTTAGAACCATGGCGTTCATAAACATCGACTGCACTTCGCCCGCATTCATTTCCGATTCTTTGTAGCCGGTGAATCGCTGGGCCAACGGTCGCAGGAAGACCGGGCGTACAGGATCGCGCGGGTTGTTCATTTTGAAATCCTTAAAGACGCCCGCTATTTGAAAGCTGCTTGAGTACTGCGGCATATCGATGCCAAAATGCTGGCCCACCGCGTCCTGGTTGGGGAAAAATCTCTTCGCGAAGGTCTCGTTGACCACGGCCACCTGCGGCGACGCTTGTGTGTCCTGCTCCGTGAATCCCCGGCCGCGCACCATGGGCACGCCGATGGCATCGAGGAAGTACGTGCTGACGCGATCCCATGTGGCCCCACAATCGCTATTCGGTCCCGGCGCGGGATGTCCCTGCTGGATTACACATTCGCTCCAGTTATCACCTTCAAGCGGGCTATACAGCGCCAGCCCGAAAGCAGTGACTCCAGGCAGGGCGTTAAAGCGATCTTCGATCTGCCGGTAGAGTCCGGGGACGCGATCGATGGTGTATCCGGCCCCCGCCGGATCGAAGTGAAGAACATAGCGGTTGGTCGTGGCGATGCCGAAGTTCTGGTGTTCCAGGTTGGCTAGTGTCTTCGACATCAGAATAGCTCCGGCCAGCAGCATCAGCGAAAGCGCGGCCTGGAAAACGACCAGCGCCTTTTGCGGAAGCGATGAGCGGTCGCGCGTCGAGCGATTGACGCCGCGCAATGCCTCGGCCGGCTGCGTATGCGACGAAAGCCACGCCGGCCCCGCGCCAAATAAGATGCCCGTCAGCAGCGAAACCATAAAGGCGAACCCGAGAATAGGTAATGACGGACTGGCATCGATGGGCAGGTTGCGTGCGTCGGGAAATGCCAGTGCAAGAATCGTGCGCGATCCGGCATAGGCAACGCCAAGGCCCGCAAGTCCGCCAATGCAACTCAAAAGCACGCTCTCCGTAATGATCTGGCCTATTACACGGCGGCGCCCGGCCCCCATGGCCATGCGCACCGCCAGTTCCGCGCGCCGCGTGGTGGCGCGGGCCAGCATCAGGTTGGCGATGTTGGCGCAGGCAATCAGCAACACCACGCTGGAAAGGATCATCAGCATGTTCAGGCCTTTTCCAGTCTCCTGTTGCAAGCTCTGAATGCCGCCGCCGCCCGGTGTCAGAACCACATGCTGCCGGGGAATCAGGGATGCGCCGCCGTTGGAGGTAAATGTGGAGCGCGAATAGAGCCATTGGCGCAACGCTACCGACAGCTTGCTTTGCAATGCCCCCGCGTTGGTTCCCGCCCGCACCCGCCCCAGTGCATACAGCCAGTGAGCCTCTGCGTGATGGAGCACCGAGTATCCTCCGGATCGAACATACGGTTCGGTCTGGATTGGCATCCACAGATCGGGCGGACTGTCCGAGACTCGGTCGCCGAAGAAGCCGGGCGGCGCTATGCCGATGACCGTGAAAGGTCGAGCCTCAATATAGACAGTGGAGCCGACGATCGACGGATCAGAAGCAAACTCGCCCTGCCACGTCATGTAACTGAGCACAGTTGTCGGAGCGGAGCTGGGCGTATCGTCGCTATCGGCAAACACGCGGCCCGCATAGGCGCCCATGCCGAGCATGGTGAAGTAGTTGCCGGTGACGAATTCGCCCCGCATCGACTTGGCCAGCGCATTTCCGCGCCGTACGCTCGCGGGCGTCCCCCCGGCCTGCACCGCGGCCAACTGCTCAAACTCCGGCGCCGAGTTTTTCAGGTATTGGAAAAGGTCAGTGGAGAAGATAGAGAAGTCTCCGTTCTCGCCGGCGTCGCCCGGATAGCCGCCGTCAACGCAACAATCGTCCGTGTCACCAATTCGATAGAGCCGCGACGGATCTGCGACTGGCAGCGAGCGAAGCAGGACGCCTTGGACCAGCGTGAAGATGGCCGTATTAGCTCCGATGCCGAGCGCCAGGGTGATGACCGCGGTAAGCGTAAAGCCCGGCGACTTGCGCAATTGGCGCAATGCGTAACGAACGTCCTGAAGCAGTTGGTTCATCAAGTTGGTTCTCCGTTGCCTGACCTGGTTCACCTTGCTAATCGGTTCTAAGTGCCCGCATGGGATCAATGGATGCGGCACGGCGTGCGGGAATAAAGCCTGCAGTTGCGGCGCAGAGACCCAGCACCATGGTTGCGCCGGCAAGAACCACAGGATCGTAAGCACCCACAGCATAGAGTTGATTGGCCATCAAATGGCCTGCAGCGAGCGCCGCAGGAATACCCAACGCAAGCCCCGCAAGCGTCTGCCATAGCGTCACGCGCAATACCATGGTCACCACGCTCGACCGCGAAGCGCCCAGCGCCATGCGAATTCCGATCTCCTGCGTCTGCCGCGTGACTGAATAAGAGATCACACCGTAGATGCCCAGTGCTGCCAACAGCAGCCCGAGCGCAGCGAACGCGGCAATCAGCATCATGAAAAAACGGCGCGGCGAGACGGCGTGGTCCACGATTTGCCGGATGGGCCGGAACTCCGCAGCGGGTTGCTTGGGATTCAAGTCGCGCAGCGCATGCAGCACACTGCCCGCCAAAGCTCCGGGCGGCAGGCTGGTGCGAATCACCAATTGGGCTGCAACCGGGTTCTGCTGTGCCTGGGGGAAGTAAACCTGCCAGCCCGCCTCTCCTTCCACCTTGCTTTCGTGCACGTCGTCGATCACGCCCACAATGTGCTCTTCCGTGCCATTGATCCAGGCAATCTTTCCTATCGCGTCCCCGCCGGGCCAGAGAAATTGCGCGGCGGTCTGGTTAATGATGATGACCTGTTCTCCCTTGGGGCCGTCCTCCCACGTGAAATCGCGGCCATGCAGCCTCATGCCCATGGCTCGCATATAGCCCGGGGTAATCATGTAGACGAGTGAATCGGGTAACTCCCCTGGGCGATAAGTCCTGCCCTTCGGCGTCAGCGAACCCCAGGCGCGGTTCTGTTCCAGCGGCAGGAAATCCACCATGCCCGCCGCAACCACGCCGGGGATAGCGCCTACGCGGCTCAGGATCTGCTGAAAGATCGCGGTTCGCTGCGCAGTCGCGGCCTCACGTGTCACTCCCGGATTGCCACTGCCGTCGTCATAATCCACCTTGATCGCGGCGGCGTGGTCGGGCTGGAAGCCGAGGTCAACGTCCAACACGTGCAGGAAACTGCGCAGCAAGAGTCCCGCACCCACCAGCAGAACGCAGGCCAGCGCTACCTCAGATACCACCAGCACACTGCGGATGCGCCCCTGTTTCCGGCTCTGGCCTGAGCCCGCGCCGGAGTCCTTCAGCGCCTCGTGCAGATTTCCATCAGCCATCCTTAGCCCGGGAACAATGCCGAAGAACATCGCGGCGCACACCGCGACCAGCACAGTCCATCCCAATGCGGCGCCGTCGATGCGCAGACTGCTGAGCAGAGGCAGCGCGATTGCTCCCTGGCGCGCCAGCCAAGCCACCATCCCGTAGGCCAGCCCGAGTCCGAAGAATGCGCCAGCAAAGGAAAGCACCAGACTCTCCGTGAGCAGTTGGCGCACAATGCGGCCGCGGCTCGCTCCCAGAGCGCCGCGCATGGCAAACTCTTTGCCGCGTGCAGCGGCTCGGGCCAGCAGCAGGTTCGACAAATTGACACACGCAATGAGCAGAATCATCCCTACCGCGGCCCACAACACGACCAGCGAGCGGCGCAACCTCCCGCTGACATACTCCTTCAACGGAACGGGAATGACTTTGTCTTTATAAGACCCGCGCGAGTCGGGAAATTTCACCCTGTAATATAGGCCCGGCGCAATCAGGCGCGCTTCGGCCTGCGCCTGAGCCACGCTTACACCAGGCTTCATTCGGCCGATGAAGGTAACGATATTGCCCCAGTCGCGCGCGTTGTCCAGGTCAAACGGCATGAAGAGATCGACCCGAGCACCGGGAGAAAAGACCGCGCCAAAATCGAAGCTGCGGGGCAACACTCCCACAACCGTCACCTGCTGCCCGTCCAAGTCGATGGCCTTGCCTACAATGTCGGGGTCTGAGGCAAACTGTCTCTTCCAGTAGGCATCTGCAAGCAGAACCACCGGCCGCGCGCCTTGGCGTGCTTCATCGGTGGTGAATAAGCGGCCCATGGCCGGGCGAACACCGAGAACCTGAAAGAAGTTGCCGATCACGCCAATGCCCGTGGCTGGCACCGGCTCGCCACGGCCTGTCAGGCGCACATTGTCGGCCGTGGAAAAGGCGAAGTAGCCGGTCACGTCCTGGTAGGACCGGCTCTGGGCGCGGAACGCGTCGAAGGCATCGGACGAATAGGTTTCGCAAGAGAAACCGCACTTGGCCGGAGGCGGTGCAATCCACACCAGTTCCTGCGCGTTGTTGAAGGGCAGCGGACGCAGCATCAGTGTATTCACCAGCACAAAGATGGCAGTGTTGGCGCCGATACCCAGCGCCAGCGTGAACACGGCAGTCAGCGCGAACCCCGGCGAGTTGCGCAACTGGCGCACTGCGTAACGAACGTCCTGAAGCAGTTGATTCATCGCCTCTGCTCTCCCTTGTCTGGTCGGTCTCGCGTAGCTATTCGGTTCTGAGCGCTTGCATGGGTTCGATGGAGGCCGCACGGCGCGCGGGTACGAGTGAAGCCACGAGCGCGAGCAAAAAGATGCAGACTGCCGCCAGGACCAGGACCGTGGGGTCTAGTGGATCGACCTGAAACAACATTGAACGCAAGAGGCGCGTCGCAAACAGAGACGCCACAGCCCCGATGCCGCAGCCCACAAGACCCAGTTTGGCGCCGGAGACAAGAACCAGCCGCAGCACGCTTGAACGCTGCGAACCGAGCGCCAACCGAATCGCTAACTCATGGGTGCGTAGCGCTGCGGAGAAAGAGATCACGCTGTAGATGCCAAGCAACGCCAGCAGCACAGCGGCCGCGGCAAAGCTGGAGATGAGCACCGTATTGAAGCGGCGCGGCGCCTGGCCTTCAGCCACAATCTGGTCCATGGATTCTACCCGTGTGAGGGGAAGTTGGGGGTCGATGGCGCGAACCGTGGCGCGCAGAGCGCTGATCATCTGCTCTGGCGGCTGCGTGGTGCGCAAAACGATCGAGCCCCCCTGGGCATCCAGGGAATCGGGCGGCGCAAGCGAGCCGAAAGATGCAATGTTCTGGCTGACGGGTTGGAAAATCTGTTCTCTGGTCGGCGCATCGGGCGATGTCTCCTTGATGTCGGCGATCTCGCCCACGACCGACAGCCAGGGCGTAGGCGTCTCCATCATGCCCCAGCGCAAGCGCTTCCCGATGGGGTCCTGGCCGGGCCAGTAATGCTCTGCCAGCGCGTGGTTCACGATCACCACCAGCGGCGAGCCAACGCGATCGGCACTGGTGAAGTCGCGTCCTCGTAGCAGAGGAATCCCCTGGGCCCGGAAATACGATCCGAGAAGTGGAGAAGGCCAGCTGAGGTTAAACCCCGCGCCTTTGGGTGGAACATAGCCCTCCACGATAAACGTCGTGGAACTGTTGTTTCCAGAGTCCGGAAGCAGCGCGGTTACACCAACTGCCTCAACTCCGGGCAGTTGCTCCAGTCTGCGCAGCAGCGCATCGTTAAAGCCGTCGATAGCGGCCTGGGTCGAGTATTGTCGCTCCGGTAAGCTATACGCCGCCGTCAACGTGTGTTCGGTGCGAAAGCCCATTTCGACCGAGCGGACCTTCTCAAAGCTGCGCAGCAGCAAGCCTGACGCAATGAGCAGGACCAGCGCTACAGCGATCTCGGTGATGACCAGCGCCGAACGCAAGCGCGCATGGCCACTGCCGGCCGTCCCCGTGCGTCCGCCTTCCTTCAGGGCTTCGTTGACGCCGGTGCGTGAAGCTGCAAAAGCCGGGACCAGGCCGCACAGCAGCCCCGTAATCACAGCTACCAGCAGTGCAAAGGCCATGACTTTCCAGTCGAGGCCGATCGAACTAATGCGCGGCAGCGTCTCCGGCAAAAAGCTGATGCCTACACGCAACAGAACGGATGCCAGGCCCAACCCGAGAAGCCCTCCGAAAATGCTGAGCGCCAGTGCTTCAATCAAATTCTGGCGGATTACGGCCATTGCGCTGGCGCCCAACGCGAGGCGCACTGCAATCTCGCGCCTGCGCCGGATCACCCGCACCAGCAACAACCCCGCGAGATTGGCGCAAGCGATAAACAGCACGACCGCGACGGCTAGAAACATGATGCGGATGAGCGGCCTGGCCTGCCCCACGGTGCTCTCATCGAGCGGGTGAACCACTGCGTGTATGCGCAGGCTGGCCATGAATGCGGGAAATCCGCGCATGATTTGTTGCGACACCCGCTCGGCATCCTGTTCCGCCTGTGCGGGTGTCATGCCCGGCTTGAGCCGCCCGACCATCTGATAGTTCCAACTCGCAGCTCCCTGAACCAATTCTGCCTGGGAGAAGCTCATCGGCACCCAAAGCTCGCTGCGGTTCACCTGGCCTGGAACCAGAGGAAACTCAAAGTCGCGCGGCATGACGCCGACGATTTCATAAGGCTTGCGGTCAAGCAGAATCTTCTGGCCGAGAATGTTCGCATCGCCATGGAATCGGCTGTGCCAGGTCGCATAGCTCAGTAGAGCAACTTGCGCCTTCCCGTCGTCTTCCTGCTGCGTGAAAACCCGCCCCATGAGCGGGGAGATCTCCAGCACCGGAAAGATGCCAGCCGTGAGACGAGCGCCGTTGATCTGCGCCGGCTCGCCCGCGCCGGAGAGTTCATAGCCGGTTTGCTGGTATGCGCCGAGTGCAGAGAAGGCGCGTGCTTCGCGCGAATATTCTCCAATTTCCGGTGCCGTGGTGGCGGTATAACCGCCTTCGCCGCCGCCGCCGCCGAAGTCAGCGCCTTCGATGCGATCGCCAAGAGTTACCAGCCTGTCCTGCTGAGGAAACGGCAAGGGCCGCAGCAGCACGCCTTCCACGATGGAGAAGATCGCGGTCGTGGCTCCAATGCCGAAGGCCAGCGTAAGCACCGCGGTCAGCGTGAACCCCAGCGACTTGCGCAACTGGCGCAATGCGTAGTGCAGATCGTGAAAGATTGCGCTCATTATTTCTCTCCTCGGTGATTCGGGCTATTCGCTTCGCAAAGCCTGCATGGGTTCGATGGACGCGGCGCGGCGCGCGGGCAAAAGGCCCGACGCAAAGACCGTGAGGAGCAGAAGCGCCGCCGCGGCACAGTAGATCGCTGCATCGAAGGGAGCCACGCCAAACAGCATGGAGCGCAGCAGGCGCACGGCGGCAACCGACCCCAGGCAGCCCATGATCATCCCCAGCGCGGCAATCCATATGCTTCCGCTCAGAACCAGGCCAAAGATTCCGGCGCGCGTTGAGCCTAGTGCGATGCGCAGGGCAAACTCGCGATGCCGTTCGATGACTGAATAGGCCATGACGGCGTAGAGACCCAGCATGGCCACCAACACACTCGATAAAGCGTACACGCCCAGCAGTTCGGCCGGGATGCGCGAAAACTGATAGCGCACACCGGTCACCTGTTCGAGCGTCCGTACATTTTCGAGGGGCAGCGCGCCGTCAAGGCTCGCAACGGCCTGCCGCAGTTCTACTGTCAGGCCGGACGCGGTCGTGCGCGTACGCAGCGCCACCGTTGGGTTGCCCCAATAGTCTTGAGCCAGGGGCAGGAATAACAAGGACGTGGGGCTCACATTCTCAGGATCCGCGTAGGCGTAGTCATGCACCACACCCACAATGCGCCGCGGACGTTTGTTGACTATCACGCTGCTTCCGACGGCGTCGCCCTTGGGCCAATAACGGCGCGCCATTGTCTCGTTGACGACCGCTACATCCGGCGAAGTGGAATTGTCGTTGTTGCTGAACTCGCGCCCCTGCTGCACCGGAATGCCCATGGTGTGAAAAAAGTCAGGGCCCTCGAAGTCGGTGACGACGGCCATCTCTTCGCCCTTGGCAGGAACGTATCCGGGAATACTGAAATCCTGCGTATTGCCCTCGCCGTCGTCGCCCATAGGCAGATGCGAAGTCAGCGTGGCTTCTGCGACGCCGGGCATTGTCCGCACCCGATCAAGCAGTGCAGCCTGCAAGGCGAGTCCTCGCTCCTTGGTATATCCAGAGCGGGATAGGTCGATACTCGCAGTCAGGCAATTGGAGCGGTCGAATCCCGTTTCCCGATGGGAGATGTTGAACGCAGTTCGCGTAAGTAGCCCACAGCAGACCAGCACCACAAAGCAAATGCCCAGTTGCAGGCTGAGCAGGATGCGCTGGCCGAGCCTGTTGCGCATACCGCCGGCCACTGCCGCACCACCCTCATGCAATGCGTCGATCTGTGAGATGCGCAGCGACTGGCGCAGAGGAAACAGGCCGCATATCAGCGTGGTTCCTACGGCAACCCCGGTCACGAAGAGCAGAATGCCCGTGTCGCTATGCAGGTTAAAGGCTAGAGGCACGCCATAATCGGGCAACAAGACATAAAGCGCCCGCGACATGCCGGTACTTGCGGCCCACCCTGCGAGTGCGCCAGTCAGAGCCAGCATGCCGGTTTCGACCAGAGCCTGCTTCGCAATGCGCGCCGGTGTGGCTCCCAGCGCGCCGCGGATGGCGACCTCGCGCCGGCGGCGTGCTGCGTGCTGGCCAAGCAGCGAAGCAATATTGATGCATACCAGCACCATCAGCAGAGTGGATGCGCCCACCAGCACCGGCAACTGCTCGCCGATGACGCCGAACAATCCGCGCTGAAAATGGGAGGAATCCCGAAGATTCAAGTCCCACCCGTTGTACTTGCCGTCGTGCTGTTGAAGAGCAAAGTTCCGGGCCAGCGCGTGAAGCTCAGCCGCAGCCGACGCACTGCTCACCCCGGGACGAAGGCGGACCACACCTTGCAGACCGTAGTGAAGAAGTGGATCGGGCGGCGGATCAGAGGAGAGACCGCGCAGGCCGGAGAGAGGAATCCACGCCGCCTCCGCGATTCCGCCGAAGATTCCGGCAAACTGAGCCGGCGCCACGCCGATCACCGTGAACTCATGGCGATTGATTGAGACAGCGCGGCCGACGATATTTGGATCGCCGCTGAAGCGATCGCGCCACAGCCCGTCTGAGAGCACAATCTCGTCGTTGGCACCGTAGGCCCGGTCATTTGCGTTGGGCTGGAAGAAACGCCCGGCTTGCGCCTTCAATCCAAGAATCTGAAAATAATTGGATGAAACGGTGCCCATAACCAGGGCTTGCGGCTGCGCGTCCGGTGCGGTCAGATTCACAGTCGCAATCGCAAATGCTGCGGCATCTTCAAACGAGCGGCCCTGTTCGCGCAAGAACCGGTACTGATCGTAGTGCACCGAGTAGCCGTCATTGCCCAGCACCGTTGCATCTACGAAACGGAGATCCCGGGGCGCAGTGACGCGCGGCCAGGGATTGTAGAGAACGGCATTGGTCCATGTGGCAACCGTGGTCAGCGCCCCGATGCCCAGGGCCAGCGTAAGCACCGCGGTGAGCGTAAAGCCGGGCGACTTGCGCATCCTCCGCACTGTGTGACGCAGGTCCTGCAGCATGGCTACGCCTCCACTTCTTCTTCGAGCTTCTTCAGCTCGTCTTCCGAGACCACCTTTCCGTCGAACAGGTGAACTTCGCGCTGGGCGTGCTTGGCAAAGCGCGGATCGTGGGTGACCATGCAGATGGTCGAGCCCTCGCGATGCAGGTCTGACAACAGATGCATCACCGCCTCGCCGTTCTTTGAGTCCAGGTTACCGGTAGGCTCATCGGCCAGCAGGATGGAGGGCGATCCGGCCAATGCACGCGCTACCGCCACGCGCTGCTGCTGGCCGCCGGAAAGCTGCGCGGGATAGTGCTTCATGCGGTGCGCCATGTTCACGCGCTCCAGGGCTTCCTTCACGCGTTTCTTGCGCTCTGCCGAGGGCATCCCGGCGCGATACGTCAGAGGCAGCTCCACGTTCTCCTCCACCGTCAAGTCGCCGATCAGGTTGAAACTCTGAAAGATGAAACCGATCTCCTGGTTGCGAATGCGCGAGCGCTCGCCGAAGCTCAGGTTCTCCACCGGCTGGTTGTTGAGCCGGTACTTGCCCCCCGTGGGCGTATCCAGAAGGCCCAAGATGGACAGCAGCGTGGATTTGCCGCAGCCCGAAGGGCCCGACATGGCCACGTACTCGCCACGCGCAATGGCAAGGTGAATGCCTGAGAGTGCGTGGGTCTCCACTTCGTCGGTGTAAAAGACCTTAGTCAGGCCTTCGATTTCGATCAGCTTGTCGTTGCTAGACATCCATTCCCCCTCGTGTTGCCGTGTAAATGTGTCTCCATGAATTGCAAATTGCATGCGCATCGGATGGATTCCTGGATTGAGAACCAGGGTTTGCCAACTGCGCCGGATCCAAGCCTTGATGTTTGCCTTCCGTCCCATTCGCGGTCAGCGCAGCTCTAAGTCTCTGACCGCTTGATGTTGTATCAATGTTGGGTCCCACAGGTCTCGATTTTGAGACCTGGGAAACCACAAATCTCAGGAGCGAATTCATACGGTCAGAGACTAGTCGAGCCGGATGCGGTCTACGCTATCTTCGCGCGACATGTCGGAGAGAATCACCGTGTCGCCTTCCCTCAGCCCTTCCACCACCTGAATCTCGTTCACCGACGCGCGTCCCACCTTCACCGGAACCCGCACGGCTCCCTTGCCGTCAGGATCGACTCGGAACAGGCTTAGCGTGGAATTTTCGTTGCCCAGTGCCGGGCGGCCCACGCGAAGCACGTCCGTCATACGTTCCAGATCGATCGTTCCATCCACGCTTAAACTTGGAACCGCCCCCGGTGGAAGTGGCCCATCAAGAGCTACGTCAACGGTCCGCGTTCCGTTCAATACAGAGGGATCAATTCTGATAACGTGGCCCGGAATAATTCCGTTGTGCGTGTCGATTGAAGCGGGTTGGCCGATCTGGATGTCACGAGCCTGGGTTTCGGGAATTTGCAGCGCGGCCTTGAGCTTGTCACGTTGAATCACCTCCGCCACCGAGGTTCCGGCGGTCACGTGCTGGCCTACCTGCACCGGTGTCGGGAGCTGCGCCAGCGTGCCGGAAATGGTGGATTTAACCTGGAGGGCCGCGGCCTGCTTCTGATAAAGATCGAGAAGAGCCTTCGCCTGGTCCACCTTGGTCTGCGCAGACGCAAGCTGGACCTCGATGGCCTTTTGGTTTACATCCAGTTGCTGGGTGCTCAGCTGGTGCTGGGTGGTCAGTTGGTCGGCCGTATTTTTTGACTTGGTATAAGCCAGGCCGGAGATGACGCCAAGATCATAGAGAGCCTTGTCGGTCTGTGCCTGCAACTGGTCCTGCGTATAGTTCGAATTGATTTCCGCCGCAGCAGTCTTCTTGTCCATTAAAGTGCTTTGCAGCGTAGCCTGAAGACTCTTATAGTCGGCCTGTGCAGCCTTCAGCGCCAACTGTGCGTTCAGCACTTGCTGCTCGAGCTGAGGATCCGCCAGATCCAGCAGAACAGTGTTGGGCGTAACCTGCGCGCCTGGCAAGGCGCGGATGCGGACCACTGTCGCGTCGGTCTGCGCCGGAATAAGCTCAATGCTGTCCTCGCGCGGAACGAGATAGCTGGTAGACCCGCGTACCTGGCGGATCATCGCACCGCGCTTCACTGTGTCGGTCCAGATGGTCGAGCGATCCACCGTGGGTGCTGCCGGTTTCAGCCGCGTCACCACGACCACGGCAAAGGTAAGGACGACCGCAGCGACGCCAGCCCATAGCAGCAGGCGGCGAAACTTCTTTTGCTTAAAGTCTGGGCGTGCAATATCCATCACGTCATGGTCTTGCACTTACCATGCCAATAGAAGGTCCACGTTTCGCATTGAAAACAAAGCACTTTCAATCATAGAAGAAGGCGCCGGGGACGCATGGAGTGACCGTTCACAGTGCCGGTTGTCCGATTTCGGACAGTCGGGCGATACTGTCAGTGCAGAAATCCAAGCTGGCCCTTTTGGGCGTTGAAAAGGGTCGCGCTCGATTCGAATTGGCCAAAAACCCTCCTAAAATCGACGAAAAACGGCGATTTTCAGGGGCTTCTGTTTACCATTAAGATACTGGGTCAGTTGTCAGGTACATCCATCATGTTGTTGATTCAAGATAACTTATCTCTTCTGCCGGGCCGACTGCGCCCCCGGATATCACCCATTTCGGGGGGGAGGGGGGTGGGGTCGCGTCTTGGTATAAACCGGTCAGATGTCTGACCGCTGGTTCCCTCATTTCGATTGTGCGACCTCGGCGCGTTATTTTCTGCAAAAGCGGATGGAGCCACCCCGTCTTGGCGGAAATTTGAAGGGGGCCAGTTGAGAGTTGAGGTTTCCCAGGTCTCAAACGCGAGACCTGAGCCACCCGTCGAAGACACACGGGAATGTTGACGAAAAGGTAATTGCCGAGTAGGCGGTGATACGGCCGCATCGCGCACTTGGGTTCCAACGGTGGCTTGTTGGCGGAAAAAAAGGGTATATGATTCCTCCCATCCGACGTTTCCGATTTCCTGATCGCTCAGTTCACCGAAGCTGGGGAGGGGCACTCGCATGGGGAACGATCTCGACAGAATTGCCGCCCTCCTTTTGGAGAATGGGGGCGGTAAGGCCGACTGGGGCGATATTTCACACCTCAAGGGAGTGGGGTGTCCAAAGGGAGTCGCGAATAGATTCCTGCTGTGTTGTCTTCTTGATTGGCAATCGGATGCCGACGTAGCGTGGCGGAAAGGCGAGGAACTTGCCATGAAGCTCGGCGATCCGGACGACATCTGGACGACAATCAGCTCCTTCTCAAAAGATCAATGGGATTCGAGATACGAGGAATTAGGTCGGCCGCACCGGTTTCACAGGGGCTACAGGCGTCTATGGGCAATCGCAAACGACATCTGCGTTCGGTACGATGGCGACGCTCGGAGAATCTGGGCTGGCAAATCCCCTTTCGAGGCACTCATTCATCTTTGGGCGCTAGGTGCAGGCGATCAAATTTCTCGCATGATCGTCGGCGCGTTGCGGGACTCCGATCAGATCAAGGGCGACTCAGGCGACGTAAAGGCCGACCTTCACATCTGCCGTGTACTCGGTCGCGCAGTCTATGGCGAAGAAATCAAGGCTTCCGAAGCTACCAAGGCCATCCAACTGGCCCGCACTCTGAGCGCCGACCCGTGGAGTCTCGATCTGCCTCTGTGGAACGTCGGAAAATCTTATTGCCGACCTACGAATCCGAGCTGCGAAAGCTGCTACTTGCGGCCGCACTGTGACTACCATCACCGGCATGGTGCCGAACGAACCGGCGGCAGCTCGGCGATTTGAGAGTTTCGAGAGTTTATTCTGAGAAAAGGAGCGAATCCCGTGAGCACGGAACCAGAGATTTCCTTGCCGGCTATCGTAATCGTGCTACGCGTAGTCGGGTGCCTCTGTCCAGTGGTAGCCGTTATAACGGCGGGAGCTACCAACGCGAGTGACGCTGGTGGCTGGCTCATGGTCTTGAGTTCCCTCATCGCTTCGCTGCTATGGTTTGCCCTTGCAAGCGTTATACGGCTGTTAAATCGAATTGAGAAGCGGCTGAGCCATTCCGACTCTAACGTTTCGCTCCTTAGCGGCACCACGAATTAGTCGCGCTGAGTTTCTGCGATTTCTTGCGGGTCCGGCTGGCACTGCGTGGTTTGTCGCCTATCCGTCAGTAACGAGTAGGTAAATAGCCGCGGCTGGCGGCATTTCGTTGAAACCAGCAAGAATTTATCGGGAGAAACAAAGATGCCTAACGGAGCGCAACGATCCAAAGGCACGTATTAATTTTGCGAATTCTGGTTCAACAACGTGACCGCTCCAACTGAGTTCTTGGGCAAGCTGCCAAGCTCTTGGGCAAGAGCCAATTATCAGGCAAAGCCGGGGCACTCGGTTCTCTCCGGAATCTTCGATTTATAACTGTCGCATTTAGAGACGTTCGACGGCCAGGGCTACGGCGTTGCCGCCCCCGAGGCACAACGCCGCCATACCCTTCGTCTTGTCGTAGCGCTGCAAGGCGTAAAGGAGCGTAACCAGAACGCGGGCGCCGCTGACGCCAATGGGGTGTCCGATGGCCACTGCGCCACCGTGGACGTTGACACGCGCGGGGTCGAGGCCCAGTTCGCGATTGACGGCCAGGGCCTGGACCGCGAACGCTTCGTTCAGCTCGTAGAGATCCACTTCGCCCAGGGTCCAACCGGCCCTTGCGGCCGCCTTGCGGACGGCGTCAATTGGAGCCAGGCTCATCCACTTCGGGTCCCGGCCGCCGGTTGCCTGCGCACGAACTGCGGCCAGCGGTTTGAGCCCCAATTCCCGGGCCCGCTCCACGCTGGTGACCACCAGGGCCGCGGCGCCGTCGCTCACGCCGGGAGCATTGCCGGCAGTGATCGTGCCGTTTTCCTGAAATGCTGGCTTCAGCCGGCCCAGAATCTCCACCGTGGTGTCTGGGCGAATGCTCTCGTCGGCGGCAAAGAGTCGAGGTGGTTCGCCCTTTTTAGCTTGTGGCAACTCGACGGGCAATATCTCGTCGCGGAAGAAACCCTGCGCCGTGGCGGTGGCTGCGCGGCGGTGCGACTCGGCGGCAAAGGAGTCCTGCTCTCCGCGGCCAATGCCAAACTTCTCGGCCACCAGTTCTCCGGCGGCTCCCATGTGGAAGTCGTTGTAGATGTCCCACAGGCCGTCGTAGATCATCGCGTCCACCAGTGCGGCATTGCCCATGCGATAACCCGTTCGCGCCTGGGGCAGCAGAAACGGTGCGTTGGTCATGGACTCCATGCCCCCGGCCACCACTATCTCCGCGTCGCCGGTCTGGACGGCCTGCGCTGCCATGGCCACAGCCTTCAGTCCCGAGCCGCAGACCATGTTGACAGTGAGCGCGCCCGACTCCGGGGATAGGCCGCCATAGAGTGCGGCTTGCCGCGCAGGATTTTGGCCCAGCCCGGCCTGGATGACGCAGCCCATGATGCAGTCGTCTACAGCTCTGGCGTCGATGCCCGCGCGGCGCACCGCCTCGCGCACCGCAAGGGCGCCCAATTGCGGTGCGGAAAACGTCTGCAGTGAGCCTTGGAACTTGCCCACTGCGGTCCGCACCGCTGAAGCGACTACGACTTCTCTCATGCTTGCTTGTTCATCCTCCCAAAAAGCCACATAAATTTTGGAACTGCCCTAAATGCGCCCGGCGGCGCGCAGTTCGCCAATCTCCGCATCGTCAAAAACGCGTGAGCGGATCAGGAACCTGAAGCCTTCCGGCCCGTCCAGAGAGAACATGCCCCCGCGGCCCGGCACCACGTCCAGAATCAGTTGCGTGTGTTTCCAGTATTCAAACTGGCTGCGGCCCATGTAGAACGGTTCGCCATCTACCGTGTCCAGTTGCACATCCGAGTCACCTGTAATGAACTCGCCGCGCGGATAGCACATCGGAGAGCTGCCGTCGCAGCAGCCCCCCGACTGGTGGAACATCAGCGGGCCATGCTTCTCGCGCAGAACCCTTATCAGGTGAATTGCCAGATCGGTCGCCAGTACTTGCCTGGGTAGCTCTGCCATCACTCGGCCCCCTTGGCTAGAAGAAGCCCAGCTTCTTCGGGCTGTAACTCACCAGCAGGTTTTTGGTCTGCTGATAGTGGTCAAGCATCATGGCGTGCGTTTCGCGCCCAATACCCGATTGCTTGTAACCACCGAACGCCGCGTGCGCCGGATAGGCATGGTAGCAATTCACCCACACCCGCCCAGCCTGGATGCCGCGTCCGAGGTGATAGCAGCGATTGGCATCACGGCTCCATAACCCGGCACCCAGGCCGTAGAGCGTGTCGTTGGCAATCTCCAGTGCATCCGCTTCGGTCTTGAACGTGGTTACCGACACCACGGGCCCAAAGATTTCTTCCTGGAAGATTCTCATGCGGTTATGGCCGTGGAAGACTGTTGGCTGCACATAATAGCCGCCCTCCAGTTCGCCGCCCATATGTGCCCGTCCGCCACCGGCCAGCAGTTGCGCACCTTCCTTGTGGCCGATGTCGATGTAGCTCAGAATCTTTTCCAGTTGCTCGCTTGAAACCTGGGCCCCAATCATGGTCGAAGGCTCCAGCGGATTGGCCTGCTTGATGGCCGCCACCCGCTTCAGCGCCCGCTCCATGAATTTGTCATAGATGCTCTCCTGGATAAGCGCGCGGCTGGGACAGGTGCAAACCTCACCCTGGTTCAGCGCAAACATGACGAAGCCCTCGATTGCCTTGTCGAAGAAATCATCGTCTTCCTGGCAAACGTCGGCAAAGAAGATGTTCGGTGACTTGCCGCCCAGTTCGAGGGTCACGGGGATGAGGTTCTGGCTGGCGTATTGCATAATGAGCCGGCCGGTTGTGGTTTCGCCGGTAAAGGCGATCTTGGCTACGCGCGAACTGGAGGCCAGGGGCTTGCCCGCTTCCAGTCCAAAGCCGTTCACAATATTCAGAACACCCGCAGGCAGCAGGTCGCCCACCAGCTCGGCCCACACCAGGATGCTCGCCGGAGTCTGTTCAGCCGGCTTCAGCACCACGCAGTTGCCCGCTGCCAGCGCCGGCGCCAGCTTCCAGGTGGCCATCAGGATGGGGAAATTCCAGGGAATGATCTGCCCCACCACGCCCAGCGGTTCGTGGAAATGGTAGGCTACCGTGTCCCGGTCGATCTCAGAGATGGTGCCTTCCTGGGCACGGATGCATCCGGCAAAGTAGCGCCAGTGATCGATGGCCAGAGGAATGTCTGCTGCGGTGGTCTCGCGGATAGGCTTGCCGTTGTCCCAGGTCTCGGCAAGAGCCAGCATGTCGAGGTTGTCTTCCATCCGCTGGGCAATCTGGTTGAGGATGATGGCGCGCTGGGTGGGACTGGTATGGCCCCAGCCTTCGCGTGCTGCATGCGCCGCGTCCAGGGCCCTATCAATATCCTGGGCGTTGGAGCGCGGAATCTCGCAAAATGTTTTCCCGGTGACCGGGGTGACGTTCTCAAAGTACTGGCCGGAAGCAGGTTCGACCCACTTCCCGCCAATGTAGTTTCCATAACGGGGGCGGAAGCTCACCTGGTCGCTGAGCTTGCCCGGATGCACGGCTGTCAATGTCGCCATTGAAGTGTCCTCCAGAGGATGCGCCGCGCAATTGCAGTCACGGGGACGCGGCGAGGGCATCATACACTTTCAACGACACGATTGTGCAGCCCCCTGCGCTGGACAATTGCTTGAGATCGCAAGCTGCTGAATCAAGGCAGGTTCTGAGGTGGGCGCGGCAACACCGCAGATCGTCCCTCCTGCGCTCGCTTCAACTCGGCGATGGACACAGCGACCGCCACTGGATAGACTTTTAATCAACCCTGAAAATGCGAGGGCTTAACCCATCTGCATGGCGGCCCAATTGTCCTTCACATGGTTTACATGTAAAAATCTCTCGCGCCGGCGAGATCGAACACAGCTGACTTCGGGCAGAGGCGCCAGAGTGAACGGTGCATTCTTTACAAGCTTGTCCGGTTCTTTCCGCCCCTTTCTTGATCAGGAATGGCTGAGCGTATCCTGGAGCAATGGCGGCGAAAGTCTATATTCTTGCCGAGTCGCAGGCCGTTGGGTTCCCGGCGTGGCGCCGCATCTGCCTCTCTCCGCTAGAGGCCTTGCGGCATGACGACTCCCCTGCTTGAAGTGCGGAACCTTACCAAGAGCTACGATGAAGGGCGAATCGAAGCATTGCGCGGTGTCGATCTGTCGATCACTGCCGGCGAATTCGTTGCCATCAGCGGACCCAGCGGCAGCGGCAAATCCACCCTGCTGCAACTGCTCGGCGGACTCGACACACCAACCGGCGGAGAAGTCCTGTTCAGGGGTGAGCCGCTAGGATCGGCCATCGACCTCGACACCTATCGCTGCCATCATGTCGGGTTTATTTTCCAGGCGTTTTACCTGCTGCCCACCCTGCGCGCAATTGAAAATGTGCAGGCGCCGTTGCTTGGCGTAAGTCATGGCGGCAACAGCCGCGTGCAACGGGCCGAAGCTCTGCTGTGCGAAATGGGCCTCGAACAGCGCATGGACAGGTACCCTAACGAGCTTTCTGCCGGTGAGCGCCAGCGCGTCGCGATTGCGCGAGCGCTGGCCAATCACCCTTCCATCCTGCTGGCTGATGAGCCTACCGGAAATCTCGACAGCGTGAATTCCGCAAACATTATGGAGGTGCTCACCGGTATTCAGAAAACGCACGGTATGACGCTCATTGTCGTCACGCACGCCAATGAAATCGCCAACTCTGCACCTCGGCATATTCGCATCCGCGACGGTAAGGTTGAGTCATGAAGATCTCTCTGGCCGCACTAGCGGCAGCGCTGCTCTTGGCCATCTCGGCGCATGCCGCGGATGTGCACGCGGTGCTTGCCAGTCCGCGCCAGCACGTGGAGTCGGCAGACTACCGCGCCACCGGCCGCCTCGTTCGTGTAGATGCCGCCGGTGCACGGACCAGCTATGGCATCACCATCAAGGCGCGCTGGTTTTCCGGTGTTCTGCGTGTGCTCTGCGAAGTTTCTTCCCCCGCCAATGCCCGCGTCCACCTTCTGCTGGAAATGCGGCCCAACGGACAGAATTCGATCCGGATTGCGCATCCGGGCGACACCGCGCCGACCCCACTTCCGTTCGACAAGTGGGGAGACGATCTACTCAGCTCTGGTTTTAGCTATGAGGACTTTCTTGAGCCGCAGTATTATTGGCAAGGCCAGGCAATTTTGCAAAGAACCAGATTCGGCGCACGCGACTGTGATGTTTTGAAAAGCACTCCGGGAGCCGCGGACCATACACACTATGCCGAAGTTCGGACATGGCTCGACCACGCTATTGGCTACCCTGTGTATGCTGAGAAGACTCAGAGAGGAACAGGGACGGTGAAGGAGTTCACCTATATTGGTTTGCGTCAGACTGGCGGTGTGTGGTCGGCCAGCCAGGTGGAAGTCAAGGTTCGCGGAGGCGCGGGTTCGACGCTTTTGATCGTCGACCGCGGCAGCGCAAAAGCGAATCTCAACCTCAGGGACTTCAGTCCTGAGCAGGTCGCTCATTTTTAGGATCGTCTATGCTCCTCCTACTCTCGATCTTGCTGATTGGCACGGCTCTCCTGGGCGCAGGGTTTCTTTACCAGAGAATCGGCGCGCATCGCGACCGGTTGCGCTATTCCGGCCCCGGGCGCTGGGTCAATATTGGAGGGCGAAGCAGACTTTACGTGGTTGAAAAGGGCTCGGGCGGCCCGGCTGTGCTTTTCGAAGCCGGCATCGCTGCAACGAATCTGAACTGGTACCACATACAGGAGACAGTCTCACGCTTCACTTGTACTGCTTCCTATGATCGCAGCGGCCTCGGCTGGAGCAGCCCATGCCGCACCTCGCGCACCCCCGGAAATATCGCCGTCGAGTTGCACGCGATGTTGCGATGTGCGGGCATCAAGCCGCCTTACATTCTTGTAGGACATTCTTTCGGCGGACTGGTCATGCGCCGCTATGCGCTCAGCTATCCCGAAGATGTGGCGGGTGTGGTCCTCATCGATCCTATGCGCTGTGAGGAATGGCCGCCTCTCAATCCAGCCAAACAAGGCATGCTCGAGAGAGGCAAGAGACTGTCCCGTTTCGCAATCCCGATTGCACGATTCGGGCTTGCCCGCCTTGCCGTAACTTCGCTGCTTTGCCGTTCTGGCCGCCTCTCTGGCAAGTTGGCCGGTGCCGCCGGTGCCGGTGGCCGCCAGGTGCTCGATCGAGTCACCGAAGAGGTTGGCAAAATGCCCAGAGAGGTGTGGCCCATCGTTGCAGCTCACTGGTCCCGCCCCGGCTACTACGCCGGCATGCGCAGTCACGTCGAAGCAGTCCCCGATACGGTCCGCGAGATGCAGGACGCCCATCCCATCCGCGAAATTCCGGTGAAGGTGCTGACCCCGGGTAAGTCGACTCCGCTTTCTGATCAGTGTCTTGATCGCATCGGCGACAATGTGCAACAGGTGATTGCGGCTGCCAGCGCCCACTGGATTCATCTCGATGAACCCGATTTGGTCATCGATTCGATTCGCGAGATGGTGATGGCTGTAACATCAGAGAGCATCGCGGCCGCGATCTGACCCTGCTGCGCACTCTCAGTTTCACCTACGACGGTGCCTGTTGTTGCCCGGCTTAGGTGAATGAACAGGTAGAGTGCCTCGTCGATTTCATCGCGGAACTATTTAGGGCAGCCTCGCTATAGACTGGCGGAGAATATTCGCGGTGTCCAATATCATTTGGCGGAAGGGTGAAGACCGTGCAAGATAGCAGCAAGGCACCCGCGGAGTTCGGCAGCCAGGCATCCTCCCATTCCGGGTCTATGAATGCATTCCAAAAGGTCTTCTCCTTCCCTGCAATGCTTGCGGTCCTTCTGGCCGTGCTCGCGGTGCTGACGGTGCGCTCGCGCTTCGATGATCCGGATATGTGGTGGCACCTTAAAATGGGCGACGTCATCTGGACGACCCACTCCATCCCGGTAACTGATGGTTTTTCTTACACGACTAACCATCAAGCCTCAATACCCCACGAATGGCTGTCACAGTTGATGATTTTCCTTGCTTATAAGGGATGGGGGCTTTCTGGCCTGATGCTCTGGTTATGCCTGTTCAGCGCAATTCTTCTGATCGCCGGCTATGGCCTCTGCACACTCTACTCAGGAAATGCCAAGGTGGCTTTTGTAGGGGCGATCTCTATTTGGCTATTCGCCACCATCGGCCTGTCTGTGCGGCCTCAGCTGCTCGGCTATCTCATGTTGATAGTTGAATTGACCTTGATTCATCTGGGGCGAAATCGCAATCCCCGCTGGTTCTTCTGGCTACCAGTCTTGTTTGTCGTTTGGGTAAATTGTCATGGGTCCTTCTTCCTCGGCTTCGTAGTTGCAGGGATTTTTCTTTTCGGCTCTCTCTTCAATTTCCGGTCGGGTTCGCTCGTGGCGCCGCGATGGGAGCCCCATTGCCGGCGCGTGCTGGCGCTGGCAATGTCTCTCTCAATCGCTGCAGTGTTCCTGAATCCGGTTGGTTTGAAGCAAGTACTTTATCCCGTAGATACGATGCTGCATCAGCCCATCAATCTAAGCAATGTACAAGAATGGCAGCCGACGCAAATGACTGAAGCTCGCGGCGTTGCGTTGTTGGCCGTCCTGCTTTCCACGTTTCTTCTCGTAGTCATCCGTCGCTCCGACTTGTTCTGGGATGAGTTGCTGTTGTTAGTGATTGGCACATGGCTTGGTGTCAGCCATGCACGCACGATGTTCGCGTTCGGCATATTGGCCGCGCCTATCCTGTCTCGCCAACTCTCAACATCGTGGGAGGGATACAACGCAGAAAAGGATCGCATCTGGCCGAATGCGGTGCTCATCGGGATATCCCTGCTTGTCGTTGTCCTGGCCTTTCCGGACGGTCGGAATCTGCGAAAACAGGTGGAGGATCAGAGCCCGGTGAAGGCAGTGGAATTCATCAAGAGCAACCACCTGTCCGGACCAATGCTGAACGAATTCGTGTTTGGAGGCTACCTGATCTGGGCAGCGCCAGAATACCCGGTAATGGTGGACGGTCGAGTCGATGTCTACGAGTGGTCAGGCTTCATCGGTGAATTTAGAGACTGGGCCACGCTGCACAGTGACCCAAATTCACTGCTCCAAAAGTACCGGGTCAATTTCTGCCTTTTAGACAGCCACTCTCCAATGGTTCGCACCTTAGCGCTTTTGCATGCGTGGAAGATTGTCTATTCTGACAACAACTCCGTAATATTTGTGCGAACCGTTCCCGGAAATCTCGCCGGTTAAGAGAAGAAGACTCAGTGCCATTCGTACCCCATCCAATGCAGCACCATAGAGTACAACTAAGGTGCTCTAGCACTTTTAACAGGTTGGGGGTATATTGGCTTGGCGCGTGATCGGTAATGCTACTTCGGACATCGCATCTCGGATGCGGTCCCGTAGTACATCATCTCCCAGCCTTACATTGGGAAGGTCTAACCAACGAAATGAGTGGGTGAGGAGTGCGGGTTGCGGAGTGAAATGGCAGACTCATTGGAGAACGACAGCAAGAAGTCCCCTGAGTTCGACCAGTATGCGCCCACCTATGCTACTTTGCTTGAAGACCCGCTCAGAGATCGCTTCGCCCAGGATCCCATCCATTTCCACCGCAGAAAATGGCATCTCATTGAGAGACTTTTAAGAAATGCCGGCGTGGTACCGGGGGCACAGAGATGGCTGGATGTTGGTTGTGGTCAAGGCGAACTCTTAAAATTGGCGGGCGAGAACTTCGCTAATGCAATTGGTTGCGACCCCTCTCCCAATATGCTGCTCTCGAATGCCTCGTTCAAGACCTATCAGCAGCCATCTCCGGTCAAGTTGCCCTTTAGTGATGGCTCGGTCGATTTCGTGACTGCTGTTTGTGTCTTTCACCATGTTCATGGCGAGGACCGCATGCTTCTGATCAAGGAAATGCGGAGGGTGCTGAGCCCCGGTGGGTGGTGTTGCATCATTGAACACAATCCCTGGAATCCAATCACTCGTTCCATTGTGAAGCGATGCCCAGTGGACGTGGACGCGGAACTTCTAACTGCACGCGAAGCGGCAAAGATGCTTGAGACAACTGGCTTCGCATCACCCCGTCGGGAATACTTTCTCTATCTCCCTGAAGCTCTATTCGAAAAATTCGGCACCTTTGAAAGAGTGTTATCCAAAGTGCCCCTTGGCGGTCAGTATGCGTTGCTCGCCCAATTGCCCCTATAGAACCGGGACTCTGTTTCGGTATTGGCCCGAAGTTGGAGGCTGAATTGCAATCAACGGAATCGAGCCTCCGGTCCGATGAACGGCTGATCGCCTGCTCCAACCTCAGAGACACATTTTGGGCTACACGCTCTTCTCAACGATGAATCGAGGTCTGGCCTTCGCTTCAGAGTAGATCCTCGCCAGGTATTGTCCGATGACTCCTAGGCACAACAGTTGTATTCCCCCCAACATGTAAAGCGGAATTACGACCGAAGCCCAGCCCGGGACAGAGGCCATGTGGAGAAACTTGGCGATCAACGCCCATGCAGCCAAGCCAAAGCTGAATAATGAAACGAGCATGCCGAGCACCGTGATGAACTTCAGCGGTATTTCGGTGAACGAAGTTATGCCGTTCACAGCCAGAGCGACCATTTTCGGGATCGAATATTTGGTCTCTCCCGCATAACGTACTTGCCGATCGTAGTAAACCAGTTCAGAAGGAAAGCCGAGCTGTGGAATCAATCCTCTTAATAGCAGGTTACTTTCTTTGCAATTGCGCAGCTCTTCAACCACGCGTCTGCTCATCAGACGAAAATCAGCGTGATTGAACATGAGTTGTACGCCCATTGCCTGCAGAACCCGGTAGTAGCCTTCAGCAGTAGTGCGCTTGAAAAAACCATCCGTATCGCGATTGCGCCGAATTCCGTAAACAACGTCGGCGCCACGATAGTATGCGCGTACCATCTCTTCTATCGCCGCCACATCGTCTTGCAGGTCGGCGTCGATGCTGATTAGGGCATCTCCCGGAGCCATGAGTAATCCCGCGAGAATTGCGCTCTGTTGCCCGAAGTTTCTTGACAGCTTGAGGCCGTGCACACGAGCATCTTTTGCCGCCAGCCGCTCAATAGCGTGCCACGTATCGTCCGTCGAGCCATCATCCACAAAATAGATCGACGGTTCGGCGATCAACGAAGCTCGACTTAATGCATCGAGCAAGTTACTGAGGCGCAACACAGTTTCTGACAACACCTCCTCTTCGTTGTGGCATGGGACCACAACAGTGAGCCGCGGGCATGAAATAGCAGGATTTGTTTGCGCCATAGTTGAAGGTCGCTCGGAGTTGGAACCAGAGTGCGTGGTTCCCGGGTTGGAGTCCGGTAGGATCATACAGGTAAGTGGAGCAGTAAATCATTATACCCATGTGGGCTGCAATCAAACTCAGACAAGGTCCCAAGGCAGACGAGGCGTCAACCCGCCAGTAATCTACTGATTCTAAATGGTAGGCGAGTCGGGGCTTGAACCCGAAACCTACGGCTTAGAAGGCCGTTGCTCTATCCAATTGAGCTACTCGCCCACGTCTCCTTATTGTAACTTTGAACCGGGCTTTTCGGGAGGCTCGGCGAGGAGGATGGCATCTGCGAAGGCAGCGAGCGCGGATGCCAGGGCGCCGGATGCCGCGGCGGGGGCTGGCGCTGCCGCGCTGAGGTAGGCGGTGAGGCCGAATTCCGACCGCTCGGGATCGATGACTGCGCTGCGAACGACGCAATCGGCACGGCACGAGGGCAGCGGAATTGCGCGCAGGCGGACGCACAGGAGTTTGCACCAGTCAACGGCCAGGGCTAGCTGAGGCCATTGCACGCGGCTGCCGGGCAAGAGATCGATGTAACAGGCAAGGGCATGAAGGGCGACGCCGCGCGGCGCATCCATCTCGTCGGGATCGAAGTCTTCGAGCGGCCACACATCGCAGCGCGAGGTCCACACGGGCGACGCGGGGGCATTGAGCCTGGCCAGCACTGCGGCCAACGGCGGAAGCTGGGCAACCTCAGGGAACGTGTGCGCTTGCCGAGGAGCGGAACGCAGATCGACAAACCCCGGCCACAGCGCGTCGATGACTGGCGCCTCTGGGCCAACCTCGACCTCCCAGTCAGCTTCCATTGGCGCCTCCGGCAATGTGCAGAAGGTAGCGAATCACGGTGGCCTCAGCCCAATGAATCTCGTTGCCGGGGTCGCGGGAAAGATAGGCGCAGTGGCCTCCGTGCGCCGTCTCAACCAAGATGACATGCGGGTTGGCGCGCAGCGCGGCGCGGGTCTCGGGGTTGAGGCGGATGAAGGGATCGTCGAGGGCGCGGAGGATGAGCGTGGGCACCGCGATGCCGTCAACCACGCGGGCAGCGGCGGCGCGGTAATAGTAGTCGTCGGCGTCGCGGAAGCCGCAGTAGCGGGCAACTATTTTGTTGTCAAACTGGCGCACAGAGCGCACCCGGCCCACACTGTCGGAGTCAAAAAGCTCAGGGTAAAACGCGGCCTTGCGGCGATAGCGCCGCATGAGCCCGCGGAGGAAATGCCACTCGTAAGGGCGGTTGACGGGCTCATGCAGAGCGTCGGAACCGGCGGCCAGGTCGATGGCCGGGCAGACCGCGGCCACGGCCACAAGCGGTGAACGGCCGCCCCACTCCCCTGCCAGTTTGAGGACGAGGTTACCGCCCATGGAATATCCGACCAGGGCCACCTGACGCAGGCCATGGAGCGCCGTGAAATGGCGCACCACCTCGCCCACATCGCCCGACAGCCCGGAGTGGTAGAGAGTGGGCGTGAGCTTATCCGTGTCGCCGCAGTTGCGCATGTTCATGCGAACCACATTGCAGCCTGCATCCCAGGCACGCGCCGCAATGCCCTGGATATAGCGGGAGTCGGACGAGCCTTCAAGACCATGAACGAGCACCGCGGTGAGGCGCGATGCCCTCACCTGTTCAGGCTGCCAGTGACAGTGGCAGAGGACACGGCTGCCGTCGGCGGGGTCCACTTCAACCATCTCCGCGGTGTAGGGGATTTGGAACTCGGGACGCGGGAAGAAGTTGCCCACAATGGTCTGCAGGTGACCGTTGGCGAGGCCCCGGCGCGGCACAAACGGGGTGAACCACCCGGGCAGCGCCTCAGCAGCAACTTCAACTACTGTATTTTCCTGGATTTCTGGATTCACGGAGACTCAGCAATTCGCCAACCGGGCTCATGACGCCCCTGCGGTGCGTGCAGTTTAGGGCGGCCAAGACCTTGACCACCTGATTTCGTGCTTCCCACCCTTGCGGCAAAGACAAATACGCCGCAAGGATGGGGCAACCATGCAGGTACTACATCAAACAGTCGACTTAGCCGCCAGTAAGCTACAGAATACACGTTGGCCCAGTTGCCAACAATGCCATGGCCGGCGGGGAAACGGGGCCTCATCGCTTCGCAGACACGCGCCTAGACGAGCTTGAGCCATTGAAGCCGAAGAGCCTCTGTAGTCGTGGTCTTGAAGCGCAGGCGAAGCCCGGACACGGTCGTTGAGTGCTTGAGACGACTGGAGGCGGTGCGGTAGCTTGTGGGGCTGCCGGTGGATGGGACGTGAAGGCTCAGCAGTAGCTCGGGGCTGGACGCATCGGAGTAGACCTCGACTGTCGCGCCTTGAGGATCGGTGCAGGATGCGCGCATGGAGATGGTGGCGCCCGGAGCAAGGTTGCGAATATTGGGATAAGCAAGCGAGCTTTTGCCGGAGATGCCGCGCACCTCGTAGCCTCCTTCAGGGCACTGCGCTACCGATGTGTTCTCTGTAGCGAAATAGTTCGCGGCAGAGAGCATTGGCTGGTGCGCATCGTACTGGCCCACTCCGATGCGGGTGAGGTCTACGGTCTCTATTTCGCCATTGTCGCGGTAGTGGAGGTAGCTGATGACCGAGTCGCGAAAGAAGGTTTGAGTGCCCGGCCACGCCTGGTCGTTACAAATGAAATAGGACTGGCCGTAAAGCTCGAAGAAGGATGCGTGACGATCGAGGGTGAGCGCGTCAAACTGCCGGCTTTGCTGCTCCGCCGGGTCGTTCTGGTGGATGAGGCGATCGCGGAAGATGGGCGCCACGCGGTCCGGCTTGATGATCGAGTCCTTGTAGACATAGGGTCCGTAGACGTTGCGGGACATGGCATAGTAACAGCCCCAGGAAAGATAGTAGATACCCTTGCGCTTATGCAGGAAGGGCTTGTCGTCTGTCTTGCCGGGGCCGTATGGGCCCATCTTCCGGTCAAGCACAATCTTGCGAGGAGTCTCGGCCAGAGAGACCATGTCCTCGTTCAACCTGGCTATGTAGTAGTCCCAAACCCCGAAGACGATGTAGCTGGTGCCGTCTTCCTCCTGCAGAATGCCGGGATCGCGAGCTTCTGTTGGGCAAGAGCCTTTGGCGATTAACGGCTTGTGCAAGGGGTCGTGCCAAGGGCCTCTGGGCGTATCGCCCTGGACGACGCCGATCTCTTCAGGGCCTCGGGAGAAGTAGAAATAGTATTTGCCATTGCGGCGCATGGCGTCGGTCGCCCAGCACTCGGTGGTGGGCTTGCCCCAATAGGTCTGTTCAGGCTTGAGGGTGCTGACCTGCTCCCAGTGAACGAGATCCTCTGAATGCCAGACCCACCAGCCGTTCATCACGAAACCTTTGCTGTTCGGATCAGCGTCGTGGGTGGCGTAGAGGTAAACATGATTGTCGTAGACGCGAACCTGGGGATCGCACAGACCGACACCGATCACGATGGGATTGCAACCATTTTCGTTTGTTTGGGAAGCGGCGTCGGCAGATGACAAGGCCTTCAAAAGAGGAGTTGAGGCCGCTGCGGCATATGCGCCACCGGCGGTGCGAAGAAAATTACGTCGCGAAAAAGGCATGGCTCATAAACCCCATAACGCGCTAGAAATGGTCAAGGTCGATCAAGCTTTCTGACCGCCCGATTTCCTGCTTTCCCACGCTGGCACAAGACCAAGCGGTTAGAAACCCCGCGAATCTCGCTTGCAGAGTGGTCAACACGCGTCTCGTGAACAAGTTTAGTCGCTTGGCCCATGGAGTCCTTAGCAGCTTGCTGAAGAAGAGATGAGTTGGAGTGAGGAGCCCGAAAAGCATACCTCAGGGGCTGAAGCCCACCTTGATTTGCTTGCGTTTGCGGCACGACCAAAGTCGTACCCTTTCAAAAAAACCAGCCGAGGCTATTTCTTTGAGCCAATCAGGCGGATGCGCGCGGTGAACGCTCTGCCCTCAAACTCGCTGAAGGTTCTGTACTGGGGCGAATCGACAACATTGTTCACGACGAACGGGTTCTCGCTGTCGGTTATGTTTTCGATGACGCCGCGAAGTCCGAAATACGACCCGCGAAAGTGAAAGCGCCACTCCAGCCCAGGACTGAATGAAAGGTAATTGGGAAAGCGCTGCGATCCCGCGGCGCCGACAACCTGATAGTTGGCGTTGACTGACGTGAACGGAAAGCCTGAATGCCAATCAAGGGAGTAAACAAAGTCCCAACGCTTTCTGAAGCCGGGCGCCAGGAAAGGCAGCCATCCCCAGGAGAGCACGCGGTTCGGCGTGTCCCAAGGCAGAGGGCCGCTCTGCTGAGGGCCGAGCATCGAGAGCGTAGGCACATAATCGATTGCGGCATTGGTATGAGCGGAGGAGTGGGTATACGCGGCAAAGAGCGTGTAGCCGCCGGCAAACGTCCGACGGGCGTCGATCTCGGCCAGATTGTCATGATCCTCTCTGGAATTGGTCAGCGCATAGTTCCCTGAGAGTGCTGCCAGGCCGCTCTGATTGGAGTAAGTGAATTCATCGGACACAACCTTGCGGAGAAGACCGGCGCGCACATAAAGGGAGCCGGGAAGCCTTTGTTCGACCGCGACGCTCCAGTTCAGCGCGCGCGCCTCATGCAGCGATCCATCGTTGGCTGAAAACTCCGACGGTTGCCGCGGACCCTGCGGGGTAATGCCGTCGGCTGCGAAGTAGGTGTCGTTGCGGATGCCGGCCAGTGCGCGCGCCAGGTACTCCAATTGCGTGTGCTCGTAATAGAGGCCGATGCCTGCGGACAACTTTGTTCTTCCTTCAGTTCCCTTGGGCACGTAGACGGCGGCCAGGCGCGGTGAAACGAGTGGCCTGCGCAGAATCTCGTCCCAGTCAAATCGCAAACCCGGTTCGATGAGCAGGCCGGAGTGCGGAGTCCAGCGGTCCTGCACATATGCGCCAGCCTCAAAATTGTGGCGGCTGAAAGGCGCGGTTGCGGGGAAATCACTACGCCGAAGCAGCGTACCGTCTTCGCGTAAATAGCCGACTGGAGCGCGGGTGACGGTTTCGTCGAAGCCGATGTGATCCAGATCGATGCCGGCTTTCAGATTGTGCAGCCCGGCCCAGTGACGAGGGGGCAGATACAGAGCCGCATTGCCTTCGATGCGCTGCGAACGGCTGGTGAGATTCTCAAAGTAACTGCCCAGAAAAAGCTCAGGAGTGATCTGGAAGGGGCTGTCACCATGAGGCTCGTATCCGTCGCGGAAGCGCACGACGCCCAACCCAAAGTCAAGGAACGCGCCGTTGTGGAAGCTCTGCTGATCGCGCAGGTAGGGCAGCCAGGCGATCGTATTGCGCTTTGTGGTGCTCTGCTGCGGAACGAGCGACGAGATACCGTCGTAGGGAGAGTGGTAGTCGTTGCACAACAGGCCGCCTGACACGATGTTGCCAGGCGTCGCATTCGCTTGGAATCTGACCAGATTGCTTCCGCGCAGGAGGTGGTTGGTGGCGGCATTCTGAGGAAGCTCGCGGATATAGATGTCGTCGAACTCCGCCTCCAGTCCGTCAAAGAACCATGCGCGGTTCGGCACCAGCGGACCGGAAAAGGTGACACGAGGAACGAACTTATCAAAGCGAATTCCATTGATGTCCTGGAACGAGGGAAGAAAGTCCGTGGTGTTGAAGCGGAATTTGTTATCGCCCATTCCGGTGTAGAACGCCACCACGCCGCCGGTGCTTCTGCCAAACTCCACGGGGTAGCGCGTCGTCTCTGCGTCGATGGAGCGAACCGCGTCGGCGCTTACCCGCATGGCCAGGACTCCGCTGACTGGAGAGCGAATGTCGAATCCATCCAGCATGTCCAGGGTCGCCCATGTCTCCGAGCCGGCCACGTGCACCTGACCAGTGGCATCCTTGACCAAGCCGGGATAAAACGGGAGCAGGTTGCGGATGTCGCGGGAGGTGGGGTACGGCACATTGATGATCTCAGGCAAATTCATCGTGAGCTTATTGGAGGCCTGTTCGGGATCGA
>PLSM01000111.1:1654-3094 GCA_003165075.1 Acidobacteriaceae bacterium | reverse complement strand
TTGATCTGGTAATCCTGATGCGGCCCGTCGAAGTTGCCCTTGGCGGCATTGACGCTTGTGGCCAAAAGCGTAGTCCGCAAATCTTCAAGATTAAGGCCATAAGACGAAAGCGCTGTTGGGTTGGCCTGAATGCGCACTGCCGGCTTTTGCCCGCCGCTGATGCTTACCAGTCCAATCCCGCTTAACTGCGAGAGCTTGGGCGCAAGCCGCGTATCCACCATATCCTCAACCTGCGACAGCGGGATCGAGTCGGAGGTGACGGCCAGCGTCAGCACTGGCGCATCGGCGGGGTTGGTCTTGCTATAAACCGGCGGCGAGGGAAGGCTGGACGGCAGAAAACTCTGCGCCGCGTTGATCGAGGACTGGACCTCTTCTTCGGCAATATCGATATTCAGGCTGAGGGCAAACTGCAGCACGATTACAGACGATCCGCCCGAGCTGGTCGAGGTCATCTGGCTCAACCCTTGCAGTTGGCCGAACTGCCGCTCCAGCGGGGCAGTCACCGTCGTGGCCATTACATCGGGACTCGCACCGGGATAAAAAGTGAGTACTTGAATGGTGGGATAATCGACCTCCGGCAAGGCGGAGACCGGCAACTGAAAATACGCAACAATACCCACCAGCAGGATCGCGGCCATCAGCAGCGCAGTGGCAACGGGTCGTTGAATGAAGGGTCCGGAGGGATTCACGGAGCACGGCTTCCAACGGTATTTTCCTGCGGCACCTGCTTCGAAACGACGACCTTGCTGCCAGCCTGCAGCTTGTCGAAGCTGCTGGTGGCCACGACCTCGCCGGGATTGATTCCCTGGACTGCTGTTACGCCGCCATCGGCAACCCCCGTCGCGATGTTGCGCACGCTCGCCGTTCCATTCGTTACTACATAGAGAAAGGCAACCTGTCCATTGTGCTGAACGGCGTTGGTGGGAACCAGAGTGACGCCATCGAGCGTATTCACCAGCAACCTAGTATTGACAAACTGGTTGGGGAAAAGAGCGCCGTTTCTATTGTCGAAAGTGGCGCGCAACTTCACCGTCCCAGTCGTGGTGTCGATCTGGTTGTCGATGGACTGCAACTTACCCGATGCCAGCTTGGCGGTCTGTGCGCGATCCCACGCATCTGTGGGCAGCGTATGCATCTGGCGCATCCGCGTCTGCACCTGGGCGAGGCTATCCTCAGGCAGGGTGAAAATTACAGTAATCGGCTGCACCTGCGTGATGACCGCCAATACGGTGCCCGCTGAGGCCTGCACCACGTTTCCAGGGTCCACCAGGCGAAGACCTACACGACCGGCAAGCGGCGCGCTGATGTGGCAATAGCTGAGTTGAACCTGGTCGTAATTTGCGGTGCCTTGATCGTTCTTGACCGTGCCCTGGTCTTGCAGCACGATTTTCTCCTGGTCATCCAGCAGTTGCTTGTTGATCCCATTGCGCGCCCATGCTG
>PLSM01000111.1:0-1561 GCA_003165075.1 Acidobacteriaceae bacterium | reverse complement strand
CGATGGCATCGAGGTAGATGCCGATTTCGCCTTTTGTTGCCTTAGTCACAGTGGCGGAAACAGATGGCTTCACGGCGGCCAGCGCGCGCTTCGTAGCGGCTGCTTTGGCGTTGTTCTCATGGATCAGCGCGATCACGACTGCAACCAGAAGCAGCAGGAAAAGCAGGCTAGACCACAGGATCCAGCGCTGCCGATACCAAGGGGCAGGTACGGACAACTGGTGAGCCGCGCCAATGTGCCTACCATCCGATTTGTCTTTGTACTCCGGCATGCAGGACTCAGCGCTCACGCACAGTTGGCAATGCGCTCCTCGCAGAATCACGGATTTCTAGGCCAATTGTATGCTCCGTATTGCTCACATTCGAATGATTGGCGAGAACGTCGTGGACTTCGATCCGATTTCTACCGAAAGGTCGCCAAGTGTTTGGAAATGCGATAAAAGGTCCGTGTCCCCTCGGCTGGCGTGATCAGCCGGTGCATACACAGCACTTTCTTCGGCGACAGGTTACCGTCGGCGAGTCCGATAACCATTTCACGGAACGACTGCCGCACACGATTTGTTTGCTGTTACCTGAATGCCGATACTCTGATCTCATCTGGCAATATCAGGTTCTCCTGATGTCGGAGGTCTTGCGTTTATACAGAGGTCCGAATCGGTCATTGACTGGCTCCTCCAGATTCTGCTTGGAACCGAGATAACGCTCCGTAGTCAGAACAGATGCATGACCCAGGAGAAACTGAATTTGCTCAAGTTCTCCACCGTTTGAATGGCACAGCTTGGCGCAAGTGCGGCGCAGATCGTGCGGCGCAATGTGCTCAAGGCCCATACGCTTTGCGCATTCGCGCACAACGTACCAGACAACATTCTCGGAGATCCCTCGCCCCCAGCACAAGCCGTGTCGGCTCACCGCGCGGAATATACGGCCATGCTTCAGGTCAGCAGCGGCTAGCCATTGGTCCACCGAATCTTTCACCCATGCTGGCATCGGGACCGTTCGGACGTGGCCGCATTTTCCAACCAGATCGACGATTCCCCAATGTCCCTGACGAATCTGAACGTCGTCGATGTTTAAGGCTGCGAGTTCCGCTCGTCTCAAACCACAGCCAAGAAGAATAGAAATCATCTCAAAGTCTGGCTTGTTTCTAAGACCCTCGCCGTCAGATTTGTTGACGAGTAATCGGGCTTGATCGATAGTCAACCAGTTTCCAGATCGCCGGCCCAGGTGTTTGATGCCCTTCACACGCCGGATGCCAGGCGCCAATTCAGGACTCAGCAGACCTGAATCTGCTGCTTCATAGGCAAGACGCCGCACGGCAGTGAGCCTCTGGTTGATAGTTGCGGATGCTAATACGAGGCTCTCCAAATAGAGTCGAAATCTGAGCACGACGGCGCGATTGAGCGTGAGGCGTGGCTCCGAGCAGTACTAGGCAATGAATTGGTCCATCGCAAAGCGATAGTTGCGTCGTGATTGTGGAGAGCGCAGGCTATTGAGAACAGATGCCTTTGCATGGTCGAGATCCGGCAAGCGGAGGACGATCTTCCGATAGTTGGGCTTTGACT
>PLSM01000172.1 GCA_003165075.1 Acidobacteriaceae bacterium | reverse complement strand
TAATTGGAAATTTGTCGCGTCCCTCGCCGGATACGCCGCTCCCGGTCGAGGCTACGGCGGCCCCATGGATACTTCCACAAGGCCAATCATCCCCGCGATCAACACGGAATAGACGACTGAATACCTCGATGAGTGCCTTGGCCCGTTGTCGCCAGCTGATCCATCTGTTTGCGCTGACGACGCATGCGGAATGAGCCGAACGACCTCGCTGTTTGCCGTTTCTTCCGCCTGCCAATCTTCGCTGACAAGGCGGCGGCCACAACAAGAATCGTCACCGAACCAGCGCGAATGTGAGGGACAGGGAAAGCGCGGTCAACACCACGATGGTCGGCACTGCCCAAAGGCCGAGCACGACCAACCGGCCAGTGCGCACTTCTTCTCCATCGCGCCGCGCAAGCGCAAGGACCAGCATGGTTGCTAGTGAGCCGAAGGGCGTGATCATGGGGCCCGCGTTGGAACCGATGAGCGCGGCAAGCACTGTGCCCGTATGGGCGTGTGCGCCTAAGAGGACACTGCGGGCAATCAGCGCGGCAGGAAGATTGTTGACGATGTTCGAGGCGAGGGCCGTGGCGCCTGCTGCGGCGAGAAGCATCTGGGGCGATCCAGGACTCATCTCCGCAAGCCCTCTGGAAGAGATGCCAACGATGCCCAGATTCTCAAGTCCTTGCACGGCAATGAAAAGCCCGATGACGAATGGGAATAAATCCCAAGCGAGTTCGCGCACGAAGCGAATCTGCACGCACCCATTGGCCATGCCGGCAATGGCCAGCACAGCGCTGGCGGCGAAGGCGAACACATAGGGCTCAAGTCCCAGGAGCGGGGCGAGAAAGTAACCAACGAGAACGGCGACGAGGACGATGATGCAAGCGAGAAAGTAGGGACGATTTGGAACCACGCTGGCCGGGTCGGGGAGAGACTCGGTGCTGAAGGTGCTGGGCAGATCGCGGCGAAAATGCCAGCGCAGAATGGCGTATGTGGTGACGAGGGCAACGATTTGAGGCAGGATCATTCTTGCCGCGAAAGCAGCGAAAGTCTGATGGAAGGCGTCCGCGAAGAGCAAGTTGGTGAGATTGCTGATGGGGAGCAGCAATGAACCGACGTTGGCAACGAAGGCGCAGAGTAGGACGTAGGGAGCCGCGGGAACCTTGAGCCTCTTTACCAGTGCCAGCATCACAGGGGTAAGCATTACCGCCGTTGTGTCCAGCGAGAGGATTGCGGTGATGATTGCGCCGGCTACGAATGCGTTGCGGTAGAGCGAGTGCGCGTCTCCCTTGGCAATGCGCGCACATCGAATGGCGGCCCAATCGAAGAAGCCGCTCTTGCCGATCAGCAGGGAAAGGGCGAGAAGCGAGAGCAGAAAAAGAAGTGTGTTTTTTCCGGAAAGAACCGCTGCGAGCGCCTCGTGCGGGGTGACCAGTCCCAGGACCAGCATCGCGATGGCCGAAAGCATCGTCCACCAGGCCTCGCTCCAGCGGCGCGGACGCAGCATCATCAGGACCAGCATGGCCGCGAAGACGGCCAGCGTGACAACCATGCGCGTGGTGCCTGTCATGCTGATTCCAAACGTGTGTTATGGGTCTCGGGCATCAACAGATACAGAATAGCGAATGCCGCCAGCGCCACCCCCGCGAGGAAAAGGAAGCCGGCGCGAAAGCCCGCGTGGTGAACGATGGCGCCGGCGATGAACTGGCTGAGGGCCGCGCCGATGCCGACCGCGGTGTTGATGGCACCGAGTGTCAGGTTGAACCGGCCAGTGCCGCGCGTCAGGTCGGCAATCACCAGCACAGAGACTACCCCGAAGATGGCCGCTGCAATTCCATCCATCACCTGAATCGCCACGAGCAACGTCGTGTTGGCGGTGAGAGTGTACAGAATGGCCCGAAGCGGAAGGATGCCGAAGGCGACCAACATCAGCGGCTTTCGCCCCCAAATTCCGGCCATCCGCCCCGACCAGGACGCGAGCAGCGTGACCACCACTTGGGTTGTGATCACGCATGCAGACATGAAGAGCATCGAGCTTCGTCCCCGTCCCTTCGCCAGCATCTCGCCGAGCAGGGGCAGCATGGCCGCGTTAGCGAAGTGAAACATCACTGCGCATAGAAGGAAGAGGACCAGATTGCGATTGCGGAAGAGCAGCCACTCACTTTCTGCTTTGTCCCGTTTCCCGCCCTCCCGCGCGCCGCGAGCCAGTTCGTAGTCAATCTCGGCGGGCCGGATCAGATGGAGCACAAGAATTGTCGGGACGGCGAACGCCGCCACGAAGAAGAAGATGCTGCGGTTGGAAACGTAGTAGCCAAGCAGGCCCATCGATACCGCGGCAATCACGTTTCCCGCCGAGTTGAATGTCTGGTTGCGGCCCTGGCGCGTGTCGAATGCCGCACGTCCAACTATGCCGAGGGACATGGCGCAGATGGCCGGCAGAAAGACGCTGGACGTGCCGCCGATCAGGAGCTGCGCGCCCATGACTGGCCAGAACGAGGGAAACAGGGCGATGAGCAGTGCACCCCCGGCCAGCGCGGCCACACCGATACCGACCAGCGCACGCTTGGCGCGCAGAAGATCAACCAGTCCGCCGGCGGGTGTTTGTGTCAGGATGCCCGCGATGCCGCCGACCGTAAGCGCGAGGCCCACGCTCTCTTCGTTCCATTTGTAGCCGGCGAGATAGATTGCGAGGAACGGCCCCACGCCCGTTTGGACGTCGGCGAGGAGAAAATTGAGCCAGTCGAGGCCGCGCAGGGTTTGCTGCGAGGGAGCAGCTTTGGTCTCGATCGATGCGTTGGGCTCAGGCGCTCTCTTCATGGTCAGCGTAGAACCATACTATGGACGTACGGAGACCTTGAAGTGATTCGAATTGCACATTCGATGGCCTCCGTTGGCCGGGAGCAATGACACAGCGGCGGGTAGCCCTCCTTAACTCTACCTAGACTCTGGGTGCCCCATCCTTCGCGTACTTTGCGAAGGGTGGGATAACACAAACCTTAATTAGGCTCGATTAGGACTCGGATCTCAATTTGCGCCAAATTCCCAAAGCGCTCAACTAGAACGATGAATACTGTGCGGGAAAACCCTGTCTCAGGATTACCGGGAATGCGGAGCTTTCGGTCAGGAGGAGCCACCCTCAGCGTGCCCCGCGTCCCGCTTTTGGCATCTCGGAGAACAGCGACGCAGAACCCGCCTTCCCCTGCGCTTTTGCATGAAATTTCCCCTCGATGGCGCACAATCTAGATAGGTGTCGAGTTGTGCGGAATCGATGCGAAAGCCGTATCGGTTACGCCGCGCGCTTCCCTGGACGGCCGGCCCCATCGCCCCCTCAACAAAATGCTGAAATGGGCTGTGAAACTGTGAAACCGACCTTAAACCCAAAAGAATCAACACGCCCACGTCACAGTTTCACAGTTTCTGTGAAACCGTGAAACTGTGAAACTGTGAGCCTCTAGTGCTCGCCCTTCCCCGGCCGCAGCATCAACTCTCTGATAGCTTCGCGTGGATCTTTCCCCTCGTTCAGAATCAACTCCATCTGTTCCGTAATCGGCATTTCTATACCGTGTCGCCGGGCCAGCCCAAGCGCCGCGCGCGTCGTGCGCACCCCTTCCGCAACTTTGCCGCCCAGGCTTTCAAGAATCTCCGGCAGTTTGCGTCCCTGGCCCAATGCCTGTCCAACCGTCCGGTTGCGGCTGAGCGACCCGGTGCAGGTCAGCACCAGGTCCCCGATTCCAGAGAGGCCGCCAAGCGTTTCGCGCCGGCCGCCGCAGGCTACAGCGAGCCGTGTGATTTCCGCGATGCCACGGGTCATGAGCGCGGCGGTGGAGTTATGGCCCAGGCCCACTCCCGCAGCGATGCCCGCGGCAATGGCGATGACATTCTTGAGTGCTCCGCCCAGCTCAACGCCGATGACGTCCATGGATGTGTAGAGGCGGAGAGTCTCCGAGGAGAACTCCTGTTGGATGCGGCCGGCAATGGCCAGATCGTGGAATGCGACTGTAATGGCGGTGGGCTGTGCCTGCGCAACTTCAAGCGCAAAGCTGGGGCCGCTGAGCGCGCCAATGGGAAGCGTGCGGTAGGTCTGCGACAGGCTCTCGGTGACGACCTCGGTCATGCGCAGGAAGCTATTGTTTTCCACGCCCTTGGTAGCGCTCACGACAACTTGGCCATCGTGGAAGTGATGCTTGAGGCGAGCAAGCGTGGGCCGCAGAAACTCCGAAGGAATGACGGAGATGACGATCTCGGCATCGGCCAGTGTTTGGTTGTCGCCGGTGACGCAGATGGATTTCGGGATGGGGAAGCCGGGAAGAAAGAGTGTGTTTTCACCGGTGTCGTTAATCTGACGCGCCTCTTCCGGGCTATGCGACCACAGCGTAATCTGATGGCCGCCGCGGCGGTCGAGCGAAAGGGCAATGGCGGTTCCCCAAGCTCCTGAACCGAGTATGACGATGCGGCTCATGCGAGTTTCCTGACTCCAAAGCGGTTTTCTGTGCCGTCGAGCAGGCGGCGCACATTCTGGTGGTGCTTGGCGATAATGAGCAGGGCGACTGCGGCCTGCACGGCGATGAAGAGAACGGGCTTGTCACCCTTGACCAGGAACCAGGCGAAGACGGGGAAGCTGGCGGAGCCAAGGATGGAGGCCAGCGAAACGTAGCGGCTGGCCGCGAGGACGAGGAAGAAGACGCTGATGGCTGCCAGAGCAGCCCAGGGAGCGGCCACCAGGAATACGCCGAAACCGGTGGCCACACCCTTGCCGCCGCGAAAGTGAAGCCAGACGGGAAACATGTGTCCGAGGACGGCGAAGAGCGCGGCGAGGGCCTGGGCGCTGCGCATGGGAGTGGCGGGCATAAGCAGTGTGCCCATCAGTCCTCCGAGCCAGACAGCGGAGCAGCCCTTGAGCATGTCGAGGAAAAATGTGGCGGCGCCCAGGCCTTTGCGGCCCGAGCGGAGAACGTTAGTTGCTCCGATGTTGCCGCTCCCGATGGTGCGAATGTCCTGGTGCAGAAACAGGCGCACGAGCAGGTATCCGGTGGGAATGGATCCGAGCAGATAAGCGGCGGCCACGATCAGCAGGCTTGCAAGGAGCATGACGAGTGAGAGTTTAGCAGGTGAGGCGAAGGGGAGGGACTCCGCGAGTTGGAGCGCACAGTGTGGCGCGGCCTTTAGTCGACCATCATCTCGCCGGCAACGATGGGGCGGGTTCGAGGCAGGACGCCTCGCCAAGCCAGCAGGCCCATAAACACGAGAGCCGCGACGTAGACCAGGAGTTTGATCACACTGCCGGTGCGCGACTGCGACAGCGCCTGTGGCATGACTTTCCACAGAATCAGCAGCAGAGTTTGTGCGATGGTGACGGCCCAGACAGAGCCGTAGAAGTAACGACGTTCTGTGCCTTCTCCCTTGGTCGAGGGACCAACACGGGGCAGTTTGCCCAGTGCGCCCAGCAGCAGAATCAGCGCGCACAAAGGGAAATAGGCGTAATGGTAGAGCTGCTTCATGGCCCACACGTCGGTGATGGAGGCGAAGAGGAGGCCGGCAAGATTCAGCAGGGCGAAATTGAAAACCGCGTTCCAGGCGAAGGTGTAGCAGACCTTGCGATAGAGGGGATTGGGTTTGTCCTCATCGAAACGCAAGATGTAGGGACACGGTTCCACGCCGGGCAACTGGGCGTACAAGCCAGCCGTGCCGGTACCGATGAGTACGGCCGCGAGCCAGATCGTATTGGCCCATCCGAAACCGTGTGCAAAGAGGCTGAAGGTGAGTGGGCCCGGGGTCAGAAAGAACACCCAAATCCAAATAGGCCAATGAGCAAACCGATAACGAAGCGTGTTGTGCGCGCGGATCTTCCGCTGCCCAGCGTATTCAATCCTTCCACTGTATTGCATTCCGGCCAGTTTTGCAGAGTGGGCCGGAGCGCGTCAATCCCGGATAGATTTGAGTGGTGGTGCGGCTCGCCTTTTCACAGGTACGGTGCATTGAGTCTAGCGCTGAAAGTGACCGGGACATAAAACTTTCACCGAAGGAATCTGGTTTTGCGGATCATGTTTGAAAAACTGGCGTATCGTGGGACTATCGGAACGCTCGCCGACCGAGAGCGTAGCGCAACAAAACAGAATGGCGAGCCGACGCGTCGCATGCAAAGAGCGGCGAAGGGCGAATGTGAAGTCCTCAATAGGAAATTCTGCTGCAACCAAATTGAGGCTCAACCGCGGACCCGCGCGGAGACTTTAGAGCGCAGGGAGAACTATCTCGAGCTGTCCGGCGTCCTTTGCTGCATTAACAGCGCCACAGTGGCCTTGGGATTGATGAGATTGCGACGGCCGTCGGCACTTTTTTCCGCTCCTTGCTTGATCAAAGCGATGGTCTTCTCGGGGGTGAGCGAAGAATCCAGGGCGATCAACTTGGCCGCCAGGTTGACTACATTAGGCGAGGCCATCGAGGTGCCCGAGAACTTGATTCGTGTCCCGCCTGGGACATAGCTTTCCACCTGGAATCCATCCGCATCCACGACGACTGTATTTCCATAACTTGTGAAAGAGGTTTCTTCGCCGGCTTGGTCGACCGCTCCCACTGTAATCAGGTTGGGCAAATGCAGCGCCGCCGGGACATCCTCGGTAAAGCCGGCATTGCTGTCGGAGTTGCCCGCGGCGCAGACAAAGAGCGTGTTGGGCGCGCTGCGCATAGCGTTCTCGATTGCCTCGCGCCAGATGGAATAGATGGTTGCGGCAATCTGCTTTCGCGCTGCCGGGTCTTTTTCAGCGCTGGTTTTAGTCAGCCACTGCTCGATCTCGGACACGTTATCGCCCCAGCTTAAATTCACCACGCGCACGTTGTTGGTGCGGAAGTATTCGCCGATCTGCTGGAAGTCCGCTTTGAATTTGTTGGCCCACTCGGCCGTCGGAGGAAAAGGAATCTCTGCAAGAGAATCGTAGAACTGCGCCACAACAATGCGCGCTGCCGGGTTGCCGCGAGTCGCGATTCCGGCCACGTGAGTCCCGTGCATCCATTGACTCAGGAAGCCCATCTGCTTCATGAACGGAGCTACTTGGTCGGGGGACATGGACGCAATGGTCTTCTTGGCTTCGGACGCGGCCGGGGAGTCGATGGCGCTCATCAGGTCGTTCACTCCCTGGGCGAGGCCGAGCACCTTCGGATAGAGTTCTTTCTGCTCCGGAGTCAACGGTTGCAGATCCCCGTTGTAAAGCTCTCCGTGCATGTCGTAGGCCAAGCCATGCGGACTGTGCGCGCCCGGATCCGGATCGGTAAAGATCTGATCTGGAAACAGCGATGTGTCCACCCCCGAATCCCAGATGCCAATGTGGACGGGCGTCAACTTCTGGTCCGCGGTCAGGGTTACTTCACGGGCCTCCCAGATGTCGGGCTTCAATACGTTGTGCTCCGCGATATATGTCGTCAGAACGGGAAGGACCAGGTTTTTGAGGGGCAGTGCAATGGTGATAAAAAAGCGGTCGGAGACAAGCGTTTCTGCCGCGGCCATGTCGATGGTACCCGACTTCAGCGCCGCCGGATCAATGGATTCCTTCACATCGCCGACGATGAAGTCCTTCGTTGCAAACTCAAAGCTGCCTTTCTCTTCCTTAACCGTGTCCTGAACGAGGCGCCACCGAAGGGAATCAACCCGCGCCTTAAATCGGATATGAAAAGCCTTCTCATACGCGTCACCGGAGGCGGAATGCGAGGCCACGCGAGCTTCGATCACCGGGTATGCGAGCAATCCAAAAGTGGCCTGCGCTTCTGGCTTTTCCTGCAACGCCTGGAGAGTCTTAAGAGTCGACAATGCGCCCTTGTCGTTGTGGGTGAGCACCTGCACATCCAGTTTCAGGGAATAGAGATCACGCAGCGTTGCCTTGTCTTCAATGTCGTAGCCGTTTAACACCGAATCGTCGTCGTGCATGACCTTCATCGCGAAGGCGTTGAACGTGGCGTCATCGGCCAGCAGCAGAGCGCTTGGCGGACCACTGACGGGATAACTGAAGCGGGGCAAATCAGTCGCCGAATTAACCTTTCGCTTTGCAGCAGAAGAAGGAGCCTGCGCCGCAAGCGCCAGCGTAGAGACAACTAAGAACGCGGCAGCGAAAGCAAGAGGGGATACGCGTGTCTGATTCATCATTGGGCACCTCGGGAAAGGGGAAACTATAGGTTGGAAGCAAGAGCCAAAGAAAATAATCCCATAGTTTCTAAATTTTGCGCCAACAATTCTCTGGGAAGAGGACGAGATCCGATCGGCCCTACATCAGCCTGCGTCGGATGAGGTCGAGGGCTTGCTGGGTTGCCCACTCGCGAACGCGGTCGCGGGCGCCGCGAAAGTTGCGCTCGACGATGTCGGTCTTCTGGCCATCCGAGACCGCAAAGTGGACCAGGCCCACGGGCTTGCCTTCAGTGCCGCCGGTGGGGCCGGCGATGCCGGTGATAGCAAGGCCGAGGGTAGCGCCGGTGCGCTTGCGAATGCCTTCGGCAAGCGCCGTGGCTACTTCAGAGGAGACGGCGCCGTAGCGCTCAATGAGCGCGGGCGGGACATCGGCAAAGGTGGTCTTCAACTCATTGGAATACACGACGGCGCCGCCGAGAAAAGAGCGGGAGCTGCCGGGAACAGCGGTGATGCGCTGCGAAACCATGCCCCCGGTGCAGCTTTCGGCAACGGCAAGGGTGGACTGACGCAGGCCGAGGTAGTAAAGGACGATTTGCTCGAGCGACTCTCCTTCAGAGGAGTAGAGCCAGTCGTCGAGGGCTTCTTCCATGCGGCCGGCGAGTTCGTCGACGCGCTGCTTGGCGGCTTCGAGGCTTGACTTGGAGCAAAGCAGGGTGAGTTGAATGTCGCCCATGTGGGCCAGGATGGTGGTTTCGACGTCGGTGTAGGTGGTGTAGATAGGAGCCAGCAGCTTATCAGCCTGGGACTCGGGAATCATGGCCGCGCGGAGGATGCGCTTGGCTATGAAGCGGGCAGGCAGCACAGCGCCCAGACGCGGCAGGCACTCGGTATCGAAGAGTGGGCGGCACTCGTTGGGCGGGCCGGGAATGAGCATGATCAGCTTGCGATAGCCCGAGAATGTGGTGTCGAGCCACTGGCCTGGGGCGCTGCCGTTGGGGTTGGAAAGTATAACGGCGCCTGCGAGAATGTCGGCCTGCTTGAGGTTGTTTTCGGGCATGGGCATGCGCCAAGTGGCGGCGCGGGCATGCAGGGCGGCCACCTGGGATGCATCGCGGCGCAGGACGAGCGAAAGAGCCTCTGCCACGGCCTCGCGCGTGAGGTCGTCCTCAGTGGGGCCAAGGCCGCCCATGACGATGAGGATGTCAGTGCGCGCGAGGGCGGTGCGGATGGCGCCGACAAGGTCTTTGCGGCGGTCGCCGACGATGGTTTTGAAGGCGACGGTCATGCCAATTTCGTTGAGTTTTTCGGTCAGGTAAAGGGAGTTGGTGTCTTGGCGGAAGGGGGTAAGCATCTCGGAGCCGACAGCAATGATCTCGGATTTCATAAAGGCAGCTTCCAGCTCCTAGCCTCTAGCTCTTAGCTATGCTGTTGCGCGCGGGGACGATTTGGCTTGATGGCCACAAGCACCCGAGCTCCAAATGAAGAGGCCGGAAACTAGTAGCGAGCAAGTCAAAACAGATTCAGTCCTTCCACACCCAAGTCCACATCATAAACCGACTCGTTGGTGGCCAGGATGGTAGTGCCGAGCGGGGAGAAGGCGACACCTACGATGTTGGTTCCGTTAAGGACGAGCGTGGCCTCTCCGGCCGCAGTTACTCGAACCAGCCCGCGCAGGCCGTGAAGGCATGCAGCCACGTAGACATCTCCATCCTTTGAGAGTGCCAGGCCCTGGGGCCGGCCCAGGCCGCGATACCAGGGACGTGCGTCGCCGTGGGTGTCGACAGCCCAGATGGCGTCGTTGGAGGAGAGCGTGGGGCCGGTGACGAAGAGGATGCCTTCCTGATTGACGGCAAGGTGGTAGGCGGAGATGCTGGGCTCCAGCGTGGCGTAGACAAAAATTTTGCGCTGGGGATCGATTTTGAAGATGGTGCCGCTGCGGTCGCCCACAAAAAGATTGCCGTCGCGGTCGAATGCGGCGCCGGTGGCCACACCCATGCCCTCGGCGAAGAGGGTGGATTCGCCCGCTCCATCGATGCGGTAGACGTTGCCTTCGGCACGGGAGGTCACGAAGAGGTCGCCACCGGGGCTGAAGGTCAGGCCAGTGGCATTCAGGATGCCGGTAACAAACGGCGTACCGCGGCCATCCGGGCTGACGCGTACCACGGAGACCGGAGTCTGCTTTCCGCGTTGGCCGGAGATGGTGGCGTAGATCATGCCGGAGCGGCTCACGGCGGGGCTGGTGACGGGGTGCAGGCCGCTGGAGAGCTCGTGGGCCACGCGCAGGGGTGCAGCGTTGCTGACGCCTACCGGGGTGCGAACCTCAATGAGACTGGTGGTGGCCTTCTCGGGGACGCGGAAAGCGAGGCGACCGGGACGGCTCATCAACACGTGGGCGGGATGGACTCCGACCATTACAGCCGGCGGACCAAAAGCATGCGGGCCGAGATAGGCACCGGTCAGTTCCACCTCACCCAGGGGCAGAGCCGCGGCGGGAATAACGTCATCGATACGCGGCGATGGGAGGGTATCTTCAAGCGCGGATTGCGTGCGGGTGCGGGGCATATCAGATCCACCGATAAAGCAGAAAGTGTAGCAACCACGCTACACCCAAAGCATACAGCCCGGCAGCCACATCATCGAAGACGATGCCCCAGCCTTCGGGAAGGCTTTCGAACTGGCGAGCGGGAAAGGGCTTGGTGATATCGAAGAGACGAAAGAGAATGAGGGCGAGGAGGGCATGACGCCAATCGGGGCGGCTGCCGACCAGGGCGATCCACTGGCCGGCCACCTCGTCGATGACCACGAACTGCGGGTCGTGGCGGCCGCTTTCGCGGGCGGCAATGGTGGCTGCGGGGACACCAAGAGCAATGGCAGCGGCAATGCCGGCGAGCAGGGCGATGAGCAAGGCCTGTGGCGCAGGTTGGGCGAGCCAGGCGTAGGCAACCCACAGCAGGACGGCGGCAACGGAGCCCCAGGTGCCGGGGCCAGGCTTCCCGAAGCCAGCGCCAAAGAACGTGGCGACGGTCCATGCCCAGAGAGTCTTGCGGCCAGCGGCGGGGTTATTCATCGTTGTTTTGGTCTTTGCCGCGACCGCCGGTGAGACCGCCGAGATCTTCCAGGACTTCAGGATCAAGGATCGGCGAGCTGATCTTGTAGACGCCGGAGGCCCATTTACCCAGATCAATCTTGCGGCAGCGGTCTGAACAGAAAGGGAAGTCTTCGTCGGTGAAGCGGACTAGCATGTCGCAAGTAGGGCAGCGGAGGAGTTTGGCGGATTTTTTTTTAGCGGGCATCCAGCTGGTTCCTGCCTTAGAGGCACCGATCCAGCTTTATGGTACCGCGCCGGGGAGGAGATTCGCACATGTGCCGGGCTCAGGAAAAGTTGAGCTCTGGGCGCAAATATCGGCGAAGAAGCCGGCACATGCCGACTCAATTTCCTGTTTGAAGGCGCGTTTTTCCCGGGTACGAAGCTTGTGACCCTGCTTGATGGATGTGAGAGGCTTCTCTGCGATCGGGAGGGCGCTGAGGAAAAAACCGGCACCGGTTGCGGCGATTCCCATCTCGGCAAAAAAGGCGTCGTAGGCAGTGTGGAAGGCAGCGGCATATTGCTCTTCGTAGGCAATCTGCCTGACAGCGCTGACGGCCGCCATGGCGTGAATGCCCAAGGCGCCGGCAACCCCCTGCAGCGCGGCGAAAAGCAGCGGGGCAGGGGCCACGCCGTGCAAGGCGCTGGTTGCCTGGGAGATTTGAGGATAGCAGCCCTTCACGCCCTGTATGCGGCTGATGAGGAGAATCTCTGGGGCGGTGGATTCTACCACCCACCCCGGAACGATGGTGAAGGAGAGAACATAGACCACCTCGCCATCCACATGGAGGTTGAGAGAGAGTTCGCCTTCTTTGTGAGAGGACCAGGACGGACCAATTGAGATGATGAAGTGGCCACCCTCATGAAAATCAACGAGAGGGATCTCGCTACGCAAGATCCGGCACAAGAGGAGATCGGGAAGAGCGGAGTGGAGACGCTTGTAGTGGTGCATGAGGCAGGCGGCACGGGCAGGGATGGTGAATCCGCGGACCAGAAAATCGTGGGTGAGATGCTTGAAAGGGAGTCTGGGGTCGCGCCGTACAGCCTCGGCCAAGGCCGGGTGCTTGAAGACTCGAAGCACCTTCCGGTGGGCTCCGATGTTGGTGACAGCGTGCCACAAGAAGCCAAAAAGGAGGGCAGCCGACCAAGTTCTCTTCTGGCGGATGAGCATCGAAAGCGGTTCAAGGAAGACACCTTCTGCATGCTCTTCAGATGCGCCGATTCGATTTAAAGGGAAGTTGAGATTCACAGCCATAGCGCTATCAACACCCGGGAGCCCTCTCTGTCGCGGGAATGTGTAAAGGCGGTTGCGCTGTGTCGTCCGCCCACACCTCGTACGTCGCCTGTTTGTTTTGTTTTTGCCGATCTGATGTGGTGCTTCCATGACACTTTAGTTGTACTGGAATGGCGGGCGGCATCTGAACAAGTACTCATTCGAGTAGGTCTCTTCGCTGCAAGTTTGGAGGTTCGCCGCTGTATTGAAAGGGACAACGCCATTCTCCACTTCGATTCGACTTGCTAACTTCTTCCAACCAAGCCAGTTGCGTTCATCGCACGGAACGAACAAAACTACCGGAAGCGGAGGCGAAAACCACGGAAGAAACCTTCGCCACTCGGGGGTATCGGGGCCGAGCAACTTCGATGCCGCTTTATTCAATGTCGCTCAAGCTGTTGCCAAGAACTGGTCAATCCTGCTCAGGTCGCAATCATAGCGACGGGTCTCCAGTAAGGAAACTGGGGCATTCCGAGTAAAGCTTCACACCTCGTCGGCTCAGAGTGGACCGGAGACGACGCGGGCCACTATGTCGTACGCGTGGGCTTCGGTAACGACGGCATTGTAGAAGCGGCCGGGCTCCAGCGTTTCAAGATCGCCGAAATCATTGATGTAGACTTTGCCGTCGATTTCGGGAGCATGGAATTGGGTGCGGCCCTCCCACAGGAGTGGGGTTTCGTCGCTTTCGCCCTCGGCCAGCAGGAGCAGTTCGCGGCCGATCCACTCCTGCTTGGCGCGCTTGCTGATAGATTGCTGCAGCTTCATCAGCCGGCGCTTGCGGGACTCGATGGTACGGCGGGGGACCTTGGCGTCGAGCGAGAATGCGCCGGAGCCTTCTTCGTCGGAGTAGCTGAAGACGCCGAGCCAGTCGAACCTGGCCTCGCCAATGAACTCCTCCAGTATCTCAAAGTCGCGGAGCGACTCGCCTGGAAAGCCGACGATGAAGGAGGTGCGGAGCGCGATTCCCGGAACCGCCGAGCGGATCTTGTTCAGAGTCTTCAAGAAGATGTCCGCGCCGGCGCCGCGCTTCATTGTCTTGAGCACCTGGGGCGAGGCGTGTTGCAGAGGGACGTCGAGATACTTGCAGATGTTGTCGTGGCGGGCGATGGTCGAGAGCAGGCGGCCGGTGATGCGGTTGGGGTAGGCATAGAGGAAGCGGAGCCAGCGCAGGCCTTCGATTGCGGCGAGGGCATCGAGCAGGGAGGCGAGGCCGTCTTTGATGCCCAGGTCTTCGCCGTAGCAGGTGGTGTCCTGACCGATGAGGGTGATCTCGCTGACGCCGCGGGCGACGAGTTGCTGTGCCTCGGCGACGACGGATTCGAAGCGGCGGGAGCGGAATTTGCCGCGCAGGTTGGGGATGACGCAGAAGGTGCAGGGGTGGTCGCAGCCTTCGGCGATTTTGATGTAAGCGGAAGACTTGGGCGTAGTCAGGAATCGAGGCGTGGATTCGTCGTAGAGATAGGTGGGCAGCAGATGTGTGGCGCCTTGCCAATCGTCGCGGCGGAAGCGGCCTTGCTGTTCGCGGGCGTGCCCTTCGGGCCTTGAAGGAGTGGATTGAGTTTTGTGGGAGCCGGACAGGGACTCGCGGCCGGGGCGGGTATCGGCGGCCTGCGCGCCGGTGAGGATGTTGAAGGGCGACGTGAGTGCGGAGGCCGGCATCGACAGGCCGGCAGCTTCAAGGATGGATTCGAGTTCGCCGGTGCCGACGACGGCGTCNNGATTCCTGCTTGGCGGTGTCGATGAAGCTGCAGGTATTCACGACGAGGATTTCTGCTTCTTCCGGACGGGAAGTGAGGCGCGCGCCGGCGCGGTCCAGCAGACCCATCATGACCTCGGAATCGACGAGGTTTTTGGGGCAGCCTAAAGAAATAAAGCCCACGGTGGGAGCCGTGGGTGGGGAAAGTTTGCTCACCCTTCCATTGTACCGGGAATGGTATTGACGACGGGCGATGGGTGGCGGAGTGGCTGGGATCAGTGGTCAGTGAACAGTGGTCAGTGAACAGTGAACAGTGGTCAGTGGTCTGGGAGCGAGTGGGGTGCGGTGGGCTGTGCGGTGTCAGGTATGTCCCGGTCCGTACCTGTGAGTTACCCTCCCCCCTCTCCCCTATTCTGTGGATAAATTCTTGATTTTAATGGACTTGGCGAATAGGAGCGGCGCTAAAATATTGAGAACATTGGAGTTGGCCGCAGAATCTTCTTAGCAAAGGACTTACAGCATCTGCCTGGAGGAGAGGTCTGCGACGCCTCCTTTTTCTCTATTTCGATTGTGCAGGAAGCAGAGGAAATAATCTGCAAAGCTCTCTCAGCGAGACTGCGACACATTGGTCAGGATAGATTCCGAAGTAGCCAAACCTAAATCGAGATTGAGATGTGGTCCGTCGATTTAGGTTCGTGGTCTCCCAGGTCTGAAAATCCTGACCTCGGGCAGCCATTCTTCGTTGGATTGTAGTTATGGGCCTCCCGCCGGTGGGAATTTCACGGGTGGGCAACCCGCCGCATTTCTCGGAGACCGTCATAGATGTAGGCACTACATCGTAAATGAATCCCATGTCTCAAAATCGAGACATGGGCCACCCGCCGTCAGAGGTCTGGATCGTCCACCACGCGCCCGGAACAACACCGAACGAACGCTGGCAAGCGGTTCTGTTAACGCCTCCAAGTGGGATGCTCGAATCCCCGACGAAACGATCCACGATCGCGCTGGGCAGTAGCGGCCCATGCCTACTTTTCAGCCGCTAACATTACCTCGTAAGACTTGAGCAGATCATTGAGGCGATCCTTCGCCACAAAGGGCGATTGAAAAAATTGGTCAACGGTCAAATCGAAAAGCGCCGGATCGTCAAAAGGAATCATGTGTGTTGCGTTGGGGAAGATGCTAAGTTCGCTGTTAGGAATGTGGTGATAAATCTCCAGTGTGTGCTCATCGACGACTGCATCACGATCGCCAGCCAACACTAGCGTGGGTACCTTAATCGATTCAAGCGTCTTTGGGTCTATTTGTGGTTCGTGGAGCATCAATTCCATCAGCTTTACTTCTCGTTTGCCCTGCGGGGTTTCCCCGTCGGCGGCGGACATCGATCTCAGGTTCGATTCGACCCAAGCGTGGATTGCCGGATGGATGCCGTTCGGGATGAGATTGGCAGCCATTGCCGCAATCTTTTTTACATTTCCCGGGTGTCTGATGCCCAGTAATAGCGCCTCAATCGCACCGTCACTCCAGCCCAGGACATTTACTGGTCCACATTTCAGATGGTCGATTAAGGCGGCAAGATCATCGGTCATCACTTCGTACGTCAACACGTCAGGACTGTCGCCAGACCGGCCCTGATCGCGGCTGTCCATGGCGATTACTTCATATCGTTTGCGGAAGTAGTCAATCTGAGCCTTAAAATCTGCGATGCTCCCGCCATTACCGTGCACCAAAAGCAGCGGTTCGCCGGCTCCGTAAATCTCATAGTAGAGATGGATTCCGCCGTGCGTGAACGTATTGCCTGCGGCTGGATTGGAGCCATATTTCACTGCACCTTCGTTTGTCACCCCGGCCGCTGAAAGTTGTGCCAGCGTAGTAGTTTGAGAATTTGCTGCGCTGGTTAGGAAAACTAATAGCAGGATCAGCAGAGGAAGACACCTTCGTTGCATGACACACCTCCTGTAGGGTTCTGCGTCAGGCCCCTTACGCCAGTGGAATTGCCTTTGCTGCGACTTCAGAAATCGTTATGCAGAATACACCCGATTGTCTTGTCAGAATGTAACAAGCCCGTTGGAGTCGCAGTTTGGGAGCTAGACTTTAGCCATTCCGGGTGTGTCACCGCCTATCCTGACAGAACTCGAAGATGGAGGGGCAATGTCCGGGTTGGCGGGGGCACCAAGGCCGCTTGCTTAGGCGCGGTCGAGGTTGGTGTAGACGTCGCGGATATTGTCGTTTACGTCGTGTTGCAGCGGAGGCATGGGACCGAAGTGCGGGTTGCTGGCCGCGAGGGTTCGGGTGAGGAACGTCTCGTAGCCATTGGACTGCATCGACTTGAGTGAGGCGACGGTGAGGCGCTGCTGCAACTCGGCCAGAGTGAGGCCGGCCTTTTTGCCCGCTTCCACTTTTTCAGTCAACTCCTCAATGTAGTTGCGCTGATTCATCATCACCGTCCGGTCTGCCTGGAGCGGGCCGTGGCCGCCGAGAGTGTATTTGAAGTCGGCGCGGGCGACGTCGTCGATGGTGCCCGGCCAGAGGCGAGGAAAACCGTCAGTGAGATTCGGCAGCCAGCCATGAACGGCGTCTCCCGTGGCCAGGGCGCGCTGCTGCGGGCAGAGGACGAAGAGGTCTCCGGCGGTGTGGGCGCGGCCGTGAAATTCAAGGTGGAGATCGAAGGCGGGATCCTGGAGCAGGTAGGTCTTGTCGAAGGTGATGGTGGGCAACTCCAGCGTGTAGTCCTTCAACTCCGCCTGGTAAGCCTGCATCTGCCGAACCTGCTCCGCGCAGAAGGCTTTTTCGGCGGCGGAAGTGGAGTGCGCGGCGCGAGCCTGGAGCGCATCGATTTGCTTCGGCACCTCATCATCCAACGAAGACTTGAGGCGGGCTAACGACTGGTCCTGCATGAGCTGTTTGGTGGTTGCGGTGGCAATGTAATCGACCTTCTCATTGGCTTGGCGATAGGCGTGATTGCCTTGCGTGTGGTCCCAGTGAAAGTGGGTGTTGATGACGTAACGCACGGGCTTGGCGGTGACTTCGCGCTTGATTTGCGCGATGAGGGAAGCAGCCGCAGATGGCTTGGAGTGCGCGTCGACAACGACTGCGTCTTTGGAGCGGACGAAGATGGCGGCGTTGCAATTGACCATGGCCTGGGGATGGGCGTGCGCGAAGTAGACGCCGTCGGCGACCTTTTGGAGATCGAACAGGTTGCCTTCGGTGGCGGGTGCTGCGGCACGAGCCCATGCGGCGCGATGATAGGCGAGTTCCAGGACCGACGCTCCGGCCAGGGCGCCACCCATGAGCACGCGAAGGAAGTCGCGGCGCGAGGTGTTGACCTCGGGGTCCACGTGGTTGCGGGAATGAGGGTGAGGATGGGGATGCGAATGGCTGTGTGAATCGTGGTGATGGGAGTGGGTAGGATTGTGCTCGTCCGCGTGCTTTTCCATGCTCATGAATCCTCCGCAGAAATTATTCCCAAGGCTGGTAAGCGGCTTCCATTCTGGACCAGGCGGCGGCGAAGGCGCAACGGCAAATCCGGCGGGGATTCGCTGAAGTGCTGATTTGCCGGGAATTGTTGGATGCCGGGAGGGCTTGCGGCAGGTCGCTGACCGATGTTACCGGCGCCGGATTCCCTGGCGCCGGGAGTGATAAAATCGATCAGTGCCGGGTCCTACGCGACGTAATCCCGCCAACCCCGCCAGGTCCGGAAGGAAGCAACGGTAACGGGCTAGTACGGGCGCAGTAGGTCACCCGGTACTTTTTTTAGCGCTTTGGATCGGTTGAACGAGGGCAGGTTCAGGTTCTGCTTTCCCAGGTCTCAAACCACCCCACGGACGTGGACCTGTCCGTGGGGACCCCGGTAAGAAGTGAGACCTGGGGCACCCAGCTCTCGTGGAAGACCCGCAAGGAGAAATTCATTGAGCCTCACCGTTCGTCCCGTGGTGGGCCGTCGCGCCAAGATTTCGGCGCTCGGAACCTATGTCCCCCCTCAAGTGATCACCAATCATGACCTGGAAAAGCTGGTGGATACCAACGATCAGTGGATCGTGGAGCGGACCGGCATTCGCGAGCGTCACAAGTTGGCCAAAGGCCTGGGCGTAAGCGATATTTGCGTGGAAGCGGCGAAGAAATGCCTGGCTGCGCGGGGTATCGAAGCGAGCGAGGTGGAGGTGATCATCGTGGGCACGGTGACGCCGGACATGATGTTTCCCTCGACGGCTTGCCTGGTGCAGGACAAGATCGGCGCCAAGGGGGCGTGGGGATTCGATGTCTCGGCCGGTTGCTCGGGATTCATGTTTGCACTGCAGGCGGGCGCAAAGCTGGTAGAGAGCGGAGCGCACGCGAAAGTGCTGGTGTGCGGCGCGGATGCCAACACGCGCATGACCGACTATACGGACCGGGCCACGTGCGTGCTGTTTGGCGATGGCGGCGGCGCCGTGTTGCTGGAACCGGCTGAAGACGGGGAGATCGGCTTTATCGACTACATCAACGAAATTGATGGCTCAGGCGGGGTGTCGCTGAACCTGAAGGGCGGCGGCAGCCTGAACCCGTCGACACACGAGACGGTCGACAAGAAGATGCATTACATCTACCAGGATGGGCAGGCGGTATATAAATTTGCGGTGCGCAAGATGGCCGAAGCGACTGCCAGGTTGCTGCAGCGCAATGGAGTGACCGGCGCGGACCTGGGCTGCTTTATTCCTCACCAGGCTAATAAGCGAATCATTACTTCGACGGCCGACCGGCTGGGCATGGACCCGGAGCGGGTGATTATCAATATCGAAAAATATGGCAACACTTCTTCCGGCACCATTCCATTGGCGATGGAGACGGCCATTGAACAGGGCAAGCTGAAAAAAGGCGACCTGGTGCTGATGGCCGCGGTGGGTGCAGGATTTACGGTGGGGGCGACTCTGCTGCGGTGGGAGATTTGAAAGGCAGCTGCTAGCTTTTAGCTCTTGCCGCTGCGGTGACCGTGCAGGACCTAAGCGGCGAGTTAGTTCAACGAGAAAATATATTTGGGAAGAACGCCGGTTTCCGCAGCGATGCGGAAGAAGCCTCTCATGCCTTCGAGGCACTCCTCGTCGAGAACGTAGTGGATGTTTGTAGTGAGGTAAGTGCGGATGGTTTCTTCAGAGACCGGAAGCTGACGAGTCCACTCCGCCACTAACGTGTCGATGTTCTGGAGGCCGTGGTTGCGGGATTGAATCATATCCTCTGCAACTCTCTCGTCCAAAGGTCCGCCCCGCGTAGCGGCAGCAGCCCAGACGGCGGAGACGAAGGGAAGGCCTGTGAGGGTGCGCCACTCGTGGGCCAAGTCGTGGTACACAAGTTCTTCGCCGGTGCGTTCGAAGCGGTTGGCGCGCTCTTCCAAAGCAAACAGGGCCGGGTCGCCAATCACGATGGCGGCGTCTGCGCGGTCGAGCATGGCATCGAGGTCGCCGGCCATGGGCAAGAATGGAACGCCGGGGTTGCCCCACTTGTGAAACATGATGCGCGAGTAGGCCAGGGTGGTGCGACTGGCGATGTCGGCGGCCACAGTGCGCAGAGCGGCCAAGGCCTGGTGCGCGCGGCGGACCAGCAACAAGGAGCGCACGCGGCCCTTGGAAGCGACAGTGCAGCCCGGCAGGATGCGGAGGCCCGGCGTGGCGGCCAGCGAAGCGATAGGGACGAGACCGATGTCGGCCGCTCCTGAGGCGAGACGATCTGCGCACTCCGAGGGCAGCATATATTCGATGCGATATTTCGCGGCGAGCGTGCCGCTCAGGGGCGGATGCTCGAAGTCCCACATGAGTGGAGCGGGATTGAGGAAACGGATGGCGGCAATGCGAAGACGGGAATCGGAAATCGTGCTCACGCTCTCTTAGAGTATCAATTCTGTGCCGGGGATTCCGAGGAGGCACCTGCCGCGCCACTGGGTCTGACTTGACTTCCAGAGCAGGTGCAGTTAGTGTGAGCGCAATTACCAAAGAGCGAGAGCTGGATTACCTAAAAGGAAAATTGGCGTGTGCCTTGGCGCGCACTTTCTCTGAAATGACGATTCAACCTCAGGATGTAGCCAACCCGGTTGCCCCGCGCCTGGATGAAGACCGTTTAGCGTGGCTGGCACTGGCACTGTCGCCGGGACTTGGCCCCAAACGAATTCTGGACGCAATGAAGGAACTGGACGCGCCCAGCCAGGCTCTTGCGCTGTCGCTGACCGATCTGGAAGGACTGAAGTTTCCTGCCGAGGCGGCCCAGTTCATCTTTGACGGCAAGGCGCGCAAGGCTGCTGAAGAAGAATGGGCACGAGTGGCGGAGCAGGGCGCGACGCTGGTCACCTTCGGCTGCCCGCAGTACCCGGAGCGGCTAAAAGAGATTTACGATCCGCCGCCAGTGTTATGGGTGCGCGGTGAGCTGAGCCTGCTGACGAGGCACGCAATTGCGGTTGTGGGCACCCGGCATCCTTCGCCATACGGTTCGGGCGTGGCGGAGATGCTGGCGCGGGACCTGGCGGTGCGGAGATTGCTGATTGTAAGCGGCATGGCGCGGGGCATCGACACCTGTGCGCATAAGGGAGCGCTGGCGGCGCGCATGCCGACGGTGGCGGTGTGGGGCACAGGGATCGACGTGATCTATCCCAAGGAAAATAAGAAGCTGGCGGAGGAGATTCTAGCCACAGGCGGCGCGATTGTGAGCGAGGTGCCGATGGGGACGTTTCCCGCACCGCAGAACTTTCCACGGCGCAACCGCATCCTGAGCGGGCTCAGCGTTGCGGTGCTGGTGGTGGAGGCTGCGGAGAACTCGGGCACGCGCGTCACGGCCCGCTGCGCCGCGGAACAAAATCGCGACCTGTACGCCGTGCCCGGCAATGTGACCAGCAGGAATTCGTGGACCCCCAACACGCTGATTAAACAGGGCGCCAAGCTGGTGGCCACCTGGGAAGATGTGTGGGAAGACCTGCCTTCGCAGGTGCGGGCGGAACTGGAGGCCGGGATTGGGTTTGAATCCAAACCGGAGCCCGGCGCATCTCTACTGCCTGATCCGGCGCTGCGGCCCGAAGAGGCGATGGTGCTGGAGGTTTTACGCGCAGACGAGTCGCTGCAGATGGACGAAATTCTCGAATTGCTGGAGACGCAACTGACTTCGTCCGAAGTGTTTACGGCGCTATTCGAGCTTGAAATCACGGGGCGCATACGGCAGTTGCCGGGAAAGAATTTTGTGCGTACGCTGTGATCGCCACAACTTCTAGATTTATTTTGACGTGGAGATTTGGTGCGATTAACCGCATTAGGGAGAGCGTTTGCGCGTAGTGCGGGGGGAACGCCTGGGGGAAGAAAATCTGTTTGAGAGTGGAAACGGAACGGTCTTACGTGTTAGTTTCCAACTTTCGCGGTTGGTTTGTCCGCAGTCACGGAGCGCAGCCGCAAACGCGGCGAGGATTGAGATAGCACGCACCGAAAAAACGAATTAGCCTGCATCCGAGTCCAACAGGCCGGGCAGGATCGAGTATCACTTATTAAGGATGGCAATGAGCAAATCACTGGTTATCGTCGAGTCCCCCGCCAAGGCGAAGACGATCGGAAAATATCTGGGAACGGGTTTCGAAGTGCTGGCATCGGTCGGGCACATCATGGACCTGCCCAAAAAAGACATTGGCGTGGAACTGGAGAACCGGACATTTGAGCCGACGCTGGAGGTGTCTCCGGACAAAGTGAAGGTTGTTGCGCAGTTGAAGAAAGCGGCCGCCAAAGCGGACGAAATCTACCTGGCGCCCGACCCCGACCGCGAAGGCGAGGCGATTGCTTACCATCTCGCGATTCAGCTCGGAACCAGCGCGAAAGAAAGAAAGAAGATTCGCCGCGTCACCTTCAACGAGATTACGAAGAAGGCTGTGCAGGATGCCTTTCAACATGCGCGGGACGTAGATCAGAATCTTGTGGATGCGCAACAGACACGGCGCGTGCTTGACCGGCTGGTGGGCTACCAGATCTCGCCCCTGCTTTGGGACAAGGTGCGGCGGGGCTTGTCGGCTGGCCGTGTGCAGACAGTAGCGGTGCGGCTGATTGTGGAACGCGAGCGGGAGATCGGCGCGTTTCAGCCGGTGGAGTATTGGACGCTGGAAGCCGTGCTGCACCCCGAGAAGCAGTCGGACGCAAGTTTCAAGGCGCGCTTTGTGGGCATCGATGGGGAGCCGGCGCGGGTGGCGAACGGCAAGGACAAGGACGGCAAGGACCAGTTCATCGCCAGTGCTCTTCCTGACGAAAAATCGATGGCCGAGGTTCTTGACGCGTTGAAAGACGCGAAGTGGTCCCTGGCCTCAGTGGACTATAAAGAGCGGCAGAGAAGGCCACTGTCTCCATTCATCACCAGCCAGTTGCAGCGGGACGCATCGAGCAAGCTGGGCTTCAACGTGCGGCGCACCATGGGCGTGGCGCAGCGCTTGTATGAAGGCGTGGACATCGGCACCGAGGGAACCACGGGCCTGATCACCTACATGCGTACCGATTCGCCGCGCGTAGCGCCGGAAGCGATTGCCGGAGCACGGGCGTGGATTGGCAAGCAACTGGGAAAGAAGTATCTGCCTGAGACCGCCAATGCGTACAAGGGCAAGAAGGAGGCGCAGGACGCGCACGAAGCGATCCGGCCTACCGATGCTTCGCGAACCCCGGAGTCGATTGCGCGCTACCTGACCGAGGAACAGCTCAAGCTGTACCGGCTGATCTGGCAGAGGTTTATTGCTTCGCAGATGGTGCCGGCGGTTTACGACGTGACCACCGCCAAGATTGCAGCAGTTTCAGCAAAGACAGGCAAGACTTACGATTTCCGGCTCAGCGGATCGGTGCTGCGTTTCGATGGGTTCCTCAAAGTCTATGAGGTTGCGGAAGAAAAGAAGGACGACGACGATGAGAGCGCCAACAGGCTGCCCAACCTGGACAATGTGAAGGCCCTGGAACTGGAGAAGCTGATCTCCGCGCAGCGCTTTACCGAGCCGCCGCCACGGTACAACGAGGCGTCGCTGGTGAAGGAACTGGAGGAGCGCGGCATTGGGCGGCCATCGACTTACGCGTCGATCATCAGCACCATCCAGGATCGCGAATACGTGGTGAAGCATGGCGGCTCAGCCGGGCGGTTCTATCCGACCGAGATTGGCGTGGTGGTGTGCGACCTGCTGGTGAAGAACTTTCCGTATATTTTCGATTTTGCCTACACAGCCAAACTCGAAGGCGAGCTGGACGACATTGAAGAAGGCAAGGAGAAGTGGACCGACCTGCTGAAGGGATTCTACGGTTACTTTGAAGAGGAACTCAAGGATGCCGGAAAGAACATGGAAAACATCAAGCGCATGGAGCAGGTGACGAATGAGAAGTGCGACCTGTGTGGATCGCCCCTGCTGTTGAAGTGGGGCAAGTTCGGCAGCTTCTACGCCTGTTCGGCTTACAACAAGAAGGACCCCACCTCCTGCACGTTTACCAAAGAGAACATGGCGGACAAGCCGGACCTGAATACCCCGGAGGCGCAAGAGGCAGGCGAGACCGAGGAATACTGTGAAAATTGCGGCCGAGTGATGGTGCTGCGCCGCGGACCGTTCGGAATGTTCATGTCGTGCCCGGGCTACAACGAGGACCCGCCCTGCAAGACCTTCCGCAAGTTGAGCCAGAAGCAGCAGCAGAAGCAGGCTACACCGCAGCCGACGGGCGAGGACTGCCCGCTGTGCGGCAAGCCGCTGGTGCTGCGGCAGGGAGCTTACGGCGAGTTTGTCTCCTGCTCGGGGTATCCCAAGTGCAAATACATTAAGCAGAATCTGATTGAAGGGATGAAATGCCCGAAGTGCGGACAGGGGGACCTGGCCGAGCGCAAGGCAAGGCGGGGCAACGTGTTCTGGGGCTGCACCAACTACCCCAAGTGCGATTTCACGTCGAACTACAAGCCGGTGGCGCAGCCTTGCCCCTTGTGCAAGAGCCCGTATCTGATTGAAAAGACGCTCAAGTCCGGCATATTCCTGGAGTGCCCCAACAAGAAGAAGGCAGCCGAGGAAGAGGTCGCGCCAAAGAAACGTGGCAAGAAGCCGGAGGGTCCTGAAACTGGCGCTATCGTCTGCACCTACTCCAAGCGAATTGGCGACGCACCGCCGCCGCCCACGGCCGACACGCATGGGCCGGTGGTGGAGAAGCCGGGCAGCAAGAAGGAGCTACAGCCAGCTTAAGGCGCGGCTGAACCCTTTTCCGGCTTGAGACGGGCAGGCGCAGAATAGGCTCTTGTCTCCGGTTCGGCCGGGTCTCGGCGGCAATTCATGGCGGAATCCGGTAGTATGGCAGCGGAGACCCTGATGGAACGTATGCTTGCCACCCCTGCCGATGCCGAGATCATCCTGAAGCTTTACCAGTTGCGCACTGAAGCCCTGATGCGCCAGGCCAGAGCCTGGATCACAGGCGAATTCTGGCCTAACTCCGCTGAGGAGTTTTTCGCCGTGGCCACCAACCCCGCCGACCCCCACAACGCCTACTTCCGCCAGGTGATTACCTACTGGGAGATGGCGGCGGCGATGGTGCTGCACGGGGCTGTTTCGGCAGAGCTGTTTGTGGATTGCAACGGCGAAGGGTTCTTCCTCCTGGCCAAATTCGCACACATTCTGGATGCGATCAGGGAAAAGAATCCCATGTTCATGACCAAGACTTCCGAACTGGTGAACCGGTTCACGGCAGCGGCCGCGCGCTACGAAGCGGTGCTGAAGAGCGTGGAGGCGCGGCGCCAGAGTTTGCAGCCGGGTCGATAAAAAGCGGCTTGAAAGTTTGATCCTGCCAAACCTCTAGACCCCCTCGGGCTTGTGCGACTGAGGGATGGTGGGGCATGATAATAGCCGAACGCAAGTTCCCCAATCCCCGGAGGTTCAAATGAAAAGAATCGTAGCAATGTTGGTTGCAGTGATCTCGTTTGCCGCGATTGCGGCAAGCGCCGCCGACTCCACCTCGATCAACGGCTGGATTTCAGACTCGATGTGCGGGGCCAAGCACACCGGATCAGGCGCGGCCTGTGTGAAGAAGTGCATCCAGGGCGGCATGACGCCGGTGTTTGTGGACGAGGACAAGAAGGCCGTCTGGACCATCGACAATCCCGACGCGGTGAAGGACTTCTACGGCGACCATGTGACCGTGAAGGCGGCTGTCGATGCCGATAAGAAGAGCGTTCACATCGACTCAATTGCCGCAGCCAAGTAACGCTTGACGACTGCCGGTTGATCGGTCGGACTCGCCACGCCAGCGAATCTCTGGTAGTGTCGTATTCGTTATCCTTTGCGGCGCACGTGCTGCGCCGAAGAGGACGATGTGAATTGGACCGGATAAACCAATGGCAAGAGCAATCTGGAACGGCAAAGTGATTGCCGAAAGCGATACTACGGAGATGGTGGAAGGCAACGTCTACTTTCCTGAGGCCAGTCTCAAGAGGGAGTATTTTCGCGCCAGCACGACCACGTCCACCTGTCCCTGGAAGGGCCAGGCGCGCTATATGAGCCTGCTGATCGATGGGCAGGACAACCCGGATGCAGCCTGGTATTACCCTGACCCCAAGCCGGCGGCACGCAAGGTCAAAGGCCTGGTGGCCTTCTGGCGGGGTGTGGAAGTGGAGAAATAGAGCGCCAGTCAGATTCAGCCTGGAGAACGAATGCGGTTTAGACCCGTCCTGCTGCTTTCTTTGCTGGCGTTTGCCTTGGCAGGCTGTGCGCACCAGCCTGCTTCGACCGCGCCCACGGTGGCGCCCACGCTCACGGGCGATCCGGCTCACCCCGGCGCGACAAAGGGCTGGGTGGACACGAAGCTCTACTTTGGGCTGGGTCCCGCCGACCATCCGGAGCAGGGAATCAGCGAGGCACAGTGGCGGGAGTTCCTGGATAAGCAGGTGACGCCGCGATTTCCCAGCGGGCTCAGCGTGATCGACGTCTACGGCCAATGGCGGGGCAAGAACTCATCCACACCCTCACGTCTGCGGTCGAAGCTGCTGATCGTCGACTACCCCGACTCGGAAGAAAACAGGGACAAGATTGAGGCTATCCGCGCGGCGTGGAAGCAGCAGACCGGGCAGCAATCGGTGCTGCGTATTACTACGCCCGCGGATGTGTCGTTCTGAGACTTAGAAAAGCCTTACGTAGCTGAAGACATCTTCCCGGCCGTTCAGAAATCAGGCTCCATATTGCTCGTCGCTCACCTGCTCCATCCACTCGACGGTTTTGCCGTTGAGCTTTTCCTGAATGGCAATGTGCGACATGGCCGTCGTTTGCGCCGCCCCGTGCCAGTGCTTCTCTCCAGGTGCGAACCAGATGACATCGCCGGGACGAATCTCCTCGATTGGACCACCCCAGCGCTGCGCGCGGCCACAGCCGGAGATGACAATCAGAGTTTGACCGAGCGGGTGGGTATGCCACGCCGTGCGAGCACCGGGCTCGAAGGTAACGCTGGCGCCGACGACGCGCGCAGGGTCGGGCGCGTCAAACAACATGTCGACGCGCACCGTGCCTGTAAACCAATCTGCCGGTCCCCTTCCTGATGGTTGTGAACCGACTCGCTTGATCTCCATGATTGAATTTCCTCCTGTGTTGTGTTCCGATCCGGATGACCGCTGGTGTGAACCGGGCGTCGCGGTTACCTATAGCGCCTTTCCCATTTCATGCGACTGTTTCATGGCGCGGCTTGCCGTGATGTCGCCCACTGCCCATGCACCGGCGCCATAAACGATGCCTTTTTCTTTTGCCCCTGGCAGGCAGGAAGTGAATCCGCGGAAACCTTCGATGGTTCGCTCCAGGGTTGCCTTGTTGCTGTCCGCCGCAGTCACGATGAAATAGAAATCCTTGTTGGTGATCTCCGTGTACCGCGCAACGGTCCGGTCAATCACGGTCTTCATTTGGGCGCACATCGTGTAGAAGTAGACGGGCGTCGCCAGAACGATCACGTCGGCCGCAATCATGCTGTCGAGAATCTGCGCCATATCATCTTTCTGTGCGCATCGCCCATTGCTTCTGCAGGCATTGCATGCAGTGCAGTAGTTGATTTTCTTTTCTGCCAATACCACCGTTTCAACCTGGTGATGGGCTTCGACTGCGCCTTCCATGAACCGGTTGCACAAGGTGATCGAGTTTCCACGTTCTCTGGGACTCGATGAAAGTATCAGAACGCGCTTACTCATTCAGCTTCCTCCAACAGGGCCAATGAAAACGAGTGAGAGTGGTCCATTTGTTCAGTACTTAGAGTGTTCGGCTTCCGGCACTCGGCGCCACAGTCTCCCGTCGACGCCGAGTGTCACTTTCTCTCAGAGCTTCATTAGCTGGTACTGATCATTGCCCATATGCAAGGCCTTCATGTATTCAAGCTGGTGCAGCCCCCTTCGCGACTCGATGCGCTCCACCATGTCGTGCCGTTGCTGTTCAGGCTGCGCGTAGATCAAATCGACTGAAGCGTTGTCGATGGCCAAAATATCCTGTGAACCGAGGATGCCGATATCATTGCAAGTAGGTTTGACTCCATGCGCATCGCAATCGCAGTCCACGGAGATATTCTTCAGGACATTGATATACGTGATATGCGGGCCGAAATGGTCGGCGATTCCTTTTCCCGCTTCGACCATACGCTCCAGAAAGAGCGTCCCTTTCGGCCAGCCCTCTCCATGAATCTGCAGCTTGCCCACCTTTCCAGATGAGCAGCCGATCGCAATGTTTTTGAGCGATCCGCCAAAACCGCCCATCGTGTGGCCCTTGAAGTGTGTGTAGACGAGGAGGGAATCATAGTTCAACAGATCCTTGCCTACAGCAATCTCAGTGAGGTGCTTGCCGGGCGTATAGCGAGGAAGCGCGGAAGAGGAGGGAGCGTCAAGATACTCACGCATCCCTGGAATTGGGAGCATCGCATCGCCGTCGGCGTCCATGATGTCGACCGGACAGAAAGTGAATCCGTTGGTTTTCAGCGTCTCCCGATGAGTTGCTGTATTCTGCCTTGGGCTTGGATAAAGGACGTTGCATTCGACGATGGTGCTGTTCGGAATCTGCGGCTGCAAGCTTTGAATGAACTGTATAGGCAACAGGTTCGGGCCGTGCGGCTCGCCGGTGTGCAGCTTGATGCCTATTTTGCCGGTCATTCCCGCATTGATTTTGGAGTAGATTTTCAGCAATCCGTTGACGCTGATATCCCGCGCAAAAAACACTTGCGATTTGCCTTTTGAAGTCGTGGCGTTGGCCAGATTATCCAAGTCGCAAACGGCCACACCACCCAGAGCAATCGCACCATTCTTCAGAAAAGTGCGACGCAACATCCTGCTTTCCATGTTTGTCTCCTTCGGTAGGGGACGGCACTAAAAAGTATAGGCCGCTTAGTACTAGAGTTGTAATTGCCTCCCGGCTCATGAAAGCAGTAAAGGCCCGGGTCTGAAGGCCCCGTAAATTCGCACTCATTCCGGGGGCTGAAGTCCCGGCTCCCTCCGGAATTTACGATCTACAACTGTAGTATTAGCGACCGGTCATCTTCTCAAGTTGCTCCGGATACCGCGCCCCTTCCACTGGGATCTTCGCCGCGGCGCTTTCGATTTGCTGAAGATCGTCGACCGACAGCTCGATCGCAACCGATCCGATGTTCTCTTCCAGCCGATGCAGCTTTGTGGTGCCTGGAATGGGAACGATCCACGGCTTCTGAGCCAGCAGCCACGCAAGCGCGATCTGGGCAGGGGTCGCCTTCTTCTGTTTCGCGATGCTGCCAAGGAGATCGACAAGGGCCTGGTTCGCCTTCCGTGCTTCCGGTGTGAAGCGCGGGATGATGCTGCGGATGTCGGTTTTGTCGAACGTCGTGCTCGCGTCGATCTTTCCTGTGAGGAAGCCCTTGCCCAGCGGGCTGTAGGGAACAAATCCGATCCCTAGTTCCTCAAGGGTAGGGATGACTTCAGCCTCAGGGGTACGGTACCAGAGAGAGTACTCGCTCTGGAGGGCGGTGACGGGCTGCACGGCATGGGCGCGGCGGATGGTTTGGGGAGCGGCTTCCGACATGCCGAAGTGCTTCACCTTGCCCTCCTGAATCAGTTCCTTCACCGCTCCCGCCACATCCTCGATGGGCACGTCCGGGTCAACGCGATGCTGATAGTAGAGATCGATCACATCGGTCTTGAGGCGCTTGAGAGAGCCTTCGCAGGCCTGCTTGATGTGCTCAGGCCGGCTGTTGAGTCCCTTGCCGCCCTGACTTCCATCGGGGTTGATATCGAATCCAAACTTGGTGGCGATCACCACCCGATCGCGGACAGGGGAGAGGGCTTCGCCTACGAGATCTTCGTTGGTGAAGGGGCCGTAGACCTCCGCCGTGTCAAAGAAGGTGACGCCGCGCTCGACGGCGGCGCGGAGAAGGGCGATCACATCCTTCTTTTCCGGGAACGGTTTGTAGGAAAAGCTCATGCCCATGCAGCCGAGGCCGAGCGCGGAGACTTCAAGATTGCTTTTTCCAAGTTTGCGTTTTTGCATTGTGTTTCTCCTGCTAATTGCTTGGAATTTTTTCAGAGCAAGTAGCCTTGTATCGAATTGAAGGTGCACGGTTCGGCCGGTTTATTCAGATTTGAGCGAAGCCATGTCGATCGAGAAGCGATACTTCACATCCTGCTTGAGCAGCCGCTCGTAGGCTTCGTTGACCTTCTGGATGGGGATGACCTCAACGTCGGCGGTAATGTTGTGCTTACCGCAGAAGTCGAGCATCTCCTGAGTTTCAGGGAGGCCGCCGATGGGTGAACCGGATAAGCTGCGGCGTCCCATGATGAGGCCAAAGACGGAGAGGGGCAGCGGCTTCTCCGGCGCGCCCACCACGGTGATGTTGCCGTCGCGGCGGAGGAGGCTGATATAGGCGTTGATGTCGTGCTCGGCGGCGACAGCGTCCAAAATGAAGTCGAAACTGCCGGCCTGCTTCGCCATCTCATCCGCATTGCGAGAGAGGACAACTTCATCGGCGCCGAGGCGGAGGGCGTCGTCCTTTTTCCTGGGTGAAGTGGTGAACACGACGGTGTGGGCCCCGAAAGCGTGTGCGAACTTGACGCCCATGTGGCCCAGTCCGCCGAGACCAACGACGCCGACCTTCTTGCCCTTGGTCACACCCCAGTGGCGCATGGGCGAGTAGGTGGTGATTCCGGCGCACAGCAAAGGCGCGGTTCCGGCAAGATCGAGGTTAGACGGGACGCGGAGCACGAAGCGTTCGGTGACGACAATGCTGTCGGAGTACCCACCGTAAGTGACGCCCCCGGTGTGCTTGTCGGGGAAGTTGTAGGTGAGGGTCTGGTTGGGACAGAACTGCTCGAATCCTGCCTTGCACTCAGGGCATGTGCCGTCGGAGTCTACGAGGCAGCCGACCGCGGCCAGGTCGCCCGGCTTGAACCTGGTTACGGCGGAGCCGACCTTGGTGACCCGGCCGACGATCTCATGGCCCGGGACGCATGGGTAGACGGTGGGCATGACTCCGCTCCACTCATTGCGGGCCTGGTGGAGATCGGAGTGGCAGATGCCGCAGAAAAGGATCTCGATCTGAACGTCGTGCTCGATGGGATCGCGCCGTGCGATGGTGGTGGAAGCAAACGGCGATGTTGCGCTGGTAACGGAGTAAGCCTTTGCCTTGTACATGAAGTGACCTCAAATTTCCAGGAAGATGGTGAGCAACGCGCTCGTAGATCAGACTACAAAAGAGTGCTCTTCGGGCGGTATCCCGATCCTGCCAATCTATTGCCTATTTCTGTCGATGCATGCATTTTTGTGCACAGTATTATGAATTCAGCGTTAACTTGGTCTTAAGGGAGTGAAGCGGGTGAAAGCGGCGAAACACAAGGACGCGAGCGTAGATCAAGGCGTGGTTGAGATGCGGAAAGACCTGGCTCGCAAGATTGCCGATCGTGCTGTTGCGGAAGGAGACGCGGTTACTGACATACCGGGCCTGCGCCTCTACCGCCGTTCGGAAAAAACGGCTTGCACTTCGGCTGCATACGAGCCCAGCCTGGTTGTCTTTGTGCAGGGACAGAAGCGAATCAACCTTGGCAAGACGACGTACTTATGCGACGAATCCAATTTCCTGCTGACCTCGATTGATTTGCCCGTTGTGAGCCAGGTGATCGCGGCAACTGAAAAGGTACCGATACTTGGATTGATCCTCAGACTTGAAATGTCTGCCGTTCGAGAGATTCTCTCGCAGCAGGAGTTTCATTTGCGCGAGGAATCTGCGGACGCCCGCGGCATGGCCGTCGGTGTCACTTCGGTTGAACTCCTTGACGCGTGTTCGCGGCTGGTTGACCTTTTCGAGACACGGCAGGACATTCCATTTCTGGGCAATTTGATCCAGCGTGAGATCATCTACCGATTGCTTCGCAGCCCGCAAGGAAAGCATCTGCGCGCTATCGCGACACTGGGAGAACAGAGCCACCGGACGGCCAAGGCAGTCGAATGGCTGAGGGTGAACTACACCAAACCGTTGCGCGTTGAGGAACTCGCGGCCATGGCGCGGATGGGCGTATCGACGTTGCACCATCAATTCCGATCTCTGACTCTGATGAGCCCTCTGCAATATCAGAAGCAGCTTCGACTGCATGTAGCCAGAGAACGCATGCTCAATGAGGGGCTGGATGCCGCAAGCGCCGCCTTCGAAGTGGGTTATGAAAGCGCGAGCCAATTCAACCGGGAGTACAGCAGATTCTTCGGCCAGCCTCCGATGCGAGATATGAAGGCGCGCCGGCTGGCCGACCCCGCGGCCGACCGCGACTGACGGCAGTTCATTCGCCCCCAGGGCCGGAAACTGAGCTCAATAGGCTTGCAACTGGTCCATGGGCAGGCGTACACGGAAGCATGTGGAGCCGGGCTCGGAACGGACGCCCAGGTGGCCGCGATGCTTGCGGACAATGCGCATGGCGTTGTCGAGACCCAGGCCGAGGCCCTGGCCGGGCGCCTTGGTAGTGAAGAAAGGCTCGAAGATGCGGTCCTGCAGTTCAGGGGGGATGCCGGGGCCGGTGTCCCAAATCTCGACCAGGAGCATCTCCGCCTCAAGACGGCAAGTGAGTTTCAGCAGGCCATGGTTGCCGAGAGCATCGAGGGCATTCTCGATGAGGGCAGTCCACACCTGGTTCAACTCGCTGCCATAAGCGCTGATGCGGGGCAGACCCGGTTCGTAATCGCGCTCGATCTGGACGTTTTTCATGCGCGACTGAAGCATCTGCACCGTCGCGTCGAGTCCAGCCGGCACATCCACCTCAAGAATCGGTGCGCGGTCCATGAAGGAGTAGGCCTTGATGGCGCTGATGAGGTCAAAGATGCGCGCGGTGGAGTTGAGCAGCGTCTCCACTGCTTGCGTCGAGCGCAGGTAGCGCGTGAAGAATTGCAGGGCAAGACAGGCTTCTTTCGGCTCCAGGATCTGGCGCAGCGCGTCCAGGTCGGACACCGCGACTCCCTGCTCAGCCAGCTGCGGAGCGATCTCCCAGGAGCGGTCGCAGGGCAACGCGGTAAGCCAGTTGCGCAAGGCTTCCTCGCGGACGATAAACGCGCCCGCATCGTGCGGATCCGGAGGGTCGCGGTGGCTGAGAATACGCTGCTCCCAGTCTTGAATGGCTTGAATCTGCTCGTCTGAAAGACAAAGATTCACCAGTTTGAATCGGTTCTGGCGATTGGCGCGCAGTTCGGCCACCAGGCTCGAGGCGGAGCGCTGGGCGGCGGAGGCGGGGTTGTTCAACTCGTGGGCCAGGTTGCCCGCCAGCTTGCCTAAGGCGGCGAGTTTTTCGGCTTGCTGCTCGATGCGGGTCACCTCGCGCACGCGGTCAAGCAAGGTGGAAACCACCCTCTGGGACATCGAGGGGATGGCCTGCAGCATTTCAGGAAAGACCGACTTGTGGATGAGGAACGCCCACACAGGGGAAACCGCGAAGCCCTGCCCGCCGGATAACTTCATCCGCGAGAAAGGCAGAAGGCCGGTCATCTGTCCGGCGCGGCCAATGAACAGCTCCATTGGTCCACCATGCTGACGGCGCACATGAATCTCACCCTTGAGAATCAGGATCATCCGGTCGGCCGGTGTGCCTTCTTCGAAGAGGATGTCTCCGGTGTCGGCGACGACCTCCTCGCCATGGCGCGCAATCCAGAGACGGTCTTCCAGGGAAAGACCGTGCAGAGGGCCAACGCGATCCAGGGCCTCCGCAATCACGTCGGCGGGCGTGGGGTGGGCAGGCGACTTGAGGGTGAGGGTCTGCATCCGGGGACCTCCGGGCGAGCAAGTTCAGGATAGACGATCTCGATCTGGAACCCTACACCGACGGCTGTGGGAATCCCACGGGACCGGTGCGGGTTGACATCTCAATCGCCCCGCCCCGGAACGGCAAAGGTTGGGTGGTATGATGAGGCGGTTTGAGATAGCCCCAACTAGAGGCTTTGCCATGCTGAAAACATTTTCATCCGTCGCTGCTCTGTTCTCCGCCTTTGTGATTGCGTGGGGCCAACCCGCCGCTACCTTCGATCCTGCCAGCAAGGTGTTCCGGCTGGATGGCGGAGACGTTTCCTACGTGTTCGGCGTGAATTCGAGTGGGGAGTTGCAACAGCTTTACTGGGGCGGAAGGCTAGCGAAGACGGACCAGTTTCCGCGAGCCGTGCCAATGGGGGAATGGGCCTCGTTTGACACGCCTTACACCAACACGCCACAGGAGTACGTGGGCTGGGGAGCAGGCTTGTTTCTGGAACCGGCGCTGAAGGTGACTTATGCCGACGGCAACCGCGACCTGGTGCTGCACTATGAAAGCCACACCATCACCGCGGACGGCCTGAATGTAGTGCTCAAGGACATTAAGCGCCCTATCTACGTGACGCTGCACTACGCGATTGATGCGGAGAGCGGGATTCTGGCACGATCGGCCACAATTGAGAACGGGCTGAACCAACCGGTGACCGTGGAGCAGGCCGCCGCTGCGGCGTGGGCGCTGCCTCCTGCGCACTACACCATGAATTACCTGACCGGGCGCTGGGCCGGCGAGTGGACACTGACGCAGGAGGCGGTGCATCCGGGAGAGCGGGTCATCGAGAGCCGCCGCGGTTCCACAGGTCACCAGGCCAATCCGTGGTTTGCGCTGCAGGCGGGCGAGGCGAATGAGGACCAGGGCGAAGTATGGTTCGGAGCGCTGGCCTGGAGCGGGTCGTGGCGCATCACGGTGGAGCAGGACCAGTTGGACGCGGTGCGCATCACCGGCGGCTTCAACCCCTTCGACTTCGGTTTCGTGCTGCATGCGGGCGAGCGGCTGCAGACGCCGGTGTTCTACGGGGGATATTCGGCGCATGGGCTGGGCGGGGTCTCGCGGCTGCTGCACCGGTTTGAGGTGGAGCACGTGCTTCCACGGCGGGCTGGCGCAAACACAGTGCCGAAGCCGAGGCCGGTGATCTACAACTCCTGGGAAGCCACGGAGTTCAACGTGACGGAAGCGGGGCAGATGGCGCTGGCAGAGAAGGCCGCAGCGCTGGGCGTGGACCGCTTTGTGATGGACGATGGCTGGTTTGGGCAACGCAAAGACGATCACGCCGGGCTGGGCGACTGGTATGTGAACCAGGAGAAGTTTCCGCATGGGCTCAAACCGCTCATCGACAAAGTGCACGCGCTGGGAATGGACTTCGGGTTGTGGGTGGAGCCGGAGATGGTGAACCCGGACTCGGACCTCTTCCGCAAGCATCCGGATTGGGTGTTGCATTTTGTGGGACGGCCGGAGACACAGCAGCGAAATCAGTTGGTGCTGAACCTTGCACGGCCGGATGTGCGCGCGTACGTGCTCGGGTTCCTGGACAAGCTGCTGACGGAAAACGATATTGCGTTTCTGAAGTGGGACTATAACCGCAACTGGAGCGAGCCGGGATGGGAGCAGTTGCCGGCGGCGGAGCAGAAGCGGGTTTACGTGGAGTACACGCATAGCCTGTACGGCATCCTGGCGGAGTTGCGGCGGAGACATCCCAAGGTGGAACTGGAATCCTGCTCGGGAGGCGGCGGGCGGGTGGACCTGGGGATTCTGAAGTACGTGGATGAGGTGTGGCCCTCGGACAACACCGATCCATTCGACCGGCTGACACAGCAGGACGGATTCAGCTATGCCTATACGCCGCAGGTGATGATGGCGTGGGTGACGGACTCGCCGCACTGGTTGAATAAGCGTTCGACCTCACTAAGCTACCGCATGCTTAGCTCGATGCAGGGCTCACTGGGAATCGGCGCCAACATTGCCAAGTGGAGCGAAGATGAGGCGGCCACGGCGAAGCGGTTGATTGCCGCGTATCACCAGGTGCAGCCAACCATTGTGCAGGGCGACTTGTACCGGCTGATTTCGCCGCGCAACGGGAGCGAGTTCTCTGCCACGCAGACCGTGAACCGGGAGAAGAACCAGTCGGTGGTGTTCGCGTTTATCCATTCCACGCAGGAGGGGCGGAAGTTTCCGCTGCTGAAGTTGAAGGGGCTGGACCCAGCCGCCGTGTACGCGCTGACGCCTATCGAAGGCAAGACGCGGCCAGAGACGCCTGCAACGGCCAGCGGGGCGTGGTGGATGAACCACGGGCTGGAGTTCGACGAGAGCTTCGCCGGAGATTTTCAGGCGGCGGCGTTCAGGCTGGATAGGAAGTAGGTCTGCGCCTGAGGCCGCGGCGGCATTTTCGCTCTATCGCGGGCTTTGAAATGCCCGCAAGGAGGGCAAAAAAGGCCGTTTTGCGCAGGAAAACCGGGTCTTCCAGTTACCGAAGAGTATCTATGCAAAAATTACAACTCGTTGATTCAGCAAGCCTTACTCGGTCCCACGGAGCCTCCGAAGGGACTGCGGAAGGGGGAGGGGGGTGGGGTGCCGATTGGTACGGACCTGTCACATGCATGACACTGCACTCGTTCCCAATTCAATTGTGCGCCCAAGGGGAAGAATTCTGTGCAAAGGGGCTTGAGACGTTCGGTGAGCGGAGGTGGCCGCCCACCCACTCCACGATGAAACCGTGGAATGGATGGGGCACCCATTTTTGTGGAGGAATGGACGTTCAGAAACGCAAGGGTGAGCCACCTGCCGGCCACCCACCCTTTCCACGATGAAACTGTGGAAAGGATGGGGCACCCATTTTGTGGAGGAATGGACATTCAGAAACGCAAGGGTGAGCCACCCGCCAACTCCGAGGAAGAAAAGTGTTCCTCGACGATTGCAGACGGATCTACGTGCCCGAGGTGGGCGTAGAGCGAATTATTCCAGGTCTCAAAAGCGAGGTCTGGGTAGCCGGAGATCGACAAACCAAGGAAGGGATAAGCGGCAATGCGGCGGCGAGAGTTTCTTGAAGTTTCGGCTGGTGCGGTTATGGCGACGGTGTGCGATCCGTTGCGGGTCAGCGCGGCATCCGGCGAAATGAAGCAGCCGGTGTTTCCGAGCGGGGATGGGAAGTGGCGGCGCACGTGGGACGCGGCAGTGGCGGCCTTGGCGGGGAATACGAAGCGGCTTAATCTCTACGACAAGCCAGTGATGATTGAGGGCGCGGAGTATCCGGGCATCTGGCTGGAATGTGCGCCGCTGGAAGGGCTGGTGTATGCAGGGCTCTCGGATTTTCTGCCGCAGGGCCAAGCTGGGCCAAGTCCGGCTGCGGTAGCACGCGCGAATCACATGGCGTTTTTTGCGTTGCAGCGGGAGGATGGACAACTGCCCGCGTACATCTGGACGAAGGAGGCGGGGTTCGGGCAGATCCAGATGGTGGTTCCGATTGCGGCGACGGCGTGGGAGCTGGCACAGGCAACGAAGGACGAGGAGCTAACGGCGAAGGCGTATGCGGCCTGCAGCCGCTGGGATGCGTGGCTGCGGCGGTATCGCGATACGCGGAAGACGGGGCTGGTGGAGGGATTCTGCTGCTATGACACGGGGCATGACAACAGCCCGCGGTGGAAAGGCATGCCCGACGCATGCCCGGACGGCGATGCGCGCAAGTGCGCGCCGATCCATTCGCTGCCACGGCTGTGTCCGGACCTTTCGGCGACCGTGTACGGCGGGCGCGTGGCCCTGGCGGCGATGGCGCAGGCGCTGGGCAAGCGGACGGATGCTGAACGCTGGAGCGAGGAAGCGGAGTCGATCCGGCTGCTGATTGTGAAGAAGCTCTACTGCGCGGAGGACGGGGCCTTTTACGATGTGGATGCACAAAATCAGTTTGTGAAGGTGCGCGGGGATTTGATGTCGCGGGTGCTGGGGGAACATGTGCTGAAAGTGGAGGCGGCGGAGGACCGGAAGATTTTTGATGAAGTCTGGACGCGGCAGATGCATAATCCGGCGGCATTCTGGACGGCGTATCCGTTTCCATCGATTGCGCTGAACGACCCGGCGTTTGTGCGGCCGATTCCGCCGAATAGCTGGGGTGGCGCGGCACAGGCGTTGACGGCGCTGCGCGCGCCGCGATGGATGAAACACTATGGCAAGCAGCAGGAGCTGGCAACACTGATGCGACAGTGGGTGACGGCGATTAACGCGTCGGGGGAGAAGGCAGGGAATTTCTGGCAGCAGATGAATCCGGAGACCGGGGAGTTTACGCCGGGAGAATCCGGGGGGTATTCTCCGGCGGCTCTGGTGTATCTGGATTTTGTGCGGCGGCTGGGCGGGATATTTCTAGTAAGTTCCTGACAGGATCAGGCCGGGAGATGCGGGTCCGGTTAGGCTTCACAGAGGATGACATTTCAGTTTATTGAATGGACCCCGGAGAATGATCTCCGGGGTCCATCTTTTTTGTTAGCGCGACTTGGAGACTTCTTCGACGGTGACGGGGTCGAGGAAGGGCATGCTGGCGCGGAGTTTTTTGCCCACGATCTCGATGGGATGCTTGGCTTCGGCTTCGCGGAAGGCCAGGAACTCCTTGCGGCCGGAGGCCTGATCGGCGAGGAAGCGCTTGGCAAATTCGCCATTCTGGATTTCAGTGAGGATCTGCTTCATGGCCTTGCGGCTCTCGGCGTTGATGACACGGGGGCCGCTGACGTAGTCGCCCCACTNNACGATGAGCTTGAGCTCGTGGAGGCATTCGAAGTAAGCGCTCTCAGGCTGGTAGCCGGCCTCGACGAGGGTTTCAAAGCCTGCTTTGACGAGGGCGCTGACGCCGCCGCAAAGCACAGTCTGCTCGCCGAAGAGATCGGTTTCGGTTTCTTCCTTGAAGGTGGTTTCGAGAACTCCCGCGCGGGTGCAGCCGATGCCCCTGAGATAGCTGAGGGTGAGGGCGTGGGCGGTACCGGTGGCATCCTGCTCGACGGCGATGAGGCCGGGGGTTCCGCCGCCTTCAATGAAGACCTCGCGCACGCGATGGCCGGGAGCCTTGGGNNTGTAATGAATGTTGAAGCCGTGGGCGAAGAGCAGCAGCTTGCCGGCAGAAAGGTGGGGACCAATCTCCTCTGCATACAGCGTGGCCTGGGTCTGGTCGGGGGTGAGGATCATGACCACGTCGGCCCATGCGGTGACTGCGGCGACGGTGTCCACTTCCAGGCCCGCTTTCTGAGCCTTGACAATGGACTTGGAGTTGGGGGCAAGGCCCACCTTGACCTGGACACCCGAGTCCTTGAGGTTGAGGGCGTGGGCGTGGCCCTGGGAGCCGTAGCCGATGATGGCTACTTTTTTGGCCTGGATGAGGGAAAGGTCGGCGTCGTGATCGTAATACGTCTTAGCCATGTTTTTCGATTTTTCCTTTTGATGCAGGGTTGATTTCTCATTGTGGTGCACCGGGCCGGTTGCTTGACCCGCAATGCGGTTAAATCCTCAAAGGCTGCGAAGGGCGTAAGAGTCTCTCCGAGCCTGGTATTCCTTTCAAAGCCTGGTCGTGCTTCCTACGCCTTCACGAAGGTTGTGAGACTGCGCCGTCCGCGCTCGCGAAGCTGGCACTCTCGCAGTGTATCCGCGAGAGATTCAAGGTTTGGGACACCGTATATCAAAAAATTCTCAAGTTCCGCATCCGAAGAGAACAGGTGCAAGGACGCCTGGCCCAATAGCCGTTTCCCAAGCGGCTTACGCAGCTCGAAGTGGTCAATGCGAAACAGCTCCAGGGATTCCTGAACCTTTGACAGCAGGCCTCGCTCCAGTTTGATCCGTTGTGTGGTGATCTCGTAGTTGATGCTCAGACTCTTCATGTAGAAGTACAAACAAATGATGGCGCTGCAGGCCACGAAGAGAAGAGATGCATAAATAACGCCCAGGCCTGATTGCACAAAGTACCCAACTGCAGATGCAACGGCCATCACGATAAGAAAAGGCACGAATTGGCCGATGCTGTAGATGACTGCCGGGTGCCCGGAGAACAGGTATTTCTCGACTTCGAGATCTCTTGCCGCGGCAAATGCCAACAGATCCGTGTTGCAGAAGCGGCACTTGAGTGCAACGGCCTTGATGGTCTCTCCGCAGACCGGGCAGGCCTTGGTGTCTTCGTCCATGATCTCGATCCTTCCACGTCAGGGTAACAATCAAACTTACGCCAGACGATGTCGAACGACAACCCTACCTATTCCGACTCGATGGCTGCGCTTTCTTCCGCAGCGCCGGCGAACTCGTCGTCAGGCAGAGGCTTTTCGCCCGGGTCGGCCCCCATGGCGCGCAACACGCCGCTGGTGTGATGGCCGCGGCGCATGGTCATTTTGCCGCTTCGGCAGATTTCGAGGATGCGGCTGTCACTCTCGTTGAGCACTTGGATCAGCCCTTCGATTTTGCTTTCGACGCCGGTCATCTCAATCATCAGCGACTCCGCTGTGAGGTCCACGATGCGGGCGCGAAAGACTTCGACGAGTTCAAAGATGGCGGAGCGGGTATGCTTGGTGGCCGCCACTTTGATGAGGGCAAGTTCGCGGGTGACCGAAGGAGCGCCGGCGATGTCGTCCACATCGACCACGTTCTCAAGCTTGAACAGGCTGGCGCGAATGCGGTGACCGGCCTCGGCAGAGGCGTCGCACACCACGGTCATGCGCGAGAGGCTGTTGCGTTCGCTATGGCCGACGGTGAGGGAATGGATGTTGATGTTGAGACGGCGAAAGAGCGAGGCCACGCGCGTGAGCACGCCGGGCCGGTCTTCAACGTAAGCGACGAATGTGTGGAGCATAAGGGCCTTTCAGAGATCAGCTAACAGCTAACAGCTGTCTTACTTGTCGTCCGCGGACTCTAGGAGCGGGTCGTTGTCGGGACGGCGGATCATTTCGTGCAATGCGGAACCGACGGGAATCATCGGGTAGACCGAATCTTCTTTTTCAACCAGAAAGTTGAGCAGAAAAGCGCCGGGGGCAGAGCGTGCTTCGTTTACAGCGTCGGCCACTTCGGCGCGGGTGCGGACGGCGCGGCCACGGATGCCGTGAGCGTCGGCCAGCTTGACAAAATCGGGACTGACGAGGGGCGTTGCCTCGTAGTTGCGCTCGTAGAAGAACTGCTGCCACTGGCGGACCATGCCCAGGTAGCCGTTGTTGATGATGGCGATGTTGATCTTGATTTTTTCCTGGGCAATGGTGGAGAGTTCGGCGGAGGTCATTTGGAAACCGCCATCGCCGGCGATGACCCAGACCTCCTTCTCAGGGCAGGCGAACTTGGCGCCGATGGCAGCGGGCAGCGCGAAGCCCATGGTTCCGAGGCCGCCGGAGGTGATGAGGGTGCGCGGGTGTTCGTGGTGGAAGTACTGCGCTTCCCACATCTGATGCTGGCCCACGTCAGTGACCACGATGGCGTTGCCCGCTGTGATGCGCCACAGGTCGTGCACCACGTGCGCCGCCCAGAGGTGCCCGGAATCGGGCAGGTTCTTGATGTCGTGCACGGCGACGGCGCCCTTGCTGGCTTCAATGGTCTTGATCCAGGCCGATCCATCGCGGCCGGGAATGCGGGGCAGCAGCTCTTCCAACACCGCGCGCAGATCGCCGACCAGCGCGACGTCGACCTTGACGTTCTTGTTAATCTCGGCGGGGTCGACCTCAATGTGAATCTTTTTTGCCTTGGGGGCGTAGGTGGCCAGGGTGCCGGTGACGCGGTCGTCAAAGCGCATGCCGCAGGCGATGAGCAGGTCGGACTCCTGAATCGCGTGGTTGACCCAGGATTCGCCATGCATGCCCATCATGCCCAGGTTGAGCGGGTGCGAGGCAGGGAAGCCGCCCAGGCCGAGCAGGGTGAGGGCAACGGGGATCTGCGCGCGCTCTGCGAGGGTGCGCAACTGCTCCATGGCTTCAGACTCGGTGACGCCGTGACCGGCAAGGATAATGGGGCGCTTGGAATGGCGGATAAGTTCGGCGGCTTGCGCAAGGCCGGATTCCTCGACGCGCAGCATGGGATGGGGACGATAGGGGCGCGGCTTGGCGGCGGCAAAGTCAAAGATCGCCGTGCCTTGCTGCGCGTCCTTGGTGATATCGACCAGCACCGGGCCGGGGCGGCCGGAGCGGGCGATCTGGAATGCGCTGCGAATGGCGGGCGCAATGTCCTCGGTACGAAAGATGAGGAAGTTGTGCTTGGTGACGGGCAGCGTGATGCCGGTGATGTCCACTTCCTGGAAAGCGTCGGTGCCGAGAACCTTGCTGGAGACATTGCCGGTGATGCAGACGAGGGGTATGGAGTCCAACATGGCCGTGGCAATTCCGGTGACCAGGTTGGTGGCGCCGGGACCGCTGGTGGCGATGGCCACGCCAACCTTGCCCGAGGCGCGTGCGTAGCCGTCGGCCATGTGCGCGGCGCCCTGCTCGTGGCGCACCAGGGTGTGGCGAATGGGGAACTTGCGCAGCGCATCGTAGACCGGCAGGATGGCACCGCCGGGATACCCGAAGACGTCCGTGACACCCTCGCCCACGAGCGTGGCCCACACAATTTCAGCACCGGTGAGGCGGGTGGGAGTGGTCAGGTGCTCATGCGCTGCTTGTGCGGTTGCGTCAGTTCCCATGTTGGGCTCCTTGGTTAGAGATCAGAGATTAGAGACTAGAGATCAGAGGTCAGGTTTTAGGTTGTTGCGCCTTCGGAGGCGCTGGTTACGCGGTCGACATACTTGCGGAAGACGCCTGCGGGCCAGCGCAGTGCGGGCGGCTTGAAGCCTTTGAGGCGCGCGGCCATTTCCGCATCGCTGATCTCAAGCGTCAGCTTGCGGTTGGGAATATCGAACTCGATAATGTCGCCTTCGCGGACGGCAGCGATGGGTCCGCCGACGAAGGCTTCGGGAGCCACATGGCCGGCGGTGAAGCCACGGGTGGCGCCGGAGAAGCGGCCATCGGTAAGCAGGGCTACATGGGCGCTGAGTTCGGCGTTGGACGAGATGGCGGCGGTGACTTGCAGCATTTCTCTCATGCCGGGGCCGCCCTTGGGACCTTCATAGCGAATGACGACTACGTCACCGGGACGGATCTGGCCGGCCTGCACGGCGGCGAAACAGGACTCTTCCGTGTCAAAGACGCGCGCAGGGCCGCGATGTTGGGCGCGGTCGGCGGCAGCGATCTTCATCACGCAGCCTTCGGGTGCAAGGTTGCCCTTGAGAATGACCAGGCCGCCGTTGGGCTTGATGGGCTTCTCAAAGGTGTGGATGACGACCTGGCCGGGTGTCTCCTGGGCGAGGGCCGCTTCCTGGGCGAGGGTCTTGCCGCTGATGGTGAGTGTGGAACCGTCGGCATAACCGGCGTCGATGAGGCGCTTGGCCAGCAGGCGCGAGCCGCCGGCGGCCTGGTAGTGCCAGGCCATGTACTTGCCTGCCGGAACGAGATCGCAGATGTAAGGCGTGCGCTTGCTGATGGCGTCAAAGTCGTCGATGGAAAGGGGGATGCCCATTTCACGTGCGATGGCGAGGAGGTGCAGGACCGCGTTGGTGGAGCCGCCGCTGGCGGCAACGCTGGCGATGGTGTTCTCAATCGATTTGCGGGTGATGATCTGCGAGGGGCGGCGATTGGCGCGGACGGCGTCCATGAGAATATGGCCGGCCTCGCGGGTGGCGGCATACTTGTCTGGCGAAGTGGCGGGAACGCCGGAGAGGTGGGCGGGTGAGATGCCGAGGATCTCCGCGGACATGGCCATGGTGTTGGCGGTGAACTGGCCGCCACAGGCGCCTGCGCCGGGACAGGCGTTGGCCTCGAGAGCTTCAAGCGCAGCCTCGTCGATGCGGCCGGCAGCGAAGGAGCCGATGCCCTCAAAGACATTCTGGATGGTGATGTCGACGCCGTTCAGCTTGCCGGGCGCGATGGATCCGCCATAGAGCATGAGGCCGGGAATGTCGAGACGGCAGAGAGCCATGATGATGCCGGGCATGTTCTTGTCGCAGCCGCCGATGCCGACGAGGCCGTCAAAGAGGTTGCCGCGGGCAACGAGCTCGATGGAGTCGGCGATGACTTCGCGGGAGACCAGCGAGGCCTTCATGCCCTGTGTGCCCATGGTGATGCCGTCGGAGATGGTGACGGTGTTGAACTCCATAGGCGTGCCGCCTGCTTCGCGGATGCCTTCTTTAAGGGCGGCAGCGATTTCATGCAGGTGCACGTTGCAGGTGCCGATCTCGGTCCAGGTGTTGGCGATGCCGATGATGGGCTTGTGCAGGTCTTCTTTGCTGTAGCCGACGCCGCGCAAATAAGAACGCGCTGCGGCGCGGTCAGGGCCTTCAGTCAATGGAATGCTTTGGCGTTTGCCTTCGATGGTCATTTCTTCCCTTCTGGCGGTGTTAGTTTCGTTAGCGGAGCTAGCGGTGTTGGCGTTTGCGGCTGGGAAGCGTTCTAACTCCGCTAGCCGCTAGCTCCGCTTTCATCTGGCTTTCAGCCAGTTGGCCTGGTCGTGCTTTGTTTCAAATGTGTCGAGCGCCGCCTGGTGGCGCAGGGTGAGGCCGATGTCATCGAGGCCTTCGATGAGACAGAACTTGCGGAACGGGTCGACCTCGAAGGTGGCGTGAAAACCCCGGCTGTCAGTGACTGTCTGGTTTTCAAGCGAGACGGTGAGCTGATAGTTGGGAATTGTCTTAGCGTTGTGGAGAAGCTCGGTGACCTGTTCTTCGCTGAGGCGAACGAGCACTATGCCATTCTTGCCGGCGTTGGAAAAGAAGATGTCGGCGAAGGTGGGCGCGATGACGGCGCGGAAGCCGAAGTCGCTGAGAGCCCAGGCGGCGTGCTCGCGGCTTGAGCCGCAGGCGAAGTTTTTGCCGGCGATAAGTATTTGAGCACCCTGGTAGCGCGGGTCGTTGATGACAAACGTGGGGTCTGGATCGCCGGACGGGGTGCGGCGCCAGTCGAAGAAAAGGAACTCGCCGTAGCCGGTGCGCNNATCTGGTCGGTATCGACGTTAGTGCGGTCGAGAGGCGCGGCCAGGGCGGTGACGGTGCGAAAGGGTTGCATCAGGCCTTCCCTCCATGGATCAGGGGCTCAAGGGCGATTTCGTTAGTGGGCCAGTTGCGAATGTCGACGAAGTGGCCGGCAATGGCGGCTGCGGCGGCCATCTCGGGACTGACGAGGTGGGTGCGTCCGCCGCGACCCTGGCGGCCTTCGAAGTTGCGGTTGCTGGTGGAGGCGCAACGTTCGCCGGGAGAAAGAATGTCGGGGTTCATGCCCAGGCACATGGAGCAGCCAGGCTCGCGCCAGTCAAAACCTGCCTCGCGAAAGACGCGATCGAGGCCTTCCTGCTCGGCCTGCGCCTTGACGGCCTGGGAGCCGGGAACGACCATGGCGCTGACGTGGGTGGAAACCTTGTAGCCGGCCGCGATGCGGGCGGCGGCGCGCAGGTCTTCAATGCGCGAGTTGGTGCAGGAGCCAATGAAGACGCGGTCGATCTCGATTGAATCGAGCGGGGTTTTGGGCTGCAGCCCCATATACTCCAATGCTCGTTCAAGCGACTTCCGCTCCTGTTCATTGGACACAGCGGCGGGATCGGGCACCGAGGCGGTGATAGGCGCGACCATGCCGGGGCTGGTGCCCCAACTGACATAGGGAACCAGCGTGGCGGCGTCGATGACCAGTTCGCGATCGAACTTTGCGCCGGGATCGGAGGGGAGCTTTCTCCACTCCTCCACCGCGCGTTCCCACGCTTCACCTTTTGGACTGAATTTGCGGCCCTTCAAGTAGGCAAATGTCTTTTCATCCGGAGCGATCATGCCTGCACGCGCGCCGGCTTCGATGCTCATGTTGCAGACGGTCATGCGGCCTTCCACGGAAAGAGCGCGAATAGCGGAGCCGGCGTATTCAACCACGCAGCCGGTGGCGCCGTCGGTACCGATCTGGCCGATGATGGCGAGGATGATGTCCTTGGCGGTGACACCGCGCGGGAGTTCGCCTTCAACGGCGATGCGGAAGGTTTTGGGTTTGGATTGCGGCAGTGTCTGGGTGGCGAGCACATGCTCCACTTCGCTGGTGCCGATGCCGAAGGCAAGGGCTCCGAATGCGCCATGGGTGGAGGTGTGCGAATCGCCGCAGACAATGGTCATGCCCGGCTTGGTGATGCCCAGCTCGGGGCCGATGACGTGCACGATGCCTTGTTCGCGTGAATCGACGTCGTAGAGCTCGATGCCGAACTCGGCGCAGTTGGCGCGCAGGGTGGCGATCTGCGTGGCCGCGATCTGGTCGACGATGTGGAGGCGACCCTCGATGGTGGTGGGGACGTTGTGGTCCACGGTGGCGATGGAGCGGTCAGGGCGGCGGACTTTGCGGCCGGCCAGACGGAGGCCCTCAAAAGCCTGCGGCGAGGTGACCTCGTGCAGCAACTGTAGGTCAATGTAGAGCAAGGTGGGCTCACCTTTAGGCTCGACGACCACGTGCTGCTGCCAGACTTTTTCAAATAGCGTTTTTGGTTCGGTACTCATTGGACTCCTTGAATCAGCTAACAGCTAACAGCGAACAGGTAACAGCTAACAGCTTGAACCTTTTGATCGAGGCTGTTTTGTGCTTTCCCAGCCTTGCCGCAAAAACAAAAACACGGCAAGGATGGGGCACCCATAGTTCTTGTTATCCAAGGTCCCAAAAGCCAGACCTTATTCTTGCTATCCCAGGTCTCAGAAGCGAGACCTGGGGCACCCATAGTTATGCGTTTACCAGCTGAGTTTTTACGGTTTCGCGGACTTTGACGCCCATCTGGGTGGTGGAAAGCACGGTGAAACCCTGGTAATTCCCGCGGGCCAGGTCAGGGGTACGGAAACCTTGTTCTAGCACCTTGCGCACGGACATCTCGACGGCCACGGCTTCGGCCTCGAGGCCGGCGGAATGGCGCAGAATGAGCGCGGCGGTGAGGATCGCTCCAAGGGGATTGGCCAGACCCTTGCCTGCAATGTCGGGTGCGGAGCCATGGACCGGCTCATAGAGATTGACCTTGCCGCCGATGGTGGCCGAGGGCAACATGCCCAGGGAGCCGGTGATCACGCCTGACTCGTCCGTGAGAATGTCGCCGAAGAGGTTCTCGGTCAGAACCACGTCGAAATCGCGGGGGCGATTCATGATGTGCATGGACATGGCGTCGACATACTGGTGTTCCAGCGTCACGCCGGGGAACTCGGCAGCAACTTCGGTCACCGCGGCGCGCCACAATTGCGAAACTTCAAGCACGTTGGCCTTGTCCACGCTGGTGAGTTTGTTGCGGCGTTTCTGGGCCAGTTGAAAGGCGACGCGCGCCACGCGGGTGACTTCGTCCTTTGTGTAGCGCATGGTGTTCCAAGCCTCGCCGGTGGCGCGATTCCACTGGCGGGGCTGGCCGAAGTAGAGGCCGCCAAGCAGTTCGCGCACAAAAAGGATGTCTGCGCCGTCGATAATTTCAGGGCGGAGGGGGCTGTTGACGGCGAGTTCCTTGAATGCGAAAGCGGGACGCAGGTTGGCGAATCCACCCAGGGCAGAGCGGATCTGAAGCAGGCCGGCCTCGGGACGCTTGTCGGGAGGCAGAGAATTAAATTCGTTGCCGCCCACTGCGCCGAGCAGCACGGCATCGGAGTCCAGCGCGGCGGCAAGAGTGTCGGCGGGCAGGGGCGAGCCGTCCTGGACAATGGCCACGCCGCCGATGCGGCGCTCAGCGAAGGTAAATTCGTGACCGCCCAATGCGGCGGTTTCCTTGAGGACAGCAACTGCTTCATTCGTAACTTCGGGACCGATGCCGTCGCCGGCGACTACTAGAATCTTGAGCTTCATGCTTCTCCAGAGATCAGGGGTCAGAGATCAGTTTTCGGTTGTCATCTATCAGTTAGCCGCGAGCCTTTATTGGCCGGCGGGGCGAGACGCCTGTCTTTCAGTCGAGTTCGGAGACCGGTTCAGGGCGGCGCTCGCGAATGAGATCGGGGAGGATGCCGATGAGGTCCTGGTCGTAGATATTTTTCTTGCGATCGGCGAGGGCGACAAAGCGGTAGTAGGTCTGCTGCAGTTCCTCGCGGCTGAGGGTGAAGCCGAGTTGTTCGAGGCGATGGCGGAGGGCGGCGCGGCCGGAGTGCTTGCCCAGGACGAGATGTGTATGGGCGACTCCGACCAGCGCGGGAGTCATGATCTCGTAGCAGAGCGGGTTGGCGAGCATGCCGTGCTGATGAATTCCAGACTCGTGAGCAAAAGCATTGGCGCCCACCACTGCCTTGTTAGGCGAGGGCTTGAAGGTGATGATCTGGCCCAGTACCTGGCTGGCGGGATAGAGGTTATCGAGTTTGATGCTAGAGGCGACGCCGTAGCGATCGGCGCGCACGTACAGCGCGGCGGCAATCTCTTCGAGGGCCGCGTTTCCTGCTCGTTCGCCGATGCCGTTGATGGTGCACTCCACCTGGCGGGCGCCGGCATCGATTGCGGCGAGCGAGTTGGCCACGGCCAGGCCCAGGTCGTCGTGGCAGTGCGACGAGAGCACGACGCCCTCGGCATTGATGGCGGGAATGCGCTCGCGGACCTCGCGGAACATCTGGGCGTATTCCTCGGGTGTGGAGTAACCCACGGTGTCAGGCATGTTGATGGTGGTGGCGCCGGCTTCGACGGCAATGCGCACCATCTCGACCAGGTAGTCGCGCTCGGAGCGGGTGGCGTCCTCGGGTGAGAACTCGACATCGTCCACCAGCGAGCGGGCCAGGCGGACGGACTCACCGGTGAGGTCGAGGGCCTGCTGGCGACTGATCTTGAGCTTGTACTCGAGGTGCAGGTCGCTGGAGGCAAGAAAGACGTGGATGCGGGAACGGTCGGCAAACTGCAGGGCGCGTGCCGCCATCTCGATGTCCTCGGTCTTGGCGCGGGCCAGGGAGGCAATGCGAGGCTTGCGGATGGCCTGGGTAATGGTGGAGATGGCCGCGAAGTCGCCCTCCGAGGCCATGGCGAAACCGGCCTCGA
>PLSM01000100.1:1977-4005 GCA_003165075.1 Acidobacteriaceae bacterium | reverse complement strand
TGCCTGGAGGTTCTTTGTGCCAGTCGGCTTTATTGGCGCGTACAGCACGTTTTCCACGTACGAGTGGGAAACCCTTTCCACAATCCGAACGGGCGCTTTCTTTCTGGGAGCCCTATATGCGGTCAGCAGTCTCGTTCTGGGGCTCGTTGCCGTGTGGTGCGGCTCGGTGATTGCGGAGATCATCTGATGAGGACACACCGAACGCTTGTCGTCTACCAATCGATTCTCGAAGTTCTTCAGGAACCAGGATGCCCCTTCTGTCGATTTCTGAAGGAGTATCAGACAGATCGCCTTCAGAACCACTCTATCGAGAGTATTCATCGTCTGTGCAACTTTCACGCATGGGGCTTGGCGGCAGTTCAGAACGCGCTCGCCGCCGCGCGGCTGTTCATCAAGCTGGTTGATGAGCCGGCCAAAGCAGATCCCGGTTGTGACATTTGCAACGAGGTTCTTGCCGAGGAGGACCTTCGACTGCGGGAGTTTGTCAGCTGCATTCCACGAACCGATGTATCCCATTGGCTACGAGGGGCCGCAGTATTGTGTATTCCTCACGGGCTGAAACTCCGCCAGCAGGTCTCGCCTGTTCTTGCTGCCCGAGTGGACGCCATCGTTGAGAACTATCGCCTGCAGCTGGCGGAAGAGCTTCAACATTTGCGTGATGAACCTGAACCAGACAGAACCGGATGGGGCGCACTTGGGCGTGCTGCTGAATTCCTTGTCTCGCAACGCGGATTACATTCCTGAGGGAGGACGTATGTTGAGTGCCGGAAAGGCAATGAAGTTTTCTATCTACCTGAGTGAGGGATCAAAACACCATGGGGTCCCAACGTATTCAAGCATCCTCGATTTTCTTTTTTATCGCGGCGTCTCCGGCGCAACCGTACTAAAGGGGATAGCCGGGTTCGGCGCGGATCACCACATGCACGCGGCCAGCATTGTCGAGATATCAGACAATCTTCCGCTGAAGATTGAATTCATCGAATCTCGCGAGAAGGTGAACGAACTCCTGGGCAAGCTGGAGGAGTTGGCCGGAACTGGAATGATTGAGGTTCAGGAAACAACCCTGGCGAAGCCTGCCAAGATCTCGAAGCCAAAGGCACCGGTTCTTCCTGCGCACCTGAAGATGGAGGGCAAAGCAAAAATGATGCGCATCTATATCGGCGAAGCGGATCGCTGGAAAGACAAGCCTCTTTACAACGCACTCGTCGAAGCTATGCGCGCCAACGATATTGCCGGCGTCACCGTTTACCGCGGCATCCTCGGTTATGGTGCGCACCGCAGGATGCACTCGGATAAGACTCTCCACCTCTCCCACGACTGCTCAATCATGCTCTCGGCCGTTGATACCGAGGAGAAGCTGCGATTGTTCCTTCCACTTGTGGATCAGATGGTCGAAGAGGGGCTAGTTGTCCTTTCAGACGTAGACATTATCAAGTACTCCTATCGCGCTCTGGACGTTGATATGCCAGAGTCGCCGTCGGGAAGCGCTTCTGTATGAGCGGAGGCTCAACCATGAAAGAGCAATATCAAGCACGCATGGTACGCATTCATTTCGGCGAGGGCGACAAATTGCAGGGCAAGCCCCTGCATGAAGCGATTGTGGCAAAATGCATGGAACTGGGAATGGCCGGCGCCACGGTGTATCGAGGAATCGAAGGATACGGCGCCAGCACCAGAATTCACCATTCCAGTCATTGGACGTTCTCCAAGGATGCACCGATCATGCTGACCGTTATCGACCGTGAGGAAGAGATCGAAAAGCTGATTCCTCATCTCGACGTGATGGTTGAAGAAGGCCTCATCGCGATGTCTCGTGTCGAGGTCATTCGATACTCGCGAACATCAGCTAACGCACCGGCGCAGGCCTAACAGGACCCAGATGGAGAGATGATGGCTCACTCCGCGATTGATCATTGCGCAGCGCTCCCCTCGGATCGCGACGGACATACCGACTCAATCGAGCCGCCCGGACCTTCGACTGAGACATCCGCATCTACGGATGGCGCCTCCCGCTTGTTGCGACTCGGC
>PLSM01000100.1:0-1956 GCA_003165075.1 Acidobacteriaceae bacterium | reverse complement strand
GGGTTTGTTCCGGTCACGGCTGTGCCTACGGTGATTCGGTTTGGTGATGTACTTCATGCACGCGTGCGCATGCATGACGGTTCTTGGCAGGACGTTGCTATGCCCGACTTGAAGGAATACGTGACCGAAGAGCATAACCCCGAAAACCAAAAGGGTGTGGATGGCGCGGAAGTATTCATCCCCAGCCCCTTGTTGTCCACCGGCATGTGTTTCGTGGACACGCCAGGTTTGGGCTCGGTCTTCACGGGAAATACGGCAGCCACGCACGCGTTCATTCCTCACATTGATGCAGCGTTGGTTGTGGTTGGGGCCGATCCGCCAATTGCAGGTGAGGAGTTGAAGCTGGTGGAGGCGGTTGGCAAGCAAGTTCAGGATTTGATCCTGGTCATCAATAAGGCCGACCGCACCAGTGACCCGGAGCGTGCGGCTGCGGTTAAGTTTACCCGTGAAATTCTGGAAAAACGGCTGCAGCGCCCGATGAGCGAGGTCTTTGAGGTAAGTGCCGCGGAACGGGCTGAAAACCGCGGTCCGTTACGGGATTGGGAGAAACTGCTGTCGAGCTTGCATCACCTCGTGGAAGACTCGGGTAGAAATCTCGTTCGTGCAGCTTGCGACCGAGGCCTCCAGCGCTTAAGCGAACAACTGTTGGCTATCATCAGCGAGGACCGCGACGCGCTTCAACGGCCAATCGAAGAATCCGAACGGCGGATTGAACTGATGAGGGAAACTATCAGCGAGGCCGAGCGCTCCATGCGCGAGCTGAACTTCTTGTTTATGGCGGAACAGCAGAGGATTTCGGACCTCTTCGTTGAAAGGCACAAGCGGTTCGCTCGTTCCGCGCGGACGGGATGCGAAACAGAATTTGGTGCGGAGTTACAGTCCGTATCCCTCGGCTTGGGCCCACACTATCGGCGCCGACTAATGCATCTCGCTCAGGAAATTGCGCGCCGCAAGATTACGCCATGGCTGAAACCTGAGCAGGAAGAGGGCGAGCGTCAATATGGCGCCGTGGCCCTTCGATTTGTGGAGATGGCAAATAATTTTCTGAAAAAGCTGGCGGGGGCGGGTCTCAGCGAACTGACGCGTATGCCACATGCGCTCGATCCGGAGAAGGGTTTGCGTGTGCGCCCCAAGTTCATTTTTGAGGACTTCATCGGAACGGCGGAGCCCCCATCACCGCTTCGCTGGCTTGCCGATGTCTTTCTGCCTTTTGTAGGTGGTCGAAAACTGATCACGAACGATGCTCGAGAGTTCCTGCGGCACCTCTTGGAAGTGAACAGCTCGCGCGTGCAAAACGATGTTCTCAATCGCATTCAGGATAGCCGGGGGCGCCTGGAGGCTGAGATTCGCAAGCTACTGCACGAAATCAGCCGCATTGCAGAACAGGCGCTTGACCGGGCGCGGAAAGTCAAAGACGAAGGAACTTCTGCTGTACAGTTGGCGGTTGAACGGCTCGACCGAATTGAGCAAGACATTTCGGCGCTCGTCTAGGCCTATTCATGCGCTCGGGCCTGCGGAACTCCGGCCCAATCATTTGAAAGCGTTGCAGTTGAACTGCAAAATATGTTACTTTCAAAACGGCGAAGGAATCCGCCATTAAGCGCCCTCCGAAACGGAACGGCTGATGACTCCTGCAATAACGCAGGGGTCTTTTCATTTGCCCCTGCACTTCAAAAAAGGATCGGCAAATGACCAGTCTTGTTGAACTTCCCATTGGCGCCAAAGTCCCGGAGATCGTCACAGGTATCATTGAGATACCGCTCGAAAGCACCAGCAAATATGAATACGACAAGCTGCTGCATGTCTTTCGGCTGGATCGTAACCTGCATTCGCCCGTTCACTACCCCGGCGACTACGGTTTTATCCCACAGACGTTGGCCGAGGATGGCGACCCTCTCGACATCTTGATTCTAACGGAGTCACCCACATTTCCGGGTTGCGTCTATTCTGTACGTC
>PLSM01000063.1:2732-3127 GCA_003165075.1 Acidobacteriaceae bacterium | reverse complement strand
ACGATGAGACGAGGCGCACGCAGACCGTCTGTGGCTCGCCGAGTGACAAGGCGGCCCAGGCGCTCGACAAACTTCTCGTTAACGATCCGACCTGTGCCGCGGCGCAGGCGCGACTCGATGCCTGCATGTGGGGGTCGAGCGCCGACGTGCAGTTTGCTCTATTGTGAGGCCACGTTTGGTTGTGCAACTGTTGCTATGAGTCAGGCCGAAGAGCAGCACACCTGTTCAATGCCTGGGTGGGCCATGGCCGGCTCGCGACCATGGCTTTTTCCGGCACCTGCGCAAGGCAGGAGCAGTTATTGTTGCGATCATCAGAACGAGAACTTCAACGCGAATTGCATCACTCTCGGATTGGTGCTCATCCCAAAAATTCTCCCGAAAGTAGCGGCCGAGGC
>PLSM01000063.1:2180-2708 GCA_003165075.1 Acidobacteriaceae bacterium | reverse complement strand
GTGTTCCCGAATCCCGTGGCAACACCGTCGGCGCCGATCACTGCCGGGGCCGTGAAGCAGGCTTTGTTGATGTAGTTATCCACTCTGCTACTGACCGATCCCGAAGTCGATACATTCTTCGCGGAGCAGCCCGGAGCGTAGCTCGCCCGATCGGATTCAATGCCGTATGCGCTGTTGATGTTGTTGTAGGTAATGCTGCTCTGCTGGCCGGACTGAACCACCGTAGCGGTTGCCGCACTCCACCCACCCAGCGTGTTTGCCAGGAAGTGATGAGATGGCGCCGGGCTGGGCAGAGCATAATACGCGGACAGTACAAACCGCTGCGGCCGCACATTGTAGTCCGGTCCGTATCCAGCGCCGTGACCGTGCAGTTGGGTCTGATCGCCGGTGGGTCCGAATTCGTTCGACCCCGTGGTAAAGCCCGGTACGGGGCTCAGCAATCGCTCCCAGGTGTAGGCAGCCTGGTACTGGAAGCTATGTTTGAATTTCTGCGTCAGCGATGCCTGCAAGGAGCTGTACCAGGCCTCG
>PLSM01000063.1:1859-2170 GCA_003165075.1 Acidobacteriaceae bacterium | reverse complement strand
GTCGCGGGCTCCGGCGTACGCCACGTCCAGCACGGCGCCGCCCGGAATTCTGGATTGCAGGCCTAGAGTGTAGTGATAGGTTGTCGGAGGGCGCCAATGCATAGAAAGAGAAGCCAGGGTGAAATCGGTTGTAGGCGAGTAAGGCGTAAATACCGGGAAGGCCGGAGCATCCGGGAAGGGCTTGGCATCGCTTGAAAAATAGTTATTCTGTCCTGCCAGAACACTCCATATACCGGTGGGAGCTTCCGCGCACAGCAGCAGATTCATCTGGCCCTCGGTCGTAGTGTGATACATGCCTATGCCGCCCCGAA
>PLSM01000063.1:0-1799 GCA_003165075.1 Acidobacteriaceae bacterium | reverse complement strand
CCGCCATTGGCAGACCCGAGGTCGCCTATGCGCTCCAGACGCAAGCCCAGGTTGATCGTGAGACGCTTGGTTACTACGAAGTCGTCCTGTACGAAGCCGTTGGCGTCCTTATATCGCCAGTCGCGCTGGAAGTTCCCGATACCCTCGTACCCCTCCCAGACATTGCTCCACCCGGTGCCATAAATGTTGGGCTGGCCCAGCAGAAAATCTGCCCAGCTTAGCCAGAGCACATAGGCCTCGAAGTTAAATTTCTCCATATTATCCCGGCCGAGGGTGAAGCCGCCGCCGAAGGTCAGCTGATGCTTTCCCTTCACCCAGGACAATGTATCGGTGATGGCGTACTCATTCTCCAAAAAACCCAGCGCCGAAGTCGTACCCGTCTGGAAGCCATCGCTGATCATCCAGAGATTGGGGTAGGCGTTATCCTGTTGCGGGACGTTCATGCCCAGGTCCGAAAAGGTGAACGCATTGCCGTAGTGCTGGTTTGAGGTGGAGCGGTGGAAACCGACCAGGAATTGGTTTACCATGCGAGCACTCAGGGTGTAGGTATCCGCGATCGATGCCACATCGAAGCGCTCAGGCTGATAGAGTGGATTTCCTTCAGTCTCGTATAGCGTGCTCCACTCCACGTTGCTGACCGCACCGAAATAGCGAAGCGCGATCTTGTGGCGGTCGGACAGCAAGTAGTCGCCGTTCGCCATCCATTGGTTTTCATTGAAGAAGCCGGGCTGGTGAATAAATGCAGTGCCCTCGCTATCGATTGCGCCGTAGTTGGCAGTGTTGACGCCGGAAGAGTTGATACTCGTTGGTGTCGGCACCAGGTATTGACCGTTGGGCANNCCCAGGTAGCCTGACTGTCCACCGAAAACCGCGCCCAATCCAGCCGGCGTCCGGTTGTTCGTAAGCGGAGGGAGATAGTCCAATTTATGGTTCGCCGGGTCGGTTTCGTTGTACTGCTTTGTACCCTGCCAGGAACCAAAGAGCAGAAACTTGTTCCTGACCAATGGACCGCCTGCGGTGAGACCATATTGATTCTGCCGCAGAATGCCACGCGGCTGTCCGGAACGCTTCGAAAACCAGTCATTGGCATTGAGATCTTCGTTCCGTAAAAACTCGAACATCGACGCGTGGAAATCGTTGGTGCCGGCTTTCGTTATGACATCGACGTTGGCCCCGGCGTTGCGCCCTGTCGTGGCATCGTACATGGCCGTCTGCACTTTGAATTCCTGAATGGTGTCGGGGTTGGGAGCGGGAATTCCCGACGAATAAATCCAGGAACCCTGAATGTCGTTGATCGTGAGGCCGTTCATTTCAAAGTTATTGTCAGTCGATGTGGCCCCCTGACTCATGATGCTTCCGCCCCCGGGATTCGCGTCCTGGCTGCCGCCGCCTCTGCCAATCTGGGCCGCGTTGTTGACCTCCTGAGCGACACCTGGGTTCAAGCCAATAACCTGCGTGAAGTTACGCGTAACCAGGGGCAGGTTTTCGAGCATCTCGGAATCCGTCACGCGCCCCAATTCACTCGATTGGGTCTGCAACTCCACGCTGCTAGTGGAAACGGTTACCGTTTCCGTCACCGCGCCCGTCTCCATTCCTATGTTCAGTACCCTTGTTTCGGCCACGGCCACCTGCACGTTGGGCGCCGAGGCTAACTTGAATCCTGGCTTGGTGACTTCGACCGTGTATTGCCCCGGCGGAAGCAGAGAGACAACATACATTCCGTGGTCGTTGGACACCGACGTTCGCACGGAGCCTGTGGCCACATCCGTAGCCCTGACCTGAGCACCCACCACCATGGC
>PLSM01000102.1 GCA_003165075.1 Acidobacteriaceae bacterium | reverse complement strand
GTTAGCACGCCCCAAGATGAGATCTCCCTGAAGGGCCCTGATAGACCATCTGGTTGATAGGCTGGGTGTGATAGCGCAGCGATGCGTGAAGCTTACCAGTACTAATCGCCCGTTCGGCTTGTCCATAGAATTAACTCCGCGCAGTACAACGTGGATGCTCTTCTAACAAGCCTTGTAATACCAATCAATTTCGTTGTTACCAAGTTTTGGCGCCAGATTGCAGCCGCGTTCCTACGGGCCTCCGGGAGAAACCATCCGGAACAAAGTAGACGCCGCGGCAGGCTGCGGGCAACCACCCGCCAAGCGCCATTCAAGTTTGCCGGTGACCATACTGCGAGGGATCACCCGTTCCCATCCCGAACACGGAAGTTAAGCCTCGCTGGGCCGATGGTACTGCACGGGCGACTGTGTGGGAGATTAGGTGATCGCCGGCAATTATATCCAGAAAAGGCCATGCCTCAGGGCATGGCCTTTTTGTGTTTATGCGCTAAACTCCGTTCGCCGCTTCTGGCTCTTTGTTTATTTGATCGTGGAAGAAGCCAGATTGACAGTTTGCCCTCATCTTAGGGATTCGAAATTTCGGGAGGATTCGGCGACGGATATCTCTGGAATCGCCCGGCCTTAGATTTCCTAGGCGCGGGCCGCTTTGGTTTGGCTTCCCCTGGCTCCTGATTGCGGGCTACATGAAAGCGCTCGCCCTCAAGATGGCTGTCTCCCATCACGTGCAGACGCAGGAAGTTTGTCGAACCGGATCTGGTGCGGGTTCCGGCTACAATTGCGATCACCTCGCGAGAGCGGACGTAGCCGTTCTGCTCGAGCAGACTCTCGGCACAATCCACCAAGGCCTCAGTGCTTGTGACCTTAGGGCAACGGATTGGCATGGTGCCCCACAGCAGGTTCAGGCGGTTGATCGTGACTTCGACCGGGCTGAGGGCGAAGATCGGCGCCGCCGGGTGGTATTTCGAGAGCTGGCGCGCAGTCTGTCCCGACTCAGTAAACAGCGCGATGCCGCGCAGATCCAGATCGTCGGCGGCATGCGCCGTAGCTTCGCATATCGTCTCCGCGATAGAGAGCTGGCTCTGCCGTATGCGCGGCTCGGAGAGATTCTGCTCCTTAATATGGCGCTCTGCTTCGCTCACAATGCGGGCCATCATTAGCACAGTTTCCACTGGATATTTGCCCACAGCCGACTCACCGGAAAGCATCACGGCGTCGGTGCCGTCGTAGACGGCGTTGGCCACGTCAGAGACCTCAGCGCGAGTGGGCCGTGGGTTGTCAATCATCGACTCCAGCATTTGAGTGGCAGTGATCACGGGTTTCTTGAACTCGGCGGCGCGGTGAATGATGTATTTTTGGATGGCAGGGACCTTCTCCGGCGGGACTTCGACTCCCAGATCGCCGCGGGCCACCATGATGCCATCGGAAACCTGCAGAATGTTGTCGAGATGCTCGATAGCCTGGGGTTTTTCGAGTTTGGCGATGATCCAGGTTTCGAAACCGAGAGCCGCAACTCGATTGCGCACCAGGCTCACGTCCTCAGCGGTGCGGACAAAGGAAACCGCAATGGCATCGACGCCATTCTTGAGTGCGAATTCAAGATCCTCGGTGTCCTTCTCTGTGAGGGAAGGAACGCGCACCAGAATACCGGGCAGGTTTATACCTTTGTTTTCACCCAGCATGCCGCCATTGACGATGTCGCAGGCAACATCGTCTCCAAGCACCTCGTGAACACGCAATTCGATCAGACCGTCGGAGAGTAGAATGCGCGCGCCCTGCTCGACATTCTCAGCCAGAGTCTTAAAGGTAGTGCCGACCAGGGATGCTGTTCCCGGAACATCGCGCGGCGTAATCGTGAGGCGTCCGCCGGCCTTGAGCAGTACCGGTTGGTGATCCTTCAGCGTGGATGTGCGGATCTTGGGCCCCTGCAAGTCCCCCAGAATACACAGCGGCTTATTCTCCTCGCGGCTTACCTTGCGGATTAGCCGTATCACCCCCAGCTTCCTCTCATGGGTGGAGTGGGAAAAATTCAGGCGAACCACATCGACCCCAGCGCGGACCAGGTCGCGGATAACGGATTCGGTGTTGGAAGCCGGCCCCAGGGTAGCAACAATCTTTGCGCGGCGTTGAATAGGCGATTCGGTCAGGCTCATGTCGGGGAAGGCCATAAGGATCACTCCGGAAGATATTTAGTTGTGTGAAAAGGGGAGAAATCGCACGCGGTTTTTCTTAATTGTACATTGCGGAGTGAGTGCAAAGACCCCTGACCAACATGCATCACGGCACACGCAATGGCCGAAGAAAGTCGCTACTGACGGGAAGCAACCGTATCGGAAGCGCGAGCGCCGTCAAAGTTCTGCTGGCGTTCCCTGAAAAGGACGCCGTTCAATTCGGCTCCCAGCAAGGCACTGAACGCGGTGAGATAAAGCCAGACCAGCGTGGCGATGCCGGCACCAAATGAGCCGTAGAAGATGGAGTAATCGGCCACCCTCGTCACGTACCATCCGAAGGCAAGAGTCGCGGGGAACCAGACCAGGGTGGCAGTGATGGCGCCGGGCATGACCCATGCCCAATGCTCCCGTCGCTTGGTGCCGAAGTGATATAACGCGCCGAGAACCGTAACGCTGCAGACGAAGGCAGTCGCCCATCGCACCATCCGCCAGAGGAAGAGGACCACATGGCGCAACTCGTGGACTGAGTTGCGAATCATCCACACTTCGATTTGATGGCCGAAGACGAGCACCACAGTAGCCAAAGCAAGCGGGACGAGCACGATGGGCACCAGCAGAAGCGCACGGGCCCGACGCCTCCAAAAACCCCACTCGCCGCGGGGCAGGCGATAGGCGCGGCGAAAGCCTTCCATGAGCGAAAGCATCAGGCCCAGGCCGGCGAAAATGCTCAGACTGGCTGCGGAAAAGACTAGTTGAACGGACTGGTTGGGGCGGGTTTGCAGAGAAGACTGCAAGAGCGACATGGTGTCCGCGGGCAGGAACTGCAGCCATGCTGCGCGCATCTCGCCAACCAGCGTGGTGCCCTCCGGCACCAGAGCCAGCAGCGTGGTGATGACTACCAACGCGGGGAACAACATAAGCATGCCGGAATAGGCAGCGGCCTTGGCGGTATTGAGCATGTCGTGCTCAAGCGCGAGCCAGACAGCTTTCCGGAAGTGGGCAACAAGACGAGCCATGCAGTTAATTGAAAGAGTAGAGCATTTGCGCGGTCTCCGGCGACACTGTCTTGTTGCTTTCCCCGGTACGATAACGGCGATTGAGCGCACCATTAAATTCGAATGAACAGGAGGCAGCATCTCTACACGCCGGGACGCGGCATTCGCTCGGGCGTGAGTGATGGGCTCTGAACCTTGCGTGCGCGAGACGGGAGAAGGTGGAGTGGCTTGACTGGCTGACCGCAGGGTTCAAACGGCATATCATAGGCTGGTTATGAGAACCCTTTTCGCTCGCACATTCAGGCTTTTTGTCCTATTGCTTCTTATCGGCGGCCGCGGCTCGGATCAAGCTGCTGCGCAAGCCCAGCCAGCTCCCAATCCGCAGTTGGCTGCGAGGGAACTGAATGGACGCGTCGACGCACTTCTGAAACAGATGACGCTCGACGAGAAGATTGGGCAACTGGTGCAGTATTCAGCGGGGTTCGCCACCGGCCCTTCCGCCTCCAACCTGACCTATGAGGAACTGGTGGCCAAAGGCCAGGTGGGATCGATGCTAAACGTAGTGGGTGCGGAAAAGACCAATCACTTCCAGCACATCGCGATGGAAAAATCGCGGTTGCATATTCCGATCATTTTTGGGCTGGATGTTATCCATGGTCACCGCACCACCTTTCCGGTACCGCTGGCTGTAGCGGCGACCTGGGACCCCGAAGCGGCTGAGCTGGTGGCGCGTACGGGCGCGGTGGAAGCGCGTGCTGACGGCATTCCCTGGGTCTTCTCTCCCATGGTGGACATTGCCCGCGATGCGCGCTGGGGACGCATTGTCGAGTCGAACGGGGAGGATCCTTATTTGGGATCGGCCATGGCGCGCGCATGGGTCAGGGGCTACCAGCAGGGAGATCTTTCCAGGCCGGACTCAGTCGCAGTGAGCGTAAAGCATTTTGGCGCCTATGGGGCCGGAATCGCAGGTCGCGACTATAACGCGGTGGATATGAGCGAGATCACGCTGCGGCAGGTGTATCTGGAGCCCTACCATGCGGCAGTAGAAGCCGGGGCGGCCACGTTGATGAGCTCGTTCAACTCGATCAACGGCGTTCCTGCCAGCGCCAATCCTTTCACTTTGACCCAGATTCTCCGCAAGGAGTGGGGCTTCAGCGGGTTTGTCGTCTCAGACTGGGGCGCGGTTGCGGAGTTGCTGAACCACGCGATCGGCGCCGACGGCGCCACGGTGGCCCGCAAGGCGCTGGAAGCGGGCGTGGATATGGACATGGAAGGCGGTCTCTACGGAACCACTCTCGCTTCACAGGTGCGTTCGGGCGCGATTCCTGAGAATGTGGTGGATGAGGCGGTACGCCGCATTCTGCGTGTCAAGTTTGCGCTGGGGCTCTTCGACCATCCTTACACCGAGGCAGGTCCGGCTTACGATGCCACGCCAGAGCGGCGCGCCTTGGCCCGCAAGGTTGCGGGCGCATCCATGGTCCTGCTCAAGAACGACACGGTGGAAGGGGTTGGGGCGCTGCTGCCGCTGACCGCGAAGGTGAAAAAGGTAGCCCTGATCGGTCCCATGGCCGGTGACCAGCGCGAGATGCTGGGAGCCTGGTCGGTGACCGGCGACCCGAAGTATGTGATTACGCTCAAGACGGCGCTGGAAGAGCGGCTGGGCGGGAAGGCGAGCGGGCGGTTGCTCTATGCCGAGGGATGCGGTCTGCTGTCGGGCGAAGACGCGAACCTGTTGAAGAACGTGAGCTTTGGCAGTACGAATGCGGCTGCGGAACCGTCGCCGATTCCAGACGACCAGAAGACCATTGACGAAGCGGTGGAGATGGCCAAGAAGGCCGATGTGGCCATCCTGGCTCTGGGAGAACCCACGAACTGGATGGAGGGCGAGGCTGCAAGCCGGGTTCACCTTGGATTCACCGGCGCACAGGAACAGTTGCTTGAGGCGGTGGTGGCGACGGGCAAACCCGTGGTTCTGTTGGTGCTGGCCGGGCGGCCGCTGGAATTGAAATGGGCGGCCAGCCACGTGCCTGCGATCGTGGAGGCGTGGAGTCCCGGCGTGGAGGCCGGTCACGCCCTGGCCGATGTACTGTTTGGCGACGTGAATCCCGCAGGCAAGCTGCCGGTAAGCCTGCCCCGTGCGGTTGGCCAGGAACCGCTTTATTATGCGCAGCTTCCCACTGGCAGGCCGGCGCATGGAGACCTGAGCCGGATGCCTCGCAACTCCGAAGAGAAGTTCATGTCGCGGTATGTGGACGAGGAGAATTCGGCACTGTTTCCATTCGGATGGGGGCTGAGCTATACGCGGTTCAGCTATGGGAAGCCGACCATCAGCCGGAACGAGGTTCCTGTAGGGGAAATTCTGGCGGTGCACAAGCCGGTGGCCAGCGTAGGAGTGGACGTGACGAACACCGGCAACGTGGCTGGTGCCGAGGTGGTGCAGCTTTACCTGCGCAATACTGCGGCCAGCGTGGAACAGCCAGTGCGGGAGCTGAAAGGCTTTGCGCGCATTCAGCTTGCACCCGGCGAGACCAGGCATGTGGACTTTCCGCTGGGCTTTGATGAGTTGAGCTTCTTCGACGCTGGGATCAAGCGCACTGTGGAGCCGACGATCTACAAAATCTGGGTGGGTGGCAGCTCGCTGGCTACGGCGGAGACGAGCTTCAAAGTTATCGAATAGCCAGGATCGAGGCTTTTCCAGCTACTGCTCGGTAATGACCGTGTCGCCGTTGTAAAAGAGGTGCACGACAGTAGTAAAGTATGCCGAGTCCGGGTTCGGCGGCGTGGAAGTATACGTCGGCGTGGAGATGCTGAGCGAGCGCGGCAGCGTATCCCCTTTGACGCGTGTGCCTATCAAAACGTAGCCGTCAGTGTCATCGCCGCCGAAGGCGCTGATGATATAGCCTTTGCCAGCCAAGGTGGTTGCCGCAGTTGCAACATCCTGCGGCCGTGAAATGATGGCCTCGGTCTCATACACAGTGGCGTCGCCCTGCCATCCATAAGAGATCAGATTGGCCTGTCCGGAATTATCAAACGAAACTGCGGTGACGACACGGCTCACGCTTCCATCCTGCGCAACAGTATCTTGAATCTGCGACGCCGCCACAGCTTCGCGCCGGAAATCGAATCCACCCGCCGCCGCCGTTTGTACCCATGACATCGCATAGGCATTCTCTGCAGGTTCAAAGTCGAGAGACGTGATAACCACGTTGGGAACACTGGTCGATTGCAGGTCCCAATCGAATGACGGATAATCGTGTCCCTCGTAGAACATGGAGAGTCCGGTTACCCCGGACGGCAGATTCTCAACAGAGAATGGCCAGGAGCAGTCGTACTCGACACCGGAAACGCAGACCCCGGAAGAGCCAACGCCGAGCGGGCTTCCTATCGAATTGCCAAACGACGTTTGGCTCTCTGCCAAGATGTTGGATGTTACGCCGCCAGCTTCACCGAGCCCCGGAGCATCCACCTGTTGGGCAAGCAGGAGCCGCAAATCTCCCTTCTTCGGGGCACGCGCTCCGGCGGTCAACTTGGCGGTGCTGCTGGTAGCGGAACTGGAGGCGTTCTTGACCGTTACCACGAAGGATGACCCGCTGTCAGCAAGCGAGACGTCAGGCGTGGTGTAGGAGGCGGCAGTGGCTCTGGCAATCTCGACGCCATTCTTGCTCCACTGATAACTGAGCGGCGCTGTTCCAGTGGCCGCGACCGTGAAGGTAGCCGCGCGGTCAATGGGAACGCTCTGGCTGGCCGGCTGAGTCGTGATGACAACGTCCTGGGTGGGAGGAGGAACTGACGTTGAACCGGAACCACCTCCGCAGCCCGCAATCATCAATCCGGAAACGACTGCAATAAGAATGAACGCGCGGGAAGAAGTGTGACCTGACACGGGAAGCGGAACCATTTTGCAGATCTCTCTCAATATACAACGCGGTTATTGAAGAATAATGCGGACGAGTACATCCCTGCGAAGGGCTTGCACTGGAGCAAATGTTAGGGAAATTATAGTTCTTTACCTGCAGTCGTCAGAACCAGGCAAATTCAAGGTGCGGACCGGGTACACTGCATCTGAACAGGAGGTTTCACGTCTATGCAGACCAGGATTCAGGGCACGACGATGCCCGTACTCGATGTGCAGCTTGACCCCAACGAGAGCGTGTACTCGGAGAGCGGCGAACTCTCGTGGATGACCAGTTCGATCCAGATGATGACGCATACGCAGATGGGCGGGGGAGGCGGCCTGTTCGGCGTCCTGAAGCGGGTGGCCGGGGGCGGAAGCATCTTTATGACCGAGTACCGGGCCTACCAGTATCCCGGCGAGGTGTCGTTTGCTACCAAAGTGCCGGGACACATTATGCCGGTGCAGTTGGGTGAGGGTATGGAGTACATGGTGCACCGGCATGGGTTCCTGTGCGCCACGCCGCAGGTGACCATCGGCGTGGGCTTTCAGCAGTCGCTGGGCGCGGGCATCTTCGGTGGCGACGGGTTTCTGCTGCAAAAGCTGGGCGGCGTGGGCACGGCGTGGCTGGAACTTTCGGGCGAGCTGATTGTGAAGAACCTGGCCCCCGGCGAGATGCTGCGGGTGCATCCCGGGCATGTGGGGGCGTTTCAAGCGGGTGTGGGGTTCCAGATCACCATGGTTCCGGGGATCAAGAACATGATCTTCGGGGGAGATGGACTGTTTCTGGCGGTGCTTACTGGACCGGGGACGGTATGGCTGCAGACGTTGCCCATTTCGCGCCTGGCCCACCAGATCGGCGAGTATCTGCCGCGCACCGAGAACCGGCAAGTAGGTCCGGCCGCGGGCGGGGCACTGCTGGGCGGGATCGTGGGGTCGATTCTGGGTGGGGGAGATCAGTAGGGCGGCAAGCAGGTGGATCGGCGAGTGGGCCCGCATGTCTCAGAATCCAGACCTGGGGTGTGCGGGTTAAAGTAATCCCATGTATGAATAAGGCCTTCGGCAAGGATCGTACTCTTCGCAGCGACATTGTTTTTGCATTTACGCTGGCGCTCGCTTGCTATGCGGCGTGGCTTATTCGCAATGTTCTGGTGATGCTTTATGTGTGCGGGCTGTTTGCCGTGGTGCTTACGCCGGTGGTACGTTCAGTCTCCGCACTGCGAGTTGGACGCTGGCAACCGTTCAAGGGCTACGCCATTTTGATTCTGCTGCTGGTTATGGCCGGAGTACTGACCATATTCGGATTTCTCGCGCTGCCCCCGATCATCCGGGATATGCAGGAATTCAGCCGGGAGATGCCGACCTGGTCGCGCGGCTTTTTGGAGAAGCTCAGACATTTGCCCTTTGCAGACCGAGTGGATGCCGAAGAAATCGATTCCCGGATTCAGGATTTTGTCAGTAACGCGGCCACTTACCTTTGGCTTTCGATCAGCAATTGGGCGGGCAAGCTTTTCAAGATTGTCACGGGCGTTGTTCTTACCATTTACTTCATCATGGAAGGCGACGTTGCTTATCGGTGGTTCCTTTCCCTTATCCCGACGGAAAGCCGCGACCGGCTGGACAGAACACTCAAGCGGGCCGAGGTCCGGATGGGTAAATGGCTGCTGGGGCAGGGGATCCTGATGCTCATTCTGGGTGCCTTCAGTACGATCGTGTTCCTGGCACTCCGAGTGCGCTATGCGTATGCACTGGGCGTGCTGACTGGCTTGCTGAACATCATCCCCGTGATGGGCGCGGCTGCAAGCATCTTGCTTGCGCTGCTGGTGGCTGCGATCGACTCCTGGGGCCGGGTGCTGGGAATCGCGATTTTCTACGTGGCGTATTTGCAGCTTGAGAATTCGTATCTGGTTCCGCGCATCATGCGCAGCAGGTTGGGCCTGCCCGGGTTGGGCATCCTGGTGGCGCTGCTCCTCGGTTCCGCGCTCGCAGGCGTGGTGGGAGCGATGGTTTCGGTGCCTACCGCAGTGCTGGTGGCGGAACTGGTGGACGAATATCTTATCCGCAAAGATGCGGTTTGAGTGTTTGTGGTGGAGCGGGGACACCGCGTCAGAGTTTGGGTGCTTAGGGCCTGTCAGGAATGTCCCCGGTCCGTACCACCGAGTAACCCTACCCCCCCTCCCCATATTCTGGGGGTAAATTATCTCTTTTCATGCATTTACGGGGGAGGTTGCGCGGCAAAATATTGATTCCACAGGAGTTCGCCGCAGAATATAGATGTTAAAAGAGTTAGGCTTCAACTTCGGGGCACGGTCAATGGTTTGCCTCCCAAATTCAAGAAGCGTGGTTCGACTCGTAATCCTCCCCGCCCTTGCTCTCAACTCGAATTCCATTATGCGCCGCATACACATAATTCAACGCAAAAGGGCAGCCGTTCTCCGGATTCGAAGGGGAGAGCATCCGTGGACGGAGTGCCTGGTTCCGCTATAGGATCTGTTCACAAACCCTGGCGGGGAGCTACGGGTGCAGGGACGTGTCCGCAGCTACGGAAGCGGTGAGAGGCATACCGGGCACAATATCAGCTTCATTCCCGGGAGGCAGCGCTCCTGCGACTTGTTGAACCAAGTCTGTCGACACTGCGTGGGACTGCAACCCGTTGTCTGCACCTTCCAGCCTGAGATTGGCGTCGAGGGGCACTGTGACTCCATGCACGCTGAATGAGTGGACCTGGAACTCAAGCACACCCGGTTTCCCGGAGTGTCCAGCTCGCTCGACCTTCGTGATCTTGGCGTCTACGGTTGTTCCTTTGGGAACCACGACCGTATCGCCGACTTTTACGTTCTCAACGAGCAGGAGGGGAATAGAGTCGCCGACCTCGGCCGAATCTGAGACCACTTCAGCGTCGGTCACCAAGAGCAGGGGCGTACCTTTGAGCAGCGTCCCGCCGGTGGCCAGAACATCTTGAGGCACTGGATCCATCGAGCCCTGGACTTTGTACCTGGCTTGAACCACCGGGCTGGGCAGCTTTTGAGATTCCTGTGCGATAGCCTGCAACCGGGTGTCTGCGGTAATGGTGATTGGACCGGTGTAACGCGTTGAAGCGGGGGTGGGTGTCCAGCCATCGGTGGTGTAGAAGATGGTCGCGTCCTGGGTGGGGCTGGTGATGGTCACTTGCGTTCCGGGGGCTAGCTCGCCTGCCTCGACAGAGAGGGTGGGCATTCTCGCGCAGCCACAATCAGGCGGGGCAGGCGGCGCCTCGCCCAGGTATTGGACGTTCCGCTGACCTTGGGCTCCCTGCTGCGTGGCTTGCCGAGCGGCCGGAATCGCCGGGGGGCTGGCATTTCCCACGCCCTGCATCGTCGTCTGGTTGACTTGGATTGTTTGCTGTATGGCCTGCGCTGCGACCTCGTGGCCGAATGCGAAGACACCTGCCAGGAGAATGACAGGAGGACTGCTTTTCATTTTGGCCCCTCTCCCCGCGAGATTTGACAAGAGTATATGTGCAGAGCAAGACCTGAGTCGACAAGAAGTCGCTGCGTCTAGGCCTAAAGTTAGTGTCCGGTGATCATGGGGAGGCTGCGGGCCGCAAAGCCCGCGTCGACGGGGGCTTTCATTACCCCGCAGTTGGCGAAGAAGTGAACGAAGTTGCCAGCGAGGGGCTCCCGGGGTCCATCCATCACGGCGCGGAAATCTGAGACACCCGGAAGGGGGGACAGGCGAGGCGCCGAGGCCATTTTCATTTCGCCTGCGCCTTGTGCGTCGAGGACAAGGGCGGTGAGCTGGCGAGCAAGGGGCAGGTCAAAGCTCTCAGTGACAAAAACCAGCTTGCCACGCGTGGTGATTACGACCGGACCCTCGTTGGTGGCATATACCTGCTCGTCGGAATGCGGCGTGTCGCGCGTCTGCGCGGAAGACTGCAGCCGGACGCCCGAGTACTTGCGTCCGAGTTCATCCTCGTAGAGACGCGCGAAGGCTTCTGCGGAGGCGCTTGATTTCCAGACGGAAAGATAGAGCAAGACGACGGATTTAGTCGAGGATTGTTCAGCCGGTGTTGCGCTGCGCAGTTGGCCGGCCCAATAGAGGCCGCCATCCCAGGCCGGGGTCAGGTCGCGGGCAGCAGCGTCGCCACCGAACAGGCCAGCAAGAATGTGCAGGTCAAGCTGGCCCACTTGGCCGATGTCGTAGGGCTTGTAGAGCTCGTCGACCAGGGGGTGGATATCGGGCAGGAGGGGTACGGAGGGGAGATGGCCCTTCTCGTATTCGCGGGGGTTGATGATCTCCCAGGAGGAGGAGGGCGGGCGGTCAAGAGCGCCGGTAAATGCTGCCTCCTGACCCTTGTCCATCCACAAGTCCTGCTCGAAGCTGAGGCCTTCGCGATAGGGGAACAGGAGCGACTCAGAGAGCAGCAGCGGGGCCCGGGCGAGGATGGGCGAATTTTCCGAACCGGCCATCTGTTGTTTGATGAACTCCACCACCTCGGGATCCTTAATGAGGCTGCGGCCCATGGGCTTGAGAATGTCATCCATCATGACGGCGGTAGCCTGGCCTTCGACCACGGCCTCGCGAGCTGTATCAATTTCGTCTTTAGCCAGATGCTCGGTGTCGCCGCCGGAGTTGAGCGAGACGTCAGTGGGCGTCTGGTCGCTCCACTTGTCGAGGTCGAGGTGCTGGTCCTGCAAGGCGTGGGTGAGCTCATGGGCCAGCACGGGCTTCTGCTCGTCCACGTCAATCCAGTCAAGCAGGTTGACGGTCTTGGTCTTGGGGTCGTAATAGGCCTCGATCTGCTCCTTGAGCAAGGCGAGAAGGAAGGGCTTCAGGTCAAAGTCGCGATCCAGCAGGCCGAACTTTTTGAGAACGATCTCGCTGCGCTGCATGCGTTTGGCATCTTCGTCCTCATTGAACTTCTCACTCAGGTAGCTTTCGACGGCGTTGCGGGTGGTGAGCTGGCGCTTGACGGGGCTCTTGATGGGCAGGCCGGTTTCATCGGAGGAGAACTTGAGCAGTTGATCGACGAGGCCGAACAATTGCTGCGCTTGCTGAGGAGTGATGCGGGTCTCGGCATTCGGCTTTTGTTTGCCCGGAGAGCCGGCGGAAGCCTGGCCGGATTGCGGCGTGGCTTGGCCGGAGGACTGCGGGGACGGGGCGGAGGGCTGTTGGGCGGCGGCGCCGGCCAAGGCAAAGCACAACGCGAAGGTTAGAATACCCATGCGGCGTGTGGCCGCCGAATCGAGCCAGTTGCTCATTCAATCTCCTCGTGGTTCCGGGCACCGGGTTCCCAGGCTCCGCATCTAATACCAAGGCTATAATCAGGATGCGGTCTGGAGCGCTGTTTGCGACGGAAATGTGTGCGCCGGGCTACGGAAAAGCTCCCCTATGACTGAAACATCGATTGCCGCAACCATGCTACCCACTCCGCTTGCGACGCTGCTGGGCTCGGCCGCCAAGCCGCCCGGGCTGGCGGAGTATCACTGCGTGCTGACCCCACAGGAGTTGGACGCGCCAGAGGCAGAAATAGCGGCGCTCACCGCCGGAGCCGCAGTTCACGACCTGGGATGGTTGAGGCGCGTTGCGGTGCGAGGCGAGGACCGCTTCCGCTGGCTGAGCGGTATGGTAACCAACATGGTGAACGACCTGGGCGCGAATACCGGGGCGTGGAACCTGGTGCTGAATGCGCAAGGACGCATCCAGGGCGACCTGACCGTGTGGCGCGAGGACGACGAGCTGGTGCTTGAACTGGCCGCCGACCAGTACGAGAAGCTGCTGGCCCACCTGGAACTCTTCATCATCATGGATGACGTGGAACTGGTTCCGCTGGGACAGGAGACTGCGGCTGCCGAGACCGCTTTGGGATTGACCGGGCCGCGAGCAGGCGACGTGCTGATGCGGATGGGCCTTCCGGCCTTGGCAGAGCCCATGACGGGAACCCGCGTGGAGTGGAACGGCCTGGATTTGCGGATTTTGCGGGGCCATGGCGTGCTGGCAGAGCATTATGAACTTTGGACGCCGGCGACGGGAATCACCCGGCTTTGGAGGACTCTTTCGACGGCGGGCTCGAGCCGGGCAGGAGTCAGATCACTGGACGCGTTTCGTATTGCGGAAGGGATTCCGATATACGGTACGGATATGGCGGAGCGCGACCTGCCACAGGAGACCTCGCAGATGCGCGCCCTGCATTTCAACAAAGGCTGTTACCTGGGCCAGGAGATTGTGGAACGGATCCGCTCGCGGGGGAATGTGCACCGGCACCTGCGCGGACTGGAACTGGATGGGCCGGTGCCCGGGGCCGGGACGGAAGTTACGCTGGATGGCGCCGTGGCTGGGCAGATTACAAGTGCGGCCGAACTGAAGCTGGCAAGCGGCAACCGCGTATTTGCGCTGGGCATGATGCGCGAGGCAGCGGAGTTACGCAATCAGCCCCTTTCTTACAACGCGGGGACGGTCACGGGCACTGCCCGGATTCTGGCTGCGCCGCCCAAGCTTTGATCCGAGCTGGATCGGGAACGTGGAATCATGAGCGATACGCCAAAATTCGAAGTGATTGACCGCCGCAAATACAAGGCGGAAGAGGAAAAGGAAAGTTCGAAAACATCCGTGCCGCCAGTGGCCGAGCCGGTCGAACCTCACGCCGGTCCGCGGCTGGTGGTAACGGAGAGCAAGTCGGAGGCCGCGGAGGCGAAGAGCACGACGCCGGGTGAGGAAGCGGAACTGCCGCCCCCGCCCACGGCCCAGGAGAGCCGCGAACAGAAGACCGCCTACGATGCCTCGGCGCAGCGGCTGGAAGACCTGGTACGGGCGCAAAATCCGGCCATCGGAGCGCAGCCGCCGGTGGGCTTTGAACACCTGGTGCAGCAGCTCTACATTTCCGCAATGATCCAGATGGGCGCTGGGGCGCAGGAGGGGCAGCGTCCGCGGGTGGACATCCTGGGTGCGCGCCAGACCATCGACCTGATGGGCGTGCTGGCGGAGAAGACCAAAGGGAACCTGAGCGAGGCCGAGGCAAATGCCCTGCAGACGGCGCTCTTCGAGGTGCGCATGGCCTTCCTGGAACTGACCAATATGATCACGTTGCAGGGTGTGCCGGCGCCGCCTCCTCCGCCGGACAAACGCTAGACCGAGCATGCAAGGACTGCTTACATTTCTGGGAACGGGAACCTCGATGGGAGTTCCCACGCTGGGGTGCGGCTGCGCCGTATGCACCTCAGACGATCCGCACGACCGGCGGCTGAGGCCATCGTTGCTGCTGCGCTGGCAGGCTGGCGGGCGGGAGCGCGTGGTGGTGGTCGACACGGGCCCCGATTTCCGCGAGCAAGCCCTGCGCAACGGGCTCACCCGCGTCGATGCTGTTTTTTACACCCATGGCCACGCCGACCACATTCTGGGGCTGGACGATCTGCGCCCGTTGAGTTTTACTGTCTTCCGCGAGGGTGAACTGATTCCTCTGTATGCGTCAGAGCAGACAGCGGAGGTGCTGAAGCGCATGTACGACTACACCTTCTCACCGGACGCCACGTATCCCAACCGAGCGCGCCTGCGTATCGAGCCGCTGGGAGAGCGGACCACGGTGCACGGGGTGGAGTTTTTGCGGGTACCAGTGCTGCATGGGGAGCAGGAGATCAGTGGATTTCGCTTCGGCCGTACGGCTTACCTTACCGATGTGAGCGCTATTCCCGAGGCGAGCTTTGCGCTGTTGGAGGGGCTGGATTGCGTGATACTCTCCGCGCTGCGCCATAAGCCCCACCCCAATCACGCAACAGTGGATCAGGCGGTGGAGTGGGCGAGGCGCATCGGCGCGCGGCAAACATGGTTTACCCACATTGCCCACGATCTGGGCCACAAAGCAACCAATCGCACACTGCCGGAAGGCGTTGCGCTGGCCTACGACGGCCTCGCGTTTCCCGTAAGCCTATGAGCGATCACGCCAGCCGCCAGATTCCCGTGTACCGCTCGATTGCCGAAATACCAGCCGGTTTTGGCCCGTGCGTGGCAGCTATCGGCAACTTTGATGGGGTACACCGGGGGCACCAGGAAATTCTGCACGCGGTAGCTGCCGAAGCTCTTGGGAATAAGGGCCGCGGTCTGGCCATCACCTTTGAGCCCCATCCGGAGCAGTTTCTGCGGCCGGAGCAGGCGCCCACGCTTCTTACGCCGATTCCCGAGCGGCTGCGGCTGCTGGCCCAGACGGGCATCGATGCGGTGGTGCTGTTGCCGTTCAACGCTGCGCTGGCGAATCTGACGGCGCGGGAGTTTGTGGAACGAGTGCTGGTGAAGGCGCTCGGTGTGTCCGCTCTGCACGAGGGCGGTAACTTCCGCTTTGGGCATCGTGCGGTGGCCGGGGTGAAAGAACTGGCGGAGTTTGGTGCGGAGTTTGGGTTTGCCGTACATGTGCACCGGGCGGTGCAGGTGCACGGGCTGGAGGTGTCAAGTTCGGCGACGCGGGCGCTGGTGGCCGAAGGCGACATGAGGCGCGCGCGCTGGATGCTGGGCCGGCCGTTTGCGGTGCGTTCGACGCCGGCCAGAGGGCGCGGAATCGGCACGCGGCTGCTGGTGCCCACGGTGAACCTGGCGGCCTACGATGCGCTGCTACCGGCCTTCGGGGTGTACGTGACGCGATTGACGGTGGGCGGGCGCTGCTTTCAGGCGGTGACAAATGTGGGCAACCGGCCGACATTTGGGCAGGCATCCTTTGCCGTGGAGTCGCACATTCTGGACTTTGAGCAGGTGGAACTCGATGATCGGACACCGTTGGAACTGGAGTTTCTTTTGCGGCTCCGCGGGGAGTCAGAGTGGCCCTCGCCAGAGGCCCTCAAGGCGCAGATCTTCAAGGATGTGGCGCGAGCGAAGCTGTATTTTCGGCTGGAGTCTGCTCTCCGCCGGTAGGTTGCAGCTTTTCATTGTGCACGGATGACGCTTGCCGGGTTACGTGCCGCTTGATCTTCTTGCCGGTGTGGATGAGTCGACGAGAGTGGGCTTGACGGCGGTCGCGGGTTTGGCGGGAGCAGGCCCAATGGGCAGGGGAGGCTTGACCGCCAGCTTGGTTGCCGGTTTGGCGAAGGGTTTGACGGGCGGCTTTGTGCCTGGATTCGCGGGGGTTATCGGCAGTTTGGCGGCTGCGTTGACGTTCACCGGCTTGGCTTGCGATCCAGCGACGGGGGCGGTTCCCGGTTTGGCGAGAGGCTGAGACGCAGCTTCCTGCATGGGATTGGCTTCCTGGTCGGCCAGGAATTGCTCGTTATCCTTGCCAGCGATGGCGGTGCGCATGATGGCCATCCAGATGGGCAGGGCGGCGCGGGCCCCGGTTTCCTTTTCACCCAAAGATTCGCGGCTGTCGTAGCCTACCCAAACCCCGCAGGTGACCGAAGGCGAGAAGCCCAGGAACCATGCGTCAGTGAAGTCGCTGGTGGTGCCGGTTTTGCCGCCCAGAGGATGGTTAAGCTGTGCCACCGCGGCACCGGTACCGTGCTGGGTGACGGCGCGAAAGAGGGTCATCATGGTGCGTGCGGTTTGCTGGCTGATGACTTCGTCGATCTCGGGCCGATCCTCCCACAGCGTGATGCCGTCGGCGTTAGAGACCTTGCGGATGAGGCGGGGAGTGACGCGGACGCCGTCGTTGGGGAAGACCGAGTAAGAGGTGACCTGCTCCTGGAGGGTGATTTCGGCTGCGCCCAGCGCCACGGGCAAATAAGCGGGGATGTTGGAAGTGACGCCGAAACGATGAACGAGATCGATGACCTTGTGAATGCCGACACGCGCGGCGAGCTTGACGGCGGGGATATTGCGCGACTCAGCGAAGGCGTTGGTGAGAGTCATCGCGCCTTTGAAGTCGTTCTCGTAGTTGTGCGGTGTGTAGCCGCCAAAGCTCACCGGCCGGTCCACAATGATGTCGTCGGGTTTGGCGCCATCCTCAATGGCCGCGGTGTAGACGTAGGGTTTGAAGCTGGAACCGGTCTGGCGTTCGGCCTGGGTGGAGCGGTTGAATTGAGAGAGTGCGTAGTCGCGTCCACCGACCATGGCCAGAACGTCGCCGGTGGTATTGTCCATGGCGAAGACGGCTCCCTGGGCGCCGGAATCCTGCTCCAGCGTGGCGCGGCGGGCTGTGCCCTCTGAAGCGTCGGAGAGATGGACATAGATGATGTCGCCGGGCTTGACCAGGGCGTCGCCGAAGCGCTGCGCGGTCCATTGCCAATCAGCGGGAAGTAAGATCACGTCGCTGGAGCCGACGCGGGCGTGAACCTCAAGCGGCAGCGTGCGCGTGACGACGGCGTGGACATAGTCGCCGGGGCCGTTGGCCATGACCCAGTCGGGATGCTTGTAGTCCTCTATGGTGAGTCCTTCGGCGAGGACATTTTCGAGCTTACCCTTCCAGCCACGGCGTCGCTCATAGGCCGCCAAGCCGTCGTTCACGGCGCTGTTGGCGGACTGCTGCAGATCCAGGTCAAGGGTGGTGTCAATGCGCAAGCCGGCTTCGTGGACCTCTTCAGCGCCAAAGCGCTTTTCGAGTTCACGGCGGACCTCTTCCTGGAACCAGGGGGCAACGGACATTTCGCGCTGGGTGATATGAAGACCCAGCGGAGCCTGGCGGCCCTGTTCAGCCTGCTGGTGGGAGATGACGCCGTCGGACTCCATTTCGCTGAGCACCAGATTGCGGCGGCGGAGCGCTTTCTCAGGATTGAGCAACGGAGAATAGGCGACTGGTCCCTTGGGCAAGCCAGCCAGCAGCGCAGCCTCAGTGAGAGTGACGTCCTTGGCGTGCTTGGAGAAGTAGAACTCCGAGGCCGCCTCAAAACCGTACATGCCGCTGCCGAGGTAGATCTGGTTGCCATAGAGGGTGAAGATCTGCTGTTTTGTGAAGGCGCGCTCAATCTGGATGGCGAGATAGGCTTCCTGCGCCTTGCGCGCGGCAGTGCGATCGGCGGAAAGGAACAGATTGCGGGCCAACTGCATGGTGAGAGTGGAGGCGCCCTGGACGCGCCCGTGACTGCGCAGATCGTGCAACAAGGCACCGGCGATGCGCAGCACATTGATGCCCCAGTGAGACTCGAAGCTCTTGTCTTCAATGGAGATGACGGCCTGGCGGAGAACCGGCGCGAAGTCGTCGTAATTGACCACAACGCGGCGCTCGAGGGCAAAGGAGCCAATGATGCGGCCCTTGCGGTCGTAGAGGTCGGTCATGGTGGAGGGGCGGTAGCGCTCGAGGTCGTGAATCTGGGGCAGGTCGGCGGAGAAGACCAGCGTGAGACCCGCCAGGGAGCCGGTGATGACGGACAAAAGAAGCAACGTGGAAAGGGCTGCCTTGCCGGCGATCTTACGACGGCGGAAAACCGGCACGGGATCAGGCTCAAGCCGGTGGGACCGGCCCAAGCCGCGCGGTTCGGAAGGCTGATGGGGGGGGACAGCCAAGAGCTTTAGGCCTCGTGGGCACTCCTCAAAAAGCGCCGTGGAGGAATGCCTCAGTTCAAGGCTAGCATGATCGCGTTCCACAGAGAGGCGGGGAGCCGGCAGGGCGTACCACCCCGTACAAGATCAGAAACTCCGCGTCGGCCTAGCTGTTTTTGGCTTTGAGCAGTTCGAGCGCCTTGTCCAGCGGCTCGTCGCCCTTGGGTGGCGCAGGTACGGCATCGAAGTCGTCTTCTGTTGCCTGTCCGGCCTGGACAGTGGGGATGACTGCATCATCCTGAATCTTCTTGCCGCTGGGCCCCTCGAACTTGGCCACAGTCAACAGCAGCGCAGCGCCATCGGGCAGTTCAATGGTCTTTTGCACCGAGCCCTCGCCGAAGGTGCGCTCACCCACCACGTCACCGCGTTTGGAGTCTTCGATGGCGGCGGCGGTTAACTCTGCCGCGCCGTAGGTGCCGCGATTCACAAGCAACGCGATGGGCGCACCGGTGAGGAATTTAGCCGGATCGGCGGTGAAGGTCTGGCGGGCAAACTTCTGGCCCTCAAGGGTTGCCAGCGTGCCCTGGTTGATAAAGAAGTTGGCCAGACGAAGACCCTCGGAGGGGTCGCCCTGGGTGCAATCGCGCAGATCGATCAATACCTTGTGGGTCTTTCCGGCAGCCTTGAGCTTGGCGGCGATCTCATCCACCCGTTCCGGGGTGAGGGCGCCAGGCTTGAAATAAAGAATGCTGGAGCCGTCGTACTGCTCCTCGGCGAGCGCGGGTACAGCGGAGATGGTGCGGGTGATGGTGAGCTTGTCGGGGTCGGCCTTGCGCGGGCGCACCACAGATATAGTGACCGGGGTTGCGGGTTTGCCGTCGAGCATGAGGCGAATGACGGCCAGCGACAACTCGCGGGTGGACTGGTTACCGATGGATTCGATGACGTCCCCATCGGACAGATGCTCATGGTCGGCGGCCGAACCCGGGACGACGCTGACAATGGTGGCATAGCCGAATCGCTTGGAGACGGTGACGCCGATCTGCGCTACGCCGGTGGAGGGGCGATCCTTGTAAATCTTGTACTCGGTGGGAGTCAGGTAACTGGAGTCGGAATCGAGCGATTCGAGCAGGCCGTGGAGCGCGCCGGTGGTGACGTCATTGATGTTAGGTTCGGTGACGTAGTCACTCTGGATTCGCTTGAGCACTTCGGCATAAACACGCATCTGGCGATAGGCGCCATCCTGATCGCCGCCGGCGTGAACGCCAAACAGCCCTAACTCGCCCAGGGCAAATCCGAGCCCGAGGGCGGCAAAGATGGCTGCGGCAAGAACGAAGACAAAACGCTGGAAGAATCGGGACACACACACCACCGTGGCAGCCTCAAGGGGAAACAGACCGCTCACTCTATAGACGTAATGATACCCCAAGGGGTGCATGGAGGGCATTTTTTGAGGGGGTGGACAATGAAAGCTCGATGGCTTCCCAGGTTTCGGGGGCGAGACCTGGGAAGCGGACACGCGGCCACGCTAGCTGGAGAGGGTGTGCAGCGGGCAATCGGGATTCAAGCGAACGCCGAACCCAGGCGCATCAGAGAGCTTCATGCGGCCGTTTTCGGGAATTGGTTCATCGAGTAACAGCGGGGAAAACATGGGAATCACCTTGTCGGCCTGAGGCGCCATCATGAGGTACTCCGAAAAGGGACTATTGTGGCGGGTAATGACGAAGTGGTAGCTGTACACGCTGGAACCATGCGGCACCACCAGGACGCCATGAGCGTCAGCCAGCGCCGAGATCTTGATGAGTTCCGTGATTCCGCCGCACCAGCCTACGTCGGGCTGCAGGATGTCGGCGCACTCCATCTCAAGAAGCATGCGAAAGCCCCAGCGCCCCGCCTCATGCTCGCCCGTGGAAACCAGCATTCCACGCGGAACTTTCTTCCGGAGTTCCGCATAGCCCCAGTAATCGTCAGGGAGCAGGGCTTCCTCGATCCACTTCAGGTTGTATTTGTGAGCGGCATCGGCCAGGCGAACGGCATAGTCAAGGTCGAGACTCATCCAGCAGTCGTACATCAGCCAGAAGTCCGGGCCCACGCGGGACCTCATCTCTGCCAGCAGTTCAAGGTTCTTCTTCATGCCCTGGTAGCCCTCGGCAGGGCCGTGATGAAGAGGCAGTTTGCCGCCGATGAAGCCCATTTTCTGGGCGAGGTCAGGTCGGGCACCGGTGGCGTAAAAGACTAACTCATCCCGGACCGCGCCTCCAAGGAGGCGATAAACCGGCTCCTGACGGAGCTTGCCCAGCAGGTCCCACAGGGCAAGGTCGACGCAACTGATGGCATTGAGGGCCAAGCCTTTGCGGCCATAGAACAGGGTGGAAAGATACATCTGGTCCCAGATCCGCTCGATTTCCGTGGGGTCTGCTCCGATAAGAAAGCGGGAGAGATGGCGCTCCACGATCCAGGCAGCCGGCTGGCCGCCAGTGGTCACGGCGAAACCGACGACGCCGTTCTCGGCTTCGATCTCGACGACCAGCGTGCCCAGGACGTTGAGGCCGAAGGATTGGCGGCTGGCGCGATAGTCAGGATATTTCGCCATCGGTGTGGCGATGTGGTCATCGATCCAATGGCCCTGAGCTTGATCGTGATAATCGGCGCCGCCTCCCTGAACGAAGGAGGCACGGACTGCACGGATTTTAGTGGCTGGCATGAGGGGCGCCTTTCTGACCGGGAAGCTGCCGATTGTCCTGAATCGCCTTCAGGCTGGATGTCCGCGACGATTCCGTATCAAGGCTATCAGGCCCGCATTCAGGACGGTAAGTGCGGCGAGAAGGTACAAGCCTGCGCTGTGCGAAGCGAAGCGCTGATCGGCCCAGACTTTTACAGTGGGGGCGATGAATCCTCCCAGATTGCCTGCGCCGATCAAGGCGATGCCGCCCGCCGCCGCGGTGTCAGCCAGATAGCTGGTTGGGAACGTCCAGAAAAGCGGTTGTACGGAGATGAAGCCGGATACGGCGATCGACAGGGCAATGAGTCCAATGCGCGGCCCTGCCGTGGGAAATACGAAGCTTGCACATCCCGAGATCAGAAGCGTGAGAGCTGCCAATTCGCGATGCTTGCTGAACCGGTCCGCGGTGCGAGGCAGCCAGTAGACGGCGCATAAAGCGCAGATCCACGGGATCGCGGATACCAGGCCTACTTCAAGGCCGGCAGGCTTGTGCATAAGAGTAGATATCTCAGTAGGCAGATAGAAGATTGCGCCATAAGTGCTCATCTGAATCAGGGTGTAGATGAGGACAAACTGGAGCACACGCAGATCTCGCAACATGGGGAGAAGCTTTGCTGGACCGGCAGTACGACGCTCTTTCTCCTCGTCCGCCAGCGCTCCTGCCAGGGCTTGCTTTTCGTTGGCCGGGAGCCAGACGGCATCGGGAGGGCGGCTATCAAGAAACAGAGAGGTCGCAAACCCCAGAAGGACAGCCATGAACCCTTCGACCAGGAACATGTTCTGCCAACTCTGGAGCCCACCTGGCGGATGCATGTCAAGAAGCAGGCCGGACAGAGGGCCGCCAAAGATTAGTGCAATTGGGACACCCAAATAGAACAAGCCGAGTATCTGGCCTCGGACGCGATTGGGAAACCAATAGGTGAGATAGAGAATCGCGCCGGGGAAAAAACCCGCTTCCATGACGCCGAGAAGGAGCCTCAACAGGTAGAACGAGGTGCTGCCACGCACGAACATCGTGGCCATCGACACCAAACCCCACCCCAGCATCAGGAAGGACATCCACCGCTTTGCGCCAATCCTATGCAGGATGAGATTGCTGGGAAATCCGCACAGCGAGTAACTGAGGAAGAAGATGCCTGCGCCAAGGGCATATGTACCCTCGGTAATGCCGACGGAGGTTTGTAACGCCTGCTTGGCGAAGCTGATGTTTGCCCGGTCGAGAAATGAAACCACGTACATCAGCATCAAAAAAGGCGTCAACCGCTTCATTGTGCGCGAGATTGCCCGGTCCAAGTCACCTGGGGAAGAAGCGATGGGCGGATTGGAGAGCTCGGCACCGGCTCCATTCGCCCCCTGGCTGGAAGCCGATTCGGTGGAGTGGATGCGGGTTGAAGAACTGCTGCTCAAATCCTTTGCCCCTGGTTGCGTGAGGTGCGCGCTCTTGACATTGGACACCGCAGCTCTTCGGATCGGGTGAAGCCTTCGACCGGGAGCGGCGGTTGTCTAGAGAACTGGCTGGTCCGGTGTTCTACGCCGCCACTTATAGGCTGCAACCGAGTTCTTCCAGAAGTATTTTTCCGCGGCCGCGGGAGATTTTCGCGAAATGTATTCGTGGACTATGGCAAAGGTGTCCGCGATCGGCTCCACATGATCGCTGTTGGGCCAGTCACTGCCGAAAAGGATGTGGTCTTCGCCAAACACATCCCATATCGCATCGAGGGGACCGCGATAGAAGGACGGATCGGTGACCAGTTTTCCGTTCATGACGACGGGAATCTCAGAGAGTTTGATAAAGACGCCCGGATTCTCTGCCAGGTGGCGAAGGTTTGCCTCGTATTCCTGGCGCGCAGCTTGCTCAGTGGGCACGGGGGCATGAGGCAGATGATCGATGACGATTCTGAGGCCGGGTACGCGCTGGGAGACTTTAAGAATGGCGCGAATCAGGCTGGGGTCGGGGTTTGCACTTTCGAAGACCAGACCGGCTTGCGCCAAGGCTTTCAGTCCATCCACAAAACCTGGCTTGTCGAGATCGACCGCGAGATCGCGGTCCCACAGATTTCCGTAGCGGAAGCCGAGGAAGAGAGGGTTCGCGTGAAGCCGCTCCAAATCCTTGAGAAAAGACGGAGAGGTGGGAACGAGATCGCCGATGATGCCGACTATGATGGGATGTTTTTCTGCCACATTGAGGAGCCACTGGTTGTCACTGGCGAGAGAACTGGCTTCAATGGCAACGGCGCCGACAACTCCGAAAGGTTTGCTGAGGGCAAAGTAGCGCTCGGGCAATGCGGGCTTGTACAAAGCGGTGTCCTCTTTTTCCGGCCAGGGAACTCCGCCAGGGCGCGTGGGATCAAACAAATGAATATGGGCGTCGACGATGGGATGAGGTTGGGGCAGGGCAAGCGTGGGCCGGGCTACGGCCAATGCTCCTGCGCTATAAGCTGCGAGTTTGAGTAAGTCACGGCGCCGCATGGAATCCTCCGCTATGGGGCGCGGGCGAGATGCATGCGCGCGCACACCCCAATATACAGTCCTGCACCAACAGGCCGAGTGACGCGGACGATGTGTGGTGATGGCATCTGAAGGAATCGGCCCATGGAGTGCGGCGATGGCCGCTTGTGCACGACAACTCAGACCAGGATTCCACCCGGATGGCGGACGAAAACCTCGGGGTCGTAAACGGATGCGAAGATATCCGCCTCCTTGCGTATGCGCGCCCAGGTTGTGTCGGCTTCCATCATGCTCTCCATGACGCCCAGATAGCGGCCGGATTCAATGTTGCCGTATTTGAAGAAGCAGTCAGTGATGATGACTGTGCCCTTGGCAGTATCGATTGCGACGGCCATGGAGGAACGGTGATGGACACCGGCCCAGAAGACGCGGATGCCGGGCTGCACCTCTTCTTCATCGGCGAGCAGACGAACTTTGTCCCAGCCCTCGTTCTGCAGGTATTGATTCACCTCGGGCGGAATGCGCAGATGGCGGGGAACGTGGAGATGGTAGTAGGGAGCTTGAAAGTCTTCGATCCAGCCGCGACGCGAGATGCCAATGGTTGCGTTGCGGAATAAGTGGATATTGGCCGTGGCATAGGCCTGTAACGGAGTGACCAGGACCATGGAGATGTCGTCGGGAGTCAACCCCTGGGAGCGAAGGATGTTCTGCGGTAACTGGGCTTCGGGACGAACGATCTGCGCTTCAGGATATCCGAAGAAACTGAGCCAAGCCTGGTTGATGATGGTCAGATCCTGCGGAGGCCCTGTATTGATGAGGATATTCTGGCCGCCGCCGCGAATGAGGTAGATGATGGCGTTCATTTCCTCGCGCTGATTCCAGGCTTCCATCCAATAGACCTCGGGGCCGGGAACCCAAAATGTGCCAGCTTTGAATGCCTGAATCGAATACTTCATGCTGCACCGCCTCTCTGGGCAACATAGGCCCTGAATTTTCGGACTGCATCGAGAAACACACCGATGTCGCTGCCCAGACTAATGGCGCGGAAGCCCTTGCCGATCCAGTGCACGGCTGCCTCAGGCGTTGCAGGCAGGAATCCCGGCGCTACGCCATATCTCCGGCAGGTAGCCACCAAGGCATCCATAGCGCCAAGGAAGCGCGGATGATTGAATTGCGCGGGAATGCCCATCGAGACGGTGAGGTCATAGTGCCCCATCCAGGCGACGTCGACGCCGGGCACGGAGATAATCTCGTCGAGATTCTCAAAGGCCTTTTCCGTCTCGAGCAAAAGGATGACGGCTGTTTCCTCATTGGCCTTGGCGAAGAACTCCGGTGTACCGGCGCGGTAGAGATCGTGCGCGACACCCAGTGCGACTCCGCGCTTGCCCTGGGGAGTGTAGCGGAGTTGGCTGACGATCTTTTCTGCCTGCTGCCGGGTCTCGACACGCGGCACCATTACGCCGCGCGCACCTAAATCCAGGGCACGGGACAACGGCGCGAACTCCACATCCGGAACCCGCGCCAGCGGAACAATGTCGCTGCCGCGGCAGGAGGCGATCATCTCAGCGAGCAGGCCAATATCGCAGCGCCCGTGCTCCATATCAAAGATCACGAAATCGAGATCGCAGGCAGCCAGCATGGGCCCGATGCCGGGGGTGAAGAGTTCCAGGACCATCTGCCCGAGAAGAACTTCGCCCTGTTGAAGCCGCTGCCGAAAACCGTTCATGGCCTCGCCCCCGACGCAGCAAAGGCACCCTTGAAACGCGCGAGCTTCTCAAGGAAGAGGGGATTATCGAGTACCTGAGGGTTGACCACGTGCTCTGGAATCTCTCCGTGATAAATGGCCAGGGCGCCCTGGCAATCGATGCGTCCCATGTCGCGGAAAAGCTCTTCTGTCCAGCAGATGGAGTGCGAGGTGAGGATGACATTCTCCATGGCGCTGAGCGGGGAATCGGCGCTGAGCGGCTCTTTCTCGAAGACATCGAGGGCAGCGCCGGCAATCTGGTTGCTCTGCAAGGCTTGAATGAGTGCGGATTCATCGACGATAGGACCGCGCGCTGTATTGATGAGAACAGCGTCGGGCTTCATAAGAGCGAATTGAGTCTTGCCCAGCAAGCCGCGTGTTTCCGGTGTAAGGGGGCAGTTCACCAGCACGTAGTCTGAAGTGCGAAGGAGTTCGTCGAGAGAAACCAATTCAACTGCGAGTTCCTTGGCGCGCTCAGCGGAGGTGTAAGGATCGAAAGCCAGGAACCGGCGCACACCCAGCGTGCGCAACAGGCGAATTGCTTCTGTGGCGATGTTGCCCATGCCAATGGTTCCGACCACGCGATCGCGCGGTTCGCGGCCAAGCACACGGGTGCTCTCAGCCCAATGTCCCTGCCGCACCTGGCGGTCCTTGATCAGGAGGCGATGGGAGAGCGCAAGCACCAGGAGCAGGATGGACTCCGCGACGGGCCGGACTACCCCGCCGGGCGTGATGTACACCGCGATCCCGTGCTCAGTGCAGGCTTTCAGGTCGACGTTGTCATATCCAACACCGCAGCGGCCGATGGCGCAAAGCCGTGAGATGCCTTCCAGTGACTGGGCCGTGACCTTCGGCTTAAGGGAGATAAGTACGTCGTACTCCACCAACTGCGAGGGGACGTACTCGGCTCGATATTCAGGCAGAAACTCGTGCGAGAGGCCAGGTACGCCGTCGAGCAGAGACAGGCCGATATCAGGATAGGCAGGGCGGCCATCTTCACCGCAAAAATCAGATGAAAAACCTACGTGAAACTTTGCTGCTTCCGGTGCAGGCCCGGACGATCCAGGAAGACTCATGCTTTGTTCTCCAGCACAACGACCCAATCCTGAAAGATCGGAACTTCGGCAATCTTCCATGAGCCGCCGGCATCTGGAGTGATGACGCCAATCTCGGTTTCAGTTCCGTCAGTGGGGTTAAAGAAGAAGGCGCGATACGAGCCTGCCTTGAGATTGTGAAAAGAACCTCCGCCGTTGAATGCGGGGATAAAAGCCAGGGCGGCTTCTCCGGGAATCTGAGCGGCAAAGGGGCTCCAGTAGTTTTCCTTGCTCCAGCGGGGCGTGATGAGGTCCGGCTGAGGCTCCAGCTTCCACCAGGAATAGCGCGTAAGCAGAGCCTTGGCAAGCCCGAGCTGGCCGGAGCCGGGAAGCTGTGCGGCGATGTCCCACGCAGGACCGCCCCAGGAGTGGCCATGCGGCGAAAGACCGTAGGGTTTCTCGCGCGTATTCACCTGCCAGATGCCATTGGCTCCGTAGGTGTGTCCGCCCGCCCCGCTCAACAGAGCAGCCCAGAACATATAGCGCTCCACCTCCTGGCGGCTGGCTTCCTGAATGCCTTCGTAGCAGACCTCGCCCACGAGGACCGGCATTTTGGGGCTTGCAGCGAGGGAGCGATTGATGGTCTCGATGGTGTTGGGTGCGCTTTGGCGGTCGTCGTGGCCGGTCTGCAGCATGTCGAAGTCCAGCACAGCCGGATCATCCACGCAGAGCCGGGCGCTGCTGGAAGGATGGATGGTGATGGGATGATGATGCGGATCGATGCTGCGCACATACCGCGCCAACTCGGTCAGTCCGTGCTTCTGCGTTTCGGCGTCCTGCTCTGGCGTCTTGGAAAGATAGTAGGGCATGGTGCCTTCTCCGGCGAGGCACCAGACGACCGGGTAGGCGCTCCAGCGAGCGACGAGATAGCGCCAGTGCTTCTTGACTTTTTCAACGCCCATGCGGGGGATAAAGTAGCCCCAGAAACCGACGATGCAGGCGGCCAGTCCGTGATCCGCGAGATGCTGAATGCGCACGTCCGCGGTATCGAAATAGGCCGGATTGATGCGGGTGTAATCGCGATCCCAGGGGAATCCAGATTCGTTGGCGCCGCGCTCGTCAAAAGGCTCCATGTCGGGATAGAGGCCGGCAACAATCTGCACCATGGTGAATCCCTTGTGTACGCGGTCGGCGGTGAGGGTTTCAAAGCCGTCGGGCCAGCTAAGCCGCTTGCACAGAGCCATCCACCAGGTGTCGCCAAGCCAGAAGAAGGGAGTGCCGTCGGCGTGCTGAAAATGCCTTTGGTCGGCGCCCACCTTAAGCACGCCGTGCTTATAGTGCGGGTTGTTGCCGGAGTAGGGCTGAACATTGAGGGTCAGGCTCTGATCGTGCAAATCGCGATTCTTGGGGTCGCTGCAGACGGAGCGAATCCGGTAAAGGCCGGACACCGGAGGGGCATAGCGTACACGCCATGTCGAATCGCCGGCCCAGAACCCTGGAACGCGCTCTTCGCCTCCGGAGGGCAAGGTAATGACTGCGTCCAGGTCGACCTGGTTGAAGGGGTCGGAATACTGCTTTCCGCTCACGTAGGACCATTCTGTTGCCACGCCAGTGGTGGCGGCTCTCTCCTCGGCGAGCCCGGGCTTTACTACCGATGTGGCCACCGCGCTGACGGCCAGCGCCTTCACAAAAGTGCGTCTTGACATCGCGTCAGACATACGGAGATCTCCTGGTTGGAATACTGGCTGCACTACAGAGCTAAGTTGTCAGATCATCAGATAATTAGCTCGCTGCAGGGGGTCTGTCAAGCAGCAAGACTCCCGATCGCACGGGCGAAACCCCAACCGGCCGGTGGTCGGTGGGCTGAGCACTTGCCCGGTCAGTGGATCGCGCCAGGCATGGCGCGAGGGTGGAGCAATAAATATTCTGCACAGGCTACCCGAGCCGGCCGCTGTTTTTGAACTCGCCTCTTGATACCAGGATGGATTAATCTCTATGCCGGGAAATGACTTTGAAAAATGACATGCAAGGCCTGCCAGATCAACCTACAGTAACTGAGGCGATTATCTCTGCACGCAGTTGTCAGCCAAGCGCGGGTATGCCCGCCGGGCTGGAACTTCGGACATTTGTCTCAGAGGAGTGTGGGGCCACGGGATTCAGCACCGGGACCGCGACATTCGCGCCCGGGGCGTGCCTGCCCTACCATTTTCACGAATACAGCGAGGCGGTGGTGGTGGTGGAAGGCCGCGGGCGCTTTCTTTTGGAAGGCCGAATGTACCGGCTGGGTCCGCGGGATTGCGTGCATATCCCGGCAGGGATTGTGCATCGGGTAGAGAACGACGACCCGGAGCAGAGATTTGTGGCGCATTCGTCCTTTGCCTCCGCGAGACCGTCGAGGACGCTCGTCGATCGCGCTTTTCCGGTAGAGGATCGGGGTTTCGGATTTCCATCGGAGACGGAGCCGGAGACGATCGTGCGGCACGATAGCGGGGATATTTATCAGCTTTCGACCAACGCCTTCTTTTGCGATCTTTTCGCACGCCGGTTTGGCTCGGTCGGCATTTGCGGTGGTTATGGCCGATTCCTTCCGGGTGCGTCGCTTCCCTGTCACATTCACGATTTCGATGAGTCAATCACCATCGTGAAAGGTAAGGCCGTCTGTCTGGTGGAAGGCAGGCAGTATGAATTGAGTGGATGCGATACCGCATTTATTCCGCGGGGACTCCCTCATCGGTTTATCAATCGATCGGACGACGAGATGGCCATGATCTGGGTTTACGCTGGCAGTGAACCGGACCGGCGTATTGTCCATGCCGGCTATTGCTTTGGGGATCTCAAGTGGCCGGGAGCGAGCCTGGCGCAAGGGCCGGAGAGTTGATTGCCATATCGAAACGGCGGGGCCGATGGAAAACACGGATTGTATGAGTTTGCTCAGACGCACATTGCCTACATGCAGGGATAGCCAAACCTTGCCCGAAGAAGCAAGGCGAGCCGGGGGAGAGGCGGAATGAAGTTAGAGGGGAAGGTAGCGATTGTTACAGGCGCTGCGAGCGGCATTGGCCGGGCGAGCGCCATCTTATTTGCCCAGGAAGGCGCCCGCGTCGTGGTGGCCGCCAGAAACGAACGCGGCGCCGCAGAAACAGTTGCAATGATTACTGCCGCGGGGAATGAGGCATTTTTTGCGCGCACGGATGTAACCAAGGAAGCAGATATTCAGCGGATGGTCGAGGCTACGATTGCGCGCTGGGGCAGGATCGACATTCTTTTCAACAACGCGGGCGTCGTGATGGTAAAGCCGCTGGAACAAATGACCGAAGAAGACTGGGACGGGGTAATGGCCGTCAATGTCAAGGCAGCATTCTTCGCCATCAAACATGTGGTGCCGCATATGCGCAGGCAAGGGGGCGGCACGATTGTTAATAATGGGTCCATATCGAGCTTCAACGGCCAGTTTGGCACCCCGGTCTATTCGGCTTCAAAGGGGGCGATTGCGCTGCTCAGCAAGTCGCTCGCGCTGGACTATGGCAGAGACCGGATCCGTGTGAACTGCCTTTGCCCCGGCATTACGGACACGCCGATGCTGCGGGAACATATTGGCCACGGCAGCGAAGGAGAAGCGCGAATCCGCGCGCGTCTTTCGCGCGTACCGCTGGGAGAGATTCTGAGCCCTGAAGATGTAGCGCGGGCAGCGCTTTACCTGGTGTCGGATGATTCGGTGGGCGTTACCGGGATACTCCACGTGGTCGATGGCGGCTTGATCGCGGCCTCCGAGTATAACGTGCCTTTGTAAAGCTGCCGGCGTTGCGGCGAGTCGATGCCGAAGGTTGCTGAGATCCGAGAGCAAAGAAGGACATCACGATTCCGTCCCCAAAGGTGCGTCTGAGGTTCGTGGTTCCCCGGTCTCGAAATCGAAACCAGGGGCACGTGATATTTTGGGAGTCCGGCGCTTCGCCTAGCACTCGAAGGGTGGGGCGCCCAGCTTTGTTAGTGCAAGCGGAAGAGAAGCGGCCACTCGGGTAGGTGGAACAATTCGATTTTGTGGGGTCGCCTGCGGGCCCGCTCCATTTCTTTGTGACGCTGAAGGATGTTGAGTAGTTCCGGATTTCCGGAATTACTGCTGCGGAGCCGTGGTTGTGGTCGTCGTTTGCGTCTGCTGTTCCGAGGCTGGGACCCTTCTGGTCTTCGTCTTTTGCGTTTCCTTCGTTTCCTTCACGTGGTGGTGGCGATTGTACTTCGTTTTGGTTTTGTCGGACTGGGTGGTTCTGGTTTGCGGCTGATCTGGAGTCTGCGTCGTTGTGGTGGTGGATTGCGTCGTTTCCTGCGCCATGACCGGCAGCGACATTGTGAGTACGACGAGCGATCCAACGACAGCAGCACATAGTTTCCTGGATTTCATCTGATTCTCCTTATGTTGCCCGGAATATGAATCTTAAGCCGCACGCGGATTCCGGCCGCGGCGAACTGCCTCGCTTGAGGTAAACCCAGAATCGCTCATCGCCGAGCGCAATGCTGTGCAGAAGGGCTCATGGCGTGAAGCCAATCTTGCGCCTGATGCGGCATGGAATCGGCACTCCACCCCGCTGACCACTCTCAGTGTCTATGCCCAAGGGGTTGACCAGAACCGGTTGACCGTTCAGGGTTTCATGATGAGTGTGGTTTTAAGGCGCTCACGGAAATGGTCCAATGGCGTATCTCGGGGAAATCCGGGGAGACGTTCCCGGTGATCGGCTGAAGAATAGCTAGACGACTGACTTAATTGTGGTA
>PLSM01000056.1 GCA_003165075.1 Acidobacteriaceae bacterium | reverse complement strand
GTATAAGACCGGGAGTGTCAATATCCATCAAGGGAATCGAGTCCCAGGCTAGGCGGAAGGTCTCGTCATCCGCTTTCCGTGGAGGCTGCGAACACATGACGCACAGGTTATTGCACGCGGGAGTAACCATCAGGGAGTTGTGTAAAGAGGCTTTCCGATACAAGACGCGCAAATCACCGCTGGCTGGGCGGACAATCACGATGTCGCCGTCCTGAACATAGGACAACGTCGAAGGAAGTGGAACAACTCGGGGTTCGTTCAGACCAGTTTTGAGCGCGTCGTTTAGCGAGAATAACACCTTAAAGCCCAAGGGGTGTTCAGGAGGCGGGTTCTTTACTAGCAGAGCCTCTCTTGCTCTCAAAGTGAATGGACGAGATGAGTCCGTTGTAACGCGCACAACGAATGGCGGCTCGTTCCACTGCGCATTTGTTCTGTCACTAAGGAGCATATCAGTACATCCACCCCTTCAAGACATCAGCAGCAGCAGACCCGCCGTCCAGTATTCCTATGATGTGGCGGAACAAAGCCATGTGACGTTGACAGAATTCGCTGGTTGGCTTGAAACCCACGATGTCCCCTTGGAGTCGATAATGCCGGACAGGGTCGCTTCCGCAATAAGGCTGGAAACCACAATCAGAACAGCCTGGAACTCCCTCCGTCATGGTCTCGGTTAGAGTGTCAATCAGGACATCGGAGAGCATCATGTTTTCGTAGCTATCTGTTAAGAGGTTGCCAAGCCGAAAATGAGGATCACCCATTTCGGCAAGCATTCGAGATTCGTCCGACGCATAGACGTTGCCATCATGATTGAACAAAATGGCGCTTATTCCGATACCGGCAGGAGATTGAAGATCGACGTAACCCGTTCCGTATGGGGTGAGGATTCGGCGCAACAAAAGGGCGGCGTACGCTTCTCGAATTATGATGCCTCGAATGTTTAAGTCGATTATGTAGTCAAGGGCTGTTTTGTAGAACTCGATCCATTCAGTTGTAGAGTAATGAGTAATAGCACCGGCTCTTGAGGCAAAGCCATAAGGATTGATGGGGCGTAGAAAAATAGACTTGAAATCCTGCCCGACATATTCATCAACAATTTCTCTGGGTCTCGACAAACTGGCTTGCGTCGTGGTCATTAGTGCGGAAATAGCGCATATGCCTAATGCCTCTCTTACGCGGGTGATTCCAGCGAGAGTGCGCTCATAGCTGTCGAACTCTGCGCTTGGTCGATTGTGATTATGGAGATCGCGGGGACCGTCCAGGGAAGTCGAGAAATCCACATGGTACTTCTTGCAGAACTGAAGAATCTCTTCCGAAATGAGCGAAAGATTCGAGCATATAACGATGCTTACCTCACGCCCTGTTTGCTTCTCAAGCTGCCGTGTCCTCTCAACGATGTACCGTACCATTGCAAAATTCAACAGGGGTTCACCCCCCTGAAACTCTAGCTTCAAGTGAGAGGAGGGGCTGCGGAACATAAAGTCTAATGCTCGATCAGCAGCCTCTTCTGTCATATCGCATGACTGGTCTGTTGAACTCTTGTGGGAAACCTGGCAATAAACGCAGGAGGTATTGCACCGAATGGTAGGTACAATCATGTGCAAACTTGTAAATTCTGCCAAAGGGGCTTGTTTGGTTCGATATTTTGTCGCAAGGAGGTGGAGCGCCGAAGTTTCCCCAGATTCGAAGAAGAAATGGCGAGACTTTAGAGCCGAGTATCCCGCGCTAGAGGGGCGGAGCGTCTTGGATACCAGTTCGTGTAGGGTCTCACTTTCCACCAAGCAATGTTCTCCAACAAAATTGCTCAGAAGGTATCGCGTAGTATCAAACCGCACAAACCGGAAGGGAAGAAGCTGGTAAGCGCCGTTTTGGGGCAGGAAATCCTCTAATGGCCGGAAGTTGTGGTGGCTTGGCGATAGGCTCGACGGCATCCGGCGAAATCCTCACTCGTTACTGACAGTCTCTTCACGGTGTTCTGTGTCGTATTCGGCAGTCTCCATCGCAGGATCAATGAGCGATGTCTTAGAGAATGCCTGCGCGAGAAGCAGGTTGAGAATGCCAGCCGTTTCCTCCGCCACTGTTTCCCTTAGCTCTTGGTCGAGTACCTCATTGCAGAACTCGCCAACTAGCTTGTCGATGGGTGCGCTGGATTCTTTGGGCTTCATGCGGACTTCAGTGGCATGGTCATGCTGCTCTATGAGGACATGGAAAAGGCCACCAAATTTGTAGGTGGCCTTTTTAATCGCACTCAGTCGGTAGACCTTGGAATCGAGCGTTAACAACAGTGTGCCATCCGGCAGTCGATTCGTTAGAAAATCAGTACCGGCCATCGCTCAGAGACCCGATGCATGGGAGCTATGGGAACCGTGTGAAGCGTGAGAACTGTGAGAGTCGTGAGAATCATGCTGTGCGATAAGTTGCTGAGTAGAGGCGGCTCGGTTTAGCACCAACGGTGCGGGAAGAGACCTTGCTGAATCGGACACAGAAGCTGCCCCATTTGGCGTTGGCTGTGCTACCGAAACAGGCGGAACTGACCCAAATGCCGAGGCGGCACTGAAAAGTAAACTGGCGGTTGCCATCGACAGTGACTGAATGCGTTTTGCCGTTTTCCCGGCACCCAGCAATTCAGAAGCTCGATGTTCGTTGTTCTGCATGGATACCTCCTTCGCAGCGTTCAAGGGTAAAATAGCGTTTTGGATTTAGATGTGATGGCTGTCACAGGAGCGTATATCGCTCACCGCAACGAGTTGCAAGCTGCGGTTTAAGGTGCCAGCACAAACGCTAGTCTCGCCGCCTTGCAAGCAGTTTCACTGTGACCGCATTTCGGTCTGAAGGCCCCACCGGCTTTTCTTTGTATGCCTCAAAAGCAAAGGAACGCTCGAATGCCGCCTTTAGCTCTCCCTTTCTGGGCAGGTCTAGGTAGTTGCCCCCGCATCCCGGCACGGTTTCGATGAGAAGATACCCGTTTTGAGCCAATGAGCTTCCGAAAAACGGGAAGAGGCATGGAAGGGTAAAGTGGACGTTTATAATCCCACCAACGCTGCTCTGCTTAAACGGCCATGGCTCATTTATGAGGTCAATTTGATGCAGAATTAGCCGCTTTGATGCTCTCACAGAGTCGCCGTCCACGCTGCGTGACAACTGAGCCTGAAGGCCGCTCAGGTCTCTGTCCATGCAAATGACAGTACAACCAAGGCTCCAGAGAAAGAAGGCGTTTCGGCCTGAGCCGCAAGCCACATCTAGTATTGGCTTGTCGAGAGAGGCTGCGGCAATCTTCGAGCCAAATCTCCGAATCAGCGCAGATGGTACCAATTTGTTCATGGTTTAAATTAAATCTTAGCGTTGCTTGCGCTCTGAAAATGCCCGCATGACCCAGTGGTATATCGCGCTGGGAGCTTCTGGTTTGGCGGTTCTGAAAGCACTTCTTGCATGACAAAACAAAACTCCTACCGCCCATGAGAACACAATCCGGTCAGAGCCACTGAGCAACGCCACCATGGTGGGAGCAGGTGCCGCTTCGGTGCTGACTGAAACTGTAGGTTCCATCTGCACAGACAGCGGTAGCACCCGCTGGAATACCGCCGGGTGAGTATGCTGGCGAGTGAACCTGCTGACCGTCGCTGTTTGTGTAGTAACGGTCATTGCTCAACTGGGGCTGAGGCGCGGCTTGTGCCTTGGGAACGTACCAATTGGCCGCATTGTGGAGGACAATTTCCGCCCCGCCACGATACTGGACTATGCGGCCTGTGATGCAAAGTTGCCCGCTGCCCGGTAAAGAGCCGACAGTCCCCTTATCCCGCTCCCAAACCAACACCGTCAGCGACTGGCTCGGATATGGCTTGCCCAAATCTACGAATGTTGGCGTTCCCTGAGATCGGGAAGCGACGTGTTTGCCCGCGACGAGTCCGCAAACGGTAGCCTGCTCTCCGATATGGTTCTTGGCGTCTGCCGCAGAAATTGTCTGAGCCATTACTGGAAGCAGACCCATTAACAGCAGGAAACCTGCTATTGTGAGCGTTCGTAACGATTTCATCCTTGTCTCCTCAGCGCGTGAAGTTTACACCTATGCACTCTACGCATGCAAACTTAGAAAATGGGCAGATTGGCTCATTCTCAGGGACGGCGACCGGCTTGTCATGTGGGAAGGCAGGAGACCTGAGAGGGAATCCGGGAAGCTGCTCAGGCTCCCACGGTTGCGCTCCCCGAGGTTGGAAGAGCATCATTCTTGTCATGCAGGAAGTGCTCTCAAAAACCGATGATCCAAAGGCTCCCTTGCGCGGGCAGGAGTACTACGAGTTGAGCCTGCTTGACGAAGCCAATGAGTTGGGAACTCTGTATAGAGTCCGGCAGGCACACGCAGAGTGGAGCGAAATTGATGGGCAGGTCATGTGGGATCAGGTAGAGGTCGATTATTTCTGGATTCTGGATGAGGCAAAGCGGCGGTACGCGGAGCGGAGGCTTACCCTGGCCGAAAGAGGGTTCATCTACTCGGATATGGATATGTAGCCGCCCTTACATCTTCGCCTATACTGGTTTCGTGGCATTCAGATTCCCAATTGTCGAGCGAAAGCAGTTTGTAGTGACGTGCAAGCAGTGCCGTCGTGAGGTTCCGGCTGGCGTACCGGCGTTCGCGTTTCAATCCATCGTGGTGAACTGCCCGCTCTGTGAGGAGTTGAGGCGCTACCTGCCCTCTGAGGTCTACTTGGGTGTCCCTCATGCCCTGGTGGGGAAACAGGCTCACATTGCATAGCGCTGACACTAATCGGTGGGCCATATCCGCTTCCGCACAAAGTCTGCATTTGGCAAATCTTTATATGAAATCGGTGTAAGTTCTGGCAGGGACTTAAGTGCTTTGTCGTAATAGTAACTGTTCAACGAAACATGTGGACCAAGAATGAGTTGACCGCCATCGATTTTAACGGACGGATCACGATAAACATCTCCCCCATCGAAATAAAAATTGCATTTCACGTATCTTCCACCGATGATGATCGAATCATCCAAGATCATAGCGGAGTTTTCGCAGTCGACATCAACAAAAACAGAATTAGGTGGGGTGGAGATCGCCGGAAAAACCGGAAAACCTTGAATTCTATCGTCAATAAGAAAGACGCTGGTTAAGGGCTTAGTATCTAAGGTTAGGTTATTAGGCAACTTCATTTTAACGTGCTGGTCAGTAAGTGTAGCTTCCTGAATTGGTCCTCCTATCACGCTCGATGAGAGTGATGCCTCTATTCCAAGGTAATTGGCCAATTTATCCATTTGGTCGAGACTCAAATCTGCGGTGTGGCCATGACGCACTGCCTGACCATAGTCTTTGAGTTCTTTCTCATCTCCGAACGTCTGGGGGGATTTAAGACGAAACTTCGCCGAATCGTCGACGCCGGATATCAAATACAAAAAGTCTTTATTGATCGGTTCAATCTTTATGTCAGATACGTTGCCTTGATACGACAATGTGGAGTCGGCAAGGCGGATAGCGCTCACAGACACTTCTGCTCTCGCAATGACAGTGCTGCCATCAACGTCAAACCCAGCAAACAGCATTATGAGTTTGTCTTCAGCCGGTGGCCGTGAGTGCTCAGCGTACTGATATTCCGATTCGAGCACCTCAAGCCGAAAACTCAGTTGCTGGGTGAGGGCAACAACTTTTTGTCGGAATGAGGGGTTACCGTGTGACTGTTCTAATCCTTCTGCGAATGCTGAAATCACACCACCTGCACTTGTCCTAAGTTTCCAGTATGGCCCTCGATCTGATCCAAATCCTGCGATAGAACAAACAGTTACCGGATCAATCTGAAAAAGTTTTTGCGATGTGTCATTGACCTTTCTCCCAAACTGGTCGGAGGCCCGGCTGTCTGTAACAAGCACTATGCCGTGGCTGTTTGCAAGGAGAATATTGATCGTTCCATGAGTTGGGAGTTGTGACTTCGATTCTGAATGTAGAACAGGTTCAGCCAAAACACTCAAAACGACGATGGCAATCAGCAATCGCATTCTCCACCTCGAACGTGAACTCAGAGTAAATCGTCCGCTGGCGTCCATGTTAGCATGTTCGTCAATATTATCCGCCAATGTTCGCCTATGCCTTTATAAATAAAAGGCTTGCAATCACTCCTGATTGTGCGCCACAGTCTCACTGTGCCCATTCGGGCGCAACCGCAAAAGGCAACACGCCCAGTCGGCCACCGCACCATGTAGCACCCCCGCAGTCGCGGGCGGGTCAAAGCCAGTCGGCCAAGCTATAACCGATGACATCTTCACCGGCGAAGTCAACCCGCCCCACTGGAAATAGAGTGTCAACACCCTCAAGACAGTTGTATCCACTTGAATATCTGCGGACACGACTACCCACAATCGCGGCATCACCGAAATGCGTCAATATGGCCCCGCCCTAGACGCTTACCGAATCTCTACAACGCTCATCCTAGTTTGCTGGCAGCGGCGCATCGGGAGTTTGCTAGGGTGCCGCTGGCAGCGCCTGAGACGTTGCCCCATTCGGGACATGCGAATTGGTTGCTCTCTTTGCAGCCTCAACAGACCGATGGCCGCGCCGCCGCTTCTTCGCAGGCTTGACAGGCGCAGGCGGCATTATGGGGGCACTCACCGCCGCTGGCGGAGTCACGGGCGGGGCGGCGGGCGGAGTCGAGAGCAAAGCCGTCAACAGCAGCGTCACCAGCCCACCCGCCACAAACGCCGCCGCCAGCATCCCCACGGCAAGGCTCACTCCGCTGTTTCGCCTGTCCGCCGCGTCGGACAGGTTTCCATGCACGTCTCTAGGCATGAGAGCCGCGTCTTCGCTCACCGCCTTGCCCTGGCTGGAGTACTCACGGCTGTATAGACCGGTTCCTTGGATGGAGGCCGCCGTGTACGACCGGCCTTTGGCGTCCTGACCCACACGGAAGCCGCGCCCGCCGATGGAATACCCCACCCCGGACTTTGAGAAGTTCAGCCGGATTGGCCCGAGTTTCAGGCTCTTTCGAAATCGCCACGCCATACGCTGCCCAGTGTAACGCGCAGAGCCGCGCAAGAGGGAGAGGATGCTCTTCATTTGAGAACTGGTGCGGCAATCGCGCCGGACTGCTGATGCCAGCTTCAACGAATAGACTTCCATCAGGATGAGCGATTCTTCCCCAGAACCCCGTACCCCCTCAGAAGAGATTGCCGGACTCGTGGAGCGGGTCACCTTTTTCAACGAGGAGAGCGGGTTCGCCGTGCTCCGGGTAAAGGTCAGGGGGCATCGGGAACTGGTGACGGTACTCGGCTCATTGCCAGCAGTCAGCGCCGGGGAATGGTTGACCGCCAAAGGCTGGTGGGTCAGGGATAAGGAGCACGGGCTCCAGTTCAAAGCTACCGCACTCAAAGCCACCCCGCCAACCACGAGCGAGGGTGTAGAGCGGTACTTGGCTGGCGGCTTCGTAAAGGGTGTCGGCCCGGTATTGGCCAAGAAGCTGGTCGGGCACTTCGGCGCGGAGGTGCTGGGTGTCATCAGCGACAACCCCGCCGACTTGGAGTCCGTGGACGGCATCGGCCCCAAGCGCCGGGAACGGATTGCCACTGCTTGGCAAGAGGGGATGCAAATCCGGGAGATCATGCTCTTTCTCCATAGCCACGGGGTCAGCACTGGGCGGGCTGTCCGCATCTTCAAGACGTACGGCAATCTGGCAATCCAGACGGTTCAGGAGAACCCCTACACCCTGGCGAAGGAAATCCATGGCATAGGCTTCGCCACGGCGGATCAGATCGCCCAGAGCGTCGGCATCCCCAAGGACTCACAGAATCGGGCGAGGGCTGGGATTGACCACGTGCTCCTCGGGGCAACGTCAGAGGGGCATTGCGCCCTACCGCTGGAGAAGCTGAAAGCGGCGGCCGTCAAGCTGCTGGAGGTGCCGGTGGAGACCATCGAGCAGGCGTTGTCCCACATGCTCACAGGCGGCTTCCTCCTGCTGGAAGAGATCGACGGCGAACCACTGGTCTTCCTGCCGCATCTGAGGAAGGCCGAGGATGGAATCGCGACGAAGATCAGGCGGCTGGTCAGTGCCGGGGTCACCTATCCGAAGATCGACTTTGTAAAGGCCGTGACTTGGGTTGAGAAGCAGACCGACAAGACCCTCGCCCCGAGTCAGCGGGAGGCACTGAAGGCCGTCCTGACCAGCCGCGTCTCTATCATTACGGGCGGCCCCGGCGTGGGCAAAACGACCCTGGTGAACTCAATCCTCCTCATCCTGAGAGCCAAGAAGGTGAAGTGTCTGCTGTGTGCACCCACCGGGAGGGCGGCGAAGCGGCTGACAGAGACCACCGGGCTCGAAGCGAAGACCATCCATCGCCTTCTGGAGGTCGATCCGGCCACAGGAAGGTTCCAGCGCAACGAAGACAAGCCGCTCGAATGTGACCTGCTGATCGTCGATGAGACATCGATGGTGGACGTGCTCCTGATGTACGCCTTGCTCCGCGCCCTTCCCAAGACCTCTGCACTGATTATGGTCGGCGACGTGGACCAGCTTCCCTCGGTCGGGGCGGGGAATGCCCTGCGTGACCTTATTGATAGCGGCGTGGTACCCGTCGTTCGCTTGACTGAAGTGTTCCGGCAGGCGGCCAGCAGCAACATCATCACCAGCGCCCACCTCATCCGCCAGGGCAAGATGCCGGAGCTTCGAACGGCGGAGGCGGACTCCGACTTCCATTTTGTTGAAAGGGAGACGCCTGAGGAGATCGCTGCGACGCTGGTGAGGCTGGTAGAGGACAGAATCCCAAAAGGACACCACCTCGACCCAATCCGCGACATCCAGGTGCTGTGCCCGATGAACCGGGGCTCGATCGGAGTCCGTGAGTTGAACAGCGTGCTCCAGGGTGCTCTAAACCCTGTTCGTCAAGGTGAACCGACCGTTGAGCGATTTGGCTGGCGCTTCCAGGTGCGGGATAAGGTCATCCAGACCGAGAACGACTACAAGAAGGAAGTCTTCAACGGGGACATCGGCACCATCGAGAAAATCGACCCCGTGGAGCAGGAACTCTTCATCCGGTTCGATGACAGACTGGTTGTCTATGACTATGGCGAGTTGGACGAGGTCTCGCTGGCGTACGCAGTGACCATCCACAAAGCGCAGGGGTCGGAGTTCCCAGCGGTCGTCATCCCGGTCGCCATGCAGCACTATATGCTGCTCCAGCGGAACCTCATCTACACAGGCATCACCCGCGCCAAGCGGCTGCTTGTGGTGGTGGGGCAGAAGAAGGCTCTGGGTCTCGCCATCAGGAACGACCAGTCCCGCAAGAGGTACTCGGGACTCCTGAGCAGCTTGAAGGAAACAAGCCGGTGATGAAGTGCGCCTGCTCGTAATATTCTAAACATTCAGGAGTGAGAGGTTGCATGCCCGTAGACCCACAACTAGACCGAGCCCAACGTCAGCGTTTGCGCTCTGCAGAACGCAAGCTCAAGGAAGCGCAACAGCAACTGGCGCGGACTGAGCGGAGCATCCTTTACTGGTCCCGGATACTCGCCGATCTGAAGCATGAAAGGACACGTGCCATTCAGCCTCCGCTTTGGCCAGAAGAGGATAACAAAGCACAGAAAATAAGCTGACGTGAGCAGCGCCAACGCCAGCTTATATCGTATCGCGGGGCCGATGGCTACTTCTTTGCCGCAGCCTTCTTTGCCGCCCAGCGCTTCTTGACAGCCTCGACGATCCGCTTCCGCCCTTCAGGCGAGAGGTTCCTCTTCTTCTTGGCGGGCTTCGGGGCGACGGGTGCCGCCGCCACTATCTTCTTGAGCCTGCCTGCCGTCTTCTTCGCCGCCGGTGCCGCGCCGCCACTCAGCAGGGCACGTGCCTGCTGCAACTGGGCAATATCGTGATCGATACTTGCCAGGATGTCTGAAATTGCCATGTACTATTCTCCCTGATTGATCCAAGCAACTTGTTGAACCTCTGCGAGGATAACTCACAACGCAGCACAGTGTCAGCTACCTGCCTTCACAGACAATACCCGATTGATGGTTATTTTACAAACATGTGGCTGCTATTTCTGAAGCTCTTCGCCGGATTGCTCCTCCGCCAGCGTGATCTCCTCTTGGCTGTCTACCATGGCTGATTACCATGACGCATTCGCTTGGTCTTCTGGGAGGTAAAATTCCGCGATGCTGTCAGCTTTGTTCGATTTCCAAACATTATTGGCTCTGCGCGAGAATCTGGGAAAGTGCGCGTTTTGCGCGGCTTCCTGAAAAGCGACGAATTCGGTTCTCGTGGCGGCCAGCCGTTGGGCTTTCAGCAGCAGGTAGTTGAGGTTGTGGTAGTCGCGCCCACGGCGCAGTAATGCTTTGATATTGCCATTGACCGCCTCCGCTTCACTGGCCGGTTACATCTTCACACCAACCGGCTGGAACTATAAACCTTCATCCCCAATGAGATGGGGGATTTTTCGACCGGCGGAATGCGGAAATCTCTACCGGCGTCGACATATTTATCTGTAAAGTGGTCTAGGTTGACCAACTTCCGGTCAATAAAAGGAACACATTTGTTAATCATGCAGTCGAATCTTGGTCAGGGAGACCTTCGGCAGGAAAGCTTGAGCTTAAAAGCCTCGCTTTCTGCGTGTAGACCGGACCATAAGATGGCGGGTATCCTCGACGAGGGACAAATTATGAGCACCACTTGGGCAACAGAGATGAAGACCACCTCCATCGGAGAGCCAGCGCGGCTGGTGCCGACACTCACTGGCGCAATTCTTGGTTGTGGTGGTTGGGTGCTGAGTCGCAGTTGCAACGACACCGGCAAGGTGACCATCTTGTTTGAATTTGAGCGGCAAGCCTGCGTGGATATTTACAGCGTGTTGGCCGCCGGGGTGGAACTGAGCCGGGGCGACCACATCTGGTTTACCGAACTTTACCAGTGCACTTTCGACAATCGACAGGATTGCGGCACGGAGATCGCCAGTATCGAGTTGGAGATTCAGACCTCCACTACGAAGACAGCGAATGCCTCACAAGCCTCATTGGCGATGTAAAGCGAAGTTCAAAGCCTGGAATCAGGCAAGCATCGGCGAATTAGGATGCTGGCGAAAGGGGAACCTTTCCGCTCAGCATTCGTGGCCATCGAGAGTACGTCATTGCGGGCATCCTCGGCGACCCCCAGTTTCTCTGCTGCCTTCATAAAATGGTCATACGCATCAAGGACATCATTTCCAATCAGGTCGTAACCGTAGCCGTCGAGCATTCGTTGGAGCGCCCTGCGTCCGACCTGCAGGCAGAATCTGGCATCTTTTTCGAGCAAGTCACGGGATGCGCGGCTGAGAGTACGTGGGTCGGTCGATCCCGTCTGCGCGAATTGCAGCGCCAGATCGAGGAAATCCGCATCCTTGGCGGCGGCAAACCAGCGGCCTGGATCGCCGCTTGATTCGGCCAAATCCAACAGAATCCGCTTCGGGTCGCGGGTGGGATATTTCCGGGCAATCATGCGGAAGGTCGCCAAGCCCGTCGAGGACACGTTGGCTGTCAAGGCATACTTCTCGTACGCCTCGGTTTCTCGACCGGCATCGAGCAGAATCCTCTCACAGGCGGCGTCGATAGCGCCGTCCGGTTGATTCAGCCCTCGCGATGCTTCGGCATATGCCAGAGCTTCTTCGACCCGGCCTTGCGCAAGCAATGCCTGTACTCCAAACTTACGGTCAAACCAGAATGGATAGCGCTGCAAGGCCAGCACATCGAGGAGTTCCTCGTGACGTCCCGCCGCCAGCAGACTCGACAAGCACATGCCGGTCTCTCGCACAGAGTTTCCTGGCCGTGGGTCGGTCAAGTCGGCCTTCAGTTGGGGAAGGAATTCATCCGCCCAATGCGAGGCCACCTCGACTGAGCCACACAACTCGCCCCAACGCTCCTGCACCAACCACAGGTAATCGACGCCATCCTCCAGAATGGCTTGATATAGCCGATCAAGCCACTCGTCCCGCGTCTTGCGGTCTGCGGGGGCTTCGACTACGATGGGCAGCAACTCAGCCAGAGTCCAGCCGACCGACCCGCCAAGAGCCCCAGAGGAAGAATCTACCTGTTCCAGTGCAGGCCAAATCTTCTCCATCAAGATGACCGCCCCGTTGGCTGCCGTGACAGGGTCAGCTTTGGCAAATTTCTTGATCTCCGCCACCGCTTCCTTCAAGCGCTGACAGGCCAGCCGAGAACCCTTCCATCCGAAGGCTTGGTAACGAAACCGCGCTCTGAATGTCCACTTGTGTGTTGGCGTGCGAGTCTTCACAAGGTGATTGTGGCACACAGTGCGGCAAAGCCGGAAGATCGGCTTGAAGGCTCTCCTCGGACTGATGGTAACCCGATGTGCGTTCAGAAGCAGGAGACGCCCTGCAGGTGGTTTATATGCCCCGCAACACTAGTTTCTCCGGTGCGGCCAATGCCAGTTTCATCCCGCGACCCTGGAACCGGTCTGAGGGGCTCTGGGTGACTTCGTTCCGGGGCCGGAAGCAGTAGGCTGGAACCGCCCGGAACAGCTTCCAGTTGATGCGGGGAGGGGCTCATTTTGGAGAATTATTCCGATATTTTGGCATCTGACGACAACTTCGCCGACTGATGGAGCTATTCTTGGAAGTTGGAATGGAATCCCTCAAGCGCATTCCGTCGCCGCTTCATTGGTTTGGAGCCAAGTCTCGACTTGCTTCGCAGATTGTGGAGCATTTCCCGCCTCACCGCTGCTACTGCGAACCATTCGGCGGCTCAGCCGCTGTGTTGCTTGCGAAGTCCTCATCGGCGTTGGAAGTCTACAATGACATCAACGAAGAGGTTACAGACTTTTTCCGCGTGATGCGAGACCCTCGTTTGTTTAGGAAGCTGCATCAGGCTCTGAATCTGACGCCCTGTTCGAGGGCGGAGTTCATGTCGGCAAAGGAGAAGACCGCTGACCCGGTGGAGAATGCGCGGCGATTCATGCTGCGGTCGCGGTGCTTCCCGTCTTTTGCCCTTTACAGGGCTGGCGGTTCGACTGGTTCAACTCTTCGCCCGGATGAAAATGTGATGCGAAGCGGCACGAGGCGAAGCCGTGGCAAGGCGGGCCGCGCCCTCGTCGGCCAGTCCTTCTTCCTTCCTCTGTGAACCAAAAGACAGGGCAGGGAATCCAAACGGTGGTTTTGATTTGTGCAAACCGGTTTTGAGACCTGGGCAGGCGTCTCATATCCTACCTTTTATGCTACAAATGTCCTAGTTATACAGGGAGAGCAATGACCGATATGTGTTTGCCTATGCCAACCGCCGAAGAGGGGCGAGTCGCTTTCGGAAACGATTTCAATCCCGACAACACGCTCAATGGGGCAATCGCGCTGGCGGCGGCGGGCGATCTCGCAGTCCCAGCCGTTGCGCTAATGAGGGCGGTTTTCGCCTGCCCCGCTGCCGACGTTAGGTTGCGGGAAGCAATGATTTTGCGAACCGCTGTGCGTTTAAACTGCGTTTATGCTGTGCACGCTTCCACTCGCATAGCGCTCAATAGTGGACTTTCAAAAGCTGAGGTGGAGGCGCTCACCGCTGGCGGCCCAGTCGCCGGAATTGAACCGGACATCGTTTTGATTGCGCGGATG
>PLSM01000038.1 GCA_003165075.1 Acidobacteriaceae bacterium | reverse complement strand
TGTGCCGGTCGGCAGCCTCAGGACGCGTTCTCGACCAGAACGCACAGGTCCAAACCGGGTGGACCCGGCGCTCACTGCGGCCATTGTGGTCAGGAACTTGCGGCGATCCAGAAAGCATGCCACGGCGAATTACTTGGCCCTTTGTCTTCAATGCTGCTTTGTAGTCTGCCTGGCAGAGTTATTGTCGGAACCGGAGTTCGCTCATTCTGGATTCCTTTGAGAGGTGCGGGCTTTGTCGTACTCCCGAGGCTGCTCTTCCTTGCGAAAGAGCAGCCTCGTATTCCCGCTTCCGAAACTGCGGTCATCTGCTCTAGAAGAAGAACCGCACGCCGGCTTGCATGACGCGCTGTCCGGTCTTGCCGTTGACGCCGCCGAATGTCGGTGAGTCCGGATCGGCGATGATGTTGCCGAAGACCGGATGGTTGAGGATGTTGAGCGCCTCGAGACGCCCCTCGAAGTAACGTGCCTTGTTGTCACTTAGATAGAACTTCTTCAGGATACTGGCATCAGTGGTAAACTCTCCCGGATTTCGGAGGCCGGAGAAGAAGACAGGCGAGTTGGCCAGGCTGTAGTTCGGTGTACGTGTAAAGGCCGATGCGTTGAGCACACCCGGCCCGCTCGAATTTGCAAAGGCACCGTTTACCACCAAAGCGTTGCCGTAACTTGAACCGGAACGCCTGAAGTCCTTGTTGGCAAACGACCAGCGAAGAGCTGCTCCGGGGGCCTGCTGGCCGCCGTCCACGGTGGGTACCTGGACGGGTGTGCCGTGGGGGCTCCAGGTGGAGATTCCCGCTACCGACCATCCACCGGCGGCCGCATCCAGGATGTGTCCACCGATGCCCTGTGGGTTCCCGAGCAGGAGGTGACCTCTCCCGACGGGCAAATCGTAGGAGTAATTCAGCTTGATCGTCTGCGGCATCTCGTAGCTTGCCACAGCGTACGCTTCCATAAGGTTGTGCGGATTCTGCAGGGCGCCGGCAGCAGATCCGTAGACGTGAATATCGGTGCTGCCAGTATTCGACAGGGTCTTCCGGATGGAGTAGGCGGCGAGCAACTCAAGGCCGTGATAGCTGCGCGATTGAATCTGGAAGTTCGCAAAATTTGAGAAGGACTTTCCCCAGGTCTGCTGGCCTGGCGTCGTCGAGTTGGCCCCGGCATACTGCGGAGAGAGCCCGAGCAACTGGCTGAGCGAAACGGTCGGCTCGGCCGAGAAGTTCAGCGATTGGCCGTAGAACGGGTTCGGGACCTGGTCGTTCAGGTGGGTTCCCAACTGGTAGTAGTTCAGCGGGACGTTATTGAGGCTCCAGCCCCAGACATCGGTCAAGAGATGAACGCCCTTGACACCGAGATATTCGGCGGTGACCGCCCAGCTCTGGGCCAACTGCCGCTGGACACTCACGCCCCACATGTAATCGGTGGGGGTGTCAAAGTGCCCCGTAGTGGTGCCCGCCTGGTCGAAGTTGCCTGAAGCACCGTAACTTGAATACCAGTATTCCTGGTTGTTGGTGATGGGTGGCACCCAGCCCAGGTTGCCGCCTCCTGACAGCGCCGGGAAGGCAGGCAGGCCGTGATCGCCGCCAAACTCGCTGATCCAGTGCTGGCCGTCTACACTGGGAACTTGGCTAAACGTGTTGCTGTTGTAGTAAAAGCTGAGCCAATCGGTGGCGAGGCCATTCAGCCCCTGGTCCACGGTGCCCCCACTCAGGTGCAGTACAGTCTTGTCGTTGATTGCCCAGCTTATGCCGAGGCGTGGCTGAAGGTTGACCATTTCCGTGGTGTAGAGATTCTTCTGCGGATACTCCGGCGTGCCGATCAGGGCCACGCGGCCTGTTGCGCCCTGTGTCAGCCATGCCGGGCTGGGCAGCCCGGAGAGTTCCGGCACAGCCGACGTCACCTGGCTCCAGTTCCAGCCGCTGTTGGGCGAGAGTACGTTCTTGGCCTTTATGTCGTACACCAGGCTGCCGGCAACGTGCCGCCCCTGGCGCGCGCCGTCATGGTCCCAGCGGAGGCCGATCTGCACGGTCAGCTTGGTGTTCACCTTCCAGTCGTCCATCACGTAGGCCGCCTGGTTCCACCCAAACGGAGTGATGTCCCAGTTGCCCCAGTTGAAGTAGCTGGACGAGCCCATCATGAATTCCGCCAACTGGCTGCCAGTGAGGCCGTCGTTCTGGTTCCAGTACTGGTTGGAGCCGCCACCAGCATTGACCCAGGCCACACCCGTCTTGTCGCCGCCCTGCTCGGTGAATCGCGTGAAGTACTGTTCGTAGCCAACCTTCAACGCGTGGCGCCCCCACAACCTCGTCAGAGAGACGCTGCCATTCATCGACTGCGTGATGAAGCTGTCGAATTCGTTGCCTCCCACGTGGGTATAGCCACCGGCATTGCTGCCGATGTTGATAACGGGCGGGATTTCATTCGTGCTCTTCTCGTTGTTCGATTCAATCATCGGATCGAAGGGCCATTGAGTCGTGTTGATACTCGGGTCCGGCGCCGAGCCGTTGCCGGAGACGCCGTTGCTAAAGAGATTGGTCACTCCGAATCCAGCCCGTGCGATCACCACGGTCTTGGGGTTCACGGTCAGCGAGTACAGCACACCTCCGCTCCAGTCGACGTCTGTGGTCACCGATTCAGCCGCGTGCGCGAAGGGCGCGGGGATGTCGTCAGTCAGCGCCGAACGGCTCATGGTTGCCTGTAAGTGCTGGTTGTTGCGATACGCTTCATCGACACGGAAGAAGTACTTGTCCGTGGGCCGGGTAGTAGTGATCTTGTCGTAGCGGTTGTTCATGTGGTCATTGTTCGCCGCCGGGACATGGTTCGGTGACGGCCATAGGGCCAGGTAGTGGGCAAAGAGCTTACTCTGGCCGGATACACCGGTGCCGTATGCCGCGGGAATCTGGTTGCCCGGGAACTGGGGGCGGACCCAGCAGCTACCCTGCGCCGTGTACTGCTCAGCTAACGGCCCCGTGCAATCGGCGCCGTTCGCATCGTTTGCCCCATAGAACGGATCGTAGATGTTCGCGTAAACCGGGATCCCATTGTTGTAGTTGATAACGGTCTCTGAAAAATCACCCATCTGGTTCAGCGCCGTCGGAATGGTGCTAATGACCTCCTGCCCTTGCGAAAACCGTTCCCCTTCCCACGCCGCATAGAAGAAAGTGCGATCCTTTCCGTTGTAGACATGCGGAATGCGTATTGGACCTCCAACCGCGGCGCCATAGTTTTTCTGGTCGAAAGCCTGGCGCGGGTTACCGAGCGAATTGTCGGTCCAGTCGTTGCTGTTCAGACTTTCATTGCGGAAATAGAAGAATGCCCGCCCGTGGAAGTCGTTCGTGCCGCTCTGCGTTTCCATTGAAATGATGCCGCCCGCATAGCGTCCCTTGTCGGCAGTAAGGACGCCGCTTTCCACCCGGAATTCGCCGATCGAATCCGGCGTTGGAATGGAGCGGTTGGTGGCGTTGAACTCCGCCTCCTGCACCGGGTTGCCATCCACGCTGATATTGGTGCCATTCACCTGGCCGCCCGAAACCGAATAGCTGTTTCCCGTGTTGGCAATCAGGTAGGCCGAATTTCCCAGCGTCCCGACCTGGTCCACTAGCGGCCCGGTGCCCTGGATGGCCGGCGTGGTACCGGTCAGATCGAGAGCGTTCCGGTTCAACTGCGGCAGCTCGGTAATCATGTTGTTGTCCAGAACGTCAGCCGCACTGGCTTCATCCGATGAAATGAGAGTCTGTGACGCAGTAACAGTGACAGACTCCTCAACCGCACCCGGCTTCAGCGTAAAGTTCTGCGTCAGGTGGTCTCCCGTGCTCAGAACCAGTCCGCTATGCCTGACTGTGCCAAATCCTGCGGCAATGACCGTGACCGTATACGGCCCAGGGAGTAGCTCCTGCAGCACGTAGATGCCTGAGCCATTCGACACCCCGCCATATGGAACGTTTGTGGCCGTATTGACTGCCCTGATCTCGGCGCCTGCCACCACGGCTCCGCTGGTGTCCGTCACCAGGCCGCTCAATTGCGCGTTTGAGGTCTGCGCTCGCGATGCCTGGTTGAACATGAGCAGAATCAATGATATCGCGATTGCGAAAAGCGGATTCAGGCTTCTTGGAACCCGTGTCACGTCAGATTTCATCTACTGCCTCCCGAAGTGCCGGATGTGGGACGTAGGTGGGAACCCGGCATTCAATGCCAACAATTCATATTCCCCACTCAAAACGGGAGTCTATGTGTGATCGCGATATTTCTTGTGTTTTACGGCTTTCTTCGCGGGCAAAAGCTTCTGAGATATCGTGGTAGCCGGGCAAGGATAACAGAATTCCAGCCCTTCGCAGGGATAATACCTGCGCCTTTCTGTCTAACTGGCCGGCTCCGTTACCGTTATGCGCTGGTTCGCTGCCGTGTCCCCGAGCTTTTGCAGGAGTCCTGATGGCCAACGAATCTCTACCGTGGCGCGCGTTGCTTCACCCAGGCCGAAGTGGACCGTCAGGTCGCTGGTCGAGGCATAACCCACACTGCCTGAAACCGTCCTCATCTGCATCCGGCCTGCCGCATGACAACTGACCTCCGCGCCAACCGCCGATCGGTTGCTTTGACGGCCAATCAGGCGCAACTGCAGCCAATGGGTCGCCGGATTCTCCCGCGGGCTGCGGTTCCACCACAGCTCAATGGGCGAGTTGAGCGCGGTCACGGCCGCATCCATCCGCCCATCGCGGTCGAAATCTGCAAAAACGACTCCCCGATGTTGCGCCAGCTGCCCAAAATCACTTCCCACGGTGTCTGTGACATCGTCAAAGTGCCCATCGACATTCCTGAAAATTCGGTTGGATTGCGCATCCTGCGTATCCAGTCCGCCGCCCGCAACAAACAAATCGAGCCAGCCATCGTTATTCAGATCCACCAGCCCGCAGCCCCAGCCGTTCCACCTGCGGCTCAGGTTCAGCAGTCCCGTGCGCACGCTTCCATCTTCAAAGGCGCCCCGCCCATCGTTCAAAAACACTTCGTAGGTCTCGCTCTTCAGGCCGGTCATCACGATGTCGAACCGTCCGTCTCCGACAATATCGCCGAAGTCCGCGCCCATGCCGGAGATGTTGCGCCCGTCGCCGTTGTAAGCCACGTCGGCCTCCATGCCGATCTCCTCAAAACCCTTGCCGCGATTGCGCAGCAGGAGGTTGCGGGCATTGTCGTTGGCCACAAAGATTCCTGGGTGTCCGTCGCCGGCAAAGTCGGCCATCGCCAGCCCCATCCCCTTGCCCAGCAGATCAGGCAGCCCCTGCTTGCGCGTAATCTCGGTGAACGTGCCGTCGCCGTTGTTGTGATAGAGCTGCATGGGTTGCGCACGATAACGGTCCGGATGGCAATAGGCGCGCGCCTGCGCCTCCATGCCGCCGCAGATAGGGTCTGTCCCCGGCTCCCAGTCACAGTAATTCGAAATGAACAGATCGAGCCGACTATCGCTGTCGTAGTCGATCCAGCAGGCCCCGACGGACCACGCCGGCCGGCCCAGCGAACCCGGTCCCTTGAGCCCCGCCGCCTGCGTCACGTCGGTAAAGGTGCCATCGCCGTTGTTGCGATAGAGGTAGTTGGCATGAACCCCGACAACAAACAGGTCTTCGTGGCCGTCGTTGTTGTAGTCGCCCACGGCTACGCCCATGCAGTAACCTTCGCCCTGCAGGCACGCCTTCACCGTCACGTCGCTGAAGGTGCCGTCGCGATTATTCCTGTACAGCCGGTTCCAATACTCCGGCCCGTTCTTGACCAGTGCGGGCAGCGACGCGCCGTTGGTGCAGAAAAGGTCTGGCCAACCGTCACCGTCGAAATCGATCACGCCCAGGCCGCCGGGCAGCGTCTCCACCTGGTACTTGTGGCCCGAGGCGCTGTTGCGGAGCACAAAATCCAGCTTCGCCGCTACCGCCCCGTTGGTCATGCGAATCCGCGGTAGTGGTCGCGCCGAATCCGCCATTGCATTGTGCAGCCATCCGCCGGCCAGGAATGCGGGAACGACGCGCAAAACATCTCGTCTACTGGTCGGCATCGGGCCTCTCGTGCGCGCCACCTTTGTTCTTTGACTGGAAACTGTCTGACAAGCGTCGCGCCTCGGCCGCAGCCTTCTCCGCGTCTGCGTCCTGGCCCAACTCGCGTAGCACTCGCGCCTCCAGCGCATGCAGAGCGCCCTTCTCATCGGGATAGCCCGCGGCCAGCACGGGCGCCAAAGACTTCAATGCTTCGGCTGCATTGCCGGTCTGTGCCAGCGCTTTCCCCAACTGCACCTGGACCATCAGGTCACCGGGAGCTTCAATCGCAAGTCTCCGCAGCCAGGGCAGTGCCTGAGCATAATCACGGTTGCTCATAGTCAGCGAGGCTAGCGTACGCAGTGCCTCGCGGCGGTGCGGGTCGATGGCCAACGCGGCCAACGCCGATTCCCTGGCTGCCTCCGTATTCCCTGCGGTGAGTTGCGCTTCGGCTAGGTGCTCATGCAACGCAGGATCGCCGGGCCGCAACGCGAGCGCTTGCCCGTACTCCTCTTGCGCGCCGGCAGCGTCCCCTTTAAGCCGCAACAAGATGTCGCCGCGCAGCAGGTGCATTGCGGCCGCGTCCTCGGCGCCAGCCTGCAATTGACCGGCCGCCTTCCCCGCCTCCACGGCATAGCAGATCGAGAGTCTGTATGTAGTCTCCATATACGGGCTCGCCTGGTTGGGTCTTCCTTGCTGGAGGGCAAGCCTCCGCTCCAGCGCGGGAATAGAACCTTCGCAGACCAGCGCCGCTGCCGGATTCGCTGCAGCCTGCTGCAAACGGCGAACCGTCGCCAAGCCCGGCGTGGAAGCGCGCAGGCTCATGCCAATTTGGCGAAAGCGCTCCAGGGCAAAGCCGGCCCAGGCCTCCTGAGCCTGCTCCGAGCCGTGCCCACGCTCGACTGCCTGCTGGTATGCCTCGGCTGCCTGCGCATACCGGCCCAGGCTCGCTTCAGCCTCACCCAGGTAATCCTCTGGTATTTCCTCACCGGGCCTGGTGCGTGCCGCGAGTTCCAGACGGGGCAAAGCCTCCGTCGCCTTGCCGGTGCGCAGCAGGTCAATGCCCAGCAGGAGGTTAGCAAAATAGTCTCCCGGTTCCAGTAGGCGCGCGCTCTCCAGCAGCGGAATGGCCTCAGCAAACCGTGCCTGCTGATGAAGTTCGAACCCATGTTTGAGCAGCGCCTGGAACTGGTGTTCGTTCGGGCTCTCCGCAACTGCTGCAAGGCACACGCACCCCGCCAGCAATGCAGTGGCGCGAATCCCCGCTCTGGCTTGGCTGTGGCGCATCATGCTTCGGCCACCATATCGCCTTGCCGCGTCGGGTTGCAAACCGCGGGTTTTGGCTGCGAAATCGGGATAGGGGGAGAGTCGCCTCTCCTCCCCTCCCACACTACCGTACATGCGGGTCCGCATACGGCGGTCCGGTGGATTGAGCTGCTTCCAAACAAACAGCCGTGGGATACTAAGCGAGTCAAAGTAGGAGACCGGAAACGCCATGTGCATCGCTGGGCTTTTCGCTATCCTCCAAGGACCGTGAGGACTGCCAGCCGCCATCGCGGCGAGTGCATGGATCACGCCTCGTTGGCGCAGGAGCTTGTAGCGGTGCGTCCCTCGCTTCCGTTGTTTCCAGACCACAGATCGCAGCCTGCGCCGTATCCCTTGATCCAGTTCCTCCAGCACTGAGGGCGTCTGGCAGAAGCCAAAGTAGCCCTTCCAGCCACGTAAATAGCTGGAGAGCTCTTTCGACATTTGCTCGATGCTGATGCCCCGCGTCCGTCCCGCAAGTATCCGCGCCTTCTGCTTGAACCGTGTCAGAGCCTTGGAAGCGATGCCCCGTTTGATCTCTCCTCCACTCGTCGTGCTGAAGCCCAGGAACTTACGTTCTGCCGGCCGTGCCACTGCGCTCTTCTCTTCATTGACCTTGAGTCGCCGCTCGATGAAGAGGGTAATGCTCCGCTTCACCCGCTCCCCTGCCCGCTGGCTGCGCACGTAGATATTACAGTCGTCCGAGTAGCGGCAGAAGCGATGTCCGCGCCGCTCCAGTTCTCGATCAAGTTCGTCGAGCACACCTGTCAAGGGCGGCGCACATATCCACCGGTGGATGTGGAAATGAACCTCTTTTTCTCAAGCGAACGGGTGTGAGAATTGAGGTTCTTCAGCCCTTTCAGATTCAGATCGTGCGCCATTTCGTCTAGGGTCGGATAGCATATCGAATACTTGCTGCAACGGGTCTGAAGGTAGACGAGCACTCGGAGTTCGACGGCAGAGAGCTACTTCATTGCTTTCCTGATTAGAATGGGAAGCAGAACATACCCCTTCTTGGTTTTGTCGAACACGAGGTTGTTTGCGTTTGGGAAGTGCTGCCTGAGAAGTCGAGCATCCTCTGGCTCCTTCAGCGATGGTGTCTGCGGTTGATTTGTCGGCGTTGTGCTCAAGGGTGAAACGCCTCCTAACCAGCTCAGTGTAGAGGAGATGAAATTATCTCGCACCTCTCTCCACACCTCTCTTATGTCATAGCCAGTTAATACACACTTCAATCACAGAGCAATACTGTCAATACACAGTCGATCTCGCAACTCATTTTGAATGAGAAGATACGCGTGACTGGACGGATGATTTCATCCCAGAATGTAGGTGGATTTCTTCGAGAGCTTCCGAATAGGCCATCATTACATGCTGGAAATGCCTTCAAGCCGGGACTATCTCGCTGGAGTCTGAACTACGGCGGTCCGGTTCCATCAGCCTTGTCGGCACCGAATCCCACAGGACGGCGCAGAAAATCTCCACCCGTGTTCGCTCACCCGTGATTGGCCCGTTTTACGCGTATTTCGCTGTATTTAGGCGGTCTTGCAAGACGTGTAAGTAGTTGATTGCATTACTTATAGTCGTTTTCATAACCCGTAGGTCGGCAGTTCGATCCTGCCTCCTGCCACCAAAGAATCAATGGTTTAGCAGGTATTCCTGAATCCTTCCCCCTGATTACCCCCGCAATTGGCTATTGCACCACGTCCGAAACAGGGTGCAGAACGGCGCGCATCATGGCGCCTTGAGCGGCCAAGCGGTTGGCGTCAATCCCTTGCGCGTAGATCGCCAGAGTTGTGGTGGGATTCGCGTGGCGCAGCAGGGTGTGAACGGTCTTGAAGTCCAAACCCCATGAAATCAAACTGGTGGCGAGGCTGTGCCTGACATTGTGCAGGCCAAATTGGCGTTTGTCGCCCTTCTTGATGACCCCAGCCCTGATGGCGGCAGCCTTAATGTGGTCCGTTACTAGACTGGACCCACTTCGCGGAGTCTTACCCTTGTTCCGAAAACTCGGAAAAACCCAGTCGTCATCGCTGGCATAGGGCGATTCCTTCCGCCAAGCCGCGAGGTACTCAGCAAGGGCAGGGATACGGAGACGCGCTGAAGCGGCGGCGAGGAGGAGGAGAATCGCTGGCAGGGGAACTACTGCGGACCGACCATGCGGGGACGCGCTGAAGCGAGTGGGAGGGCCTGCGGACTGGCCACTGAATCGCGGCGGTCCCGATTGCCAAATCCAGCGCGCCGCAGCATGGCCAGGGGCTCCGGTCAGCCACAATTTGGGGTAGAGGCACGTCTGATAGCACGCCAGGAGCAATCTTGAGCGTTCTGGGAAACCTTGCGACAAGCCGACATAACAGGACAAATCCGGCGCGGGACAGGCCAGGCAGGCTGGTCGTGACATTGATGGCAATCAGATGTGACCGCTGCCCACGCAGCAACGTTCCCAGCTTCTGGCTCGCCGCGGTACTCCGCTGAGCGACAGGTCAATCGAAGGCTCTATTTCTTGAATCCATTGCGATGCACAAAATCGTCTCTGTCGCGACGCACCCGCAAGTAATGAACAGGTGTGACGGGATAACCCAATCGCATACTGAACGCTATGGAAAACTTGTCCGGGACATTGAGCAGCTTCGCAACTTCCGCCGCCACTTTCTTCCCGGACAACGAGCTTACGATATGGACACCGATCCCGAGGAAATTGGCCATCAACCACATATTCTCCATCGCGCAACCAAGACTGATAATGCCCAGAAAATCACCCTCTGAGGCCGGCGCCCGGCGGCTCGGATCATAGAGTACGAAAAGAATGGCCGAGCACGATACTATCTGCTTGGCCATATACGCACCCCTGCCTTCATTCTCGATATCTTCCAGGCTGGGGTCGGGCGTTTGCCATGATTTCGGGAACATCGTGCCCATAATCCCGGTTTTCTTCCGGCGCAATTCGTCTTCGGTGAAAGACAATTGGGGATAATTCTCTTTGATGAAGGTCGGATCGGCAGGAACTTTTATCTCACTGATCGCGGAGAGGAGTTGTTTGTCGTCCACCACCACGATCTCAAAATTCTGCATATTGTGCGCCGTGGGCGTCCACCGCGCCGCTTCCAGAATCTTCCCCATATCTTCAGCGGGAATCGCTCGCTCCGGGTCGAAGAGCCCCCTTGCCGACTGCCTGTTTTCGATGAGTTGCATAAGCTCTTGCATAGTCTGCCCTCAAGCGATCTTCAGTACTGCTCTGAAGCGCACTCTGGCTGCCATCATTTTGTCGAAGGCAATCGCTGCCTGTTCGAGAGGAAACGTTTCGACCATTGGCATAGCGCCCGATAGCAAGCTGAAATGGATAGCGTCTTCGATATTGCCGCTGACCCAGCCGCTGATCGAGCGGTTGCCTTTCAACAGGAGTCCCGGATGAAACTGCATCATGTCCTGCGGGGCCGAAACAATGATGATCTTGCCATCCCTGCCTAGGCCGTCGATGAGCTCCGCAATGGCCCGGCTATTCGGAGCCGTGCAGAGGATTACCCGCGCCCCACCCATTTTTTGAAGTTCCTCAGCCGCACCGCCAGAGCTGGTGTCGAGGTAAGAGTGTGCGCCTAATTTCAGCGATAGCTCCTCTTTATCCGTGCCGCGCGATAACGCTACGGTTTTGAAGCCGAGGTTGCGGGAATACTGGATGGCCAGGTGCCCCAAGCCGCCGATGCCGTGAATGGCAACCACGTCGCCGCCTTGGGCGCCGCTCGACTTGAGAGCGCCAAACACGGTGCGTCCGGCGCAAAGCAGAGGCGTGCCTTCGTAAGCATCAAGCTCTTTGGGAATACCCACCAGAGCTTCACCGCGAGCTACCATATATTCGGCGTATCCGCCATCGATCGTGATGCCGGTTACCAAGTTACTGCTACAGGCTGAAAATTCGCCGCGCCGGCAGGCGGAACACTTGAAGCAATGGCCGCCGTGCCAGCCCACGCCCACCCTTTGCCCGGCCTGCCAGCCCCTCACGTCCGAGCCACATTTGCTGATTGTTCCGATGACCTCGTGTCCCGGTATCCTTGGATACGAAAGACCTGGGAAATGCCCGCCTTTAAGAATCGCTTCGCCATGACAGACACCGCATGCCTGCACCTTGATTAACAGCTCTCCGGTGTTCGGCTCGGGAATCTCCCGATCAACGAGTTCGAAATCGGCCCCTGGCGCACTGATTTGAATCGCTTTCATTGTCGGCATAGCAGTGGGCTCCGCGGATCATTATAGGACTCCGAGCGAGAATCTGGTGTGGCTTGCCCGCCATCATCCTTGTGAACGGCCGGGCAGTTAGCCGACATTTCAGACCGGGCACATCTCCGACACTTTTTCCTTATCAGGTTTCGCCGGCGTTGGAAACGTGTACCAGGTGGGAGCATTGGATGATGGCGCTTGGCAGAATTGATTTCATTCAACCTCCACCGAGGTTATGAACGATAAATGACATTTACATCAACAATCCCGGCTCTCATTCTATCGATTATGGGATTCGATGCCGTCAGGCGTGGTGCCCGCTCACTGAGTGTCAGTGAGCAGCAAACCATCGAAGTGTGCAGAATTGAACATCGTCGTGGTTTTTTGGGCTGTATGATTCAACGGTTGATAGCTACTTCTTTGCGAAGCAACGACAAGAGGTTGGAGAAATAGCGTCTTCCCCGCTCGCGATAATGAAAACCTGTACGAAATCATCGCTCCTGTTCTTGATGGCCTTGCTTGAAAAGCAACAAGTCAAGAGACCAAACGCACGAGAACTGCAATTCGAAATGGGCCTCTCCTCTTGAACACCAAGCTTGTCCCGCCAAATCGAGTACCCCGCGAAGCTCATGTGGAGAAACAAACAGAGCTTCCGCTATTCATTCGCTATTTGGGGAACCCTATACTCACTCAGAGTGATTGGCCTTACCCAATAAACAGTGTCTTCAATGCGGCAGCGGTAAAACTTATCGATGGTGATACATTGCTGCTTTGCCGCGCAGAAGATAGGCGGGGACTGTCGCACCTGTGCGCAGCGCGCTCAGCGAATGGGATAGATGGCTGGCGAATTGATAGCCTGCCAACGTTGGCGCCAAACCCTCGCGAGTATCCCGAGGAGATTTGGGGTATAGAGGATCCGCGCATCACCTATGTTCCGGAGCTCGAGCAATACGCTGTGGTGTACACATCCTTCGCGCGAGGAGGTCCTGGAGTATCTCTTGCTTTGACCAAAGACTTCAAGAGCTTTGAGCGATACGGCGTGATCATGCAACCAGAGGACAAGGACGCTGCTCTGCTGCCCAGGAAATTCGGCGGTCTTTGGGCCCTCATTCATCGGCCGGTGACCACAGTTGGGGCGCACATGTGGATTTCCTACTCGCCGGATCTGCACTACTGGGGCGATCACAAGATCATGCTCGAGGCGCGTCGCGGTGGATGGTGGGACGCGAACAAGATCGGGCTGTGCTCTCCACCGATTGAAACAGCTAAGGGGTGGCTGGTAATTTATCACGGTGTGCGGCAAACGGCATCCGGAAGCATCTATCGCCTTGGGCTGGCGCTGTTTGACCTAGAGAATCCAGAAGTTTGTTTGCGGCGGGGAAACTCCTGGATGTTCGGGCCCGAGGCCGCGTATGAGCGGGTCGGCGACGTCAATGATGTCGTATTCCCATGCGGACAGACAATCGGGGCGGACGGGGACAGCATTAACCTTTATTACGGTGTAGCGGACTCGGCGGTTGCGCTGGCCACCGGAAGCATACGTTCCCTCCTATCGTGGCTGGATTTGAACTCCGGAGAAGAAGAGAGAATGACTCGAGTCAGGGACCGCGGCCATGCCTCAGAGGTGGATTTGCCGCCCGGAACCGAAGAGGGAAAAATTCGGGTTAGTGACCGTGGTCGTGGCGCAAGGATAGATGACTAGAACTGACATTCGGACGTTTAGTTTGGTTAGACGAAGTCACGTCTGTAGAAGCGCGCCAGCAGAAGCTGGCGCGGCGCATACCAAGGCATGGCTGATGATCTATCACGGCCAATTCAGGTGCTTACGGCCATTTTTATATGGTTTTTGAAGACCACCAGAAATGGTGCAGGCTGGGCTGAATTTCTCGTGGTGGAGGTTAAGTGTCATGAAATCTCCACCCGTGTTCGCTCACCCGTGATTGCTCCGTTTTACGCGTATTTCGCTGTATTTAGGCACCCTTGTAAGACATGCAAGTAGTTGATTGTATTACTTATATGCGTTGTCATAACCCGTAGGTCGCAGTCCGATCCTGCCTCCCGCCACCATATCTACCACAATTAAGTCAGTCGTCTAG
>PLSM01000163.1 GCA_003165075.1 Acidobacteriaceae bacterium | reverse complement strand
TGCCCATGCTCAGCCAGTCCGAGCGCCATCGTGTGCTTTACGAGTGGAACGACACCGCATTTCACTCCCCAATCAGACCAAGCTCGGCAGAGCCAGCAGTGCTCATCAAAGTCGGCCACGCGAAGCGACCACTATTCCTGCCACACTGCGACGCCGGAGAACTAGATTACCTTCAAACGCTTGCTCCTTATATAGACGACGCAATTCCAATCTACGGCCTGCCCTCAATCCACCCTGGTAGAGCGCAACTGCAAACCGTTGAAGGAATGGCGACACGAATGCTGCAGATGATTCGTTTCGTGCAGCCCACTGGTCCATACCGAGTTGCAGGATGGTCATTTGGCGGCATGCTCGCATATGAAATCGCAACACAGCTTATCGGTCTCGATCAAGATGTTGAGTTCCTCGGTCTAATTGACACTTATTATCCAATTGGCCTCCTCGGTTCCTCTAATCACGATGAGATTTTACTCAATAGCAATCAACAACTATTCCCGTTAACCAATCATAAAGACAGCCGCAGCAATGACTCACAGCCCGCAAGCGAGGAGCATGGATTAGATTTGAGAGCAATGACCTCGGAACTCCACCTACAGATAGCTCATGAGGCGAAAATCGTGCGTCCATCCCTTCGTGGCCTCACGACCGCCCAGATTCAATCCTGGCTAGACCGTTCGAAGATATTTCATAGGGCGTGCAGGCTATATTTCGCGCAGCCGCTTCCAATCCCGCTCACTCTCTTTGCTGCACAAAATAAGCACAATCCTAATGCGACATTGGGGTGGAACGCCGTCGTACCCGAAGAGCAACTTCGCATAATTCCGACCACTGGAAATCATCAGTCGGCTGTTGAGGAGCCAAACGTCAGAACGCTTGGAAAGATTCTATCTTCCTTCTGCGCTCACAACTCCAGGACCTTGCCACAACATAATTGCAATCCGCTATTCACACTGCGAGCAGGGACGAATAAGAAGACCCCATTATTCTGCATTCCCGGGGCGGGCGATAACGTGACGAGTCTCTTAGATTTCTCCTCTTGCCTCCATGAGTCATGGCCAGTACATGCTCTCCAACCGCGCGGCTTGGATGGCCTTCTCGTCCCACACTCTACGGTTTCAGCAGCATCAGACTTTTACCTGCGCGCAATCAACGAAGCATATCCCAATGGTCCTATTGGTCTCCTGGGACACTCCTTTGGAGGCTGGGTCGCCTTCGATATAGCATTGCGGCTACTTGACGCCGGGCGCGCCGTTGCTTCGCTAATAATCCTCGACGCAGACGCTCCCCACTGTAACACTGTCAACGATTGCGAGTATACCCATGTAGACGTTTTCCTAGAGTTAGTTCATGCGTTCGAACGGATCCTCGATTCTTCCCTTAACATCAAGGAGTCTGATGTCGACCCACAAGACCCAGGCGGAAATCTTGATCTTCTACACGAACAGCTAGTGATCGCGGGCATCATGCCTCGACGCTCCGAACCCGATGTACTTCGTGGCCTCTTACGTACATTTGCAACGGCGCTACGGACTCCTTACAGGCCTCATAAACCCTATCCTGGGCGGATGCAGCTCGTCCTCGCAGACGATGAGAGGCTAGATGAGCACGCCAACCGAGAAGAACATGTACAAACCTTAGCGGAATGGCAACGGTGGGCACCCCATCTTCTCTGCTCGCACTGCCTTGGCAATCACATGACCATGCTTAAGATGCCGCACGTGCGCGGCCTGGCGCAAAGTTTGAATTTCACATAATCATGCCTAGAGCGTGTTTCATAGACTTTCCGCAGCGTGCCCCAGAGGGGGCTAGTTAGATTACAGCCCGGTAGGTGGAGAGCAGATATTTATCTCGGCCCGCGCACATTTGCGATGATCCAAACCATATTCTTGCCATTTGTCCGGAATGGCTGCACGCAAGGGAATCCGCGGGCTCTCCATTGACGAGCGCATATAAATGTCGTAACAATTACCACGTCAATAGGAGTAGCGCTTGATCGACCCTCGATTATCAAAACTCGAATATAAGATCATGGAAGTGTTCTGGTCTCAAGGAGAATGCTCCATCCGCGAGATTCTGGACACCTTTCCAGGCAAGAAGAAGCCCGGCTACACAACGGTCCAGACCACCGTGTATAGGATGGAGGCCAAGCAGGCTGTGCGACGCGTCAAGCGCGTTGGCAACTTCCACATCTTCGCTGCCATAATCACTCGCGACGTCGCCCAGCGAAGACTGATCGATGATCTGCTGGACCTCTTCGGCGGGCGCTCGCAGCCTGTCATGGCGTACCTGATCGAGTCGGGGAAGCTCTCCCAGGAAGACGTGAAAGAAGCGGAGAGAACCCTGCGCGTACTATCGCGGCGAAGTGTCCCCAAGTCAAACCGCAACAACAAGGAGAGGCAGTCATGATGCTCCAGGCATTCTCTAATCCATTCGGAACAGCGCCGCTAGTCAATCATCTGTGGCAATCGACCGTTGTGGCGCTGGCTGCCTGGCTTCTCGGGAGAGAGCTTGTCAAGTGCCAGAGAGGCCTCCACAGCATCGGAATCGCGGCTGAGTCCCGTATAGGCGCGCAAGAGCTGCAGACCGCACATGCGCCTCACATCCTGATCGGCAGACTGCTTGAAGCCTTTCTCCAGGTGCGGCAGCGCCTCTTGAAACTGACCCAGTTCCGACAGCGAAAGGCCCAGCAGCGTATCCAGTCTCGGCAGGCTTGGCTTCAGCCTTTGCGCCGCGCGCACCTCGTGCACCGCCAACTCATATTCGTGCTGTTGAAAATAGATCGCGGCCAGCGTGGCGTGGACTTCCGCAACACCGGGTTGCAACTTGGCCAATTGTTCAAAGTCCGTGCGAGCAGTATCAAACTGGCCGGCCGCCAATGCCTGCTGTCCCTCAGCAGCATATCGTTCTGACTGATCTTCCTTGCTTGCTTGTGCCAGGGCGGTCAACGGAACTACGCAAAACAAGACCAGCAACCAACTCAGCTTCGATAGCTTACTCATGATTGATTTAGTGTATCCCCTGCATAGAAAACTCCGCCACGTCCAAAGGGCGTGGCGGAGTGGAAGTAAATCAACAGTGGATCGGATGGATCAGAATTGAATCTTTCCACCGAATTGTAGGATGCGGGCTGACGATGAACCATAGATCAGGCCACCGTTGGCCGAACCGACGCTGGCTGAGATGGGTTGGTTGCCACCCGATCCCGCGACCAGCAGGCCGCCTACGTCCTGTGAGTATTGGTGATGGTTGAAGGTGTTGAAGGTATCCATCTTGAACACGAACTTGGCATGTTCGCCAAGGGCAAAGATCTTGCCTAAGCCCATGTCGAAGTTGTTGATGCCCGGCTGGTTCAGGAAGTTGCGGGCTGTGTTGCCGTAGGTGCCGAAGGCCGGCCCCGTAAAGCAGCCCATGTTGAGCCAAAAGAACTGCGACAGGGGAGCCGAGTAGGTGTTCTGGTGAAGGTTGCAGCCTGGGGTGATGTTCGCCCGCATGCCGCCGGTGCCCGTGATGCCGTCGATGTCGGACCCTGTAACCTCGAAGGGGAATCCCTTCTGGAAGGTTGCAACGCCGGTGAGTTGCCAGCCGCCAATTACTTCCTCGGCAGCCCAGTTGGAGCCGCCGGCAATCTTCTTGCCGCGGCCGAAGGGCAGTTGGTAGACCCAGCTAGTTACAACCCTCTGCGGAACGTTGAAGTCCGACCGGCCGTAATCGAGCCATGGCCGGGAGTTGTCCATGTAGCCTTCGTAGCCGGTTTGGCTGGCGCCTGCTCCGGCGGTCGCCGACTTGTCATCCATGCTCTTGGACCAGGTATAGACCGCGGTCACGGCCAGGTCGCCCGCGCGATGCTCAAACTTCGCGTTGCCGGCGTGGTAGTGAGAGTAGCCCTCGAATCTGCTGTCGATGAAGGTGCCGCTGAAGTTCGGATACGGCAAGCGGCTGTTAATGCTGCATGGGGCAATCGCGAGCGCGCCGACAGCGTTGAAGTAGTTGCCGTTTACATCCTGCTCCTGGCAAAGCGACAGGCTCGCGGCCGGAATGTTGCGTGGTTGAGCGATCATCGTACGGTCGAGCATGTGCAGTCCATGGGTTCCAACGTAGTTCAGTTCCAGGGTGGTGTTCCTGGCAAGCTCGCGCTCGACAGACAACGTCCAGGACTGAACGTACGGATTGCGCGGAATCTCCGACTGAATGACCGCGACGAACGAAGCTGACGACACATCGAACGGTTTCAACTGCTGGAACGACGGGAACATTTGATTGGAGTACTTGAGCGTATCCAGGCTGTTTTGCGTGGTGGGATTGAGATTTTGGCGGACGCCGTAGGGAAAGAGATCCCCGGAGTCGTCGATCTCGCGGCCCTCATACGAGGTAAAGAAGACTCCATAGCCGCCGCGCACGACCATCTTGTCGTTCAGACGGTAATTGAAGCCGAACCGCGGTGCGAAAGGTTCCTTCGAGCCCGGCTTCGGCGACTTGCCGCAATAGCGCAGAACGGGGGTCACCCCGTCCACGCCAAAGTCGTTTCTGGCCACCCCATTGGTGGAGAGAGTCGGGTCGGCATAGCAAAAGCCGCCCTGGGCGTTCTGGTTGTCGAGCCAGAAGAAGTGGTTATTCTTCTCGAAGGGCTGAGCGCGGAAGTCCCAGCGCAGGCCGATATTCAAGCTCAGCTTCGGGCTGACCTTCCAGTCGTCTTGCGCGTAGGGAGCAAAGTAGTTGTAGATGTGGGTTTGTGGGTTACCGGCCGTGTCGGTGGGGCTCAGCGGGGCCGGCATGAATCCGGCGGCGCCGTCATAGAACCCCAGCATCATGTCCGAAACGCCGTTGGCAGTGCCGCACAGCCCGGTTGGGGTGGTGCAGCTGGGTGTCAAATCGGTGGCCGAGACCGTCTCGCTGTTGACGGAAATTTGATTCGCACCGAAGCCCCAATCGCCGTAGAAATCGTCGGCCAAGTTGCGGTTGATGATCCAGTGGCGATAGTCGAAGCCAAAGCCCAGCGTGTGCTTCCCGTGGACCCTGGTAAGCGAATCGGCGAATTCCCACTCGGGAATAAACGAACCGCTGTAGGAGTTCCCCGGTCCGCCGCCGCTGTTAAACTCCGACATGCCGACGCTCGGAAACGTCTCCTGCAGAGGCCCGAATTTGGTAAAAATGCTGGTCTCGGCAACATCCCCAGCAAACGTAGCAGGCGGGGCAGACGAGCCTTCCGGCGCGTTGGCCGAGAGATAGCCAAAGCGGAAGTTGTTCACTGTGCTCTGGCCCATGTTGACGGTGTGCGAAATCTCCCAGGATTTCTCCTTTTCGAAATACTGCTCCAGCCCAAGGACCGGGGAGCCGGAGTTGTAGTTCGCGGAGTTCACGTAGTTGGAGTAGGTGTAGCGGCCGAATACCGAGCCCCATTTCCCCAGGTTCTGGTCGCCGCGATAGGTCTGCTGGTTCATATGCAGCGGTCCGGGAATGGCATGGATGTAGTTGGCGATGCCTTCAGGTTGACCTGCGTTCGTCGGCGTATTCCAGAAACCGTACTTGATGGATGCCAGGCCGATGCGGGACGTGAAGTAGGAGGAATCAACCTTGTTACCCGGGAAATTCCCTCCGCCCGCCACCGTCGGATTGTACGGCATGCAGTTGTTACCCAACGACAGCAGCGCTGTGCACTCGGGTGTTCCGTAGTTAGGCAGCAGGCCGCCCGGCAAGGCAACTTGAGCCCCATTTACCGTTGCGCCACCGGGAATCGCCGAATAGGTCTCCGCCGAGAAATCTCCCGTCAGGATTGCAGGGTTCGGAACGGTCTCTGTCAAAAGCGCGCCGTTATTCATGCGCCAGCCTTCGTAGTTGGCCATCCAGAACGACTTGTTGCGCCCGTCATACAGGTGAGGAATGTAGACCGGACCATCCGCTACGAACCCAAACTGGTTCAGGTGCAGAACCGCGAGGCTGGTGGGGGTACTGGTGATGTAGGTGTTGGCCTGGGCAAACGGCAGTGCGTCGAACCCGTTTTCGCGGTGGGATTCAAACAGTGTGCCGTGCAGCTTGTTGCTGCCGCCCTTGCTGACCACGTTAACCTGGCTCGCAGAGAATCCATACTCGGCCGGATAGATGCCGCTCTCGACCTTGAACTCCTGGATTGCATCCTGCGAAAGAATCACGGCTGGTGTTTCCATCGCCTGGTCGGTGTTGACCAAACCGTCCAGCGTGAAGTTGTTGCCCTCAGGGCGGCCACCGTTGATGCTGATGGCGTTGCCTTCGCCCTGCCGCATATTGCCCTGTTCGCCGCCGATTGTGACCGCGCCGGCGCCCAGAAACAGCAATTGAACAAAGTTGCGGCCGTTCAGCGGGAGCTCTTCTACCTGTTGCTGGCTTACCAGTTGCGACAGCGCTGCGCTGTCTGTGTCAAGTTCGACGGCCTGCGCCGTCACTTCCAGGGTCTCTGTCACCGCGCCCGGCTTCAACGCCAGGTCGATGCGGATCTTCTGGTCGACTGCCAGTACAAAGCCGGTCGTGACTGACTTTTGAAAGCCCTTGGTCTCCGCTGAAACCGAGTAGGTTCCAGGAGGGAGAGACGGAGCGTAATAGTCGCCAGCCGAACTGGTGACTGTCTTGAATGCTTGGTTGGTTGCCGTGTTGGTCACCGTGACCTTCACGTCGGGAATGATGGCGCCCGTACTATCGGTCACCGTCCCCAGAATCGTGCCTGTCGCGCCTGCCTGCCCGAACGCCCTGCCGGTACCTAGTCCTACCAGCAGGAGGATCAATGCAAAACAGATTCGAAATGTTCGCATTATAGTGCCTCCATGAAGATTGTTAGCTTGGTTGTCTTGACTGCGATTGGCGTCTGTATTTCCCAGAGGTCTCGGCAGAACACGCTCACTCCTCCAGAATCAAGACCAATTCTCGTTACCACTCATCTGCGATACTAGCGCGCCATTCAACGCGAAGAGATGGCATACACCACCATCGCAGACGCAGTGAAAACGCTGTCTAAATTAGACGGAATGCAGACTACGCTCAGCTTGACAGCGGTGTCAACAACAAAATCTGCCGTTTATTGTGTCTTGTTACGTGAATTGACGGGGAGCCCGTATGTTGATGGTTCAACATGGCTTTCTGTCACCTTTCGGCGTCGAAACACCGATGCATCAAGTGTTCATTTGTCTGAATTTGTTCAATGGACCAGGGGGATGCATGAGTCGGCGGCAATTCGCTTTGGCATGGCAGCCTTGATGGGCAGGCCATCATGGAGAGGTAGAACCGACGGAACACGTCCAGATAGCAGGCAATACCGACGGTTAATTCACGTCAGAGAACCACCGATAACCGAATATCCTGTCGGTGCAACTTGCAGTGGGAATACATCATTGTTCTCCCCCTCGTAGATTGCCTTATGTTGAGTCGATCTCTCATTAAAGTCACTTTTAATTTCCATTACTTAGGCTTGCATCCGCAGGATCCGCGAACGACGAATTCGGTATTGAGGACGATCTTCCGCGGCGGATGATCGCTCACATCTTCAATTCGTTCGAAGAGTGTCGTTGCCGCCCGGTGTCCAAGCTCATGCGAAGGCTGGCGTACGACGGTCAATCCGGGAGGAATCATATCCGCAAGTTCGAAATCGTCAAACGATACAAGCGCCACATCTTTGGGTATCCTTCTCTTCAGAGCATTGAGTCCTCGTAGGACCCGCATGGTGCAGACCCAGTTTACGAGGAAAATGGCCTCCACGCGGTTGGGTCCGGACACGAATGCCGATAGAGCTTCCGGAGTCAGGTCTTTCTCATGCTCGACCAACAGTTCGATCGGTTCTGCTCCTGCACTTCTCATGGCAGATCGATAACCCGCAACTCGTTCGGCGCAGGTAAATAGAAAGGGCCGGGCGCCCACGACGAGTATTCGACGATAACCATGTGCGAGCAAGTGGTCAGTTGCTTCGCGAGCAGCCTCGCAGTTAGTCACGGTGATGGTGTCTACTTCTTGGTCTCGGAGGGGCTCGTCGAAGACCGCAATGGGCACTTTCCTGGTCATGAGAGACTTGACATCGCTTTTCTCGCTGTCCGCTGCGACCAGGATAACTCCATCGACCTGACGCCTCACCATGATCTGCAGCTCAGATTTCTCAACTTCAACATCTCCGCCAGTGCTGGCAAGGATCACTGAGTATCCGTGCTCCCGTGCGACGTCTTGGACGGCCTGGAGAGCAGTTGCTGCAAGCGGGTCAGCGAAGTTCGGTGCGATCATCGCAATCGCCTCAGATCGCTTCGCCTTCAATCCTCTCGCCAACACGTTCGGTTCATAGCCGAGCCGGGCCATAGCTTCACGTACGTGGGCGGCGGTCGCAGGCCGGAGTTCCGGAGAGTCGTTTAGAACGCGCGAGGCCGTCTTCAGGGACACACCCGCCACTCGCGCAACATCTACTAAAGTTGCGGAGCCGCTTCTTGCTATCACGATTTGACCCTCGTCCCTTCCTGGATTCCAAATTATCGCTGCTTGTGAGCATCTCCTACTCGCCGACTTTTGAGGCCAGCGATTCTAGGCTTGTGTGTTTCGTTTCTGATATCAAAGGAATACAATCACGCATTGTATAGCCATAAGAGTTGCCGAAGCTACATATATTAGTTATCGCATTCGCCGAATTCCACCATCGCGTGGTCCTATACAGCCCTGTGGATTGGTCATACCGGCCCTGCAACGCCTGTATTTCATTGGCCGCTCGCGGCAACTGACTTGGAGTTTACACAGAAAAGTTCGTCCTTCCCCCGCTTCCAGAAGCTGGACCGCCGCACATTACGAAAAAACAGCCCGTTAAAATGGAGACGCTGGGCTTCCACCTTATCTATTGCATGAGTCGATTCGCTTTCGCCACAAACATTTATCCATTAGTTCAGAGCTGGGCGATATTTAATCCACCGACCAAACGAAGGCAAACAAGAATCCAATGCATTCGGCAATTTCATATTCAAGAACAGCAGGAAATCCAATTGGACGATCAACAGATTGGCCTGCCGTCGAGATTTGGACCACTTGTGAGACTACAACAAATATTTCCAATCGACAACGATGTCATAGAGAATCTATTCTTCGTTTGATTGTGTATTAGCAAAGCTGTCATTATGACTGCAAAGAAAACGGGGCCTCGATTTTGTGCTTGATGGTGTGCCAGTTTCGCGACGCGAGAGGAAAGGGCCTCCAACTTACACGATTTTGATAGGGCCACAGTTTCGCCTGAATTCAATCGGCAAGTTGCTCGGTAGGGGACCATTTGGAATCGACAAAGTACTTGATCGCCTTGAGCTCGAAAAGAGAGCATTTGGTCTTTCGGATGTTCTGGAATTGTGCCTTTGTATGGAGGGCTTCTGCAGAGCGCTCAACCTCCGCCTTTAGCACATTGATCGATCCCCCGGTCTGAATCCAAAGACGAAGAGCTCGTAGTTGGAATTGAGGAAGACGCAATGAGACTACCGTCCAAAAGTCTGAATACGTTCACGACCGTGACGCCGTACAAGGTGAGTTCACCTTCGTGCACTTCGGGGCTGCACGGGCCAATTCAAGTTTGTCTCCTAGTCCACTATAAGGAGCGTAGCGGATGCAAGCCGTCACTCATCGGTCAACTGCAACGCCTGAGGAGAGTTGTTCTGATTCCCTGCAATATGTTTTGGAACTTGTGCAGTTACAGGATCTGAAGGAAGGGAAGCGGCTCTGGCCCTTAGGACATCTGGACATGCTCGAAATGGATCTGGTAAAGCCTATCTCCTTCAACGTTCATCGTTTCTTGACATCTGCTTCACGACAACTCAGGGAGACAAAAAGGTGACCAAGACAAAGACCAAACGGTCGTACCTTATTCCGATTCTCTCCAAAGCGCTCGACGTGCTGGAGTTATTGGAAAAAAGTGCGGGTACTCGCTCGCTTGAAGATGTTTTCAAAAAGACCCGCATTCCCAGGACCAGCATCTTCCGAATCCTCAAGACGTTTGAGCATCGCGGCTACATTGCCCATACCGAGCCTGGAAGATACCAGTTGGGTCCCCGCCAGCGGAGGCTGCGCTTCGGGATTGCCGTACAAAGTGCCGAAATGCCCTTCTCTGTGGCTGTTACAGAAAGTATCGCTCAGGCAGCTGCGGCAGCTGGCGTTGAGCTGTTGTTACTGGATAACTGCAACGACCCCGACATCGCCATCCTGAATGCCGAAGAACTTGTTGCCAATCGCGTGGATCTGGCGATCGAGTTCCAGGTGAACGAGCGGGTTGCGACCCGTGTGGCCAACATTTTCAAGAAGGCCAACGTTCCTCTCGTCGCGGTCGACGTGCCCCACCCTAACGCCACGTACTTCGGCGTAGACAACCCGGACGTGGGCTATGATGCCGGCTCCTTGCTCGCCCAGTACGCCAAGCATAAATGGAACGGCAAGGTCGACCGGGTTCTTGGTCTCGGATTTTCCGAGGCAGGGACCTATGTTGAGGCCCGCATTTCAAGCGCTTTTGACGGGATTCGCGATCGGCTCCCGAATTTGCCTGCAGACCGCTTCCTCCGCCTAGAGGGACGCGGCATGCGGCAATCTAGCCGACTAGCGGTAGCGGATTTTCTGCGCGGCCAGCGCAAGGGTCAGCACATTCTCGTCGCTGCCGCTACTGATTCCAGCGCCCTTGGCGTGTTGGACGCCGTCCGTCACGCAGGACGCGAAGGGGAGTTCGCTATTGCCGGCCAGGAATGCATTCCCGAGGTGCTCGAAGAGATGCGTAACTATAACAGCGCCATTATCGGCTCAGTCTCCCACGAAGCCCACAGCTACGGCCCACGGCTGATTCAACTGGGCATTACCCTTCTGCGCGGCTACACGGTTCCCCCTTATAACTACGTTCGTCACCACGTGATAACGCCAGAGACCTTGGACGCCGTGCACACGGACGAACAAGCCGCCGAGCCAAGAGAGCTTGGACGAGAGCCAGTTAAGATTACGACCCAAGATCGAAGTACACCGACTTGTCGACCATCTGAGCCTTTATTGGAGGTTCCCGGAACCCCGGGGCCAACCGTTGGACAGTAGCGTAGGATGGCAGATGCCTAAACTTGTTATCAACAGGACAAGGAGATTGGATTGGAAGATCGATTCAAACTACGAGAGGAAAGGCAAAATCAGCTTCACGATCAGCGGCGAGAACTCGTCAGAAGCCAGATGGCATGCGGAATACTACTTCGGCGACCGTTACACGATTGCGCTCAATCAACGGATGATCACACGAGCGCCGAGTGGAGAGACATAGGAGGGTACTCCCGAGAGCAGGATTGTCCGCTGCAACTCTTCGCGGTCTCGCTGGGAGAACAGCTACTGCGAATCGTTCAGCTCCCTGAAGGAGGTACAGGCTTTGGCTGAATGTTGGCGAGTCTATTACCACACCCAAAGGCCACATTCCTCGCTGGACTACAGACCACCGGTGCGCAGACTCCATTTTGGCCAGAAGCTAGACTCCACAAACACGCCGAATACACTTGAGCAGACCACGCCACCCTCGACAAAGATTCTGCTTGCAATTGGGCGGCGGTCCATACATTCCCACAGCGCGGCTGCGGCTGCTGACGTCACTTTGAGCGCCCCAATCTCTGGCCCCCCTGCTGGGATCATAACCTGAGTTGCTTTAACCGCAATCATATCCGTCAGATTCACCACAAACCAAACTACGGAGGAGGAAGTCTCCAACCTCTTCTGGCCGAGCGTTTTCGGGGCGGGTCCCGAGCGGCAACCGCAATCCGCATCCGGTCAACTGATTGTCAAGTTGATTCCGACTTTGAAGAGGCGAGCTTTATGGATCTTGCTTTATCAGTCGCTCTCCATTGATAGGCGCGGCGCTCGAATGAGCGAGCGGCTTTCTCGAGGGCAATCCTGGAGGCTTCTAAGGCACGAATGTCAGCACAGATTGAACAACCTGGCTCAGAATTCATCTTCTCATCAACACTCGGGTCAAACTTTGGATGCCTGGAGCATCTTGCCTTTACGCTTTCTTTCACGCGCACGTCGATCCGAAATTCAAGCATCAGCACCCCCAAATAGACGCATTATTACAGACAGCGACGGCAAGCCCCAAATCCAAGAATCCGAAAATATCAGTCCTCGGCCTGGCCGGTCATCAGTCGCCGATCTCGAGACCGTGGCTCGCCGGAGTGTGCCATGACAGCAAAGGCAGGAGGAGGGAATGTGGACCAAATGTGGCAGCCTTGCCGCATGGGAGATTGAAGTGGGCCTTCCGGGGGCGAGCTACAGGATCGGACCTCAAACTGCACGGAGTTGCGTGGGGATACGGTACGCCTCGACGGCCTTGTCTTCGAGCGGCGCACGCGCGAGATCGCTCCCGGCAGGTATGAGCCGCCCAGCGAGATCGTCCGGCTCAACAACATTCCGGCGAATGAAAGGCCTGTTTTCATGACAATGTCGGGGGTTTACGTTCCCGAAGCGATCAACAGCGTCGTATCGGATACGTGCAACCGAAAACGGGACATTCAGTCTAAACGGGATGAATCCGACCGGCTTCTTTATGCTATTCGCGATTGGAAGATCGGGTATCTCGGATGCGCGAGAGATCAAATTGTCACGAGAGACTGAAGTGACCATGGATCCTTCGGACCCAGATCCCCTTAAGAGGGACGTGCGATTGGAAGATGATTTGGCACGCTACTAGAACAGCCGCCCCGGGACGTTCTGTTCGGCCGACCCGCTGGCCGACTCGCCCGGGGACTCGCAGTCATGGAACCGTTGCCCGTATGGGCGCAACAATCCGATCGAAATCACGGACCAGGGTGGAAACGGTTAGACAAGTCGGCTGGTGGATATTGGGATCGGAGTAGGAGTCGCGCTTCTATCTGAGTTTGCGCCTGCATGGTTCGGAGGCGAAGCGATTGCCAGTGAGGGCAGCTACGGTTCGCCCAAACAGACTTCGGAAACCAGCGTCGCTCGCTTTTTCCGGCCGCGAGGCCGACCACGCAAGCTCGGCCTCTGTGCGCCAAATGCTGCCCAAACCGCACTATTGACCAACGTGTTCAGAGAACATCCGCGCAACCGAGCCGCCTCATGGGCGGCAACCCATACAGACTCGGATACACCAACCTGCATTGCATGAACCCGGCTGCAATCCACATCGAGCAATTCCACATCGCGAAGGTTGACTTTATCCAGAGCTTCGCGGACGCGAATCGACAGATCACCGTGCCTTTTCCAGCGCCGTCTCAGGCATCGGTCGACTTTTTCATTGAACCGAACATTGCGATACACAATCTCCATGATGGGCTCCTATTGGCCAGCTTCTCGATCCGCATACGGCTCCGCAAACGCAATGTCGCGATTCACGCGTACATTGAACCGATAGCCAGGGCGAATTTTCACCGTCGGTTGGATATTCAGATTCTCCCGCGTCACCTCCATACCCAACTGGCCAAACTGCTGGCCTAGAGCTTGAGTTGCTTCCGCGCTCGGGGATAAAAGGCCGGACGACGAGGTCGTTTGTGGTTGCGACATTCCAATCCCAGCGGTAAATGCGCTTAACAGCAATGCGGTCGAGATAAGCCGCACATAATGGTTATCGACTTGGTCGTGAAAACCTGCAGCGCCTGAGGCATCGTGTCCCACCATCCCATCAAGATCCACGCTCGAACCATCCGGAAAGATCAGACGCGACCAGATCACGATTGCGCGACTCTGGCCATATGAAATCCGGTTATCGTACTGTCCGATCAGCCGAGAACCTTGCGGAATCAGCAAATACCGTCCTGTCGCAGTGTCGTATACATTTTCACGCACAATAGCCTTGACCTCGCCCGGCAGGTCGGTGTTCACTCCACTCTCTAGCGTTGCCGGGATGTCCCATCCAGCCTTGATTTCATACTTCGATAGGGCGGCTCCTCGTGTCGCGGACGAATAATCCCGCTCTTCCCGACCCTCCCTCGCTTTTTCGATGAAACCTTCTTTATGCTGTTGAGGGTTCGCATCGCTATCGTCTCCAGAACCCCCACTCCCAGACAGTAACGAAGGGCTCGGTCCTCCGGCATTCCCACCCGACCCGGCTTTCGGATATTCGCCGAGAAGCTGCTGAAGAACCGAACCCATGCCCCCGGAAGGAAGAGAAGCTCCCAGGGAACCCAATGATCCAAACCCTTTGCCGCTCGAAATCGAGGTTCTCGCTGTGCGCGCTTCGAGATCGTTCTTGTACATCTCCTCTCGCCACTCGTCCGCTGCGCTCCGTGCCACAGGCGCCCCTCCTTGAGGGCCCGCCTGCTGCTGATTCAACGCGGCTCTGCCGTCCGTGACCAATTCCTTCGCCGGCCGTCCAGATGCCGCAATCTGGCGAGTCTCAAGAGGGGGAACAAGCGCATCTTTCGAGTATTGGGAAGACGCTACAAGTTCAGCCGCAACACCGGCGTTCTCGACCCGGCCTTGCAGCGAGTCCGGCGCACTCCCCCCAGCCTGCGCTTGCTTTTGTGCGTCGATCTTCCGCTGGTCTTCCAGATCCTTCCAGACCTTCGTCCCGGTCGATTGCGCATCCGAAACGGATTGCTCATCCTTGGCTTTCTCCGCGGCCGTCTTCTTTCCTCCCCGAGCCATCACCCCATAGACAATCAAACCGAGAAATCCCAGGACGGCGACGAACAACATCCCCCTCACAGTAGGATTCAAGTGTTTTCCGTCCGTGGGCCAGAAACGCAGATTCAAAGGCTGTTTATTGCGCGTCGGGCTGTCGCCCTCCACCTTTGGAGTTAATACCACCTCCTCGCGCGCGTTCCGATCCACCTTGCTTTCGTCCGCCATCACTTCGCCTCCGTATGCGGCGTGAGCGCATCCTTGCGCTCGATCTCCACAAACTCCTGATGCTTACCAACACCGAGCAACAGCGCTGCCTTCACAAAAAGACGGTCCACCACAAACGTCGTGCCCTTAACGCGGAAATTGACCATCTCATTGCCCTCTGGGCCTTCGATCACCAACGTCGGCAGTTCCTGAAACGCAGTCACGCTCGGCATCTCGATGTAGGTCTTCTCCCCGTCATCCAGGACCCGCAGAGGCCGGATGGAGTCTGCGCCCGATTTCACCTTCAAGGTGTAATCGAAGTAGAGCTTGTCAACGGCATCGTTGCCGGTTTGCGAAATGCGCGACGCGTCTACATGGTCCTTGTGCTCCTTGGCCTGCTGCTCCAGAAAGAGTTTCCACTGCAACGGCTGATCGTCCGGGTAGAGGAACGCGACTCGCGAAACGTATTCGCCCGGTTTTGAAACCAGCCGGAGGTAATACGTTCTCCTGTCCGTGGCAACAATCATTGTCGTGTCGAGGCCGGTCATCTTGGGCTTCACAACCAGAATTGGCGTAGCGGCGTCGCCGGACCCCGACGAGATCGGCGTCACCACCCATCGCACCGAGTCTCCAATCTGAGGCTCTCCCAGGATTTTTTCGCCCGCTTGCAACTCGATCGAACTCACGCGAAGCGGTGTAGCAACCAACGTCGGTTGCCCAACCCCAAAGGTGTAAACCACTCGCCCGTCCGGCCCAGGAACTGGATTGTTCTGCTCGTTTGAGAGCTTCGCTGAAAGCGCAACGGCCTCTCGCGCCGTCTCCGACAGCGCCACATCTCTCGATGGCTCCCACCCTGGAGGAACCTTGACCCCAAGTCCTACGCTCGCGGCTGCCGACTCAATGCCCGCGCCCGGACCTTGCTCCAGGGTCTTCTGAATAGCTGCAAATGGATACTTGTCCGCAGGAACGATCTCCGGCTTTGCCGGAGCGGCCTTCGTCCGATTCAGCACCACCGCGCCACCGGCCGGCGCACCGGCACCCAAACTCGACGCGCCATCCTGTGCGAACCCAGAGAAGGCGCTCACACCCATTGCAACCAACACCAACACTCGTACCCTCTTCATACTCTCGCCTTCCTTGAATGAATTAAAGAACCTTCGACCAGCTCACATTCGTGACATAGATCCCCAGGGGATTTACGCGCGCCAACCCCTCATCCTCTGGCGGATGAATGGAGATCGTTATGACACCCTTCAAGTTCTGCGTGCCAATCTGCTCTCCCTTCAGGTCGAATGTCGTCTCCGTCCACTCGACCTCATAAGAGTCTTTTGAGGACGCATAAAGAGCGCGCACATTGACCGAAACCGTCTCTGTTTGCGCCAGCTTCAACGGCGACCCATCGCGATATGCATCGCTGATCCGGATCGCCGCAGGCGTACCATTGCCGATCTGCGCATACACCCGCTCGATCGCGTTCTTCTCGACCGTCGCGTCCGACGAGACCATCCGCCAATCCTGGACCCAGGACCATAACGCCGCGCGCTTCAAACGGTCGTCCGCGACCGACGCCTGAACCGCAGTCCCCTCGCTCACCACCTTGCCCAGATTGTCCACCGCCACGATATAGGGAATGACCTTGGGCTTGGCCCCGATCACAATCAAGCCCAAGACCGCAACGAGCGCAACCACGCTCGATGTCACCGCGAGAAGCCGCCAATTGCGCGCAGCCACGATCAAATCCCGATACCGCTCGTTCCACTCGTCGCGAGCTGCCAGGTACGGGCTTTTGCCCGAGCCTTCTCCTTTTACTTCTGTTAGCGATGCACTCATCTTTCGCTCCTACTCTCCGTGTTGAATGTTCAGAGTCGGCGCCGACACAGTCGCCGAATCCTCCGGTAGATGTTGATGAACCTGTGCCGCGGTATTATGAATTCCCGAGATCTTCTCGCCCAGCGATCGATCATCCGATCGACCTTTTCGACGTGACGCATCCTGATCAGCCGGGATCACCCCACCTAAAGACCCTTCTTTCGTCGCGCCTGGCAATCCAACCGGCGCATCTGCCGTAAAGCCAGCTTCCCCGGCAGCCGCGGTGCTCCCACCTGCCACTTGTGGGGCCGCTGTACTCACTTCGCCCATCTCGACGGGCTCGACGACAGTGGGCTCTCCAACCGGGCCGCCACTTTCTTGAGCGGTCACACTCCCATCCGCCACTGTCGTCTCCGGTGCCGCATTCACAGAGCCTTGAACATCCTGTACGGACGCCGGCGAGCCACCGGAAGCCACGTCCGCATCGGGCGCGCCCTTTTCTCCCTGCGCCTCGACGGTTATAGCAGGCGGATCGACAGCCACAACCGCGACCCCTCCACCGCTCGCGCTCGGAGAAGGGGGTGGGACACTGTTGATTGCGCCTTCAACGCCCGGTGTGGCCCCGCTGCCTCCGCCGCCGGCCATCGTGCTTCCCATGCCCGCAATCATCCCTCCAGCACCTCCAGGCATAAAGCTGCCACCGACCCCACCCGCACTTGCCGCGCCCGCCCCTCCGCCAGAAGCTAATGCGCCCACGCCACCAGCAACCGCTCCCACTCCCGCCGTCGCAACGGCGCCGATTGTACCTGCCGCAATCGCGGCCGAGATTGCTGGAGCAATCAGATCGGAGCTGCCCATCTGCAGCGACCCTTGGAGGATGCTGCCGGCGAGCTTTGGCACCTGCCAAGCCAGCGCCATAAACACGATGACGCTGGCCAGCAATCCAAAGAGCGATTGAAGCCCGGCCGTGCTCAAGGGAATTTGCGAGGCTTCCTGAACCCACGTGTTCGATAAGGTTTGGCCCAGGCCGATAATCATGTAGANNCCAGGGAGATATAGCGTTCCGTATACGGAACGGTCCATCGGGACGCGCCGAATCCGAGGAAGATTAACCCAGCGCTCATCACGACGTAGCTCTCGACAGTCGCCATGATGAAGGTCAACGTAATGACCACATAGGCGAGAAAAATCAACAACGCGCAAAACAACGCAACAAGCGCCGGAATGAGAGAAGCAGCCGTCAAAGCGGCCCCCGCGCCGGGAACAATGACTCCCAGGATGCCCCCAGCCGTCGCACCAGACGCGGCATTCGGCAGGCAAGCTGCCAAAATCGCCCCGCTGATTTGAACGCCCGTCCACAAGATGCTCGATGGGTTCAGATACCCCGATACCCCTCCGGCCTGTTGACCGATCTGGACAAAGCTATTGATGATCGCAGGGAACCAGGTCGATTGATTGATAAGCAGGGCATAGAAAAAGCTGATGGTCATAAACTTCTTCAAGAAGCCCGCAATCCATCCCTGCATTTCCTGCCCTTCGAGGAAAAGAACGATCATCGCCCAGGTGAAATCAATAAAGGCAAGAAGCCCGAACAACTTATTCGCATACCCGAATGCAGTCGAGACCCAAGTTGTGGTTGCGTTCTTGTACACATCGAGCAAATCCGACGGCCCGGACTGAGGCGCCGTGCTCTGCCCGTAGGCGAGAGCCCCCGTCGTAATTACCAACGCGCTCAATACCAACAACGAACTGTGTCTCAGCTTCATCGCAATCGCTCCCTGTTACTGCTGCGGAACCGGCGAATAGGTCCGCGTGTCGGTATTCGATCCGGTTGGCACTGTAAAAAACGTATCGTTCATGTCGCCATCAGCCTGCGCAGAGGCAGCTTGCTGTGCCTGATACGTGGCCTTGGACGTGATGTCTGTCAGCATCAACTGGCGCAGTTTTTCGAGCTCTGCCAATTCCTGCGCGGCAAGAGAGTTTCCCACTTGAAGGGTCTGCAATAGCGTTGTCGAGTTCTGCGACTGCTGCTGCAATGTCTGCACCAGCGCGGCATCGTTGTTCAGCTGCGAATATTGAAGCCCCGCAACCTTCAGCGCCGAGTGAGCGGTATCCAGGTTCGTGTTGTACCAATTCCGATACATGCCCGCGTAATTCGTCGGGTTCGCATTCCCATAGCCGGGGAAGCGCGCATTGAACTCATCGTCCAGATTGGCCATCGAGTACGCCAGGCCATTCCCGTACTGCACGACACCGTTCAGTGCGGAGAGATCGTTGGCAATCGCGCTGAAATTAAAATTGCCGTTGCCAATCCCTTGAACCATCGCCGCAGTTTGCTTGTATGCCTCCTCTAGGTGCTCGATTTGCGTCTGCGCCTGTTGAAGCTGGGTTGCGTACTGTTGAATCTGCTGCTCGTATTGAAGAACGAGTTGCACATTGTTCATAATTTGGGTCCACTCCGTGGCGAGACCCGCGACGACGCCCGCATGTGCTTCATCCACATTCAGACTCACAGTGAAGATGAATCCGGCCATGACGATACCGATACGAAGCAGCAACCTCTTCATGCTCTCCTCCTCAGGGCACAAGTTTTAGGCCGGATTTCTTCATTCCGTATTTCGTCTCGAAGTAATCCGCCCAGTTAGGAACACCGCGCACGCGCAGCCATTCCGAGATCCATCCCTCGCCGTGCGTCTTGCGGATCTCGCCGATGCGAGCGCGCACCTCCGGACCGCTCACGCCCACAAATGCGAGAGCAACAGGACCGAATCCGATATTGAAGAGCCGGCGCCCGTTGGGCGTCCGCTGGTAATACTCACGCTTTGGGATGGCGCGAGAAATCATCTCAATCTCCCGAGCGTTGACTCCCAACATCTCGTAGTACACGCGCACCGTCTCGCTAGTGGCCTCGGGATTAGGAAGAAAAATCTTGTTCGGGCAAGTCTCGATCAACACATCTTTCAGAGAGGAATTGAAAATATCCGACCAGTTCTGCGTCGAGAGCATCAACGCCGCATTCGCTTTCCGCAACGTCTTGGCCCAGTCCCGGATAAACTCCTTGAAGAGTTCATGCTTTAGGAACACCCACGCTTCATCGAGAACGATTGCCGTGGGCGACCCATCGAGGCGCTTCTCGATCTGATGGAAGAGGAAGAGCAGGACCGAAACCACGGCCCGCTCCCCCATCCCCATCAGGTGTTCCATCTCGAACACCATGAACCGGCCGTGGCCGAGTACGCTTTGGTTTGCCTTGGCTTCGAGCAATCCCCCAAGTGAGCCTTCAAGCGTGTACACCCGCAACGCGTCCCGCAAGGACAGGTTCTGCAAGTTCACCAGGAGTTCAGTGAAGGTCCTCGTCTTCGACTGGACCAGAAGCTGAAGCGCTTTCAAGATCTCCTTGCGTTCAGCCGGTACAACCGTATGACCTGCCAAGGCGCACAACTGCTCGATGTATTGCGCGGCCCAGGCTATATCTCCAGGGGTATCGAGTTCCGCGAACGGCGCGAAACTCATTCCACCGTCCTCCGAGCCCAGGTTGTAGAACTCTCCNNCCCAGGCCGAGTACCCTTTGTCGAACACGAAGACCTGAGCATTCGGATACCGGAAGAACTGCGCCTCAATGCCGCACAGCAACGTGCTCTTGCCGGCTCCCGGAGGCCCGACGACCAGCGTGTGCGCCAGGTCTCCCACATGCAGGTTGAANNGCAATCGGCATACAGTCGGCCAGATTCAACGTGTGCAGGATGATGCGGCGGACGTTGCGATACCCATCTCCAGGCAGCGTGCCGCGCCACGCCTCCACGGCATTGAACGATTCCAACCGCGCCCCAAAGCCGAGATTCTTGATGATCTTCGCAACCTGCCGGGCGCGATCCTTTACTCCCTCGTTGTCCTCATCCATGAGGATGATGTTTCCCGAGTAAAGAACGAATTGCACATCGCCGCTGGACGCTTCGCCGATGGCGACGGTCGCATCCTCCATCATCTTCAACGCGAACGGATCGATGCGCTTGGGCGGCCTGCCCATCAACTGGTCGATGAACCCCCGCGCCTTCGCTGTCCACTTCTTCAAGGCATCGGTGATGATCTTCTTCGCCTCTTCCGGATCGAGCAACACAGCTCGCGTGTTCCATCTGTACTCAAAGGGCAGTGTATCCAGAGCAGCAAGAATCCCCGGAAAACTTGTCGCCGGGAATCCGTCGATCGCGACGATCTGAATATGCTTGTTCCCAACCATCGGCTCGATGCCGGTCTTGAAGCTCACGCAGCCGATGAGGTCATGCAGGAAAACAGGAATCGCCGGCAGTACGAACGGATAATCCTCCCCCGTCACGCAACGCCGCACGTAGCGCGCAAGATCGCAACTGATCCACTCGGTTTCCGCTCCGTCGTCTCCTACAACAGGGTGTCCACAAAGCCGCTCCACACGTACCTGCGAACTCAACACATCGTGAAAGAGGCCGAGACGGTCCTTGAAATAGATGAGAGCCGTCTCCCCAGCAGTCTTACCGTCCTCTTCGCCGCCTTTGAAGAGGTATCCTTTGACCTTCTCCTCGCTCCGCATCGGAGGGAGATAGGTGAGCGATATGTAATATGTGCTCTCGAAATGTCGGCCTTCGGCCTTGAACTGGGCTCTGCGCTCATCGTCGATCAAACTCGTTACCGAGTCCGGGAAGGCTCCCTGCCTCGCGTATTCGCTCACTTCCGAGCGAATCGCATCGCAATGCACCAACCAGCCCGATCCGAGCTTCAGGACGGAATTCAATCGCTCCGCAAGAGCGGCCATCTCTTCGTGAGTGACGGAACCGAGATCGGGACCTGCATAGCGCCAGGTCGCCATCAACGCGCCATCCTGAAGCAGGAGGATGCCATCGTCGATCATCGACGCATAGAGCAATAGGTCGGGAAGCCCGGCGACCCACCTCCGGCCCTCCTCGGCCCGCGTACCGCGAGCTGCCCAGGCAATCACGACACACGCCAACACACCCGCGCACGCTAGAAGTAAAAACACCGCAAACGAAATCATTTTCCCCTACCGTTTCCTTATTTCCAGCAACGGCTATTTCCAACTCCGCCGCTGAGTGGTACTCCTGCTCGAAAGCCGTGATTTAGCCGGGTAGTATGCCTTGTACTGCAAGCTCCGCGTTGCAACATCGCGCATCATTGGATCGACCTTCGCCAATCGAGCCAACATCGAAGTGGCCAAAGGCCAGAACGCAACGCCGATCAGAATGCTCCACCATGTCATCAACGAAAAAATGAACAACGCCGAAATCATGGCGGCGCCGAGAACAAG
>PLSM01000041.1 GCA_003165075.1 Acidobacteriaceae bacterium | reverse complement strand
GTCTTCGTGCCGCAGAGCTACGAACTGGGCCAGGAAGCTCAGGTGGATTGGTTCGAGGGCATGGCCAAGCTGGGCGGCGAAGTTGTGAAGCTTCAGTTCTTCGCGATGCGCAGCATGGGCTCGGGCGACGCGTTCCATCGGGCTTATCCGCACGCCACGCAGCAAGCGCTGCTCGAAGCCCACGAACATGCGTTCGCCTACTTTGGCGGTGTCTTCAAGACCCTGCGCTACGACAACATGAAGTCCGTGGTGAAGAAGATTCTGCGCGGNNGCAACCCGGCCAGCGGCAACGAAAAGGGCGGCGTGGAAGGCGAGTTGGGCTGGTTCCGGCGCAACTTGCTTGTGCCTGTACCGGAGGCCAGCGATCTGACTGCGTTGAACCAACAAGTATTGGCCGACTGCGTAGCCAACCGCAGCCGCACCATCATCGGCAGGAGCATGACCATCAGCGCGGCCAGCGAGTTGGAGCGCGAGCACTTGTCGCCGTTGGCGGCGGAAGGCTTTCCGATCCACGAGTTGCTCTATCCACTGCTGGTGGACGGCAAGGGCCGCGTGAAGGTGAAGACCAACTGGTATTCGACCCCGCTCTGGCCAGGGCTGCGCGTAACAGCGGTAGTTGCTCCGTTGAGCGTGGAGATCATGCATGACAACAAGGTGGCAGCGCAACATCCGCGCTGTTACGGACGTGGTCATGAGATCCTCGATCTCGAACACTATCTGGATGTGCTGGAGCGGAAGCCGGGAGCCATGAAGGGTTCGACCCCTTTGCAGCAGTGGCGTCAGGCTGGCCGCTGGCCCGCCTGCCTGGATGCGATCTGGCGCGAGCTGGAGCAGCGTCATGGCAAGAGTAAGGGAACCCGCGAGATGATCGCCCTGGTCCGTGCCGGTTCGATCGATGGATGGGAAAAGCTGATCGCTGCCGTAAAAGATGCGTTGCGTCTGGGGATCAGCGATTCAGCCGCCGTGCTGCATCTACTGCGTATGCCCGATCCGGAACAACGCCGCCAGTATGCCGTTGCCCTGGCCGAAGAACTGCAACAGTACGAGCGGCCCATGCCGGTGATGGATAACTACGACTTGCTGCTGGCCAACACCACGGGGGCCATCCAATGAAAAACCAGACGCAAGCCTTGGAATACGCCAGCGTGCTTCAGTACTGCAAAGCGGTCCGGTTGCCCACGGTGGGCGCCAACTTCGTGCCGCTGGCCGAGCAGGCGGTAAAGGAAAATCACAGCCACATCCGCTATCTCGAAGCACTGCTGGCCATCGAGTGCGAAGAGCGCGACCGGCACGCCATCGACAGCCGCATTCGCGATGCGCAACTGCCGCGCTTGAAGACGCTGGAAGAGTTCGACTTTGCGCAAGCGCAGCAGATCTCTGCGCCCCGCATTCGCGAGTTGGCCGAAGGCGGTTATATCGAACGCAAGGAACCGATTGTACTGATCGGCGAGTGCGGTACTGGCAAGACGCACTTGGCTACTGGCCTGTGTCTGGCTGCGTGCAGGCAGAAGCGGCGCGTTCGCTTCACCACGGCTGCGGCACTGGTCAACGAGTTGGTCGAAGCCAAACAGAACAACCACGTCCGCAAGCTGATGGAGGAGCGCTACCACCGCCGCTCTACGATCATCACAACCAATCTCGACTATGCCGCATGGGGCAACTTCCCCGGCAATCCGACCATGGTCGATGCGCTGTTGAGCCGCGTCCGCCATTACTGCCACACCATAGACATCGACGGACCATCGCTGCGCGAACCGCAAGGCTGAGGAGACGGCCATGGATAAACAACCATCCGGCCGCGAAGACTACGTGCGCAAGGTTCTGGAAGCCTATCGCAACACACCGGGAACCTGCGGCAACCTGCGCCGGCCTGACCGCATGCTGGCCGTCCACCTCTATCAACGCGGCGTTCCCTTGTCCATAGTTGAGAACGCACTCGTGCTGGCCGCGGTTCGCCGCTTGATCCGCCCCGCCGATGCTCCGCCGCTAACCACCGTGCGCTCCCTGGCCTACTTCCTGCCGGTCATCGATGAAGTACTCGAAATGGAAGTTGGAGAAGAATACTTCCAATACGCACGGCAGAAACTCCACGGGCTCCGCCCATCCTGATGGCGCATGCAAAGAGCATGTCGCAACCACGCCTTCGGCGTGGGATGACACTGAAAAGCAAAACCCAGCCGCGCCTGCGGCGCGGGATGATGCTATATATATCCCTACCCCTCCCAATCCTGTTCCTGCCTCGGGTCACTTCTGGGAAGTGCAAGTGGGTCACTCTTCCTTAGCGCCGAAGCTTCTGGCTTTTCCTGCATGCAAACAAAGAGATGAAAGCGGAACGGCTCCATCGTAGCCTCCAGGCCCAGATTATTCTAGCGCTCGATTTTGTTGCCGTGGGGCAACGTAGAGACAACCTCCGGATCGGCATCGGCAAGTCGGCAAGCAGCGCGGGATCTAAGGAGATCCCGACGGATCCGGCCCCAGCCCACTGCACTGATTTCAGTCCTCCACGACCTACAGAAGCTGTCGTTATGCCATGATCCGTCCAAAGCGGTGTTTCAATGCCTCATCGCTGAGCAGCACAGCCTGCCGTATTTTCCAAAAGTCTTCGAGAAGATCCCTTTCACACTTTGCGATCTTCTGCATTTCCTCGTATGCGCTTGTCTGAAAGACTTGACCTCGACTGAATGCTCCGCCCTTGACATAGTGGCTGTTTGTTCTCTACTCATGTGCTTCGTAGCTGGCCCAAAATGCAGGATCCGCCGCGTTGCTACAAGAGAGTAGAGCGTCAAGACGGTAGTAGTCTGCAAAAAATTATCCCGCCTCATTTTGGAGCCCTTTTCCGGCCGCGACGGAAATCCGCGCGAACTGGTCGCCAGAACCTCAATGAGCCTCATGGGCCAGCTTTGGCTTCGGGTTTCTGGAACGCCGTTCGACTGCTCCGCCATGCTGTTGTGCAGTCCATTGTGTTGGATCACGAGAATCGGCTTCCCAATGCACGGGATCGCGATTCACTGCAGCCAGGCGAGAGATGATGCCCGTCTGGAGGAATGGGCAATGGGTGGATTCCTCGGCGACAGCGAAAGCCGACTTGCCAACAAGCCGGCAAACAAGCTTAAAATGGCGCATTGTCTATCATAGAGATTCGCGCAGACGCCGGGCCAGCCAGCCCGGCAATTACGGTCCTCCGGCACACACCTGTGATCGTGGGCACATTGCTGTTTCTGCTTCTGGCCTTCACCACTTCTACCGTCTTTGTCCGGGAAGCCTGGGCGCTTCAGTCCTTTCAGATCGGTATCTATGTTCTTGTTGCCGCGTACCTGCTCGCTGGCATTCGGCGAGGAAAGGAGCGTGTGGCGGGTGGCGTAGTGCCATGGCTCGTGTACCTGATCCCGGTCTGGGGCGTGTTCCAAATCGTTGCGCACACCACTTCTTCCAGCTTTCAAACACGCGAAGGTGTCTTGCGATGGGGAGCTCTTGCCGGGGTATTCTTTCTAAGCCAGACAGTGACACGATCGAGGAAGGCCCAGCGCAACTTCCTAAGCGTAATTCTTTTTTTCGCAACGGCCATGGCTGTGCTCTGCATCACCCAGCTCTTCACCTCTGAAGGCCGGGTCCTGTGGATATTTCCGACCGGATATCAGGATGTATATGCAACCTTCGCCAATCGCAATAATTACGCGCAATTTGTCGAAGTAGCCCTGCCTATCGCCCTCTGGAGGGCCCTCCGCGAGGGGTGGCGATCCTGGTGGTATGGGCTTGCCGGCGGAGTTCTCTATGCTTCTGTGATTGGGTCGGCTTCGCGTGCGGGCACTCTGCTCTGCACGGCGGAACTACTGGCGATGCTGGCGATCGGGCTGGTGCGATTGCGGGACCCGAAGACCGGTCTCCCTTCCCGTTCAACCACCGCGATACTGGTTGTGGTTCCGATCCTTGCTGCGGCGTTCACCTTTGCAGTGGGATGGGAAAACGTCTGGGAAGGCTTTCATCAGAAGGACCTGTATGCGGGGCGGCGCGAGTTCATGGTGGCGGCGGTGGAAATGGCGAAACATCGGCCGCTGACCGGATACGGTCTCGAGACATTCCCGCAGGTCTACCAGAGATTTGCAATCAGAGATTTCCCTTTTTATGCCAACCATGTCCACAACGACTGGGCGGAGTTTGCCGCAGACGGTGGAATCCCCTTCCTGCTGCTGGTTTTGATTCCCTTTGCCGGAGCCATTCCCACAGCCATTCGGCATCCCTGGGGCCTTGGCTTGGTTGCGGTCATGCTGCACGCGTGTGTGGATTACCCATTTCCACGTCCCGGGGTTTCGGGCTGGATGTTCGCGCTTCTGGGAGCACTCTACATGACGCGATTGTCGGACAGGAGTGTCCGGCGGATGTCAAAACCAGTTGCCAAAGTTGATTCTCCCACATAGGGAGCCTGCCCTCGTCGACGACGGCGAACCCAGGAGGATTTCCTCGAAGATCGGACGTCGCTTGCGGCGAACTGCGGACCTTCGTCGTGGTTTTTTCCACGCCGGTTGGGAAGCCTTTGTGCCAGATCGCCGGATCGTGCCACTTATACCGAGGAACTGGTCTTGAGAAATTTCACTTCTCTGAAATCTCTTGAGAAGTCTCGATCCGTGGTGAGAAAGGTGAGGAAAAACCAGAATATTGCGAACATCATGGCGAAGATCAGGATCACGATTGACCAGCGTGCAAGACGCCTTCGACTGCCCGGACTCCAGAGCCGTGCAGTTCCGTGGGTGCGTTTGGTGTGATGCAGCCGGTCTGTGGCTGGTGCAGCGGATTTCGAAGCAAAGAAACGATGTCGGCACTTTCTACATCGATACGCCTGCCTTCCGCGAATGCTCTGGAAGACATCGCCCCAGTGAAAGTGCTGGGACGCGCGGAGATCGGAACTGCTACAGCGTGGGCAAGTCATGATTACGTAGAAGTTTCAATTTGGATTGATCGTACCATGAGCGTGCCCGAGATTCGAGGTGTTCCGAGAGCGCGCTGGTAGATGAGACGAAGGCGCAGAAGTGGAGCGCCTGGTGGAACAGAGAACGGCAGCGTTGCACTCGTTATGGCGGGGTTGGAGAGGCTGGGAGAAGTGGCAAGGACGGCGCCCGATTTCGCATCGACGATTTGCCATTGAATTCCCGTATCGGGAGGGATATCCGTGGTGCGATAGGAGTATTTCATCCTGTAGTTGCCGGACGCCAACACCACGGTCTGTTCTGCAATTGAACTGTTTTCCGGCTCGTTTCCTGTGAATTCAGTCTCCAGGCCGGATGGTCCCGGCCAGGAATTCAGTCCGGTAATAGATGATAGCGTCCAGTCAAAGCTGACGGGCTGCGGATCCCGCGCAAAGGCAGCGTTATTGGGCACCGTTGTGTCGGCAACAATCCAATGCCGCTGGATCAGTTCATGCCACAGCGTGTTGGCTGCGGTCCCGTCATTCGCGGAAACTAACCGGTTCACAACAGAGAACAGCAGCGTACGATCCGCTTCCGGTGTGCCGGTGCGGATGAGGCGCGGAGCGGTGTCAGCCGCGGCGAGCGGCTGGTTCTTCCCAAGCAGAAAATTGAGATATTGGCGGATTAATGCGGGGTTGTCCTCAAGAAGGATCCCGGCAATCTTCTGGGGATCCGGCGACACCCGCCAGCACAGCTCAAACAACGCCCCAACGTCATCGGCCGGCATTTCCGCAGCGCTGCGAGCCCATGTCCAGAATGCGGGCATGTTGTCCCGGCGCAGATAGAAATTGACAAGACTCCAACGGGGCAAATAGGTATGATCAACTGCAAAGGCTTGGAGGAGAAGTTTCTCCGCCCGTGGATAGTCGCCGTCTGCCTCATACCGCAGTCCGAGTTCGATGGAAGCCTGGGCATTGTACTGGTTCAGGCGGAGTGCAGTTTCCAGCAGATCCCGGCCATGGACATCATCCAACTGCGCCAAACGCACATAGTACTCGGATGCGTCGGGCGCCAAGGAGATAGCCGAGCGAATCGATTCCGCAGTGTCCTGCCGGAACAAGTAATCGGCGCGTGCAACCTTCCACGAGTTCCAGATATCCAACAAGCAGACGCCTACGACGGCTGTGCGGATTGCGACGGGAAGAAATTGTGCAGGCAGCATTATCACGATTAGCCTTCCCGAAAGCGTAGCATCTTGAATTAAATTGTCAAACGGCCCTTGAGGGGGCGATTTTACGCTGCCATTCCAATGCTGCAAGACAACTAATTGCGCTTCGGCATGGGAGGAGCGGCGGCCGGGATCGAGTTCGAACTCTCAGAATCAGTAAATGAGGGTATTATTATGAAGTTTGACGAATGTGCTCTGCCAGCCATTGCCATTATGGCAGTGACGAAGATTAAGGGGAAATTGATTTGCTGGTGGCGTCTTCTTGATGTATACAAAGGGATGAGAATTGATGTATACAAAGGGATGAGAAGGACTGAGGAATCAGCGGTTTGCGTGGGAGGCGAATCATGATCAGGAAACTGTCTGCTTTCGTAATGCTATTTTGCACGCTTACCTATGCAACAGCCGGCACGACATCGATCGGCACTGCCAGCGTCAGGGGCGATATGCGCGTGGACGGCTACGCGGTCAAAGGAGACGCCACGCTCTTCGATGGGACGGTGGTTGAAACCGGGCAGGCCTCAGCAGTTCTGCGCCTGGATAAGGGTGTGGAGATCAAGCTTGCGACCGGCTCACGGGGCACCTTGCATCGCGACCGGCTTGTGCTCCAGCAAGGGTCGAGCGCATGGACGGGATCCAGTTCGTTTCAACTGGAAGCGAACGGCCTTCAAGTGACTCCGAGCGAGCCAAACTCCCGTGGCGTGGTTTCAATGAGCGATGCAAACACGGTAGAGGTGGCGGCACTGACGGGAGGATTCCGGGTCACGAACAACCGCGGGCTTTTGCTGGCGAGCGTGCACCCCGGAGATGCGCTTTCATTTGGAGCGCAACAACCTGGCGTACCAAACACGCCAGGCGTGGTTCCGATGACTCTCTATGGAACCCTGACCAAAGCGAATGGTCATTACTATCTGCTGCTGCCCACGCCCGATCTTGGCATCTCTTATGAGCTGACGGGCGCGAATCTCGAAGCCTTGGTTGGAAAGGGCATTATCATCACCGGAACGTGCGATACCCAGGTGAGAGCAGCGGGTGGCGGAGCGCGCTATGTGATTAACGTCGCAACCGCTAAAGAAAATGCCGGTCCCCACGCACCGCTAGTAGTTAAGAAGCCACTTCTCGTTACCCTGATTGCCGGCAGTGCCGGTGCCTTGGGGTGGGCAATTTATGAGGCTGTCCAGCCTTCAACTCCCGCGAGTCGCTAACCATCTGTCGCAAAGCAAAGCCCGAGCCTTCGCGGAGCATTGTGGCTATTGAAGACCTCGCCGACCTCACCAAGCCTAAAGGGAATCGCACTTCATCGGATCATTTACCCAAAGGGACATAGTCGCGTACAGAGCATCTGTTGCATGCAAAGCCGACATACGTTGAGTAGAGATGGCCCGGTACGAGGGGTATTTGTGTGGGTTTGTGCATAAGGTGAAATCGACGTGCTGTTCTTTTCAACTACTTACAGAACTGGAACCCTCATAAAGTGAAAGTGAGAGACCGCATAAGCTGAAAGTTTCGCCGCCAATTTACGCATAAGGTGAAACTCCGACTGATCTCCGTGTAATCGCAACGAGACGAAAGAACGTAACCTATTGAAAATAAATATTATCGAGTGGATTTGTTCGCATGGATTCGTATGCAGAAGCGTCAGGCTACTGCTTCCGATGAGGGCTTAGCCGACGATTTCGCAGATTTGGGAGGAATCCGGACGGGGTCGGGAAGCGTGCGGGACATTTTTTCGGCCTTTTCCTTGACCAGCTTCTTCAACTCATTCAGGAGTTCGACATGGTGCTTCGCCATGTACTTTTCAACATGCTGGTTAGCCAGCAGGCGCTCGACGTAACCAAGACCGATTGTCAGGTCGAGCGCATGAGTTGCGTACGACTCCTCGACCCTTTTGAGGTCGGTCAGCAGACTGCTTTACCTTTTGGCCTCAGCCTGTCAGCGTCTTTGGCTGGTCCATGCTAACGATGCCTGTGGCGGTTCACATATGTTGGGCTTGTCATCCAGCCTAACCCTCTGACCACCTTGACGCTGGTAGTCTAGGAGATTCCCTCACGGCAATCTCCATCGCTTGCGCGGAGGATAGCTACCTCAGTTCGGACGCCGGTTGAAGGGAGATTGCGGCGGACACGGCGGAGCGGACACAGGTCATTCAAGGCCATTCGCAAGATCGGCGGCACGGTAGGCACCAGTGGAGTGGCCGCGCTGGCCTCGATATGGTTTGCAGGGCATCCGTGCAACCTGGGGGGCGTTGGGTGTGTTTCAACTCCAAAGTGAATTTGTGCCAGCGATGCTGACACTACCGATTGAGTTGGAGACAATTTCGATGAGCTGCTCCTCACAGATATTCTCGTCTGGAGTAAGGCAGTAGAAGGCATACGCAGTTTAGGCCTTCTCATGGCTTCCTCGAACGATCACCAAGAAGTGGAGAACGACCGATAGCGGCTCTTGGATTCTTCGGTTTTGGCGGGTCCGATATTCCTTTGATTACTTGACCTGCCGGCCAATCGCCGGATGCGTAGACATGACGATCCCGCAGCCCCATGATACCTTCCTCCCAGGCTAGAAGCATTCGCTTACCAACGTCTCGGAAGGCAGGAAGTTTCCGCATCTTCTCGTGGACCAGCGGCACAACCTCGGCAACCGCCTCGCTTATGGAATCAACGAGTATGGCTTGTTCCCTCGCTGGAATTCCAAAAGTGCCGGCGATGAATTTTGCCAGATTCTTTCCCGGCATCCAGGTCTTCTTGCCCAGAAAACTGATCCCCGGCGGATTGTGCTGATAGCCCGCATACACGCTGGTCGTCAGGAAGTCGTAGGCCGGCGACAGTTGCACATCTCTACGCGAGGTATACAGCAGCGCCAAGTTCTTGGCATGGCAATCTGCGTTACGCAGGGCATACGTCAG
>PLSM01000188.1:161939-223284 GCA_003165075.1 Acidobacteriaceae bacterium | reverse complement strand
GCTCGCTATTTCAGGATCGACTAAGTTATTGATTCTACGTGAGGCGCGGAGCGGGAATTGGGCCATATCGCTCGTTTGGAAAATCAATCTAACATGTTTTCTTTCATTGTCTTAGGAGATGGATATGGGACAACTGTGTCAAAAAAAGTGTGGTTTCTGCGGATTACGGCGGGGAGGGCGTTATGAGTGAGACGGCTCAGGAGCGAAAGCGGCGGGAGATGGACGATGCGCTGCTGGGGTTTCGGGTGGCTCGGAAGGGAAACTGCCGCGTAGCCGGGTGGTTGAGATCGGTGCGGCAAGCGGTGGGGGTTCCAGTGAACGAGGTTGCGCGGCGGCTGGGAGTGGCGCGGTGGGAAGTTTACAGGCTGGAGCAGTCGGAGATGCAATCGCGGATTATGCTGGCGACGCTGCGGAAGGCTGCGAAGGGACTGGATTGCGAACTGGTGTACGCACTGGTGCCACGCAAGGGGTCGCTGGAGGAGATGGCGGCCCAACAGGAGGCGGCGCGCGAAAAGGCGCGGGCGACAAAGCAAACAAAGGCATACGAGAAGAAGTTGGCAGAGCGTAAGCCGTGGCTGGAAGCGATTGGGTGGCGGAAGGCGCTTCTGGAAGGTGTGCGCGTCGCGCTGCGGCGGGAGGGGGTGCGGATTCGGCCAAGGAAGACGGACCGGGGAGATGCGCGGAAGAGGGAGGCGTTGGAGGTGGCGATGAAGCTGGCGCAATTGACGGTGAGCGCGGAAGAGTTGGTAGAGCAGTGATCAGTGAACAGTGAGCAGTGAACAGGGAACAGGGAACAGGGAACAGAGATCAGTGAACAGTGATCAGTGAACCGAGAACAGGGAACAGAGATCAGGCGAGAGGGCACCGGGCGAACCACCCCAGCGATGAGGACCTGTCGCTGGGGACTCCCGGGGCAGACGGGGTGCTGCTGTCGCTGGCACGCAGCCAGCTCGCGGGGATGAGCGGGGTTGATTTCGGAACCCGATGGAATCTTGATGTTTCCTGGAAGAGTGGTTTGGCCTGTACGCACCAATTGGGATCGACCTGATGGATCTTCCGCGGTTGACCGAGCGTACCGAGATCGGATTCCGGATTGAGGGCTGTGCATCCCCGCTCCCCAAAGGCGAGGGACCGGGGGCACCCTCAACTGTGGTTTGGAAAGATCACCGGGACCGGGGCCACCCGCCGGTCAAGAAGTGGCTGTTGGTTTAGCCTTCCGTCCTTTCCTAACCTTGGGCTGAGGAGTGGGAGGAATTGCTGGCTTTTGTTCGCTGAGCGATTGCTTTTCCCGTACAAGCAAGTATTTTTCACGCACGCTTTGATCGGCTAGACGTTTCCTCATTTCCTCAGCGGACTTGCGAACATCATCCAACTTGCGGCGGAAGAATCTCACGATTGTTCCTACACCAACTGCGACGATCAACGTGCAGTGGATACCACCAACGAATCTGACAACGGCCACCTTTGGCAAATCCGTAATGAGGAATGGGATGAACGCGGAAGTTACAATCGCGTCAGACCACGCAAACTGGACGCCCCAGGCGTAAGCAAGGCCGTGATAAAGGAAAGAAAAGAGGAAGGCAAAGTACGTGTAGATAGTGCCGAGCACAGCGGCCACGATGAGAGCACCCCACCGCGACATTAGGTATGAGTCCGTAAGGAAGTTCAGAATCTTTTCCCACAAGTCCAGTTGGCCGATTAGCTGCTTTAGTTCATTGCTTGGGCCAACATCGGGGGCAATTGCGTCGAACGCATCCAGTGTTTTCTGTAGGCCAGCAAACATGACCGGGCGATACTTTTGCCACCACACGTCAGAAAAGTAAAGAAACTTCAAAACAAAGAACACTTTTCTTGCCAGTTGCACCGATACAACCACTAAGCAAATCGAAAGAATCGCTCTGTGAGTTGTGATGAGCAGAAGAATGCACCAGAGAAACGTGAACTTCTGGAAAGGCCGCAGCAGATAATGCCACAGCGGCTTGTCCTTCTTGACTCCAGGCTTAGGGGTGACAGCCGGTTGGGTTTGAGCCGTTGTTGTTATAGCGTGTATTGTGGTTGGAGCCGTTGCCGATTCCGACGGCTGTATGCCTCTTTGGGCGTTAAACCAAACATTTATCAAACGAAGGACGACAACAAAAATCTGGAAGAGACGCCAAAACAGCACAAATGGAAAGAAGTAGATGTACAGGATGCTTAGAAGCATTCTCCAGAAACCCGCCCCTGCCAGCAGCGAGAACGCAAATAGCAATACGAGAAGGACGACCTCAGAGCTTGTGAGTTTGGCAAAACCAGACAGCGTGACGATGAGCGGCGACTGAAAATCTAGAAAGAGAATTGCGTGAAGCCATAAGAACATGGCGAGGACAAAAGTTGTAGCTTTCCTGATTCGATCAGCCACCTGTCTCCGCATAGTCTCTCCGGGTGCCTAAAGTATAGCTCCATGCGGAACGTGCCAAACCTCGCGCCACTCACGCTGAGTTGCATCGAAAAGACACTATTCCGTGCTAGGCTCCGGCGGGTGGCCCCGGTCTTAACTGAAAGTTTATCCAGACCAGGGTGCCCCCGGTCCCTCGCCTTCGGGGACCGGGGACAATTCCATCCAATCTGATTCTCAACTTAGGCATAATCGCCAAGGCGCTCATTGAGACTTGATGAGTACCGAGAAGGCGGGCTTGCGAGAGGCATTGCTGCTCTGCGGCGCTGGTTGGGGGCTGGCGGAATAGTCATAGTCAACAGATCAGGCTTGGGGCCGGGGAGTTGAGCGCGTCTTGACACCAGACCCGTCGAATTGGGTTCGAGCTCTCCGAGGTCCCAAAATCGGGACCTGGAGCACCTGTCCGCAGGGCGGCTCGAAGATTCCGGCGCTTTGAGCCTGCTGGAAAAGCGACGACCCCATGTAAAATCATTCAGAGAAATGAGATCGATCATGGTCAACCCATTCGACACCAGCATTTTGCAGTTTCTGAATCAATTTGCGCAGAGATCCATATCGCTCGACCAGACGGTAGCCTTCATTTCAGAAGATACGTTTGTCGCAGGCGGAATCGCCACGAGCTTCTACTGGTGGGCATGGTTCCGCGACAGCAAAACCAAGGCCAGAGACAGAGAGATCATCCTCGCCGGGCTCGCGGTGTCGTTCGCGGCCCTGTTTGTCGCCCGTGGTCTTGCCCTCTTGCTGCCATTCCGTGAGCGGCCGTACGTTATTCCGGAACTGCACTTCCGGCCTCCGCTTGGAACGCTTGGGGTTTATAACTACCTCATCCATTGGAGCTCGTTCCCGAGCGACCACGCCGTGCTGTACTTTTCTCTTGCCACGTGCATCTACCTGGTTTCACGGAAGGCTGGGATTCTAAGCTATTGCCATGCGTTCTTTATTGTGTGTCTGCCCCGTATCTATCTGGGTGACCACTACCCGACGGACGTTGTGGCCGGGGCGCTGATTGGCATCGGAATCGGCAGCCTTTGCTCAATCGGGAAGCTGCGCGCTTTGCTTTCCCGGCTGCCACTTCGCTTCCTCGACTACTCGCCGGCATGGTTCTATGCCTGCTTTTATCTCTGCACCTTCTTGTTTGCTACCAACTTCAATTCGGTAAGAAAGATGGGTTTTCATGCCTGGCATCTTCTCAGGAGTGCCAGGCATAGCCTGATATAGGTTGTGCGACTGGGGAGAGCGCATTTTACGGCTTTGCGCGGCGCTCTCTGGGGATGCAACTTACCGCGCCATCTCCACCGGCCCCGCCCTGCCTGGTTCGCCCTTGCCGTTTTCGTCCATCTTGCCGAAGATCATCTTGCCGCTGGCGGTCTGGAGCACGCTGGTCACGGAGATGTCTACGGACTTCCCGATCATCTTCCGCGCATGGTCCACCACCACCATGGTGCCGTCGTCGAGGTAGCCTACGCCCTGGTTGTACTCCTTGCCTTCCTTGAGGATCAGCACCGTCATGCGCTCGCCGGGCAGCACCACCGGCTTGAGCGCGTTGGCCAGGTCGTTGATGTTCAGCACTTCCACGCGGTACAGGTGGGCCACCTTGTTCAGGTTGAAATCGTTGGTCACGACCTTGGCTTCCCACTTCTTGGCCAGCTCCAGCAGCTTCAGGTCCACCTCGCGAATGGAGGGAAAGTCGTCGGGGACAATCTGCACCTGGATGTTGGTGTTGGACTGCATGCGCTGCAGCATGTCGAGGCCGCGCCGTCCGCGTTGCCTTTTTGACGCGTCGGTGGAGTCGGCGACGATCTGCAGCTCCCGCAATACAAACTCCGGCACCACCATCATGCCGTCGATAAAGCCAGCTTCAGCAATGTCCGCGATACGCCCGTCGATGATCACGCTGGTGTCAAGCACTTTGGCGCTGCGCCGGGTGGGGCGCTCGCCGCTGAAAACCGTGCCCAACGCCGCCGGATTCAGCAGGTCGCCCTTGTTGGCTCCCACCACCAGGCCTACGTAGGTCATCAGCAGCAGCACAAAAATCTGCAACGCCGCCAAAGTGGACCCCGTCAGTGGCGCCGAGCGCAGGACCAGGCAGAACAACGCCGCTCCAAAGATGCCCAATACGCTACCGGCCACCGCGCCAATGAGGCGTCGCAGGCTCAGTGCCCGCACGCGAAGTTCGAATACAATTACCGCGCCTGCCGCCCCTGCGCCCGTGGCCGCGCCCACCCATCCTGTGATGCCGAAAGGATGAAGGAAATAACAGACCCCTGACAGCAGGGCCACAAAGAGAATACGAATCAGAATGAGATCCATGAAAAGCCTTCTTCCGCTGGTGCGAAGGAACATACACCAGACTGGGCTCAGTTGGCGAGTATGCCTAGGACCGCTCCGAGTCGTCAAGGGCCGGCGTTATTACGGGAATAATTTGAATACGTGACAGGAAAACGAGCCGGCCTCAGGGAAGAGGGCGCTGCGTCTTCAGATCCCTGGCCGCTGTGGAGCACCCCCCACACCACGTCGAAGTGCTGTTCGCTGCCGGAGCTATTGCGGACAGGCCTTCGCCCGTGGGGCGGCGGGTTCTGCATTTCTCACGAGGCGACGGCGAGTTCTGCGCCCTGCTGCATGCGCTGCACGCCCTTGCGGGGACCGCGCTTGCGGGCGCTCATCACCTTGATGCGCTCCAGCAACTCCTGCGAGGAGCAGTTTTTTTTGCCCACCAGCGCGTCTGCTCCGTGCAACTCGCCGTTCATTTTTTGCGGGTCGCCCAGCAGGATCATCGGCACATGGGCCGCAATCTGCTTAAGCTTCATCACCAGTTGGTCGCCGTTCATTTGCGGCATGGAGAAATCGGCCAGCACCAGGTCAACGAGGTTCTCGGCAAAGATGCCGATGGCTTCCTGACCGTTGATGGCTGACAACACCTTGTACCCATTTGTGGCAAGCATGAACTTCAGTACGGAAAGATCCTGCTCGTTGTCGTCTACGCAAAGAATTACTTTCTTGGGCCGCATGATCTGGAATTCCGCTCCTTGAAGATTAAGTTCGCTAGCCTGGTGGACACACATCTCCGATACCCGCTCTGTTGGCAGGTTGACACGATGTATTTCCGGGACCGATAGCCGCGGTCAGGCGCTCCCTTCCTGGTCGATCTTGCTCCGCATCGCTTGCGCTGCGTGTTGTGCCCGGGCGGGCACAGCGCTGTCGCTTATGCGATCCGGCAATCAACCCGATGAAGGTTGGCCTATGTGCGCGGTCAATATGTTGCTTATGCCCTGAGGCAAGCGCGGCATACTCGCCGACTGAATTGTTTCAATAGTTCGCAAGGGTACGAGTACCGGAGTCGGATGGGAAGAGGGAAATACTAGCGAAACCGCCGCTGAAAAACCGCCTGAAACAAGTGGAAATCCGGTAGAGCTAACACAGGGCGCAACTTGCAATGATGAATATCTGTTGAAAGCATGTGCATCACGGCAGGAAAAGCCGTCCCATTGCCACAAGAACGGTGCTACCTGCGACCCGCACATCGGTCACCCTCGCCGATTTCATTTTGGCGGAAAGATAGAGATCGCTGGGACGGCCGATCTCCACACCCTGCCGCACCACAATACGCTCACCCGCAGCGACGGCACCACGCGCCAGCAGGTAGGCAATGGCACATCCTGCCGCCGAACCAGTGGCCGGGTCCTCGCCGCCGTTGAACTGCATCCTGGCGCGATACTCGGGCCTGCTGCCGTCTGCGTGGCCGGGTGAGGGCCCTAGTACATACAACCAGCGCGCTCCGCGTTCGCGCAGCCATGCCGTGGCCTCTGCCTGCCGCACCTGGAGCCGCGCCAGTGCCTCTGCCGAGCGCAACGGCACAATGGCAAATGCAGTTCCAGTGGAGACCACTTGCGGCGGCAGCGCCGGGTCAAGGTCCTCTATTGCAAGACCGGCAAGGCGCGCCACTTCCGCACGGTCAAGTTCCGCGCCAAACTCCGGATCGCGCTGCGTCATCTCGCCAAACAGACCCTCCGCCTCAAAGCGCACCGGCACCTGGCCCACGTTCAGCTTCAGCGTCACCGTATCAGCCCGTACAGTTTCGGGCGCGTGCAGCTTGAGAACGGTGGCCGTGCCCAGTGTGGGATGGCCGGCAAAGTTCAGCTCCTCCTGGGTGGTGAAGACACGCACGCGCACGCCTTCGGCCCGCTCCACGCCAGCCGGTTTGCGCTCTACAAACGTGGTCTCAGACAGGTTGAACTCGCGCGCAATGGCCTGCATCCGCTCCGTCGGCAACCCGACGGAATCCATCACCACCGCCAGCGGATTGCCCTTCAGCGGCGTATCAGTGAACACGTCCGCGATGAAATACTCGAGCTCTGCAAGCCCACCCTTGGTGACCGTCGGCATGGAGCCATTATCCGGCAACGGGCTCTATAGTGGGTTGCATAAATGCCATCGAACCAGCAAGGGAATTTCCCTCGGGGGCTAAAGTCCGCTGATGTCGCGGCATTTACGGCACGACTAAAGTCGTGCCCTTTCAAAACTGCCGATCCGTAACTGCTGCAAATCAACGCACGAGGCGAATGCTTCAAAATTTCTGTGCTGATTTTGTGCTACGCCTCACCAGCAAGATAGTGAGTACGGGATGCCTGCAATCGAAACTTCCGCATAGCCGGTGATACGACCAGACGCAAAATAGACGAGGTCAGCTACGCCTGATCTTGCAGCCCAGCGGCACGCAATTGCCCCATTGCGTTCCAGGCAGGCGGCGAGCTCACGCTGCGGCTGTAATCGCGGCAGCGATGCGAAACCAATCTGGACAACAGAAGGAAGTCGACGGTCTACAATGAATCTCTGGAGGCACGATCATGGTCAGTATTCCCAAGCACGTTCAGGATTTTTTACCAGGCAAACTAGCATGGGTGGCAACCGCTTCTCGCGATGGTATCCCCAATGTGACTCCCAAGGGCTCCCTCACGTTGTTGGACGAGCAGCATGTCCGGTTCGCCGACCTGTTCTCGCTGAAGACCGGAAAGAACCTGCTTGAGAACAAGAATGTTGCGGTCACCGTGGCGGACCCGGGAACGGGCAAGGGATACCAGATCAAAGGAACGGCAGAGATAATAAATTCCGGCCCACTCTTAGATGAGGCGATCGAGCAAATGAAAGCAGCTCCAAAGGGCCTTCCGCCGGTGCATCACGTGGTAAACATCACCGTCGAAGCAGTCTTCGATCAGTCGGTAGGCCCTGACGCCGGCAAGCAGATTGCCTGAAGCCGGGCATCACTGGAACAGGGGACCGTTGAGAAGCACTTCAATGGTTCGCTCCAGATGAACACCGCGTGAGCCCTTGACCAGTACCACATCGCCGGGCTGCCACTGGCTCGCGAGCCAGTGGCCTGCGGTCCCGGCATCTGGCAGGAAGACGGAAGCCACCCCGCACGATCAGGCGGCGGTTGCCAGGTGCCCGGCATTGACGCGGCTAAAACCGGAAATCATGTCTGCACTTATTGACACGCCTGAAAGTCTATCTCATTTCAGCCCTGAGGCCATCATCAATGGCGAGCGACGAAAGGACACCGCAAGGGCAGCATTGACCGGATGCGACAGGCCGACCAGGTCGGCGATCATTTTCCTATTGTCGGCAATTCGGAAGTAACGCCACTTTGAGACTTTCAAAGGCAACCGCAGATCCTTCGCTGTGGCTCAGGATGACATTGCTGTGGGCAGAGGGATGAGGGGGCCGGACCGGCATTGTGGTCGGATGGTCGCCAATTGGGAAGTTTCGGCCCATGCATACAGCGGTCCTGCGCCAGATTTTGTGCTAATTTGTGCTACGGGTGCGCCTTTCTCGTCTATCTTGCTCATTTTGCTTATTGAAGATTCAATAACTTACGTGTTTTCAATGGCGGTTGAAGCCGTGCCCTTTCAAAACCGAGTTTATGCAACCAGTTCTAATCTTCGACAAACTGCTTCAACCGGGCCAGAGACCGATCCCACTGCTCGGCAACCAGGTCAAGGTATCCCTTGGCTTCTTTAAGCGGATCTGGATTGAATGCGAACAGGCTCTCACGGCCTTTGCGAACTCCGTGCACAATCCCCACCGTCTCCAACACGCGAAGATGCTTGGTAATCGCCTGCCGGGTCAGCCTCGAGCCCTGCGTCAGTTGCGATATCGAGTGCGGCTGTCCGCTGCTGAGCTTCGCCACCAGCAACAGCCGCGTCTTATCGCCCAGCGCGGCAAAAAGCGTCGCCTGCTCCCGCCCTGTGATCGATCTCTTGTTACGGCTTTTGTGCGACATAGCCCTCGATATTCTTCATTTGCTGGGTCCAGCCGCCATCGTTTCTGCGCCACGCTTCCAGACGGCGATCGGCTGGGATGTTCTCGAAGCCGGACTCGGTCAGCACCAGCAACGTGCCGCCTGCCGTCTTCTCGAGTTTGAATTCAACCAATGTCGACGGCTCCTTTGCATAATCGATCTGGGGATCGACAGAGTAGGGATGCCATGTGAACGAGAACAGCCGTTCCGGCACCATCCGCTGCACCACGGCTTCCCATTTCACGTGTTCGTAGCCGGGCCATGTAATCATGCCGCGGGATATCTGCCCCGGCACAAACGGACCTTCCAGCTTTACCCGAAACCACTCGCCGAACTCGCGATAGCCGGTCAGCGCCTGCCACACGCGGGCTACCGGGGCTTTCAATTCAATGCGCTTCTCAATCCGGCCGTTCATATTCAGCAACCTCAGGGTTGCATAATAACCGACCCATCTCTTAAATGCAATCTCAGGGTTGCATATTGCCGGCGTTGCCCCCTGAACTGCTTGACATGCACGCGGATAGCCACTAGTCTACGAATACCCGCTGTTGTGAAGCACACGAAAGCCGGCGGGTAAAGGATTCGATGTCCCATCTCTCTACCTTCGCAACGTGTCTGTGCTGCTGTCAGGGCTGCCGCGTTGCGCGCGTGGGTTCGCTGGGCTAGATTCCGCAAGTGAAGAATCGCCAGACAACCCACCCGCGCGGTGGGTTTTTTGCTTTTAGGGAATCGGAAGACAGGGAACAGGGAATTGAGAATCGCGGCTGCCAGCCGCAACTTGATGCTGCTGGTTCAGGCGAGAATGAACTGACAACTGTCGACTGACAGATGACAACTACTTTTCAAGCACCGGTGGCGAAGTGGCTAACGCGCAGGTCTGCAAAACCTGTATACGCGGGTTCGATCCCCGCCCGGTGCTCCAAATCCTGCGCTACAAGCAAGAGGGCCGCAACCCGTTTCGGCGGATCGCGGCCCTTTTGCTCGATCCAATAAGATCGCGCTGGTCTACCGGCGGTTTTCTCTACAACTCGATCAACGGGCGGGGCACTCGAATCCTGGCGCGATCCAGAAAGAGCCGCATACGCAGCACTTCGGCGCGCTCCACGGCCACCAGCCGCAACTGCCTGCGGATGTGGTCGCCATTCACAAGCCGCGCCACCTGTGCTTCGTCGTAGTCCGCGTCCCGCTCCAGCCGGGCAACGCGCTCTTCAATGGTGCGGCGAAAGCGGGGACTGATCTCAAAACCATCCTGGGCGGCGCAGTTGGTCAACATGACAGGCTCCTGGGGTGAGAGTTCCGTGGCCGGAAATTATTTGGTAGGCGGCCTCAAGTTTCTTCACCCAGAGCCGATAGTAGCGATGACTCAACTTTTGCGCCAGATTACCGTGTAGTACCTCTTAGGTAATTGACTGTCCAAAAACGAGACAAGGGTCGGAGGTCAACCTTGGCCCCGCACTCGCCTTGCGCCTTGTTTGCACACAAGGCCCTTCCACAGTCGAGTCCGATGAAGGCGCTTTCTCTATCTCCGCCGCATTGAACAACGCACGTTAGCGTGTGCCGCCGCTCGCAGCGGAGACTGCAAGCACCAACTGCGTGCCGCTGTTCAATTGCACGTCTCTCTTGGCGCCGAGCAGGATGCCGGACGATTGGCCCATGCGGGGATCCGCCTGTCCCGGTTCATTCACCGCCAGCAGCACTCCGGGAATCGACGTGGCACGGATGGATATATTTCCACTTTTGGCTACAACAGTGCCGGGTGCAGGACCCCCGTTGGCCGCTGCGCCAGAACCAGATTCGGCGCCCGACGGCTCCGTGCTTCCCTGGACAGGCGGACCAGCCGAGCCGCCGGTTGGGTTACTGCGCGAACCCACTCCCGCGCCTGAACTTCCAGGGCCTGCAACTGGAGGCGCGCTCATTGCGCCACCTGCCGTGTCGGGCCGGTTGGCCGCCATCTCGCTGTCTGATGGGGCTACTGACTGGATTACCGATTGAATCGGCAAGTTCTGTCCGCCCTTCAACTCGGCTTGCTCAAACTGGATTGCCACCTGGGAATTCTGGGCGCTGTCGCCACTGGGCTGCACACTGGTGATGCGGCCGACCAGCTTCGATCCCTTGGGAATCTCAACTCCGTCAGCGGTCTTTACCGACGTCCTGGTCTTCAGGACTACGCTGTCGCCCGTCCTGGCGGTCTTTGAATCCAGTTTGCTTACCAGTTCGGCGTTTACGGGACGCATGTCTGCAGCGGAAACATCGGAGCGTGCGGCAGGATGACTGGCAGGCGCCTGCGTTGCTTGCGTCTGCGCACCAGGAGGATTGCTTTGCTGGGTGTCAGGGTTCTGCTGGGTATCTTGATTCTGCTGCTGCGCAAAAAAAGGAAAGCTCGACAGGACCACAAGCAGCACCGCGAGCAATTTGACAATCTTCATCGGAACATCCTCCGTGGATTTGTGCGTCTGGATTCGCGCGGTACCGCACATGTATTCCGTTTGACTCGCAAGTCGCGTGCCAAACCCGGTGAGGAGCTGCCCCATCGGCTGAAGGAGCTGATTCAACTGAGATTAAGACTCGCGAAGCAGCTCGACCGCCCGCGGCTAACGAGCGCCGGCACAGAGATGGATCGGAATTTTCTTCGCGAATCGTGTAACTTCTCGCATGTGAGAATTTCTATGCGGCGGATCTGGCCAGGCCGTGGCATTCCCTTGACCAAATGCAGAGTTACTGAAGCAACTGGTGTCGTGACCGTGTAGATATGTGGCTTCCCAGGTCTCAAACCACCCCACGGACGAAGACCTATCCGCGGGGATCCCGGTGAAAAGCGAGACCTGAGGCACCCAGATTCATTGGCACGATTACAAAATCAGAAGGTCACGGTAGGAATGTTCCGTTAGTTCTCTGGGGAAGGCGCGTAGTAGCCCTTGCGGACCTGCACCTTCATCCCGTCTCCGCGACACTCCACCGCGATATGCCGGAAAGTGCCGTCGAGTTTGGCGTTGCTGGGCGTATAACTGGCCACGTACTGGGTGCGCAACTCGTCCTCGATCTGCTGGAATGCAGCCTCAAGCTTCTTGCCGTTGTTGCCCACGTTGATGACCCGGCCGCCGGTTTCCTCGGCCATCTTCTTGGCTGCCGAGTAGCCGTAATATCCCATCCCGAAGTTGCCATAAAAGCCTGTGTCGGCAATCAGGATGACGTAAATAATTACATTTGACTTTTGCGCCGCGGCAATTGCGTCGTTGATCTTGATCCTGCTGCCCTGGTCGTCGCCGTCGGTCAGGATGATCATTGCCTTGCGGCCCGTTTCCTGGTTCAGTTTCTCGTTGGAGGCCAGGTAAACCGCATCGTAAAGGAGCGTTCCCTTGGGATCGCCCACGGTGGGAATGGTGCCGCCGCCCGCACCCGGAATGCCTGCCGCACCGTTGCCGCCCGCGGTATTGATCTCAGCCTTTTGCATGGCCCGCGCCAGCAGCCGCGGACTGTTGGTGAAGTCCTGCAGCAGGTCCACGTTCACGTCAAAGGACAGCAGGAACGCCTCATCCTTCTGCTTCAGCACGCGGTCAAGAAACTGGCTGCCCGCGTCCTGCTCCAGCGGCAGCACCCGCTGCTGGCTGCCCGAAGTGTCAAGCAGAATGCCCAGAGTGAGAGGCTGGTGGGTTTCGGCAGCAAAGTTTTTCAGCTTCTGCGCGACCTTGTCCTCCGACACCGTGCAATCGTTCGCGGTCAGGTGAGGAACCAACTCGCCGTTCTTGTCCTTCACGGTGAAGAACAGGTCCACAAGGTTAACGTTGAGCTTAAGCGTCGCTACCGATTCCTCGTCGGGCGCAGGGGCAGGGGCGGTACTGACCGGGGGGGCGTCCGGCGACGGAGCAAGTTGCGCCCGTCCCGCCGCCGAAAACACCGGCAGGGTCAGCAGTAAGGCGACAACTCTCCCACGATTCAGCATTCTGCTCAGATAGACGAAAATCAAGCCCCGAAGAGAGCATACCCTAACTACTTATAGGTAAAAGGGAGACCAGCGCCGCGCTGGCGCGTCTGATACTCTGACGAGTGCAGCCCAACTGGCCGGTTTCCGTCCGGTGAGGAGCTGGTCCGCAAGCCGTTTCCCGGCATGGCGGGGCACTTGGGGAGGAAGAAATACCTGTGAAGCCTGGTTTGACGGTAATGGCGCTGACCGCGCTTTTCAGTTCCAGTTTGTTTCTCACCACGGTGGTGATGGCCCAGCAACAGCAGCAGCCATCCGCGGTGCCCGATGCGCCTACGCCCCAAACGCCAGGCTCCCTGACCAACCTGTCCGGTCCCATCACGCCCGGCATTGGCGCCGGGACCACGGCCAATGCGCCCGCCTCGCCCGTTTCGCCCACCTCATCCTCAGCCAACCCCAATCAGCAGGCTCCCGCTCCAGGTGCGCAACCTCCTTCCAGCCCGCCCAAGGATGAGGTCCAGACGGCTCCTCCGCAGATGCCGGCTGCCGGAGAAGGTGTGGAAGCGACGTCCACGATTATCCGTCTCAACGTGAACTTCGTTGAGCTTCCGGTCACAGTGAAGGACACAAAAGGCAAACTGGTGGCCGGTCTGACCTTCCGCGATTTCAAGGTCTTCGAGAACGGGATTCGCGAACCATTGCGGCTGTTCACAGTGGATCCCTTCCCGCTGTCGATCGCTTTCATCATCGACCAAAGCCTGACTTCAGACGTAATGGGCAAGGTGAACGACTCCCTGGGCGCAATCCAGGGAGCGCTCACACCTTACGATGAGGTCGCGGTCTTCAGTTACAACAACGGGTCGCAGGAGCGGACAGGCTTTACCGGAGCGCAGAGCGCCCGGTTGCCGGCTGTACTGGCCCTGACCAAGGAGACGGGCAGCGAAGAGATGGTGCCCTTCAACAGCGGTCCAATGGCCGGTTGCAACATCCATGTCAACGGAAACTGCGCCGACCCCAACCTGCAGCCCGGCCGCTCTGCCGGCAGCGGGCCGTTCATCACCCTCCCCAAAGAGATTCACACCCTCAACGACGCCATTCTGGCCGCGGCCAAGGAGCTTTCGTCGCGGCCCCAAGGCCGCCGCCGCATCATTTACGTCATCTCCGACGGCAAGGAATACGGCAGCAAGGCCACGTATCGCGATGTGCTGCGCTATCTTGAGACCAATAAAATCGCCGTCTACGGCACATTGGTGGGTGACTCGGCCCGCTGGGGCGAGGGGTTTGTAAGCCGCGTCCACCTGCCCTTCACCATGTACGACAATATTCTGGTCAAATACAGCTTCAACACCGGAGGCGTTCTGGACTCGGCGCGAGGCGTGAGCGGGATCGAGAGCAGCTACCAGGACATCGCTCGTGAGGCCCGTAACCAGTACACCCTCGGCTATCTGAGCCATCAGCCGATTATCGACGGAAAGTTCCGTACCATCGATGTGCGCGTGGACCGGCCCGGGCTTGAGGTCATCACCAAGAAGGGCTACTTCCCCTCCGGCCAGGATCTTCACTAGCCTGTGACGCCTGTAGGCTCCGCGGCAGGCCTGGGACTGCTGTCCGCCATCAGCTGGGGCGGGTCAGACTTTGCCGGCGGAGTGGGTGCGCGCCGCGCTCCGGCGCTGTTGATCACCGCCTCCGGGCAGATTCTTTCCCTGATCGCGCTGCTGGCCGTGTGCATGGTCATGCGGCTTGCCGTTCCCGCTCCCACACTTGTGTTCTATGCCGCCGTGGGTGGCTTTGAGGGAGCCCTTGCCCTGGCCGCGTTTTACCGCGCCCTTGCAATGGGCGCCATGGGCCTGACCGCCGCGCTCACCGGGCTGCTGACCGCGTTGCTGCCTGTGCTTTTCACCCTCGTCCACGACGGCCTTCCCGCTCCGCTGACTGCCCTCGGACTGGCGGCTGGATGCGTTGCCATCTGGCTCATCACAAGCACTACCTCTGCCCAGGGCGCGGGGACCCCGCGGGCGGCGCTGTTGCTCGGCGCCCTTGCCGGCATGGGCTTTGGCGCGCAACTGGTTCTCTTTAAACTGGCCAGCGCCGGTGGCGTTTTGTGGGCTCTTACCTCAGCCCGCGCGGCCGGCGTCGCGGCCCTTCTGCTGGTGCTGATTGTGGCGCCGCCCAGTGGGCCCTGGCGCGGTTTCTGGCTCACCGGTATCGTGGCCGGCGCCTTCGACACCCTCGGCAACCTGTTCTATATCGGCGCCACGCGCCTTGGCCGGCTCGACGTAGCGGCGGTGATTTGCTCCCTCTACCCGGCGGGAACCATCTTCCTCGCCGCGGTGTTCCTGCATGAGTGGCCAACCCGGCGGCAGATAGCAGGCATGGTGCTGGCCCTTGCCGCCGTGGCGCTGCTGGCCGTGTGAGAGGGCCAACACGCAGAAAAGGCCCGCGCGCAATGGCACGGGCCTTTTCTGCAAATCATTGTCCGGGACAGAGATGCAATGCTCTCCAGGGCTTCGCTGTCGGTAGAAGGACTGCGGGACCACCAGGGCTCCCGGCGAGCCGCTCTTACTTCTGTTCAGTCGTAGTGGAGCTTGGCGGCGGGGGCGGGGTGCTCTGCTGCTGCACATTCGTCGTCGGCGGTGGGGGATCAGTGACCCCCTTCAGCCCTTCCCTGAAGCCTTTCAAACCCTCACCCAAGCCCTTGCCCAGCTCCGGCAGCCGCTTGGCCCCAAATAACAGGAATGCCACGATAGCCAGCACAATCAGGTGCCATGGCTGCAATAGATCGCCCATTGACTCATCCTCCGCACGCCACGATCCAGCGGCGCGTCATCACAGGTTATTGTCGCACAAAGCCAGTCCCACGCGCAGCGCGCCCTGACCGCGGCCTAGTTCACCTGCGCCGCATTGCCCAGCCGCTCCGTCACCATGGCATAAAAGCTGCTTAGATCTTCCTCGTCCCCAATGGTCAGCCGACGATAGACCTTCATCATTGGAAACAGCCTCGAACCGCGCACATCCACCGCGGGGACCGCAGCCACCCCGCCCGGGTATTGGGTCATCTCCCAACTTCCCGCATAGCGCCGCCGCAGTACCTCGCCCAGGTAGCTGCCCCATAGCCGCGCCTCAAAGTCCAGGTCCAGCTCCGGGCTCTCCCCTATCAGCACCAGAATCTCGTCGAGCGCGTCGATCGACTCCGGTGTAAAGTCCAGACTTTGACGGAATTCCTCGCGGGCCAGCGTTGCCGCCGCCCGCGCGTAGCCCTCCATCATCGCTCCCAGATCGGGAAACGCCTCGGACTGCAGCCGGTTGCGCAGATCGTCTACCACACACCAGACTACACGCACGCCGGTCTGGAAGGGCGGACGAAAGTGGTATGAAACAGCGCGGTGTGGCAGACTGGGAACAGTTGCTGGAGAATGTGTCACCTCATGAGAATGACCAGAATCCTGGCTCTTGCGGCTGCCCTGGCGCTGGTGGCCGGAACTGCGCACCCCGCCGGCCGTGAAATCTACCCCGATCCGTCACAAGCCCGAGCCGACCTCGCTGGCGCTCTCCGCACCGCCGCGGCTAGCCACAAGCGTATCCTGCTCGATTTTGGCGGCAACTGGTGCGCCGACTGCCAGGTGCTCGACATTTACTTCCACGACGCCGCCAACCGCCCCATCCTCGAAGCGAACTTTGTGCTTGTCCACGTCAATATCGGCTACATGGACAAGAACCTCGACATCGCCGCCCGCTACCAGGTTCCGCTGCAGAAGGGCGTGCCCGCCCTGGCCGTGCTCAGCGATCAGGGCAAGCTGCTTTACAGCCAGACCAACGGCCAGTTCGAGGCCATGCGCCGCATGGAGTCCTCCTCCGTCACCGGTTTTCTGGTGCAATGGAAGCCGATAAGGCCCGGCTGCTCCGTGGTCTTGATCACTTGCTAGATATGTAGGGAATGGGTGAGCCAGCTCTTCCGCCAGCGTCAGCTCAGCGGAGCCATGTGCTTGGTGTTCTGATAGGTGTAAATGATGCGGTGCGCCACCGTGATGGTGGAAAGCGTGGCCAGCACCCACAGCACCGGAGCCATTACACCCCAGTGGTTGAACAGTGCCCCCAGAAGAATCAGCACGATGCGCTCCGGCCGCTCCATAAAGCCCACCTTGCACTGGCCGATCAACGCTTCAGCGCGAGCCCGCGTATAGCTGACCATCAGCGACGTCACCATCACGAACGCCACCAGCACCACGTAGCGAAAGCGGTTGATGCGCCCGTAGTAGACCAGCAGCCCGAAGAACAGCACCACGTCGGAATAGCGGTCGATCACCGAATCGAAAAACGAGCCGAATACGGTCACCTGGTTGTTGCGGCGCGCCACCCGCCCGTCCACCATGTCGAAGATTCCGGCTCCGAAAATCACCATCCCGGCATAGAAGAACATGCGTCCGGCGTTGCTGGCGTCGGCATGGCCAAACAGAAACGCGGCCACGATATTGATCACCAGCCCGATGAATGTGAGTATGTTGGGTGAGATTTTCGTCAGCGCCAGCCCGTGAACGATTCGGTCAAGAAGCCAGCCGCAGGCGCGGCCAAAAGCGCTGGTCCAGGTCATGCAAATCTTCCTAGTTACTGCTCTGCGTCGCCGCCGGAGTTTCGTTATCCTCACCGGCTTCGTCGTGGATCGTGGTCAATTTTAGAACTTCCAGTTCGCGCTTGCCGTTGGGTGTCACAATGGCGGCTACATCGCCCACCCGCTTGCCCACCAGCCCGCGGCCAATCGGCGACGTGGTCGAAATCAGCCCCTTGGTCACGTCCGATTCCTCGCTGGTCACCAGCCGGTACACGATCTCCTCATCTTTGGTCGAGTCGTATACCACGACCGTCGAGCCGAAGCCTGCCCTGTCCCTGGGAATGTTGGCCAGGTTCACCAGCGAGAGTTCCGCCATGCGCTTCTTCAACTGCCCCAGGCGCGCATTCACAAAGTCCTGGCGCTGCTTCGCCATGTGATACTCGGCGTTTTCTGACAGGTCTCCCATGGCCACCGCCTTCTTGATCTCGGCGGGTAACTCGTGTGCAAGTTCGTGCTCAAGGAGTTCGATCTCTTTGAGAAGCTGCTTCTTAATGTGATCCGGCATCCAGAGTCCGTGGCGGCGAGCGGGGTTGCTCATTCCGCAAGAGATAGAAGAACTAGTCAATTCATTATACGCGGGCAGGCGGTGCAGATGAGATGAGGCAGGAATACCGAGGTGACGGACCGAGATGTGCAAACGCAAAGTTAGGGCAGGTTCGCTGCTGTTCTGCTTTACGGGATGAGCCACATACGATACGGCCAGGGTCCTGACACTGTCTGCCGGTGTGGATGCAGGACCCGGGGCGCGGCACCGATCGCGGACCACTGATCTCGCGACTGGTCCGTACTCTCTACTCCCCGCTCCGCTTGCGGAAGACCACTTTCAACTCCCGTCGCCAGTGCTCGCTCAGCGCGATCAACTCCCACTCCACCTGCGGGGAGAAGTAACGAAGCACCGGCTCGTTGGCGGGGTGGATGCGCAGCGCAGGGGCGGCGAGCAGGAGGCGCGGCGGCAGCGGTGAAACCTCCGCGCCGGCAAAATAGCCCTGGCGCTCGAAAGCCGAGAGCGGCCGACCTCCGCCTGCGCCGGGTTGGCGGTCGTCATTGAGCGCACGGACCCGAATCCAGTAGTCCAGTGCCTGCAAGGGCAAATGCAGGTCTTCGTCGGCCTTCAACTCCATTACTGCCAGCCGCCCGTTGCGATCCAGCGTCAACAGGTCCAGCATGCCCCGATCGCCCGTGGAAAGAGCCGGCACTTGCGAATACAGGAGGTCGCCCCGCAACCCCGGCAGCAATTCTGACATTCCTGTGCGTAACTCCGCTTCAATCCAGCGCTCCGGTTGCAGGCGGAACAGCGCATCTGTGTGCGTCCCATTTGCCTGACGGCTGAGAAAGAGCCGTGCGAGCAGATCGCGGCAAAGTTCTTCATTCTCAGTGGTTAACGGAGTCTCATTGGCTCCCGCTCCAAAGCTGATCCCGTCCTCGCCCGCAAAGGAGTGTGCCGCCGCTCCGTGGCGTACCCGCGCAAACTCCAGCCCGTGCAGCAGCAGGCCCACTGTGGCTGCCGAATGGGGCCGAATCTCCACCCGCGCCCGCGCCGGGGTCGGAATCAGCCCCAGAATGCGGTCCAGGCCGGCTTTGCAGCGCTCCACCGCCGCCGCGGCTGAAAAAGCGTGCACCAGCCGCGCATCCAGGTTGCCGGTGTCGCGAAAATCCATGGCGGTCAGTTCTTCACTGCGCTCGTCGAGCGTATAAAGCTGAAAATCGGCTGCTGCGTGGTTTAGCCATGCCATCCGCTCCGCCGTAGTTCGCCACGCGCCCGCAGGGACGATGACCTTGAGGCCGCCGAAGTGCCTCCGCCCGTCGCCATGGCGGCGACAATGATCCAGCCACAGAATGCCCAGGGTGAGAATCCCGTCGACCATGGCTGCGGACTCCGCCTCACCCACGCCGATCACCGCTTCGGCCGCTGTCCCTTTCAATAGCCGTCCGCGCGCATAGGCAGGGCCGAAGCTGTGCTCCAAGTCCATAGCCGAACGCATTCCGTCTACTTTTGAGCCGACAAAACTGCGGGTCAGTGCTCGCTCCAAAATGTGTTGATAGTTCCGCCTCGCCGCGTCCCTGGCCGTGGGCGTGCGCCGGTCGCTGGTGGGCACCAGTTCGAGGGCCTGCGGTTTGGCGGCGCCCATGCGGCGAGTCATCAGGCGCAGGCATTGCGCGCGCTCCTGAACCTCGAGCACGGAGCGGACCACGTTGCGCTCATCACTCCAAAGCTGCAACAAGCAGCGGCCATGAGACTCACTTACCGCATAGCGCGCAGTGCGCATATCGAACTGGATGCGGCCATCCTCGAGCAGCGCGGCTGCGGGGTGATCTGTCAGATACTCTTCGATGGTTTGCGCCAGGCGGGCTGGGGATGTGGCAGTTTCGCAGTCGGCCATGCGGGGCCTACCAGCCCTGCCGCACGCGCAAGCCGGTGATGTGAGCCGTATGATGGCGCGAATGCCATGCGTAGATGGCCAAAGCGGTGGCCAGATCCTGGCGGCCCGATTCGGGGTGGACGTAACCCCGCAAGAAATCCTTTTCTGAAAGCGAGTCGAGCACTGCCACCCAGCGCGTGTGGAGCGCGGCAATCAGCGCGAGCGAGCTGTCGATGGGCATCCGGCGACTGTCGGCCAGGTTAGCCCACGCAGCTTCATCGTAGGGTTTAATGGTGGGCCAGTCTTCAGTAATCGCCAGCTTGAAGCGGACGTAAGAATTCGCGTGGCTGTCGGCCACGTGATGCACCACCTGGCGCACCGTCCAGCCGCCTTCGCGGTAGGGGGTATCAAGCTGGGCGTCGTTGAGACCGGCGACGGCAGATTGCAGATGCACAGGCAACTCGCGCAGCGCTTGAATATGCGCAGCGCGAATACCTGGCAGTGTACTTGCCGGCGGGCTAAAGCGCCCAATCGGGTAACGCAGATCAACCACATTTCCCATGGCTTAAATCCAGGCGCGATTCATGGCGTTGGAGGCAATGCACAATCGAGCGCAGTCGCGCGGCCCCCGGAACCTGAAGACCGGAGCCCGCTCTAGGCGTGATGGTGATAGTGGTGATGGTGGTGATGGTGATGATGGTGAGCGGCGGCAAAAGCCGGGCTGGCAAACACCATCAACAATAGGGCAGCAGCAATAAACTTCTTCATGGCCCGAATGTAGCATGATGGCGGCTCGAGTGGTAGGGGCTTGGAGACCCTGTATCAAGAGAGAAAACGGCTTGCCGCGCACGGCCGGCGATGCCTGGCTCGGTGGAAATCGGCGTAAACTAAAGAGAAGATGAATAATCCGGCTGCTTCCCCGCGTCCGAGTCATAAACGTTACTTTTTTGAAAAATTCGGCATCACCGAGCGGCTGCTGGAGCGCTGCCTGGGAGAGGCCCTGGCCGCAGGCGGAGACTACGCCGACCTCTATTTCGAGTCGATGACTGCCACCGCGCTGGGCGTGGACGAACAGATTGTGAAATCCGCGAGCCAGGGGACCAGTGCAGGCTGCGGTATTCGCGTGCTTTCAGGCGAACGCACCGGCTACGCTTACACCGACAACCTGAGCGCCGACCGCCTGCTGCATGCCGCGCGTACCGCGGCGCTGATTGCCTCAGGGCCGGCGAAACAGCCCGTGCAGGGGTTCACAGAGGCTCCCGCGGCCGACCTTTATCCCGTCCCACTGGGTGGCTTCGATCTGGATTTGGCCGCGCGGCTGGAACTGATTCTTCGCGCTGACCGGGCTGCCAGAGCTTTCGATCCGCGCATTGTGCAAGTGCGCGCCAGCTACAGCGAAGAGTTGCGCCGCATCCTTATCGCGGCCTCGGATGGCGCCTTTGCCAGCGACACGCAACCTCTGTGCAGGCTGAATGTCTTCGTCATCGCCAAAAAGGATGCGCTCTCGACCAGGGGTTCGGCGGGAGGGGGTGGAAGGGCAGGCCTGGAACAATTCACGGGATCGAAAAGCCCGGAGAGCTTGGCGAGCGAGGCGGCGCGCGGGGCGATTCTGCAACTCGGCGCGGTTCCCGCTCCGGCGGGAGAGATGCAGGTGGTGCTGGGGCCGGGATGGCCCGGCATTCTGCTGCATGAGGCGGTAGGCCACGGTTTGGAAGCCGACTTCAACCGCAAGAAAACTTCGGCCTTTGCTGGGCTAATTGGCCAATCTGTCGCCAGTTCGAAGGTTACGGTGGTGGACAACGGAACGATGGCCGGGCGGCGCGGTTCGCTCAACGTGGATGACGAGGGTTCGGCTACGCAGGAAACGGTGCTGATCGAGGGCGGGGTGCTGCGCGGCTACCTGACAGACAAGCTTTCAGCACGATTGACCGGGGCAGCCAATACAGGTTCAGGCCGGCGCGAGAGCTACCAGCACATCCCCATGCCACGCATGACCAACACTTACATGCTGGCAGGCGACGACTCACCCGAAGACATCCTGCGAAGCGTCAAACGGGGCCTTTATGCGGTGAACTTCGGCGGCGGACAAGTGGACATTACCAACGGCAAATTTGTCTTCTCGGCCTCGGAGGCTTACCTCATCGAAGACGGCAAGATCACCGCACCCGTGCGCGACGCCACACTGATCGGCAACGGCCCCGAGGCGCTGAAATATGTCTCGATGGTCGGACACGATCTGAAGATGGACGAGGGCATTGGGACCTGCGGCAAAGACGGGCAGAGTGTGCCGGTGGGAGTGGGAATGCCAACTATCAAGTTGGATCGGATGACGGTGGGTGGGACGGGACGGTGATTTCGGGGTGCACGATGGCTCGAATGGAGAAGAACGCATTCACTCTTCGCCCCTCAGGTCAAGGCTCACTCCCACTTGAACCAGACCAGTTTTCTTGTGATTCATGCCGCACAGTCTTTCTGCACCAATGGCAAATCCAGCTCGATGCGGTCGTGGATAACTGTTGCAGCGATGCGTCCGCGCGGGCCGCGGTCAAGGCGCACCAGACCGTAGTTGGCCATGGTCTTGAGCGTACGGGAAAGATTGGACTTTTTCCGCCCGGTGAGTTGGGCCAGTCCTTCCAGCGAGCCTGGTGCCTTCTCCACAATGATGCGCAGCAGATCGCGGTTGCCGGCCGAGAGCACTTTGGCGAATGACTCAGTGGAGGGGAACCAGACGCGAGGCTCCTGCGGCGCTAGCTTGCGCTGGCCGCGGGCAATGGCGAGGGTCAGAGCCTTCATCTCGTCGTAGCTGGCGATTCCAACTTTGAGCGTGGTCATTGGAGCACTCCTCTCTCCTTCAGTACTGCGTCCACTTCCGTCCAGAAATCGGCGAGCAATGTAGCGGCGTCGCTGTAGTCATACGGCTTTACGGTCCGGATGCGGTGGCGATGGTCCTGCGGATAGCCTCGCATTTGCTTCCCAAGGGGATGAGCGTTATCGAATCCCACCAGACGCTCGCCGTTTCGTCCATGCAGGGTGAGCGAATAATCCAATCCGTGCGGTTTCTCCGGCGTTGGCGTAACCCGCGTGACCACGAACCGGACCGAGTGCCCGCCCTCTGGGTCTACCACAAACGTGAGGCCGTCGAGGTCGAGCAGCGCGTCGAGAGCAGGATCGTGCACCTGCATGACGTCTAATTGTTATCATTTAATGATAACAATTGCAAGTTCTGCTCTTCCACAAAAATCCAAGGCCCATGTTCCGGCGAGTCATCGCATGTGCTAAACACTAAGCCGTTTTGTTAGTGTTGAGCCATGCCCGAGACGGTTGCTCAACCCGATTTAACTGGTTTGGACCTTGAATCCATGGCTGCCGATGTGGTGGCCCTGGCCATGAAGGGGGGCGCCAGCGACGCCGAGGCGGTGGCGCGCGAAGGCGATGAATTCAGCGTGAACGTGCGCATGGGCGCAGTGGAGACGCTGAAAGAATCCGGCTCGCGGGGGCTGGGGCTGCGGGTATTTCTGGGCACGCGGTCGGCTTCCGCGAGCACCAGTGACCTGACGCCGGAGGGGATTCGGCTGCTGGTGGAGGGCGCGCTGGCGCTGGCCAAGGTCACAGAGGAAGACCCGTTCAGCGGACTACCGGAGACAGACGAATTCGATTCGCTGCCAGACGATCTTCACCTTTATTACGAGGACGTCTACTCGCTGCCTGGGGTAGAGCGAATCGAGTGGGCGCGGCGGGTCGAGGCGGCAGCGCTCGCGGCCGATCCGCGCATCACCAACTCCGATGGGGGCAGCTTTGACGCGGCCACAGGGCGCAAGGTGCTGGCCAACTCGCGCGGCTTCCTGGGCGGGTATCGCACCAGCTACGCGGGGGTGTCGGCGGCTCCGCTGGCCATGGACGCGAACGGCCAGATGCAGCGGGACGGCTGGTGGAGCAGCGCGCGAAGGCTGGGAGATGTGGAATCGCCCGAAGCCGTCGGCAAGGAAGCGGCGCGGCGCACGCTTCGACGGCTGGGAGCGCGGCGCGTACCTACGCAACAGGTTCCAATTGTTTTTGCGCCGGAGGCGGCGCGATCGCTGATCGGGTCAGTCTTCGAGGCAGCCTCGGGCGATTCAATCTGGCGCAGCGCGTCGTTTCTGGCCGGCAAACTGGGCGAACAAATCGCCGCGCCTGCGCTCAACATCATCGATGACAACACGATGCTGTTGCCCTCGGGTGTGGGCGGCTTTGGGACGTCGCCCTTTGACGGCGAAGGGCTGCCCTCGCGGCGTACGGTGGTGGTGGAGAGCGGCGTGTTGCGCAACTACCTGCTGAACACCTATACCGCGCGCAAGCTGGGCATGAAGTCCACCCACAACGCGACGCGGGGACTGGCCGGCACGCCGGGCGTTGGCTGCGGGAATCTTTATCTGGAACCGGGCACGCTGACACCGGAGGAGATCATCGGAGCGATCCCCGCGGGACTTTATGTCACGAGCCTGATGGGCTTTGGCACCAATCTCGTCACCGGCGATTACTCCCGCGGCGCGACCGGCTTGTGGATCGAAAACGGGCAGTTGACGCACGCCGTGGAAGAGGTGACCGTGGCCGGTAACCTGGGCGAGATGCTATTGCACGTGACCGCTATCGGCAACGACCTAGTCTTCCGCGGACCGGTGGCTTCGCCTACACTGCGGATCGACGGAATGACCATCGCGGGGGCATGAGTTGAGGGCAGACGTGCCGAATGAGTTCACATCTCTTGCCTTCGACCCGTCCGTCGCCGGCGCTACGCTGGCTCAACTGCCGCAAAGCTCTGCCGTATTCGCGCTCTACGGCGCGGAGGCACACGCCGAGCCCTACATTGGGCGGACACCCAATTTGCGCGGCAGGCTGGAGCGGTTGCTGCAGCCCTCCGCCAAGCATCCACGGCGGCTGCAATTGGCCGGCCGGGTGCGGCGTATTGCGTGGCGGCTTACCGGCTCGGAGTTTGAATCGCTGCTCGCGCAGTTTTCCCTTTTGGTTGCGGTCTTCGGCGATCGAGCGCTGGAGCGTATGCACTTGCGGGCCCCGGCATTTGTGCGCTACCTGGGCGGCAACCCTTACCCGCGCATCACGGTCACGCACCGGCCCAGCCAGCGCGAGGCCGATTGGGCCTACGGGCCGTTTGCATCACGAGCTGCGGCGGAACGGTTTGCCGAGGAGGCATTGAAGCTCTTCCTGTTGCGGCGCTGCACGGACGATTTGGACCCCAATCCGAGTCACCCCGGCTGCGTGTATTCCGAGATGAAGATGTGCCTGGCTCCCTGCTACCAGGGCTGTACCGATGAGCGCTATGCCGAGGAGGCTGCGGCGGTTGAGAGCTTTATGGCCACGCGCGGGGAAAGCCGCCTGGTGGTGCTGCGCACCCAGCGGGAAGAGGCCGCAGCGAAGCTGGAGTTCGAGTCTGCGGCCTCGATTCATGCCCAGGTGCAGCGCGTAGAAAGCGTGCGCGCACTGGCCAGCGAACTGGTGCGCCCGCTCAGCCGGCTTCGAGCCGTCATTCTGCAGCCCGCGACCAACCCGGACGAGGTAGCCGTCTTTCTTTTCGAGAAGGGGCGCCTGCGCGGCCCGACGGGATTTTCGACGCTGGGCATGCGCATCCAAAATGAGCAGTCCGGGTCAAGTTCGCTGTTCGCACATCCGGTGGCTCTGGAGCCAGTTCCGGAATCTCCGTTCCCTGAAGTTTCTCAGCCGGGGCCCGCAATGTCCGAGGCTGGCGCTGAACGAGCGGTCAAGACCGCACGGGGTTTGCTTGAAGCCCGGATGGAAGCGGCGCTGGCCGCATTGCCGGAGCCGATTGATGCGTCCTCGGCAACCCTTCGCCAAGGCCACCTCGCATTGCTCAAGCGCTGGTATTATCGCCCTGAAGGCCGCCGCACCGGCGAAGTCTTTTTTCCTGACAACGACGACCATTGGCCGGTGAAGGCCATGCTTCGAGGCGTGGGGCGGGTGGCCGCGAAGATGCTGACGCCCGCCGGCCGCGTGTAATTGAAAGCCAACCGAAGGCTGCACATGGCGAAGACTGAGACCGTCCATTCGATGCTCCTAGTGGGGAAGCGCCTCACCGCTGGCCGAGTCCGGGAGGTGGCCGAACTCCTGCTGGCGCAGCCGAAGAGGGCCAATCAAGTGGCCGAGTGCCTTTGGGACGAAGATGCGGGCGTGGCCAACCGCGCCGCCGATGCACTGGAAAGGGCGTCGTGCAAGCAACCCGCAATTCTGGCGCCGTGCAAAGAAGCCCTGCTTGGCCGGATGGTGGAGGCTACCGAGAACAAATTGCGCTGGAATCTCGCGCTCATTGCACCTCGCCTTAAACTCACGGTGCCGGAGACGGAGCGCATTGCGGGGTTGCTACGGCCGTGGCTTGGTGATCGAAGCTCGATCGTGAAGACCTGCACGATGCAGGGTCTGGCCGGCCTTGGCCGCCAGAATCCGTCTCTGCTGCCGGAGGTGTTGGACCTGCTGCGCATCCTTACGCGCAGTGGAACGCCGGCCATGCGAGCCCGCGGCCGCATCCTGTTGCGTGGCCTGGAACGGATCGGCGATCAGGCTTCGCCCGGCCGGAAGCAGCCGAGGCGGTCCGCGCGGCTGATACACTGAGCGGGCAAGGATCCGGGACAATACAGACACATGATTGAGCTGGCGCCATCGATCTTATCGGCGGATTTCGCGCGACTGGGGGAGGAAATTGCCGCGGCCGAGCGGGGCGGCGGCACGGTCATTCACCTCGACGTGATGGACGGACATTTCGTGCCCAATATCACGCTGGGCCCGCAGGTGGTGAACAGTGTGCGCAAGGTTACCCGTCTGCCGCTGGACTGCCACCTGATGATCGAGAATGCCGACGAGTTCATTCCCGCGTTTGCCGATGCAGGGGCCGACTGGGTGAGCGTCCACTATGAGGCCTGCCGGCACCTGCATCGCTCGCTGGAGTTGATTGCCCACCACGGAATGAAGCCGGCGGTGGTGCTGAATCCGGCCACCCGCGTCGACCTGATCGTGGACATTCTGCCCATGGTCCACCACGTATTGATCATGAGCGTGAATCCCGGGTTCGGAGGGCAGCAGTTCATTTCATTTTCACTGGAAAAGATCCGACGGCTGGCCGAGTTGCGCCATGAGATGGGGCTGGCATTTAGAATCGAAGTGGACGGGGGGGTGGCTCACGACACGGTCGCCGCCATCGTCCAAGCCGGTGCGGACCTGCTGGTGGCTGGAAGCGCCGTTTTTGGCGGGGGCCATCCGGAGCGGGATGCGCGGGGCCTGCTGGCTGCGGCGCGCGAGGCCGCGGACCAGGTTGATAGACCAGAATGAGTAAGGCAAAGGCGGATGGCCTGTCGACGGGTCATCGCTGCAATGATGAGGTGGTATGAACCGGTTTTCAAAAAAGTTTGTCGTGCTGGTCCTGGCTGCACTGGTCCTGGCAGGGGTTTCGGCCCAGGCTCGGGTAAAGAAGCCGAAGCATAAGAAGAACCTGGATCTGAGCGCCAACCCGCTGGCCAATGTGAACTCCAAACAGCCCGACAAGGTGCTGTTTGACAAGGCCATGATCGCCATGAAGAAGAACCGGTTCGACGTGGCGCGGCTCGACCTGCAGACCATGCTGAATACCTACCCGGATTCGGAATATCGGATGCGGGCCAAGCTGGCGGTGGGCGACACCTGGTTCAAGGAAGGCGGGGCCGCGGCGCTGACGCAGGCGGAGGCCGAGTACAAGGACTTTATTACCTTCTTCCCCAATGCCCCCGAGGCGGCTGAGGCGCAGATGAAGGTGGCTGACATCTACTACCAGCAGATGGAGAAGCCTGACCGCGACTTTACCAATGCCCAGCGCGCCGAGCAGGAATACCGGGACATGATCAATCAGTTCCCCGACTCGACACTGGTGCCGCGCGCCAAGCAGAAACTGCGCGACGTGCAGGAAGTGATGGCGGAACGCGAAACGCAGATCGGCCTCTACTACGATAGCCGCGAGAACTTTGTAGCCGCGATTGCACGTTTGGAGACAGTGGTTGACACCTACCCGCTCTACTCCAAGAGCGACCAGGCGTTGCTTGGCATTGGCGATGCCTATGCCGGCCAGGCCCACGTTATTCAGCTATTGCCCCGTTTGCCCGCCGCGGTCAAGGAACGTATGCGAGCGCTTTACCTGGACAAGGCCGCCGCGGCCTATGCCAAGGTGATTACCCGCTATCCAATGGCGTCGCACGTTGAAGATGCCCGCGACCGGCTGGTAGCCATGAACCGCCCGATCCCCGATCCCACCCAGGCGGCGATCGCGGAGAATGACGCCGAGGAGCGCAGCCGCCAGCCCTTGCGCTTTACCGACCGGACCCTGGGCCTGATCAAGCATGGACCTTCGGTGGTGGAAGCGGTGCACGTGGGCGAACCAACCCTCGACGATCCCAAGCGGACCCTGGCGCCAGATGTCACCAAGGAGAACCTCGCTTTGTTCACTTCTGCCGCCAACGCGGGCAAGCCTGCTGAGTCTGCCGCTCCTGTTGTGGCCACCGGTCCCAACGAGCCGCCGCGCAGCGACCAACCCTCGCAGGCGCCGCTGCAGCTTGAAGCACCTGCGGGCGGCACCGGCGTTGGCGTCTCGATTGTGAACGCGCCGTCCGGCGAGGCCGCACCCGATCCCAACGCGGGGCTGAAGCCGGTGGGCCCCGTCAATACCGCGTTGCCCGCCGCCGAAAAGCCTGCGGAGGCACCGGACCAGGTGAATGAGGTCAAGCCCGGATCAACTCCCACGGCGCCCACCAGCGCGGCCGATGCCAAGAAGAAGAAAGCGCCCAAGGCAGACTTAAGCGACGAGTCCTCAAGCAAGAAGAAAAAGAAAAAGGGCTTGGGCAAATTGAACCCGTTCTAAGTTCAAGAGAAAAAGGCAATCAGAGGGCCGCACCTTGCCGGGTGCGGCCTTTTCATTTTAGATATCGGGCGATTCGTCCTGTCTGCCTTCATCGCTTCAGGCGCCGCATCTGGTAAAGTTAGGGGTGGTCCCCATGCCCGAAGCCCTCTCTGGAAGGGGGTTTGCAGCAGACCTAAACGGGGGCTGCAAACGACCCTCATGGCTCACGACCTGCCCAAAACATACGACCCCACGTCCATTGAAGATCACTGGGCCGAATACTGGGTGCGCGAGAAGCTCTTTGCGCAGCCGACCCCGACGCCCGCATCCAAAACTGCGCACCTGGACGACAAGCCCCCCTTCACGATTCTGCTGCCGCCTCCCAATGTGACCGGCAACCTGCACATGGGGCACATGTTCGAACATGCGGAAACGGACATCCTGGTGCGCTGGCGCCGCATGTGCGGCGGTCGTGTTCTGTGGTTGCCCGGGACAGACCACGCGGGCATCGCCACGCAGATGCTCGTGGAGCGCCAACTGGTAAGCGAGGGCACGAGCCGGCAACAGTTGGGCCGTGAGGCCTTCATTGCGCGCGTGTGGGAGTGGCGGCGGCACTACGGCGGCGCCATCCTGAACCAGATGAAGCGCCTGGGCGCCTCGGTCGACTGGCAGCGAGAGTACTTCACCATGGATGAAAGGCTCTCCGTTGCGGTGCGCGAGGCCTTTGTCCGGCTTCACGAGCAGGGACTTATCTATCGTGGCGCCTACATCGTGAACTGGTGCCCGCGCTGCCAGACTGCGATCAGCGATCTCGAGGTGGTCTACGACGAGCACAAGGGGCACCTATGGGAGATCCGTTACCCGGTGCTCGGTGACGATGGCGGGGAAACCGGCGAGTTTCTGACGGTGGCCACGACCCGCCCGGAAACCATGCTGGGCGACGTGGCCGTGGCGATTCACCCCGAGGACGAACGCTACCTGCATCTGCACGGCAAAAAGCTGCGACTGCCGCTGATGAACCGCGAGATTCCCGTGATCCTCGACGACTGGGTCAGCAGGGAGTTTGGAACCGGTGCGGTGAAGGTGACGCCTGCGCACGACCCCAACGACTTTGCCATGGGCCAGCGCCACAATCTGCCCTCAATCAACGTGCTGGATGAAACGGCGCACATCAACGCGGAGGGCGGCGCCTATGCCGGCCTCGACCGCTACGTGGCGCGCAAGAAGGTTGTCGCAGACCTTGAATCGCAGGGCCTGCTGGCAGGGGTCAAGGACTATACGAACAACGTGGGCCACTGCGACCGTTGCAAGACGGTGGTGGAGCCCCGGCTCTCACTGCAATGGTTCGTCAAGATTCAGCCGCTCGCCGACCGCGCCATCGCGGCGGTGAAGGAAGGGCACATCCGCATCACGCCGGAGATGTACGAAAAGACCTATCTGAACTGGATGGAAAACATCCACGATTGGTGCATTTCGCGGCAACTCTGGTGGGGCCATCGCATTCCCGCGTGGCATTGTGCGGCCTGCGGCAAAACTACCGTGGCGCGGCAGAATCCAACCGCGTGCGCTCACTGCGGTTCGGAGCAGATAGTGCAGGAGACCGACGTGCTGGACACGTGGTTCTCTTCGGGGCTGCTGCCAGTTTCGGTCTTTGGCTGGCCGAACATTCACGCAGAGAACCGCGCGGACTTCGACACCTTCTACCCCACAAGCCTGCTGATCACCGGGTTCGACATTCTCTTCTTCTGGGTAGCGCGGATGATCATGTTCGGCTGCTGGTTCGCGGGCGATGTGCCGATGCTGGATGGGTCAAAGCGCTCGCTGGCCGAATCGGCGCCGTTCCGCGAAGTCTATATTCACGCGCTGGTGCGCGACGCCAACCGGGAGAAGATGTCCAAGACCAAGGGCAACGTAATCGATCCCATTGAGATTGTGAAGCAGTATGGGACCGATGCGGTGCGGTTCACACTGGCTTCAATGGCCTCGCCCGGCACCGACATCGCCTTCAACGTGGCCCGGACAGAGGGCTATCGCGCCTTCGCCAACAAGATATGGAACGCCGCGCGCTTCCTGTTCATGAACGTAGACCGCGCCGCAGAGGTTGGCATCGGGGTCGATTCCGCCGCGCTGGGTGGAATGCCGGCAGTGGGCGAAGACGCGCCGCTCGAAGCACGATGGATTGTGGCCGAGTTGCACGCCACTGCGGCCAAGGTCAATCAGGCGCTTGAGAACAATCGCTTTGACGACGCTGCCAATACCATCTACCAGTTCTTCTGGGGCAGTTTTTGCGACTGGTACCTGGAGATCGTAAAGCTGCGGCTGGATTTTGCAGAAGACGCCGACAAGGCGAAGACGAGCGCCGCGCTGGTCACGCTGGTTGCAGTGTTTGAAGCCGCGCTGCGACTGCTCTCGCCCTTCATGCCTTTCCTGACCGAGGAGCTTTGGCACGCGGTGTATGACGGCAATCCTCCGGCGAAGTCGATTGCGCTGGCGCAGTATCCGCAGGCGGGCGCTTACGACTCGAAGTCGCAGGTCGATATGGGAATGGTTCAGGGACTGATCGTGGATGTACGCGCATTGCGCAAACAGGCCGGGGCCGAGGAGAAGGAAGAAGTGCCGATCAAGATCCGCTGCACCCGTCCGGTGGCAAACGAGACGCCGGACGAGGTCTTTGTAAGCAACGGGGACATCATTGAGCGATTGGCAAAGGTTTCAAAGATAGACTTCAGCGAAGCGGGATTGAGCGGATCGAATATTCGCTCGAATGCAGATTTCGAGGTACAGGTTCTTTACGAAAAGCAGATCGACGTGACCGCGGAGCGAGAGAGGCTGACGAAGGAGTTCGCGAAGGTTGAGAAAGCCATTGCCAATGCCGAGCGCCAACTGAACAACCCCGGATTTACGGCCAAGGCTCCGCCCCACATTGTAGAGGGGCTGAAGAAGCAGTTGAGCGAATCGCGGCGTTTGCGGGACAAGATACGCGGCGACCTCGATGCGCTGCCACCTGAATAAATGCAAAGGTAAGCGAAGAATGGATTGGAAGAGCAGCCGCATCGATGCACTGCTGGAGCAGGCCCTGGTAGAAGACCAGGCGGCAGGCGACACCACAACCAACCTGACCATTGACCCCGATTTGCGCGCCTCGGCTTCCATCCTGGCGCGGCAGGAGATGGTTGTGTCCGGCCTGGGCGCGGTGCCGCGGCTGCTTGAGATTTTTGCCCGGCTTGACCCCCGCCCGCAGGCGCACACACGATTTGAGGTTGTCAGCCACCCGGAGATCTTCGACGGCGTGCGGGTTCACGGAGGCCAGGTGCTGGCCGTGATCCGCCACAACGCGCGGGTGCTACTGAGTTCGGAGCGCGTGATTCTGAATCTGATGCAGCACCTGAGCGGTATCGCCACGCTGACGCGGAGATACGTAGACGCCATCGAAGGAACCCACGCCAGGGTGCTGGATACGCGCAAGACCGTGCCCGGCTTAAGGGCCCTGGAGAAATACGCGGTAATGTGCGGCGGAGGGACCAATCACCGCATCGATCTGGCCTCTGGCATCCTGATCAAGAACAACCACATCGCGCTGGGTGGCGGCGTGCGCGCGGCGCTGACACGGGCGCTGGAGTTGCGCAAGAAGGGCCAGCGGGTGCAGGTGGAAGTTCGCACGAGCGAAGAGTTGGAAGAGGCGCTCGAATGCGGCGCCGAAGCGATCCTGCTAGACAACATGTCGGCAGAACAAGTGAGAGGATCGGTCGACCGTATCAAGAAGCTGGATCGTTGGATTCCCATCGAGGCATCGGGGGGCATTGTGCTGGAGAACATTCGCTCGTACGCGGAGGCCGGTGTGGACTTCATCAGCGTGGGCGCGCTTACCCATTCAGCCAAAGCAGCGGACATCTCCATGAGTATTGTGGCCGAATGAGCCAGGGCATGGGCCCGTCGCGATTCGATCTGGGGGCGCACGAAGACGCCCTTGGAGGAACCATCTTTGCGGGTAAACTGCACTATTCCGCGACTACCGGCTCCACAAATACAGATGCCCTGGAAGCGGCCCGCAACGGTGCCCCGCACGGCTCGGTCTACTTTGCCGATGAGCAGGTGGCCGGGCGCGGACGGGGCGGCCACACCTGGCAATCGGCTGCCGGCGATGGCCTGTATGTGAGCGTGTTGCTGCGGCCGAACCTGACCGCTGCGCATCTGGGACTCGTTCCCCTGGCGGCGGGGCTCGCCGCAGCGCATGCGATTGACGCAGTGAGCGGACTCAGGATCGATCTGCGCTGGCCCAACGATCTGCTGCTTGGCGAGCGTAAGACCGGCGGGATCCTGGTGGAGTCCAGGACCGAAGGGGACGCAGTCGCGTTTGCCGTGGTGGGAATCGGCATCAACGTGCATCAGCGCGCGTTTGAGCCGGGCGTGGCTACGCCCGCGACTTCGCTGGATATCGAAGCCAGACGGCGCATCGATCGCCAGCTTCTGCTCATCTCCCTGCTAAAATCGCTGGAGCACGAAACTCTGGGGCTACGCGACGCTGCGATGGCAGCGGCGATTCCCGGGCGCGTCGAAAGAGCTTCAACATGGGCGCGAGGGCGGAAGGTTGAAGTGCACGGCCCGCAAGCCTGTGTGGGCGTTACAGCCGGGCTGGACGAACACGGGTTCCTTCAGGTGCGTACTGCGGACGGCCTGGTGACGGTGCAGACGGGCGGAATTCGTGCCGCGGAGATGAACTGAGAAACAATGCTGCTGGCTATCGATGTGGGCAACACGAATACGGTGCTGGGCCTTTACCGGCTGGAAGGGGAAGAACCTTCGCTGGCGGCGCACTGGCGCATTACCACCCACCGTTCCCAAACCGTGGACGAGTATGGCGTGTTCTTTGTAAACCTCTTCGAGATGCACGGTATGGCCCCCAGCCAGGTGACGCACATTATCATCTCGTCCGTGGTGCCGCCGATCGATTCCACGCTACGCCAAGTTTGCGAAACATATTTTCATGTGCCACCGATGTTCGTGGAACCGGGGATCAAGACGGGCGTACCAGTTTTGCAGGAGAACCCCGCGGATCTGGGAGCGGACCGGCTGGTCAATGTCATCGCAGCTTTTGAACGCTACGGCGGCCCGTGCGTGGTGGTGGATTTTGGTACGGCCACCACATTCGACGTTGTCTCGGCCAAGGGCGAATACATTGGCGGCGCCATCGCGCCGGGGCTCGGCATCAGTGCCGATGCGCTGTTTGCGCATGCAGCGCGACTCAGCCGGGTTGACCTGAAGCGCCCTGCCAAGGTGATTGGAACGAACACTGTCTCGCACTTGCAGAGTGGCCTCTACTATGGCTACATTGGCCTTGTCGACGGCATTCTGGAGCGCATCATTGCCGAGTTGGGCGCACCGGCCAAGGTTATTGCCACAGGTGGGCTGGCCCGCCAGATTTCTGCCGACTCGCGCTTCATTGCCGAGATCGACGACATGTTGACGCTCGATGGCCTGCGCATCCTGTTTGAGCGCAACCGCACGGCGCGGCCGCGCGGACGTGCGCACTAGGGTCTGTTCACACTAGGAAGATCTTGCCCAACTATTTCAACTACTTTACCGAGATCGAAGAGCGATTCCAGCAACGCCGTGGAACGCTGCTGTTGCTCTCGACGCTCGACTGGGCGCTGATTGAGACATGGCGCGAAGCGGGCATCCCCCTGGAAGCGGTGCTGCGCGGGATCGACGCGGCGTTCGACAAATATGAGGCGCGGCAGAAGCGCGGCCGGATGCGCCGCGTCAACGGCCTCGCATGGTGCGCGCAGGCGGTGATGGAAGCTGCCGAGGAACTGCGTGAAGCCTCGGCGGGCGCCGTGCCCGCCTCCGCTGAGAGCCGCGAATCGGGCTTTGAACACGAGCGCATTGCGGCGCATCTTGAATCCGCGGCCGTCGCGCTGGACGCCGCAACCATCGCCCCAGATGCCTGCGCCGCAGCTGCCGTTCGACTGCGCGAACTGGCCGCCGAGGTGCGCGCCGTCTCACCTGAAAACGCGGCGGTTCAGGATCTTGAATCTCTCGAACGCACTTTAACGGTTCTGGAAGAGAAGCTCTTCGCCGCTCTGACCGCGGCTGCGCCGGAAGAATTGCTGGTGGCGCTCAAGGAGCATGCGGCGCGCGAGTTGGCTCCCTATCGCAGCCGCATGGGCGTCGTACAACTGCGCCAGGTGGAACGCCAATTTGTGCAAAAGCAACTGCTGGTGCACTACAGCCTGCCGCGCCTGAGCCTGTTTTATATGAGCCAGCAATGAAGCGATCGAGGCCACAAAGAGCACGGCCACGTGGTGACAATGCGAGACCGGCGGAGCCGCGACCGGTGCAAGCCGGAGCCGCAACGCTCGTGCAAATTGAGAAGCCGGTTTACGGCGGAGCATTCCTGGCGCGCATTGAGGGCAAAGCCGTTTTTGTGCCCTTGGCGTTGCCGGGCGAACAGGTCTGCGTGCGCATCGTGGACGACAAGCGGGGTTACGCAACCGCAGAGGTGGAGGAGATTGTGAGTGCCGCGCCCGAACGCGTGGCGCCCGCCTGCCGCCACTTCGGCGCTTGCGGCGGCTGTGACTACCAGCACACAGGATACGAGACGCAACTCGCGCTGAAGCAGGCCATCCTGCGAGAAACGCTGCATCGGGGCGGCGTGCGAGTGCCGGAAGAGATCGCGGTACTGGCCGCTGAACCGTGGGGCTACCGCAATCGCATCCGCCTGGCATTCGACGCGAAAGGAAACCCCGGCTATCGCGGACGGCGCTCCCACGCGGTGATTCCAGTGAGCGAATGCCCCATCGCGGCTCCGTTGCTGCTGGGGGCGGCGATGGCTTTCACAGAGGCGGCGCGACAGTTTGCACCTGCGTTGCGTCCCAACGAGCTTGCACTCTTCTGCAATGCGGAGGAGACCTCTCTGCTGGCAACTCTCTTCACCGCAAACGCGGCAAAGATACGAGTCGACGATTTTGCGGCTGCGCTCGCAAAGACAGTTCCTTCCCTTAGCGGCATGGAGGTTGTTGCCGAGGGCCGCGCTGGTCAGCGGCCTCGCTCTTTGGCGCAATGGGGCGCGGCCTCCCTGGTCTACCGCGCAGCGGGCGTTGACTATCGCGTGGACAGCGGCGCTTTCTTCCAGGTCAATCGCCGGCTGGTGGATGCGCTCGTGGAGCAGGTGACCGCGGGCCAGGAGGGATCGCTGGCCTGGGATCTTTTCGCAGGTGTCGGGCTGTTTGCGCGGAAGCTGACGGAAAAGTTCAGCCGTGTGGTTGCGGTGGAATCGTCGCCGGCCGCGACAAAAGCGCTACAGCAGAACCTGAGTGGAACCACCGGTGTGGCCGTGAAAGCGGACACTCTCGCTTTTCTTCGCAGCACTACCGAGCATCCGGACCTGATTGTTGTGGACCCGCCCCGCACCGGACTTGGCGCAGAGACCACGACGCTGCTGGGCGCGGTGGCAGCGCCCGTGCTTGTCTATGTCTCGTGCGATCCGGCTACGCTGGCCCGTGACCTGCGCGGGCTCACAGGCTCGGGGTACGCGATTGAATCCGTGACCCTGGCCGACCTGTTTCCGCAGACCTTCCACCTGGAGACGGTAGTCCGCTTGCGACGCGCCTGATAGGCTTGACGGCCATAGAAGCTTTTCATTTCTGGGCAATGCGAACGAAGTTGACCACTCCCGGGCCATCCCTGTCAGGTTCTCCCTTTGCGGGGGTGAGCGCGGTTCCGCTATTTCATGCCGCATGGCTCTTTGCCATGGGAATTATCGTTGCGCATGCTGTCTGGCTGCGGCCGAGCCTCGTACTGATTGCGCTGGCGCCGGTGGCCGTGCTGTGCAGCGTTGCGGCCTTCAGGGCACAGCGCATCGCATGGCTGCCGGTCGCGGCGCTGTGGTGCCTGCTGGGGGCGTGGTGCGCCGAGATGGAGCCACATCCGGCCCCCGCAGCCGTGGTGGCTGCGCTGTCAGACGGTCTGTTGCGTACCGTGGAAGGCACGGTGGTGGATACCGGGCCCGTGCGCGATGGAACAGTGCAGAACGTTGACGAGCCAAGCAAGGATGGCCCTTCGCAGCGCATCGATCTGCGCGTCTCCAGCATGGAAGTAGTCACCGACAGCGACGATGCATTGGCTCCAGCGCCAGGTGGTGTGCAGCTCACCGTCCGCTGGCCTGAGGGAACCCAGGGCCAGCCCAGTCCGCAGCCCTTCCGCTGTGGCGAGCGGGTTCGCGTTTTCGTCCGCCTGCTGCCGCCGGAGGTCTATCGCGATCCCGGCGCATGGAGCCGTGCGGATTATCTGCTCGATCAGGGAATTACATCCACGGCCTCAGTAAGAGTGGAGCGCGTCGAGCGAGTTGGACGAGAGCCGGGTCTATTCCCGGCCTGCCGCATCGGCGAGTTGCAGCACGCCACCAGCGCGCGCCTGCTGGCCCTGCCCGCCACCATGCGCAAACTGCCTGCCGCGCTGGGCCTGAACGACGACGACGCAGTGATGTTGGCCGCCATGGCCACGGGCGACCGCACGTACCTCAATCACTCCCTTCGTGTGGGCTTTGAGCGCACCGGTTCGTTTCACATGCTTGTGATCTCGGGCCTGCACCTTGCCATTGTGGCCGGATGCCTGTTCTGGATCGCGCGCCGCCTCCGCCTGCCGCGGGTTCCGGCCACACTCCTGACCATCCTCGCGTCGTTCGGTTATGCGCTGTTTACCGGCTTTGCCACGCCCGTGCAGCGCTCGCTGTGGATGGTTACGCTCTACATGCTGGCCCGGCTTTTATATCGCGAACGCAATCCTCTGAACACCATCGGCTTTGCCGCGCTATGCCTGCTGGCCCTGAGCCCTCGCAGCCTCTTCGACTCAAGCCTGCAGATGACGCTGCTCGCGGTGGTCGCAATTGCAGGGATTGCGATGCCTCTGCTGCAAAGCACAATCCATCCTTACCTGACCGCCACGCGCGATCTTCGCCTGATGGCCATAGACGTGAAGCTGGCGCCCAGCCTGGCACAGTTTCGCGTTGTGCTGCGCATGTTCGCGGACCGCCTGCAAAAGGCTATCTCTCCGCGGGTGGGCTGGAGCATCTTTCCCGGGACGGTGCGGCTGGTGCTGCGCGCTGTCGAGTTGCTGGTGGTTTCCTGCGTGGTGGAGTTGGCCATGACCCTGCCCATGGCTCTCTACTTCCACCGCATCACAGTGTTTGCGCTGCCGGTGAACGTGTTCATCCTGCCGCTACTCGTTCTCCTGATGCCTGCCGCACTGGTGACGCTGCTGGCACTGCTGGTGTGGCCCGCCGCCGCAATCGTTCCCGCAATGGCGGTGGCAGTCTTGCTCCACCTCAGTGAGGGACTGGTGCACCTGTTCGGGTCGCTCGCGTGGGGGGATTTCCGCATCCCCGCACCGTTGATCTGGCAGTCTGCAATGTTCTGCGCGTTGCTGGCCACGGCCATTTTGCTGGCTCGCCGAGGCCGGTGGGGGCGGCGCGCAGCCTGGGTAGCCCTGTTGGCTGCCGCCTTTGTGGCTGTGGCGCCGCGGCCGATCGACCGTCCACGGGACGCCTTGCTGGTGGAAGCCATTGACGTGGGACAGGGCGATTCTTTGCTGCTGATCACGCCGGACGGCAGGACCCTGCTGGTGGATGGAGGCGGATTTGGCGGCGGCCCGCGCCAAGCGCCGCAGGAGTTCGACATCGGCGAGGAGGTGGTATCGCAGGTGCTCTGGTCGCGCGGCATCCGCCACCTGGATGTGGTGGCGCTGAGCCACGCGCACTCCGACCACATGGGAGGGCTGCCCGCCGTGCTGCGCAACTTCCATCCCGACGAACTGTGGGTGGGCAATAACCCGCGCGTCGCGGACTACGTTGCGCTGCTGGATGAAGCGGCCGGACTGCATGTCAGGGTCCGCAGCCTGCGCGCGGGAGACGCCTTCGCGCTCGGCGACACCCAAGTCAATGTGCTGGCGCCCTTTCGCGATTACCAGCCCGGCGCCGAGCCAGGCAACAACGACTCACTGGTGCTCCACGTAGCCTACGGCGCCACTTCGGTGATGCTGGAGGGCGATGCGGAGGAGCCGATTGAGCAGGCCATGCTGGCCGAGCCGGGCTTGCAAAGCACGCTGCTCAAGGTGGGCCATCACGGCAGCGTCACTTCGACGCACCCGGAGTTTCTGGCTCGCGTCGCGCCCCAGTGGGCCGTGATCTCCTGCGGGCTGCACAACCGCTTCGGCCACCCTCGCGAGGAAGTGCTGGAGGCGCTGGAAACGGCAAAAGTCCGCACTTATAGCACTGACATCAACGGGGCCGCGTGCTTCCGGCTGGACGGGAAAAGTGTCGCGGCGGAGCCATTGTGCGGAGTGCAGGCTACGCCCTGAAGGGCTCGCTGCAAAACACGCCACTTTGCCGGGGCCAAGCATGAATATCGGTCAACTTTTGGGTATAGACCGAGACATGGCTGACAGATTGAACCGGGGGCATTGCGGAGAGACGGATTGGGGCTGGGCGGGTTTTGTCGCTGGCGGTGTGGACATGCAGGATTCGCCTGCGGATAGTGTGCGCCGGTGGGACGTTATTCCCTGCAAAGGGGAGTTACAGGCGTTTGTTTGGGATGCGGCTGGGCTGGGGTGGGGAGTGAAGCGGACTGGTTGGAGTCAACCAGGATTTCTGTGCTGGCAGATTGATGTAATGCTGGCCGACTTCGCGGTATCAATCCGATCTCGAAGAGCGCATCGGTGATGCACACAGTGAGGTTGCTGAGAATCGCTCGATGTCTGAATCATCGATGATTTGGGAATGAGGAGCGCATGGATGACGAGAAGCTCTTTCGGACGTGGCCTGCCGCCGGCTGTCACCATCTCTTCCTGACCATCGTCCCGCAGCCTTCTTGACAGCAGATAGTGTTAGATCGGGATGCTATCATCAGCGCGATATTATCTCGTGAAATCTTGGACCGCAGGTAATGCCAATGAGAAGATCCGCGCAAGCTAAGTACATCGCTCCTGCTGTCCACGCTTTCTTGTTTCTCGCCATGTGGGCTCTTTATGCAGGTTTCGACGAACCTCTGATGAATGGCCCCGCCCGACTACCGTTCGACATACTCCTGATTGCGGATCTTCCTTTTTCTTTCTTTGCCTTCGGCGTCATATTCAGCAGTACTACATACGGAAGTATCGCATTCGCGTTGTGGGGCATAGTTGGAACCCTATGGTGGCACCTGCTCGGTCGTGCCATAGACGCATTGATTCGCCGCATCAGGGGTAATTCCTCCGGTGCCAAACCACTTATTGATCCCTCCCAGTCTGGCGCAACCGTCACTCCCACTCGCCGCACACCGCCGCGGCTCAGTGGCAAGACTTGGCTTATGTCAGGTGGAGTGGTTATTACGCTTGCCATTGTTGCCATCGCCACCTCGTGGAACGGTCCAAAAGGAAATTTTCAAAAAGGTGCAATCGGTAACTTCGCTATCTCGCCAGACGGCCGCTCGCTTCTGTTCTCAAGAACCCTCAATGAGGGCACCTTCCTTTATAGGGTCACTCTGGATACCGGTGCAGTGCTCCGTCTTACGCAAGCCAAATCAGGAGCGGAATTCTCGCCTACATTCTCCCAGGATGGAAAACAGATTGTGTTCGCCAGCATTCAATCGGCTGACGGCCATTCGCGCATATACATCACCGATATTGATGGCAGCAATCTTCATCCGCTGTTCAGTACGGATCTCACCAATGACTTCGCCCCGCACTTCACATCCGATGGCAAGCACATTCAGTTCGCGCGTGTTGCCGAGGGCATCACTCCGGACCCGCCAGGTCCCAAACCATGGGACGTCTACAGTGCAAGCCTTGATGGTAAGTCTGCTGCTCCGCTCACAACGCAGCACTACTCTGTAAAATCGGGACCTTCGTTCTCGGACGACGGACGCCACTTCGTTTACGGCGACGGGGGCCTTTCTGGAGACTCCCTGTACGTTGTCTCCCTTGATGCGCCCGACAAGTCTGTTGAACCTCTTCGTTTCCACATTCCGAATGGGCCAGATTCTCCGATCTACGTTTCTCCCAACATGGCACCAGATGGCCGTAGCGTCATTTTCCTTGCGGCTACTCAGGGCACCAAGGCATACGACTACGACGTTTTCCGTCTCGATCTCGCAACCATTACCCTGTCTAAACTTACTGCCAACAATGGTTACGCAACGGACCTGGTCATTTCTCCTGACGGCAACTCGGCGGTTGTTCTGCGTTGGACTTCGCGCTGGGGAAGTCTCCCAAATTTGAGTAAGGTATATCTTCTCAACCTGAATACAAAAGCGGTTACGGCATTGCCTATTACCGGAACACGCTGATCCTATCGCTGGCTCCATATGCTGTATGCGCTACGGGGGATTACCTAATGCTTTCAGGTCCCGATCTTCGGACCTAGAAGTCAACCGAATTTTGTCGATTAAGGTTACTGAGAAAGACAGTTGACGATTTCAGGCCAACGCACGCATCGAGAATGATTTATCTGCTGAACGGCTGATTAGTAATGGTAAACGCCGCAGGGGCCGGGAGGGAGACGGGGTGTTGGCGGGAGTTGAGAACTTGGGGCGAAACCCGAGTTTCTGTGGCCTGTTGGTCGCGTCGACTTGAGAGGTGCGCCTTCGAAATGCACCTGCTCTGGTTCCTCTATAAACAGCAACCCAGCCCAGGCGATTATTCTGAAATGTGACTGAAAGTTCAGACACAGCGCCCAAGACTCCGCAGCGGAAGGCCACTCTCCGATCCTTGGCTCGATGGCTTGGCCTCGGTTTGGCGCTTGCTTGGTTGCTTGCCGCGCTGACGCTTGTGGCCACCCGATGGATCGACCCACCAACTACAGCGGTGCATATCGAGCGCCGCCTGCAGGCCTGGATTCACCACAAGCCCTATCACGAACGCTACACATTTATTCCGCTGAGCCAAATCTCGCCCGATCTGCAGCACGCTGTCGTCGCCGCGGAAGACGCGCGCTTCTACCAGCACCATGGATTCGATTGGCACCAGATCCAAATCGCCGCCGAAGACGATCTGGAAGGCGGACGCAGCCGTGGAGCCTCCACCATCACGCAGCAACTGGTGAAGAACCTGCTGTTCGGAACGGGCCGCTCGGTGCTCCGCAAGGGCGCGGAGTTCACACTGGTGCCGGTGGCCGAGTTTGTCCTCGGCAAGCAGCGCATTCTGGAACTCTACCTCAACGTGGTTGAATGGGGCGCCGGCATTTATGGCGCAGATGCGGCGTGCCGCGCCTATGACCGGACCCCGGCCCGGAATGTGGGCAGAGAAGAAGGGGCACGGCTGGCCGCGATTCTGCCGGCTCCGTTGAAGCGACGGCCTGAGCGGATGAATCACTACAGCGGGCTCATCCTGGAACGGATGCGGCAAATGGGTTGGTGATTGCGGGCGATATCAAAACGCGACAATCCAGCCATCAGCTCTTATGGACGACCTCGAATGAATAGCCGTCCGGGTCAAATACATCGGCTGCGTAGTATCCGGGATAGTATTCAAGTCGCGCTCGCGGTGAAATATTGTCCCTGGCACCAGCGGCGATTGCAGCCCGGTAAGATTCATCGACCTTCGCATTGCTTTCGGCCATGAAGCCCCAGTGAATTGAGGCCGGATCTGGCTTTCCCTGCTGGAGCCAAAAGAACGCTTGCTTTCCATCGCCAAATCCCCACAGATCAGGATGACCCCCTTGGCCCTTGTAGGGTAGGAAGAACTTAATGTCAAGAGGCTTCAAGGCCGCCTCATAGAACGCCAACGAACGTTCGACATTGCTGACAGTCAGAATGATGAAACCGAGCATTGTTCTCTCCTTTAGATCACGACTGCTTCAACCGCCTTTTCGCCATTGGGTACAACATAGATCGCAAGCGGCGGGTTAGGGTCAATCGCCGAGGTGATTACGGAGCGATTCTGCCGGGCTTGGTGGCGAGGGCAAGGAGGGTTTGGAAGTGAGGGGACTCGGATTCCTTGTGGACTACCGAGGTTTGGACTTCAGTGAAGCCGGCTTTTTCGAGCGCTGCTTCCAATTCTGTCTCGCTGAATCCCAGCCACTCGTCGGCGTAGAGGTCGCGCGCTTCTTCGAAACGATGTTGGAGTAGATCGAGGATCACAATGCGGCCGCCGGGGCGGAGGATTCTGAAGGCTTGCTGGACGGCGCGCTCGGGGTGCAGGGCGTGATGGAGCGACTGGGAGAAAAAGGCCAGATCGACCTGAGCGTCTTCAATGGGAAGCTCCTCCATGTCGCCCATGCGGAACTCAACATTTTCGATGCCGTGGCGGAGAGCCTGTTCGCGGCCTACCTCGATCATGTTGGCCGAGGTGTCGACGGCAATGACCCTGGTGGCGCGCTGGGAAAGCAAGAGAGCAAAGGCGCCCTCGCCCGCGCCCAGATCGGCGATGACCAGGGGAGGCAAGAGGCGCAAAAGAGCTTCGGCGAGACTCTTCCAGGATTTTCCGGGCACGTAGTCGCGGCCCAGACGCCCGGCCACGCTGTCAAAGAAGCTGCGCATCTTGTCCTGGCGCTTGCGGAGGACGCGGCGCATGGCTGCCTGATCGGGAACGGCCTCGGGGATTTCGTCGCGCGCCTGCTGGAGCAGGCCGATGAGGATGGCGTCGTCGGCGGAGACATTGAGGTGGTAGAGATTGCTTTTGCCGGTGCGGCGATCTTCAACCAGGCCGGCCTGCTTGAGCTGCGACAGGTGGGTGGAGATGGTGCTCTGGCCCATGACGAGGATTTCCTGCAACTCCGCCACCGACAGCTCCTCGCCCTGGAGAAGGAGCAGGATGCGGAGCCGGTTGGGGTCGGCTACGACGCGGAGGATTTTGACAATTGACGGCATAGTTTGGATTGACGGCGCAGCGGCAATCTGATACATATCAACATATCACGATAGAACGATATGAGGAGATGGGATGGCAACGAAAACGTCGGAAGTGACGGAATTGAAGTACAAAGTGGCCGACATGGCGCTGGCCGATTGGGGACGGAAAGAGATTGCCATCGCCGAACACGAGATGCCGGGGCTGATGGCCATCCGGCACAAGCATGCGGCGAGCAAGCCACTGGCCGGGGTGCGGATTTCCGGATCGCTGCACATGACGATTCAGACGGCAGTGCTGATTGAGACGCTAGTGAGCCTGGGAGCGGAAGTGCGCTGGGCGAGCTGCAATATTTTCTCGACGCAGGACCATGCGGCGGCGGCGATTGCGGCGACCGGGGTTCCGGTATTTGCGTGGAAGGGCGAGTCGCTGGAGGATTACTGGTGGTGCACGTACCAGGCGCTGGCGCACAAGGGCGGCAAGGGTCCGCAACTGGTGGTGGATGACGGCGGCGATGTGACGCTGCTGATTCACAAGGGCTATGAACTGGAAGCGGGGGACAAGTGGGTGGACGGGCCCGCGGGGAATCATGAAGAGCAGGTGATCAAGGACCTGCTGAAGAAGGTGTATGCCGAAGATCCGCAGCACTGGCACAAGGTTGTGAAGGAGTGGCGCGGGGTTTCAGAAGAAACGACGACGGGCGTGCACCGGCTCTACAAGATGATGGAACAGGGCAAACTGCTGGTTCCGGCCATCAACGTGAATGACTCTGTGACCAAGTCGAAGTTCGACAACCNNTACGGCTGCCGCGAATCGCTGGCGGACGGCATCAAGCGGGCGACGGACGTGATGGTGGCGGGGAAGGTGGCGGTGATCTGCGGATACGGCGATGTGGGCAAGGGCTGCTCGCACTCGCTGCGCGGCATGGGCGCCCGCGTCATCGTGACCGAGGTCGATCCGATCAACGCGCTGCAGGNNTTCGACAACGAGATCCAGATGGACCGGCTGAACCAGGAGCCGGGCGTGACCAAACTAAACATCAAGCCGCAGGTGGATGTCTATACGTTTCCCGACGGGCACAGCATCTTTGTGCTGGCCGAGGGACGGCTGGTGAACCTGGGCTGCGCGACGGGGCATCCGAGCTTTGTGATGAGCAACAGCTTTGCCAACCAGACACTGGCGCAGATCGATCTGTGGGAGAAGAAGGACAGCTACAAGGTAAATGTGTATGTGCTGCCCAAGCGGCTGGACGAAGAGGTGGCGCGGCTGCACCTGGAAAAGATCGGCGTAAAGCTGACGACACTGACACCGAAACAGGCCGACTACCTGGGTGTGCCGGTGGAAGGGCCCTACAAGGCGGAGAGCTACCGGTACTGATTTTCTTGACGCGGACGTTTAAGTGCAGAGCCTCGGCCACGGCCGGGGCTTTTGCATTTGGTGCGTTAAATCCGATAGAGACGAGCGCGGCAGCATCTTGGTAATGTGGTGACTCAATGGTTCACGTTTCCAGCCGGGCGGGCAGGTTGGGCCTGCGCAAGCACTGTCCGGTGGGCAGACGGTGAAGATCGAATCTGCTTGAGAGAAGAGGCGAGTGATGATTGAGATTTTGATACGGTATGCGCCGCTGGGAAGCTTTGTTGGAAATGTGATCTGGCTGTTGGTGGCACTGGCAACGTATTACCAGGCGTCGAAGTCACGCGAGGAGGCACGCGCCGCGCGCGATGGAACGCTGCACAGCCAGAACTGCCTGGAGTTTATTGCAGGGGACGGGTCGTGCATCAACCTGGTGCCGCTGGAGACACTGCACTCGCTGCCCAAGCCGGGCGATGTGGTTTTCCTGCCCGGGCACGGGGTTGGCGAGGCGGTGGCGTTTCTTTCCGGCGCTTACCTGGTGGACACGGTGGAGCACATCTACACGCGCGTGGATCGTAAGGGCAGCCGGCCACAGGAGGCACGGCTCACGAAGGCAGTGGCGCAGGTGACGTCACTGAATCCGGCGCTGACGGTTTGAAGTTAAGACGAGGCTGACGGAGACTTGACCCGCGGCTGACAGGCACGCGCGTTCAGCGAGGGAAAAAGCGGCGATAAATGCGCCAGATGCCGCTTTGCAGCAACTGGGTCTGCTCGGCTTTGAGGGCGGCATAGGATCGCTTGACGTAGACGTCGAACTCGGGAGGCCAGCCGATGGTGGAACGGCGCTCGCCGTAGTCACCGTCGGCCCACTTGGCCAGGACCGCCTTGTATCCCACGACATGAGTGACGAAATCGAGCAGGCAGGTGGGCATCTGCTCCTCAATGATCAGATAGGCCTTCTCAATAATGATCTTTTCGCGGATATCGTTCAGAGGCATGAAGATGGTGGTCATCCACAGGACCCACTCCTTCATCTCGTCGTCGAGGATGGGGAAGCTTTGGGACTTTCCCTGCTTTTGGAGGAGCGAGCGATAGGCGATGTTGCCGGCCTCGGAGGCTACGTAGAGGGGGCCATAGAACTCGTTGAGGCGCTTGTTGACGAGATCGAGCTTATCGCGGCGGCGGGCCAGCATACGCGCGCTGAGGAAAGTAACAAGGTAGCCCGCGAACGCTAGGACGATGGTGAGGATGGCCGCGTTCTGAGAGAGGTTGAGGGTAGTGAAGGAGGATGGGTCCATGGTGTGCGTTGCCTTGGGCAGCAGTATACGCGGGGAGCTGGCTGCGGGGGCGTGATGGAGATCAGGCGGAGAGCGGGTGGATTCGAATTGGGATGTGTTTCGAGGCTTGTTACCAAGACACAGGCTCCTGCGGGTCCGCGGCTGAAGAGGACCGCGGTTGTGGCTCCCGAAGCGAATGGGAAGAACTCGCCGAGATTCTGACGGTGTGATTTTGTGCTTTCCCACCCATGCGGCAAAGAACAAATACGCCGCATGGATGGGGCACCCATTTTTCGTGCTGAATTCAGAGAGAACGAAAGGAACATCGAGGGTGTTGCTTTCCCATGTCTGAAAATCCAGACATGTGGCACCCACATCGGTACAGCAATCGGTGGTCAGAGATCTAGCTTGCGCCGAGATAGATGAAGCGGAGCAGAAAAAGTGCGGCAAGGATGTAAAGCAGCCAGTCCTGCTTGCGATAGCGGCCGGTGGCCAGGTGAAGGACGGCCCAGGCAATGACGCCGAAACCCAGTCCGTTGGCGATGGAGTAGGTGAGCGGGATGAGCACGAGAGTGAGGAAGGCGGGGATGGCGACCAGGGGGTCGTGCCAGCGGATTTCAGTGATGGTGGCCAGCATCATGCAGCCGACGAGGATGAGCGCGGGCGCGGTGGCTGCCGGGGGCACGATGCCTACAAAAGGCGCGGCGACGATGGCGGCCAGGAAGAGCAGTCCGGTGACGATTGCGGTGACGCCGGAACGGCCTCCGGCAGCCACGCCGGCGGTGGACTCGACATAGCTGGTGACGGTGGAGGTTCCGGTAAGGGAACCAATGATGGTGGAGGTGGCGTCTGCCATGAGGATGCGGTTAAGGCGGGGAATGGAGTGATCGGCGGAGATGAGGCCGGCGCGCTTGGTGACCGCGACCAGGGTGCCGAGGTTATCAAAAAGATCGACGAAGAAGAAGACGAAGATGATTTCAAGCAGACCCTTGTTGAGAGCGCCGCGAATGTCGAGTTTGAAGGCGGTGGCGGCGAGGGCGTGGAAACCGCCGGGATTGGGGGCCCAGTGGACGAGACCCGCCGCCCATGGGAGCTTGAAGGCGGCGAGTATCCAGGCGATAGCGGTGGTGGAGAGGACGCCGATGAGGATGGTGCCGCGGACTTTTCTTATTTCGAGGGCGACCATGAGGATGAGGCCGAAAAGAGCGAGTGCGGGGGTGGCATTGCGGATGTTGCCGAGGCTGACGAAGGTGGCAGGGTCGGCAACGACAATTCCAGCCTTGGTGAAGCCGATGAAGGCGATGAAGAGGCCGATGCCGCTGGCCACGGCGGCATAAAGTTCGTGAGGAATGGAGCGCAGAATCATCTGGCGAATGCCGGCGGCGGTAAGCGCGAGGAAAATGACGCCGGAGAGAAAGACCGCGCCGAGGGCGGTCTGCCAGGGAATGTGCATCTTGAGGCACACGGTGTAGGTGAAGTAGGCGTTGAGGCCCATGCCGGGGGCAAGGGCGATGGGATAGCGGGCCACGATGCCCATGAGAATGGAGCCGACGGCCGCGGAAAGACAGGTGGCCGCGGTAACGGCTGCCAGCGGCATTCCCGTGGCGGACAGGATGGCTGGATTGACCAGCACGATGTAGGCCATGGTCAGGAAAGTGGTGACTCCGGCCAGAATCTCAGTGCGCCAAGTCGTGCCCAGATGAGTGAATTCAAAATAGCGTTCGAGTTGCTTGAGCATAGGCGGGTACTAGTAGGAGATCACAAGCAGGCCGCATCGCAAAAGGATTTGTGGGATGCCGCGGCGCTGGTGGATTCTCATTTGCTGCGAATGAGGCCGGCAATGACGGGCGGACCGGACCTGTGCAGAACGACTCACACGCGCCAGCCGCGAATTTGTTAGATTTTGATGAGCCGCAATTCGAGCACGTTTTCCAGTGGAGACTGGAAGCACCTTGCGGGGCTGAGCTTCTTTGTCCGGGCGGCCGGTGGGACGGAGACAAAGAGAACCGCTATAGGCATCCAGGCTGAGTTCCCCACACCGCTCTGACTGAAACCAACCAAGCTTTCCCAACCCGAATCAAGGAGATGTTCTATGCCGACGATTACGACCAAAGATGGAACACAAATCTATTACAAGGACTGGGGCGCAGGTCAGCCTGTGGTCTTCAGTCACGGGTGGCCGCTGAGCGCGGACGCGTGGGAAGACCAGATGCTCTTCCTGTCGTCGCATGGATACCGCACGATCGCGCACGATCGCCGCGGGAATGGGCGGTCAAGCCAACCATGGAACGGCAACGAGATGGATACCTATGCAGACGACCTTGCAGAGCTGACCGAGGCGCTGGACCTGAAAGATGCGGTTCACGTGGGGCACTCGACCGGAGGCGGCGAAGTGGCGCGCTACATTGGACGGCACGGTACAAAGCGAGTGGCCAAGGCGGTGCTGATCGGGGCGGTGTCTCCGCTGATGCTGAAGACGGCAGCCAATCCCGGTGGATTGGGGATAGAGGTGTTCGATGGAATCCGCAGCGGCGTGCTTGCGGACCGCTCGCAGTTCTTCAAGGATCTCTCCATGCCGTTCTATGGGGCCAACCGGCCGGGGTCGAAGGTGTCGCAGGGGCTGCGGGATTCGTTTTGGCTGCAGGGGATGCAAGCCGGGTTCAAAGCTGTCTACGACTGCATCAAGGCATTCTCAGAGACCGACTTCACCGAAGACCTGAAGAAGATCGATGTGCCGACACTGATCCTGCACGGCGACGACGACCAGATTGTGCCCATCAACGACTCGGCATTGCTGTCGGTGGCGCTGGTGAAGGGAGCGACGCTAAAGGTGATTCCGGGAGCGCCGCATGGGATGTGCTCGACTCTGAAGAATCAAGTGAACGCGGAGCTGCTGGCATTCATCAAGGGGTAGAGAAGGACATGTTAAGCACACGTTGATTCAGTCGGCTTCATGCGGGGGGCTCATCACCCCCGCCTCCCTCCGGAATGTGTTTTTTGGCAGCCTGCTAAAGGAGCCGGGCGGCATCTTTGGCGAAGTAGGTGACGATGAAGCCGGCGCCGGCGCGACGTATGCCGAGAAGCGACTCGAGGATGGCGCGATCGCGATCAAGCCAGCCCTTTTCAAAGGCGGCCTGGAGCATGGAATATTCGCCGGAGACCTGGTAGGCGCCGATAGGCACGTCGACGCGCTCGCGGGCAGCGCGCACCACATCGAGGTAGGGCATGGCGGGTTTCATCAGGATCATGTCTGCACCCTCTTCAAGATCAAGGTCGATCTCGCGCAGGGCCTCGCGGAGGTTGGCGCCATCCATCTGATAGGTTTTGCGGTCGCCGAACAGGGGAGCCGAATCGGCGGCTTCGCGGAAGGGACCATAAAAGGAGGAGGCGAACTTGGAGGCGTAGCTGAGGATGGAAATATTGATGAGTCCAATCTTGTCGAGCGCGGCGCGGATGGCGGCGACACGGCCGTCCATCATGTCGCTGGGGGCGACTACGTCGGCTCCGGCGCGGGCCAGGCTGGCGGCGGTGCGGGCGAGCAGGTCGAGAGATGAGTCGTTGTCGACCTCATAGCTGTCGCCGTTTTTTTGGACGATGCCGCAGTGGCCGTGGCTGGTGTACTCGCAGAGGCAGACATCGGCGATGAGGACGAGTTTGGCGGCGGCAGGGGAGCTTTTGAGGGCGCGCAGGCCCTGCTGCACGATGCCATCGTCGGCCCAGGCGCCGGTGGCCTGCTCGTCCTTGGTGTCGGGCAGGCCGAAGAGCAGAAGGCCGCCGAGGCCCAGAGCGGCGGCTTCTTCGGCTTCGCGTACAGCTTCATCGACGGAGAGGTTGAAGACGCCGGGCATGGAGCTTACGGGCTTGCGTACGCCGTTGCCGGGACAAAGAAACAGGGGATAGATGAGGTCGCCGGGATCAAGGGTGGTCTCGCGGACCAAGGCGCGCATGGACTCGCTGCGGCGCAAGCGGCGCATACGGTTTTGAGGGAAGCTCATGGGTCGATTGTAAAACAGCGGGGGATCAGAGATCGGCCAACCCGGGTGCGTGAATGATCGGCACCCTCTATTTGTAAAGGGTCCAGGGCGGGCGACTCGGCTCGCTTCACTGCGTACAAGCCGGACCGCTGTTGGCGGGGAATTTGTATAGATGGAGATCCTCGATCTGGACGCCGAGGCCAGCGTGTCCACGAACGACCTGGTCGTCGGGCACCATACGGTTTTCGGTTTCAAGTCCTATGTAAAGGGATGCGATTTGCCAGTTGCGCAGATCGTAGGCCGCGGGGGGGAAGCTGACCGTGCCCGTGCCGCAGTTATACGCAGCCTTGACCAGAGCGCAGACGTACTTGTTGACGTCATAGTCGAGGCTTTGCAATGCACCGGTCGAAGGCGTGGAACTGAGAAACGTGTCGCCGGGCAAAACACCACTCCACATCACATCGGGAATACCGCCGCTGCCAAGATTCATGCAAAGCGCGTCCGTCGCGGTACTTTCCCTGGTGTTGGCATGAGGGATCTGCAGGAATTGCCAGTATTGGTTGCCCGAGGCGGGATCGGTATAGTTCAGCGTCAAGCCGGTGAAATACATGGCCAGAACAGAACCATCGGTCATCGCCGCCGCGTCATTGAACGACAGGACTCGCTGCTTGATTTTGGTTGCGAAGGCGAGATGGACGTCCGCGTTGAGCGACGAACTACCGGGGCTGTTTACGGTGTTCGACAGAAACAGGTTGGTGCCCCCGCCGGCGGTGAGCAATCCATCCTGGGACCACAGTTCGTAGACCCAGTTGTTGAGAGCCTGGTCCTGATACAACGCGAGGTGAGAGATGGTGGGGTCGTTTTCCGAGTAGAAAACGAGCGGCGCCACGCCGAAATTCGGATCCTGGGTGGATGAGTCGTTCTGCACGTAGTTATTTGGGGTGAGGTAGTAGGGGATGGGCGGGGTGTCGCTGCTGAATTTGCTCCATTGCGTCACCCACCAGCCGTAATCCGCATAGCCCATGGCGGGCGAGGTGCCGGGAAATAATGTGCCCTGGTTATTGGCGACACCGCCATCGCCGAACTGCAGAACCGGGTTATGCATGCCGGGATCGGGCAGGAGGTCGATGGATGTGGGGGACGGGCCGGAAGGGGGAGCCTGCGAAGGAGCGGAAGAACCGCAACTGCAGAGAGCGATCGATGCAAGCAGCACGGAAAGGAGTGAAGACAGACGATTCAGGTTTTGCATTTGCCGGGCGCCTCGCTTTCAGTTGACGGCGGAGAGTCCACGTATCAATCTACCACCGGGGCTGGGGGGCTCGGGTTTCTCGCTTCTCTGAACCGGGCACGCCGCAAGCCTGTCTGATCGTGGTTAATTTTTGGCGATAGTTCTTGACATGAATCGCGGGGCATGTAACCGTCAGTGTCAGTCGTTTCAACGCTTTGAGACTTTATCACTTCCCTTTCCATCGAAAAAGTCTCTTCATATTTTCCGGCTTCCTAGGGCTATTACCAACCGCGCTCTCTCGGTGCAAGTAAGGTGTGTCCAGCGGCTGTGTGGCTGGATGAATTGACTAACTCACCGTCTGGGCGGCCTCTATCTCTCGATGGCGCTGGAGCATAGCTGAAGATGCGCGTGGACGACAAAGGAAGACAGGTTAAGCAGCGTGCAGGGCTGCAGGAAGGCAACGCGGGAGGTCAGGAACCCGATTGCTGAAGAAAGATGGCCACCTGTTTACGCCGGGTGGTTCGAATTTCAAACGTTGGCTAGCCGAAAACAGAAAGGGAGTATCCGGTATGCGAGAAATGCAGAGTCGGGATGCGATGGCGAGAAGGTTTGTGGCTTTGGTATTTGTCACATTCTTCGCGGTGGGCCTGGCGTTCGGGGCGAACGGACAAGGTATGCGATTCCAGGTGCCATATGAGTTCAAATTTGGTTCGAATGTGCTGCCAGCAGGAACCTATACGTTTTCAGTGGACAGAGGCTGGCTTGCGGTGGAATCGGCCAACGGCGCGGTGATACGCCAGAACATCGTTACCCGGCTGAGTGGTCCGGCGGAGTTGATTCGGAGCGGCTACCTGATATTTGATAATGCGGAAAACGGCCGCATTCTCTCAGAAGTATGGACGCCGGGAACGGATGGAATCCTCGTGCATCCTGTCCCCAAGGGCCATGGCCGGCTTGCCCTGTCGGGCGCCGATCTGGACGCGACCCGCGCCTACTCCGGCGAGGCGGCTTACAAGCTGACATGTGCCAAATGCCATGGTGAGAAGGGCAAGGGCGATGCGAGCGCGGACAAGTTCTTTCAACTGAAGATTCCCCGGCTCAACTCAGATGAGGTTCGAGCCAAGTCGGACGCGGAGTTGACTGAACTGATCACTTTGGGTACCAAAGTGATGCCTCCGGTGGAGATCGATGAGGCGGGGTTCCGGCATCGTCTGCCGCCGCAAGACGTGCAAGCGGTGATTGCGTATGTGAGGACGTTTAAGCAGTAGATTGAGTTTGGAACGGGGACGGATGGCTTAAAGGGTCTCCCACCTTTTGCTTGAAGAGGCAAAGGGTGGGAGACCTTTCAATTTTGGAAGTCCGACGAAGGACACGGGGCGAATTACAACTGGTCGTAGAGGGTGGTGTTGCGGTAACCGAGGAGGGTGACCAGGGTCCAGATGCCGAGGGCGGTGCCGATGGGGACTTTGATCAGGCACAGGAAAGCGGCGGCGATGGCCACGATGCGGCCCCATTGAGTGCGCTCCATGAGTCCCCAGCCGGCGGCCAGGGCAAGGCCGGAGCGAAGCACGACCAGGACCCAGGCAAAACGCAGGATGGCCGGACCCAGCATCTCCGGCGGGAAGGGGCCGTGGGACCAGGGGCCGTGGCTCCAGGCACCGAACGGACCGCTGAGAAAGGCGTGGGCAAAAGTGAGGCCGATGACGCCGAGGACGAGGTAGAGCCCTCCGAAGATGAACCAGACGATGCTGAGAGCCCGGATGCGGCCGGCATAGTTGGCCACCTGGAACTGGAGATTGGGAACGGGGGGAACGGGCGGACCTATGGGACGTCCGCACTGGGAGCAAACCGGCTGCCCGGGAACTAGAGCCTGACCACATCCGCTGCAAAACATGTTTGCCTCCTCCGAATTCAGACCTGAGAGTACTACGAAACGGAAGGGGGATGCGTTCCATGGTAGTGCGCGCACGGCGCGATGTGGAGTCTTCATTTGGGAGAAGTGGGCGCGGAGCAGCAGGCGCTATGGTTTGACTGCGCGGCCTCAACTCGAAGCGGTTAGACCTGCTGTCGCGCTGAAGAGCTGCACCGCCTCACTCATCCGATGATGACGCGGGTATTGAAGCCCTGGATGTCCTCAATTACCGGGGACGCCGGCGCGTGAACAGCAGGAGCGCACCTCCAAGAATAGCCATCAGTCCGCCGCGATAGGCCCATTGGATCTGCCCCGTCATAAAGCTTCCGGGCAGGATATTGAGTCCTTGCAGAATCCAGACAATTCCCAGGAGGATCAACAAGCCAGCCAGCACACGAAGGAGAAGGTGCATAGGTTACCTCGTTGTGTTTCTCCACGAGTGTACCCCGGCCTAACAGTCCGCGAAATATAGACCTTTCACCAGCATTTTGGGGATCGAATGCTTCTGGGCGACCCAGGGGATCGGTTTTTCAGCCTTGAAAGACGGGGAAGGAATTAGCGGAGAGGGGGCGGGGTGCGTCGTTCCCAGCGTTCTTCGTGGCGGTCGTCTCGATAGATGAGGGTGGTGATGCGGCCCTGGGAGTCGCGCTCGACGGTGATCCTGGGGATGCTGCCGCCGTTGGGATAGAAGAGGGTGGACAGGGACTCGGCGGCCAGTTCGGAGATTTCGCCGTGGACGTTTTTCTGGTAGAACTGGTCGGCCTGGCGAAAGACGGTGATGGCGACTTGGCCATGGGAGTCGACGTAGTCGCCGGCAAAGCTTTCGAGTTGCACCGGGGTGAGCTTGAGAGCAGGCGGGTGGAGGGGAATGCTGACGCGCTCGGCGAAGGGCGAAGGCGCAAGCACTGCACCGGTGCGGTGCAGAAGCAGCCAGCGGGGCAGATCGGGCTCGTTGAAAGCGCGGCTCCAGCAGTCGTGCTTGAGGCCCTGGTAAACCCAGAGGCGGACGTGGCCGCCGGCGGCCTTGAAGGCGGCGAACATGAGTTCACTTTCGCGGGGGGGAACGACGGGGTCGTCGCTGCCGTGAAAGAGCCAGACGGGGGTGCGGCCGAGGGCGCGGGCGTATTCGGCGGGCAGGATGGAGGATTCATGCCAGCGTTCGGGCGCGTAGCTCCAGAAGACACCGCTGGCGGCGATGGCTACCGCGGCCCAGCGACGGGGGTAGAGGCGGCCCAGTTCCCAGGCGCCGTATCCGCCGAGGGAGAGTCCAGTGAGGTAGGTGCGGTTGGGGTCGGCGTGGAACTCGGCGGTCTCCTGGTCGAGAGTGGCGATGGCCAAGGCGAGCATGCCGGGGTCGGTCCAGTAGCCAGCTTGCGCACACTGGGGCATAACCACGATGAAGGGCCAGCGCTCGGGGTGATCGCGAATGGCTTCAGGCAGGCCGATCTGGGTTTGCCACATGCCTTCAGAGCCGCGTTCGCCGCGCCCGTGAAGAAACAGAATGATGGGCCAGGGCTTGTGGTCGTCGCGGCGCCACTCCTCCGGCAGGTAGACCTGGAAGCGATAGGCGACACCGCGGAACTGAATGCGGCGGTTGAGAAAGCCGGTTTCCTGCACGTTGCGCTGCTGGGAGTTGTGCGGCCCCGCCGCGGAGTGGGCCGGGGTGGGCGCCAGTCCCCAGGCGATAGAGAGGCAGACCGTCAGCAGTCTCAGAATGCGGCGCATAGGCTCATCCCATCATAGAGGCAGGGAACGGGCGGGGTTCAGGCTTCCCACCCTTGTCACGATGAAACTGCGACAAGGGTGCGGCACCGAGGATGGGTTGGTTCCTATGGACTCTTTCGCTTTTCCTGACGGATTTCTTATGAAAGGACATGAAACAATCGGTGTGAACGGCGAGACGTGCCCATGACGACAGAGACCACCATGACGACTCCCGCGGCCGGCGACATGCTGGACCACTATCGCATCGACGCAATGGTGGCGCGCGGAGGGATGTCGGCGCTGTACAAGGCAACCGACATGAAGAGCGGGCGGCAGGTGGCGATCAAGGTGCCGCTGCCGGAGATGGAAGCCGACCCGGTGCTGGTGGAGCGTTTCAAACGGGAGCAGGAGATCGGACAGCAACTGGATCACCCTGGGGTGGTGAAGACCTTTAACAGCGAGGAACGCAGCCGGGTTTACATGGTGATCGAGTGGGTGGACGGGCGGCTGCTGCGTACCCTGCTGAACCAGGAAAAGAACCTGCCCATGGAGCGGGCGGTGCGAATTACGCTGGCCATTTGCGACGCGCTGGACTACATGCACAAGCACGGCGTGGTGCATCGGGACCTGAAGCCGGAAAACGTGATGGTGGACGACGAGGACCACATCAAGCTGATCGACTTCGGCATCGCGATGAAGGAAGACGCGCGGCGGCTGACGTTTGTGAACCTGTCGGCGATGCTGGGCACGCCGGACTATATCTCTCCCGAGCAGGTGAAGGGGCAGCGCGGCGACCAGCGCAGCGACATTTACGCGCTGGGCATCATGCTCTACGAGATGCTGACGGGGCGCGTGCCGTTTGTGGGGCCGAACCCGCTGGCGGTGATGAACGAGCGGGTTCTGAATGAACCGACGCGGCCCAGGGAGCTGAACCCGGAGATTTCGCCGGAGCAGGAAGAGATTTTGTATCGCGCGCTGGAGCGGGACCCACGGCACCGGTACGCGACGGCCCACGAGATGGCCTGGGACCTGGAACACCAGGAGCAGGTGGGCGTGGAGGAGCGCGGGACACGGCCGGCGGCGCGAGGGCGGCGGCTGGTGGTAAGCAAGCGGATGCTGCTGTATACAGGGATGGCGCTGGTTCCGATATTGATTTTCGGGTTGATGATGCTGCTGGCGAGACGGTGAAAAAGGCAGCTTCTAGCTGCTAGCTTTCCCAGGTCCCAAAATCGGGACCTGGGGCACCCGGCGGCTCGGTCGCGGTGCATTGGGGCGGGCTATTGTGGTTTCGACCCAGCCAGTTAACCGAGGAGTAACCCCCTCCCCTATCCCCCGATTCTGTAGATAAATTCTCTCTTTTCATGTGTTTAAGGGAGGGGTTGTGTGGCAAAATATTGATTCCACAGGAGTTCGCCGCAGAATATAGACGTTAAAGGAGTTAGGCTGCATTTTCGGGGTGCGGTCGATGGTTTACCTGCCAAATTCAGGGAGACAAACACCCTTCTGCGCCTGCCTGTGGGCAGCTTCGGGACGCATGGGTCGATTGGTGACGCTTCCCGCCCTTGCCTTCGACTCGAATTCCATTATGCGCCGCGCGGACATAATTCTATGCAAGAGGGCNNTTTTTGGACGGTTTTAGAGGCGAGACTCTTCGACTTCGCTCAGAGGCAGGCTCTGAGACGCCCGGCAGGCTGGTCGTTAACCGGACAGTGCCTTGTTTTTTTGCTTAGCGGTAGGACTCGTCGCGGTGGATTACGAATTCGGGGTAGGCGCCGCCGCCTAGTTCGTGGAGGTCCATGCCGATGCGCTCGCCGTCGGGGTCGACGCGGAACGGAACTACGCGATTGACCAGCCAGAAAAGGAGATAAACCATGGGCAGGACGAGGCCGAGGAGAGTGGCGATGCCGATGATCTGAGCCAGCAACTGGCCGGGGAGGGGCGCGAAGAAGCCCGCGGCGAGGAGTCCCCAAAGGCCGGAGGCGGCGTGGACGGTGATGGCGCCGGAGGGGTCGTCGATGGAAAGGGCGAGCTCGAGCAGTTCCACCATGAGGGGCGTGAGGATGCCGGCGACGAGGCCGACAAAGATCGATTCGACAGGAGTGACAAGGGCGGCGCAGGCGCTGGAGGCAACCAGGCCGGCGAGCCATCCGTTGGCGCAGAGGCTGGCGTCAGGCTTGCCGAAGCGGAAGCGGGTGACGGAGAAGGTGGCGGCGAGAGCGGCGGCGGCGGAGAGCAGGGTGTTGATGGCGATGACAGCCAGCGCAGAGGGGGCGTCGCTGAGCCAGAGAAGCGCTCCGGCCATGTTCCAAGCCAGCCAGCCGACCAGCGCCAGCAGGCAGCCGAAGAGGACATAGACAGCGTTGTGGCCGGGTATGGCGGTGGAGAGGCCTTCCCTGGGGAATTTGCCTTTGCGCGAGCCGGCGATCCAGACCACGGCGAGGGCGCTGAGACCGCCCAGGACGTGGACGGTAGCGGCGCCGCCGGCATCGAGGAAGCCGGCGCCGAGGGAGAAGTTGACGCCCAACTGGGCGAGCCAGCCGCCGCCCCAGATCCAATGGGCGAGGAGAGGGAAGACGAGGGCGGCGAGGACGGCAGCCGAGGCCGCACCCGCGGTGAGCCGCCAGCGGTCCGCACCCGAGCCCCAGGGAATGAGCACGGCGAAGGCTACGGCGAGGAACTGAAAGAGCACGGCGAGCTGCGCACGGGCCGGGGCAGCGCCGAGACCGCTCAACAGCAGGGGGCCTGCGCCAGCCCAGTTCCAAGGCTTAGCGGAGAGCTGGAAGACGTGAGAGGCGGCACCGTCGGCGAAGGTGGCGCCGACCAGCGCGAAGGCAATGACGGCAACGGCCATCATGACCAGGCTGCCGAGCAGCGATTGCGCCGCAGAACGGGAGCGGCCCAGGCCGGTGTTGATGAGGGCCACGCCGGTAATGGCAAGAGGCGCAAGCAGCAGGAGGCCCAGGGAGAGGGCGAAAGAGGTTTCAGAGAAGGGCAGAGGCGCGGGCGAGGTCATGGGCGCTTTTCCTCTTCCACTCCGCGGGCGAATACCGGGGCGTGAGGACTGGGGCGCAGACCCATGTGGCCACGTACGGCGACGGCCAGGCCCATAGCTTCAACGGCCAGACCGCAGAGGACAAAGGCGGCGCGCGGCGCGGGCGCGGGAAACAGGATGATTGCGGCGATGCAGAGCAAAAGACCGGCTGGCATAACCAGCAATCCGGCGTATTTCATGGCCCTACCTTTCAGAGATCAGTGAACAGTGGTCAGTGATCAGGGAACAGCGATCAGTGAACAGTGAACCGTGAACAGTGAACAGAGAACAGAGACCGAAACCCTATTCGCAAAGATCTGTTCGCCTAGCCTCGACTTGTTGCGATGGACGGCTGCGCTCCGGACCGAGGTCCGCAACTCAAGAATGAAATCTGCGCCAGAGAGCTACCGGTTGGAACGCCTTGATAAATTCTAAAGCATATGGTGGGTACGACTAATCGAGGTGGAGCGTCTACGAGGTGGGGGCGCGATGGTGCGAGCGGCACTTATCGAAATGAATGGGTGGACGGGCGCTTATGAAATCCTTTCGAGCGGCGGTCAATAATGGCCTATGTACGATCGGTTGAATCGAGCCCGACGGGCTCTGCCGCTGGTGCTTGGCGCGGTCACTTTAGCGAGTGTGGTTGTGCTGCTGGCCTGGGATGCCGCTCCGGGGTTGTTTCCTGCGCGAGCGCATGACACTCTGGCCGCGTTTCCGCTGGCCATGATTGCTTTTGCTTACCTGGTCTACCAAGTCGCCCACAGGCCTGCACGCCTGGAGGTCGTGAAGGCGGTGTTGCTGGCGATTGCGTTCCTTTTCTGGGCCGCCAATCAGTTCTGGCCCGATCTTAAGCAGGCTACGCTGTTCAACGATATTGCCATCGCGCTGTTTGTTCTGGACGTGTTTCTAGTCATGACCGGTTGGCCGGGTTCCTCGCCGGACGAGTCTTTTGCAGAGACTTATGCGGCAGATCTGAAGAGGAGACAAGAATGACCGCATGGATGAAAAAGGACCGCGCCGGGGTCAAAAGCCGCTGAGAGGGAGAGGAACGAGCGTCTTGAATGGGAGCGAAAATTTGGCCGGGAAATCCCATTCTCCGGGACGCGGGGCGGCGGACGAGCGGGAGGGACTCGCTTTCTTTCGAGTTCATCACAACATATAGTCTTTTCAGTGGATTACAAAACTTTGGCACGATGAACATTTTTTGTAATTTGGAAGGCTCGATCGGATAAAAACGAGGTCCGGGCTGCTATATTAAATCTTCGGGGTCGTCCACCTCTCAGGTGTTGTTTGTCCACAAGCGGAAAATAACCTCAACCTGTGTGACCGCGAACACATCGCGCACCATCCGGTCTGCAAACGAAGAAGAAACAGGAAAGCATTCATGGCGCAGATATTTGAACGCAGCTCCAATGCTTTGGCTCGGGCGAGCCTGGTGTTGACGGGGCTGCTGGTGATTGCCCTGGGGGTGACTCTGGATGAGTTGCAGCGCTCTCCGTGGGTTACGCGGCAGGGCCAGCGCGCCGACCAGCCGGTGCCCTTCAGCCACAAGCACCATGTGCAGGGACTGGGCCTGCAGTGCCAGTACTGCCATGTGACGGTAGAGAAATCGAGCTACGCGGGGATCCCGCCGACTAAGACGTGCATGAACTGCCACGCGCAGATATGGACGAACGCGCAACTGCTGGAACCGGTTCGTACGAGCTGGGCGAGCGGGCAGTCGCTGGTGTGGACGAAGGTGCACGACCTGCCGGATTACGTCTACTTCAGCCACGAGATTCACGTGAACAAGGGGCTGGGCTGTTCAAGCTGCCACGGGCGTGTGGACCAGATGCCGCTGATGTATGCGCAGAACACGCTGCAGATGGAGTGGTGCCTGGACTGCCACCGCAACCCGGCAAAGAATCTGCGGCCTACGACGGAAACCTACAACATGGCGTGGGAGAAGCCGGCAGAAGACAGGCCGGTGTGGTGCGCGGTGGGCGATGAGAAGAGCGGCGTGCCGACGGCGGAGAGCGTGAACTGCGTGACGAAGGATCCGAGCGGCGCAGGGGCGGAGATGGCTCTGCTGGAGTTGCCGGCCAGCAGCGCGAAAGGGCCGGTGGCCGATGTGGCCGGGGCCAAGCTGCCGGTGACACTTTCCTATAAGAAGTTCACCCGCCAGGAGGATTTGGGGCAGTTCCTGGTGCAGCACTACAAGATTCGCACTCCGAAGGATCTGACCAGCTGCGAGGTCTGCCACCGATGAGCCTCAATATCAGCGGAAACGGGAAGCAAGAGAGCAAGAACGAGGCGGGGAATGCCGTGGGACACGAGGCGAAAAACGCCACCGCGCCGATGACACTGGTTCAGATTCGCCAGGAGTTGAAGGGCGTGAAAGGCAAGCGGTACTGGCGGTCGGTGGACGAGCTGGCCAATACGGCGGAGTTTCAGGCGGCGGTGGAGAAGGAGTTTCCCTCCGCGGCGCAGGAGTGGGTGGACCCGGTTTCACGGCGCGGCTTTATGAAGCTGATGGGCGCTTCGATGGCGCTGGCGGGGCTGGCGGGATGCACGAAACAGCCCGATGAACCTATTTATCCGTATGTAAAGGCTCCCGAAGACCTGGTGCTGGGCAAGCCAAATTACTTTGCCACGGCGCATCCGTTTGTGACCGGGGCGGTGCCGCTGCTGGTGAAGAGCGACCAGTTCCGGCCGATCAAGATCGACGGCAACCCGGAGCATGCGTATAACCAGGGGTCGTCGGACCCGTTTACGCAAGGGACGCTGCTGGACCTCTACGATCCGGACCGCTCGCAGCACGTGACCTATCGCGGTGAGAACCGGGAGTGGGCGGAATTTGCGCAGGAACTGCGGCTGAAAGCGGCGGCGAGCAAGGACGGGACGGGAGTCTATTTCCTGAGCGCGACCATTACTTCGCCGACGCTGGCGCGGCAATGGAAGGCAGCGCAGACGGCGTGGCCGAAAGCGAAGCTGGTGCAGTATGACCCGGCGATTGCGGGAACGTGGGCGGAGAGCGGGCTGGGCGTTCAATACGCGCTGATCGATGCGGATGTGATTGTTTCGCTGGATGCGGATTTTCTGTCGGGCGCGACGTATCCGGGATTTCACAAGCTGGTGCGGGAGTATGCGGAACGGCGGAAGTCTCCGGAGAAGCTGAACCGGTTGTATGCGATCGAGAGCACGCCGACGACGACAGGATTGAAGGCGGAACACCGGCTGGGATTGCGGGCGAGCGAGATTCCGGCGTTTGCGGCGGAGTTGGCGAAGGCTGTTGGAGTCGCGGGTGCGAATGCTCCGGCATATGCGTGGACCGAGGAGCAGAAGAAGTTTCTGTCCGCGCTGGCGAAGGATTTGAAGGCACACGCGGGCAAGAGTGTGGTGATTCCGGGGCTGTATCAGGATGCATCCGTGGCCGCGCTGGCACTGGCCATCAACAATGCGTTGGGCAATGTGGGCAAGACGGCGCTTGTAGCGCCGGAGCCTTCGATTCCGCTGCCCAGCAACCAGGCTTCCGATTTGAAGGCGCTGGTTGCGGATTTGAACGCGGGCAAGGTGGACTGGCTGGTGAT
>PLSM01000188.1:0-161904 GCA_003165075.1 Acidobacteriaceae bacterium | reverse complement strand
CAGCCGCTGATCGATCCGCTGTATGGCGGCAAGACGGCGCACGATGTGCTGCAGACTCTGCTGGATGAGCCGATGCTGAGCGCGTATGAGGCGGTACGAACGACGTGGAAGCCGGTGATCAAGGGAGACTTCGAGACTGGCTGGCGGAAGGCACTGCACGCGGGATGGATTGAGGGCACCGCGTTTGACATGACATCCAAGGCAGGCACGGGCACCCCGGTCACAAATATTCCCGCGCCGACATCGAAGGACTCGATCGAGATCATTTTCAGGCCGGATCCGACGGTGTATGACGGGCGGTGGGCAAATGTGGGCTGGCTGCAGGAGTTGCCCAAGCCGGTAACCAACCTGAGCTGGGACAATGCGGCCATTGTTTCTGGTGCGACGCTGAGCAAACTGGGCCTGGAAGAAGACGACATTGTCGAGTTGACGGTGGGCGGGGGCAAGGTGAAGGCGCCGGTGATCGTGGCGCCGGGACATCCGGACAACTCGGTGACGGTGCACCTGGGCTATGGACGGCAGACGGGGCGCGTGGCCGGCGGCGCGGGATTTGACGCTTACCTGATTCGCAACACGTGGGCGCCTTTCTATGCCACGGGATCGATGAGGAAGGTGGAAGGCAAGTGGGGCACGGCGATCACCAAGAGCCACTTCCAGGATCACCGGGGCAAGGCGTTCGGGCAGCAGGGGAACGGCAACAACTCGCTGGAAGCCGATGAGGCGCTGGGCGAGCGGGGGATCATTCGCTACGCCACGCTGGAGGAGTACAAGGCCAATCCGAATTTTGCCAACGAGGGCGAAGGGCGCGAGAAGACGGAGATGGGGACTTCGATGTTCCCCAACTGGACTTATCCGGACAATGCGTGGGGCATGTCGATCGACATGAACAGCTGCACGGGATGCAATGCATGCATCGTGAGCTGTTATGCGGAGAACAACATCGCGGTGGTGGGCAAGCAGCAGGTGCGCATCGGGCGCAACATGCAGTGGCTGCGCATTGATACCTATTTCGAGGGCGATTTGTCAGCGCCGCGAGCGCACTTCCAGCCCATGGCCTGCCAACACTGCGAGAACGCGCCCTGCGAACAGGTTTGCCCGGTAGGCGCGACGGTGCACACGCCGGAGGGGTTGAACAGCATGGTGTACAACCGCTGCGTGGGCACGCGCTACTGCTCGAACAATTGCCCCTACAAGGTCCGGCGGTTCAACTTCCTGCTGTATTCCGACTACGAGACCGAAAGCCTGAAACTGCTGCGCAACCCGGACGTTTCCGTGCGGTCGCGCGGAGTGATGGAGAAGTGCAGCTACTGCGTACAGCGCATTTCAGCGGTGAAGATCGAGGCCGATAAGGAGAACCGGGGCATCCGCGACGGAGAGATTGTGACCGCGTGCCAGCAGGCGTGCCCGGCATCGGCGATCACGTTTGGAAACATCAATGACAAAACGAGCCGGGTGGCGAAGCTGCGCGGAGATGAGCGGAGCTACCAGGTGCTGGGCGATCAGAACACCCGGCCGCGGACGACGTATGTGGCCGCGGTATTGAATCCGAATCCTGAATTGGAAGAAGCGCCGGTGGAACACGTACCGGCAAAGGGTTGAAGCCACGATGGCAACCAGCGAAGTGAAAACCAACGATCCGGGGATCGATCCCGCAACCGGCGAATACCGGGTAATCGGGCCGGGCCAGACCTTCAGGTCGGTGACCGAGAAGATCACGCGCATTGTGCTGACGCCGCATACGCCGCTGGGCTGGTTTGCCCTTTTCGGCGTGGGCGGTGCGGTGGCGACCTTGCTGCTGACAGCGGTGTGCTGGCTGTTCCTGGTGGGCGTGGGCATCTGGGGGCTGACGCAGCCGGTGGCGTGGGGCTTTGCCATCATCAACTTTGTATGGTGGATCGGCATTGGCCACGCGGGCACGCTGATCTCTGCGATTCTGCTGCTCTTCAAGCAGGGCTGGCGCAACTCAATCAACCGCTTTGCCGAGGCGATGACGATTTTCGCCGTGGTGTGCGCGGGCATGTTTCCGCTGATTCACGTAGGGCGTCCGTGGCTGGGTTACTGGCTGTTGCCTTATCCGAACACGATGGATGTGTGGCCGCAGTTCCGTTCGCCGCTGCTGTGGGACGTGTTTGCGGTTTCGACCTACGCGACGATTTCGGTGGTGTTTTGGTACATCGGCATGGTTCCCGATTTCGGCACCATGCGCGACCGCGCGGAGTCGAAGGTTGCGCAGTATTTCTACGGCCTGCTCTCGATGGGCTGGCGCGGCTCAGTGCGGCACTGGATGCGCTATGAGACGGCTTCGCTGCTGCTGGCGGGCCTGGCGACACCGCTGGTGCTGAGCGTGCACACGGTGATCAGCTTCGACTTTGCGGTGGCGGTGCTGCCGGGGTGGCATACGACCATCTTTCCGCCCTACTTTGTGGCGGGCGCCATTTATTCGGGCTTTGCCATGGTGCTGACGCTGGCGATTCCGCTGCGCAAGTTCTATCACCTGGAAGCGCTGGTGACGGAACGGCATATCGACAATATGGGCAAGGTGATGCTGGCCACGGGATTCATTGTGGCCTACGGGTATGGGATGGAAGTCTTCATGGCGTGGTACTCGGCGTCGCACTGGGAAGCATTCATGATGTGGAACCGGATGTTCGGGCCCATGGGCTGGTCCTATTGGGTGCTGGTGACCTGCAACCTGGCGATTCCGTTGACGACGCTGTGGTCGAGGAAACTACGGACGTCGATTCCGTACATGTTTTTCATTTCCATTGTGGTCAACACGGGCATGTGGTTTGAGCGCTTCGTCATTGTNNGTGACCAGCCTCTACCGCGACTTTCTGCCCTCGTCGTGGGGAACGTACCGTGCGACGAAGTGGGACTACATGACCTATGTGGGTACGCTGGGGCTGTTCACGGCGCTGTTCCTGCTGTTTGTACGCTTCCTGCCCATGATTCCGATGTCTGAGATACGCATGATGCTGCCCGGAGCCAAGATCGGTCCCAAGATCAAGGCCAAGACGGTAACGGAGGCCGGCGACTAATGCCCCCACGCGAAGGAACCTACGGCCTGCTGGCCGAATTCGATACTCCCGGCGACTTGATCCGCGCGGCGCGGCAGGCGCGGCAAGACGGCTGGCGGCGGATGGACTGCTATACGCCCTACCCGGTGGAAGAAGCCGCGGAGGCCATCGGCTTCCACCGCAACAAGGTGCCGCTGCTGACGCTGGTGGGCGGGCTGATGGGCCTGGCGGCGATGTTCCTGCTGGAGACGTGGATTTCGGTGGTGGCGTTTCCGCTGAATATCGGCGGGCGCCCGACGTATTCGTGGCCGGCGTTTATCATCCCCGCGTACGAGTGGACGATTTTGTGGGCCGGGTTGTCGGCGGCCTTCGGGATGATGGCTCTGAACGGGCTGCCGGAGCTCTATCATCCGCTGTTCAATGCGCCGAACTTTCGCAATGGGGCCACGACGGACAAGTTTTTCCTGTGTCTGGAGGCGCTGGATCCGAAGTTCGACCTGGTGGAAACGAAGAAATATCTGAAGAACTTTCAGCCGCTTTCGGTGGTGGAGGTGGAGTACTGATGGAAGGGAACCGCCTCAACTTGTTGGACCGGATTCCGATGAGGGGTCGAGGGCCGAGAATTCCCAGGCCCCAAAAGCGGGACCTGGGGCACCCAATGGCGATGGTTGGGCTGGCGGCGCTGCTGCTGATGGCGGGGTGCAGGCAGGACATGCAGGACCAGCCGAAGATTATTTCGCAGCGGGGCTCGGAGATGTTTGCCGATCATCGCGGAGCGCGGCCGCAAGTGGTGAACACGGTGGCGCGCGGGCAACTGCACGAAGACAGCTACTTCTATACCGGGGTGGTGCAGGGCGCCAACGGTTATCGGGAAGAGAAGAACCTGATGCCGTTTCCGGTGACGATTGAAGTGCTCAAACGGGGGCAGGAGCGGTTCAACGTTTACTGCACGCCGTGCCACTCGCGGGTGGGCAACGGGCTGGGCGAGATTGTGGAGCGGGGATACAAGCCGGCGGCCAATCTGCACGACCAGGTGCGGCTGGCGCAGCCTCTTTCGCACTACTTTTACGTGATGACGCACGGGTACGGAGCGATGCCGGACTACTCGGCTCAACTAACGCCGGTGGACCGGTGGGCAGTGGCGGCGTATATACGGGCATTGCAACTGAGCCAAGCGGCGACGACCGCGGATGTGCCGGCGGGAGTGAATGTGAAGAACCTGACGGAGGTGGCGGACGAGCACCATCTGCCCGAGGGCTATGCGCAGCCATGGGCACTGCCGTCGACGGCGATCCAGGCTTATCCGCACACAAGTGAAGGCACACCGGCGATGGCTCCGGCGAATCCGGCGGACCCGCTGATCAAAGTTCCAACCAGTAATGTTCCACCCAGCAACCCGGCTCCCGCGGCCGCGAAGTAAGGACACGGACGGAATGGCACACGAAACACACGCGTCAACGAATCCCCCGGGGCTCCCCGCCGAACTGGGCGCGCCGGCCTTTGTGGATGGATGGAAGTCGCGCGCATTGACGGTGGGAGTGGTGTTCACGGTGATCGCGGCCGGGCTGGCCGCCGCGGACCACTCGACCGAGCACGTGCTGCGCGCCTGGCTGCTGGGCACGGTGCTGAGCTTTGGATTTTCAGTGGGCGGACTAGCGCTGCTGATGGTGCAGTACTGCTCCGGCGGCAAGTGGGGACTGCTGCTGCGGCGGCCCCTGGAGGCCATGAGCCGCACGCTGCCGCTGGTGTTTGTGTATTGGCTGGTGGTGGCCTTCTCAATGAAGAGGCTCTACCTGTGGGCGCAGGTGGACGACGTGGCAGGAGCGCTGAAATCGGGCTTCATCAATGCAGCGCAGGCGCACGCAATCGAATTCAAGCGGCCGATGCTGAACCCCACGGCCTTTGTGGTGACCAGCGTGGTGTGCTTCGCCATCTGGGGTTTCTATACCTGGCGACTGAATGCGCTGGGGCTCGAACGAGACGCCGATGTGGCGGGCAACACGCCCTACTGGATCAAGAAGCTGGAAAACATCAGCGGACCGGGGATTGTGGTGTATTCGCTGACGATGACGGCGGCGGTTATCTACTGGGTGATGTCGCTGGATCCGACCTGGTACTCGTCAGTGTATGGGCTGCTGTTCCTGGTGGGCCAGGGGTACATGGTGCTGGCGTTCGGCATCATCGTGGCGATTTCGCTGTCGAAGGGCGAGCCGTTCAAAACGATTTTGCGGCAGACAGAGCAACACGACCTGGGCAAGTTCACGTTTGCGTTTGTGATGCTGAACATCTACCTGGCCTTCGGGCAGTTTCTGATCATCTGGTCAGGAAACCTGCCGGAAGAGATTCCCTGGTACCTGGACCGCATTCGCGGGCACTGGGGCATCATCATCACGCTGGACTTTCTATTTCACTGGCTGATTCCGTTCACCATGCTGCTGTCGCGGGACATCAAGCGGAACAAGAAGCGGCTGGTGCGGGTGTGCCAGTGGATGGTGTTTGCCAGGGCGTTCGACCTGTTCTGGCTGATCGAGCCGAACTTCAAGGACGCGGCACGGAACCTGCACTTCAGCTGGGGGATTCTGGAGTACGCGGCGGTGCCGGTGGCGATGATTTCATTCTGGGTGGCTTTCTTCTGCACGCGGCTGAAGACGCGGCCGCTGGTGCAGACCAACGATCCGCATGTGGCGGAGATTCTGGAGCCTGAGCATGTCCACGCATAATCCACACGACGAGGAAGAACACAAGCCGGAAGAGATCGACACGTCGCAGGGGTACGAGCAGTCCGACGTTCGGGTGACGGGGATCATGGTGTTTCTGACCTCGCTGGCGATCTTTGTCGCGGTGGCGGGCATCCTGGCGTATGGCATGGGCAAGGTGATCAACGCGGGGATGAACAAGGAAGACGGGCCGCCGAGCAAGTGGGCGACCACGGCGGATGTACGGCAATTGGGCAATCTGCCCTCGAGCCCGGAACTGCAGCACAAGGTGGCGGAGCTGACGCAGACCTTTCCCACGCCGCGGCTGCAGACGGACGACGGCAACCAGGATGTGGCGGAGTTGCACCAGCGTGAGGACCTGCTGCTGGACAACTACAGCTGGGCGGACCGTGGGCAAGGCAAGGTACGGATTCCGATCGAGCGGGCGATGGAACTGATCGCCGAGCGGGGTTTGCCGGTGGCTCCCGCAGTGACGCACGAACCGCTGTTGACGGGGGATACGGAACCGGCGGTGGCGGCGCCGCTGACCAGCGGGTTTGCGCGGACTGGATATGAACTGGATGCGGCGGCGGCGCAGGCCGCGGAACAAAGGCGTCCGGAGACAGGGAAATAGAAGGCGGTTGAGGGTTGAGGTTTCCCAGGTCCCAAAAGCGGGACCTGGGGCACCCAGGGGTTGTGGCGGTGCGTAGAGGTGAGTTGGGATTTGTGGTTTCCCACCCAGCATCGAAGGCTGGCCGAGCGGCATCGGATACAGGTGTAGAGGGAAAGAAGGAATCATGCAAGGCGAAGGCACAATCCGGAAGAGCCGGCGAAGGATGGCAATGGCCACGGCGGGCATGATTGTGCTGTGGGCGGGCATGCTGGCTCCGGCACTAGTGGCGCAGGTTTCAAGCTACGGCGACAAGCAGATGGGACCGACCAACGACAAGCCGCCTTCGATATTGGATGGGGTGGGAATCGCGCAGCACCTGAACCAGCAACTGCCGCTGAACCTGAGCTTCACCGACGATGCGGGCAAGCAGGTGATGCTGAGCAGCTACTTTGGCAAGCGGCCGGCGATCCTGGCGCTGGTGTACTACCAGTGCCCGATGCTGTGTTCAGAAGAGTTGAACGGGCTGACCGGGGCGCTGCAGATGGTGGACGAGATTCCGGGCCGGGACTTCAACGTAATCGTGGTGAGCATCGATCCCACGGAAGGAACGGACCTGGCGGCGGCCAAGAAGCGCAGCTACGTGAAGCGGTATGGACACCCGGAGACGGCGGCGGGCTGGCACTTTATGACCGGCACGCAGGCCAACATCGATGCGTTGACCAAGGCGGTGGGCTTTGGCTATGTGAAGATTCCGGGGCCGGACGGGAAGCTGACGCAATTTGCGCACGCCAGTTCGATCCAGATCGTGACGCCGGAAGGCAAGCTGGCGCAGTACTACATGGGGGTGGAGTATTCGCCCAAGGATTTGCGGCTGGGTCTGGCGGAGGCATCGGCCAACCGCATCGGCTCGCCGGTGGACAACATACTTACGTACTGCTACCACTATGATCCCAAAACCAACACGCACTCGCTGATTGTGGCGCGGGTGGTGCAGATGGGCGGGTTTCTGACGGTGGTCCTGCTAGGTGGATTCATGCTGCTGATGTTCCGCCGGGACTACCGGCAGACACATCAGCCAGCCAGAGAAGCAAAGGTGAACGGATAACGGAATGTCCCACATCAGTCCAACAATCTGGCAATTTCTCGTCAAGTGGATGACGAACTTCGCGCTGTATCCGCCGGAGGCGTCGAAGATTGCGCCGCAGATGGATGCGCTGTATTTCTTCATGGTCCTGGTAAGCCTGATCGGTTTGACGATCGTGATCCTTCTGGTGACGAGCTTCTCGCTTCTGTACAACAAGAAGCGTCATCCGGTGGCGGTGCAGATCGAGGGCTCGACGCTGCTGGAGGCCACGTGGACGATCATCCCGCTGGGGCTGTTTCTGGTGATGTTCGTGTGGGGCGCGCTGATCTACTTCAGGGTGTTCACGCCGCCGGCCAATGCCATGAACATCTACGTGGTGGGCAAGCAATGGATGTGGAAGGTAGAGCATCCAGGCGGGCAACACGAGATTAACGCGCTGCACATTCCGACGGGACAGCCGATCCAGTTGACGCTGATTTCGCAGGATGTGTTTCACAGCTTTTCGATTCCCGCATTCAGGGTGAAGCGGGAGGCGATTCCGGGGCGCTACACGACGGTGTGGTTCGAAGCCACCACGCCGGGCACGTATCACCTGTTCTGCACCCAGTACTGCGGCACCGAGCACTCGCACATGACCGGCGACATTGTGGTGTTGACGCCGGAGGACTTCAAGAAGTGGCTGGCCAGCTCGACCAGCGGGGCATCGCTGGCGCAGAACGGGGAGAGGCTGTTTGCGAGCCTGAGCTGCGCGGCCTGCCATAATACGCGGCCGGACGCGCGGGGTCCAAGCCTGGCCAGCGTGTATGGCTCGAAGCTGCCGCTCTCAAGCGGAGGGACGGTGCTTGCCGATGACGCGTATCTGCGCGAGGCGATTCTGAATCCTTCGCAACATATTACCCAGGGCTACGCGCCGATTATGCCCACCTATCAGGGACAGGTGAGCGAGGAAGGCGTGATTGCGCTGGTGGAGTACATCAAGAATCTGGATTCCGACTATCGCGTGCAGCAGACAACGAACACGACCGAGCTGCTGCCGGAGAGCGAGGGCAAGGCGCCGGCGGGCCAAAAGCCCGCAGTACCGAAAGGCGCAGGGCAGGGGATGGTGAAGCAATGAGCGACACAATCGTTGTTCTTCCCGACCAGAGGACGGCCAGGATTCCGAAGACCAACTACCTTACCAAGGAGAACGGTCTGCTGAGCTGGCTGCTGACCGGAGACCACAAGCGGATCGCGATTCTCTACCTGATCTCGATTACCTGCTTCTTCTTTGTAGGCGGGGCGCTGGCCGGGCTGATCCGGCTGGAGCTGCTGACGCCGCAGTCGGACCTGATGGCCACCGACACCTATAACAAGGTGTTCACCATGCACGGCGTGGTGATGATCTTCCTGTTCCTGGTGCCATCGGTGCCTGCGACGCTGGGCAATTTCTTCATCCCCATGATGATCGGGGCCAAGGACCTGGCGCTGCCCAAGGTCAACCTGCTGAGCTGGTACCTCTACATGGTGGGCGGCATCCTGGTGCTCTATACGATGGTCAGCGGCGGCGTGGATACGGGCTGGACGTTTACCACCCCGCTGTCAACGCACTATGTGAACACCAACGTGCTGAGTACGGGCCTGGCAGTATTTGTGGCCGGATTCAGCTCCATCTTCACGGGGCTGAACTTTATCGTAACCATCCACAAGATGCGCGCACCGGGGATGACGTGGTTCCGGATGCCGCTGTTCGTGTGGGCGCATTACGCGGCCAGCATCCTGATGGTGCTGGGCACGCCGGTGCTGGCCATCGCGATCGTGCTGGTGGCGCTGGAACGCACCATCGGCATCGGGGTCTTCGATCCCACCAAGGGCGGCGATCCGCTGCTGTTCCAGCACCTGTTCTGGTTCTACTCGCACCCGGCGGTCTACATCATGATTCTGCCCGGCATGGGAGTGATCTCAGAGACGATTTCGACTTTCAGCCGCAAGCGGGTATTCGGCTACACGGCGGTGGCGTTTTCGTCGGTGGCGATTGCGGTGTTCGGCTTCTTTGTGTGGGCGCACCACATGTTCATCATGGGCATTTCAAATTACTCGGTGCTGATCTTCTCGCTGCTGACGATGCTGGTGGCGGTGCCCTCAGCGATCAAGATTTTCAACTGGACGTTCACGCTGTACAAGGGATCGATCACCTTCGAGACGCCGATGCTCTACACCTTCGGGTTCATGGGCCTGTTCACGATCGGCGGCCTGACGGGCGTGTTTCTGGGAACGTCGGGCACCGACATCCACCTGACAGAGACGTATTTCATCGTGGCCCACTTTCACTTTGTGATGGTGGGGGGAATGCTGATGGCGTTCCTGGCGGGGATTCACTTCTGGTGGCCCAAGATGACGGGGCGGATGTATCCGGAGAAGATCTCGCAACTGGCGGCGGTGGTGACGTTCATCGGGTTCAACCTTACATTCTTCCCGCAATTCATCCTGGGCACGCTGGGCATGCCACGGCGGTATGCGTCGTATCCGCCGGAGTTTCAGATTCTGAATGTGTTTTCGACCGCTGGGGCAACAATACTGGGGGTGGGCTACCTGCTGCCGGTGCTGTACCTGACGTGGTCGCTGAAGTATGGCGCAATTGCGGGCAACAATCCCTGGCAGGCGACGGGGTTGGAATGGCAGACGCAGTCGCCGCCGTTGACGGAAAATTTTGTCGAGCTTCCCATCATGGACCACGAAGCCTACGACTACGATTGGCTGGAGCGGCAGAAAGAAAAAGAGGTAGCCAGTGTCGGATAGCCCCGCGATTGCCCATGGCGCGGCGGACTCGGCAGTTCACGAGCATCCGCCTTACCAGCGCCACCACTTTGCGACCATGGCGCAGCAGAACGATGCCACCAACTTTGCGATGTGGCTTTTTCTGCTGACCGAAATCATGTTCTTCGGCGGGCTGTTTACCGCGTACCTGATCTACCGCAACTGGTACTACCCGGCGTTTGTGGCGGGGTCGCACCAACTGAGTATTCCGCTGGGCGGGCTGAACACGCTGCTGCTGATTACTTCAAGCTTCACCATGGCGATGGGGGTGTGGTGCGCGGAGACGCGGCGCAAGAGCGGACTGGTGCTGTGCCTGACTCTGACCTTCATCCTGGGCCTGGGGTTTCTGGGCATCAAGACGATCGAGTACTCAGAGAAGATTGAAAAGCACCACGTTCCGGGATTCCATTACAGCCTGCAATCGTTTCTGGACCCGGCGAGCGACCCCGCGGCAAAGGCCGCAGGTGACAAGCCGATGGCCCTGGACATGGCGCGGCATACGGAAGTGTACTTTTCGCTCTACTTTGCGATGACCGGCATGCACGCGCTGCACATGATTATCGGGATCGGCATTCTGGGGTTCATGATTTTCAGGGCGCGCGCGGGAGCGTACACCACGGGGCACGTGACGTTTGTGGAGAACTTCGGGCTGTACTGGCACTTTGTGGACATCATCTGGATATTCCTGTTTCCGCTGCTTTACCTGATCAGCAGACACCAATAAGGAACACATGGCATGAGCGAACACCAAGAGCACGAGCATCACATCGTAAGCCCCAAGGTTTACGCGACCATCCTGCTGGCGCTGCTGGTGGGGACGGCGCTGACGGTCTGGGCATCGTATATCGACCTGGGCATTTTGAACCCCATCATTGCGCTGGGGATTGCCTGCACCAAGGCCACGCTGGTGGTGCTGTTCTTCATGCATGTGAAGTACAGTTCGAAGCTGACCAAGCTGACGGTGGGAGCTGGGGTGTTCACGTTCATGATCCTGGTGGGAATGACGCTGGCGGATTATTTCACGCGGGCGTGGGGGAGATGGTGAAAGGCGGCTGCTGGCTTTTAGTTTCCAGCTTTCAGCTTTTGGAACGAGGGTCGCCTGGGGCGGCCCTTTTTGGTTTTGGATGCTTCAGGTTGAGGGGCTTGTTCTCGCGGGTCTCAAGAGCGAGACTTGGGGCACACGGCAATTAATTTCAAGTGGATTGCATGACGGACGGCCGCGAAATTCCGGAAGAGTTGGCACGGCTGGCGGAGCAGGCGCGCGTGCTGGTGCGGCGTGCGGGAGCGCCGCGGAAGGGCGGGAAGTGCGTCGTCTATTGGATGCAGCGGGCGATGCGCGCCGTGGACAATCCGGCGCTGGATGTGGCGATTGCGGCGGGGAACCTGCTGGGGCTGCCGGTGGTGGTGTTTTTCGCGGTGATTCCCAATTACCCGAATGCCAACCTGCGGCACTACCACTTCATGGCACAGGGATTGCGGGACGTGGCAGAAGACGCGGCAGAGCGCGGGGTGGGGTTTGTGCTGCGCAGGCATCCAGACCATTCTCTGGAAGCGTTTCTTGAGGAGGTGCAGGCGGCGCTGGTGGTTGGCGACGAAAACCCCTGCCGCGAGCCGGAACGCTGGCGCAGGGTGCTGGCCAGGCGGTTGCGGCTGCCTTTCTGGACAGTGGACGCCGACGTGGTGGTGCCTTCGCGAGTGTTTGGGCGGAGCTACTTCTTGCTGCACCACTTCCGGCCGCACCTGAAGATGGAACTGTCCAAGTACCTGGTTTCTGGAACGAAGATCGCGCCGCACTACCCGTGGAAAGCTGCAGGCCCTCCGGGCTTTTCAGTCCTGGAAGACATCACTGCCGGGTTCAAGGGGCTCGACCGCACGGTGAGGCCGGTGGACAGCTTTACCGGGGGGACGCGACGGGCGCTCAAACGCCTGAGGGAGTTTGTCAGCCGGGAGCTGGCGGGATACGAAGAGACACGGAACCACCCGGAGCTGAAAGGGACGAGCCGGTTATCGCCTTATCTGCACTTTGGCAACATCGGGCCGGCCACGATTGCGCTGGCAGTTCAGAAGGCCGTGCGCCAGGGAAAGGCTTCGGCGGGCGCGGGGGACAGGTTTCTGGAACAGCTGATTGGCTGGCGCGAGCTGGCGGTGCTGTTTGTGCGCCATAACCCGAACTACGACAACTGGGAATGTGCTGAGCCGTGGGCGCGCAAGACGCTGGTGGAACATGCCGGCGACGCGCGTCCTCACCGCTACAGCCTGGAGCAAATGGAGCGCGGTGAGACGGGCGACGAGCTATGGAACGCGGCTCAGCGGGAGATGGTGGAGACAGGCTGGATGCACAACTATATGCGCATGTACTGGGCGAAGAAGATTCTGGAATGGGCTCCGGACCCGGCGCGGGCGTTCGAGTGGGCGGTGACGCTGAACGACCGGTACGAGCTGGACGGGCGCGACCCGAACGGCTACGCGGGGATTGCGTGGGCGATCGTGGGCAAGCACGACCGGCCATGGTTCGCTCGGCCTGTATTCGGGCTAGTGCGGTCGATGACCGGCGCGTCGACGGCGAAGAAATTCGATGCGAAGTCCTATATAGAACAACAGGGCGGCGCGGGCTGCAAGCTGAAGTTTTGACTGGCTTTGCCGGGGAGCAAGAGGTGTACCGGCAGTCACATCGATGGGTCAAATAGGCAGTTCTATAATGGGCCACAATTCCAAACCCGGAAACTGCATGTTTCGCGTTACGTAATCCATTGGATACCGCTCAAGTCCCCCTCGGATGATGTGAGAGGGGAGGCGGGAACCGGATCCCGGACGCGTGTGACGACGTGGGCAATTGAAAACGAGCGCAACAGGACTGCCTTGATGGGCGGCGCGAGCAGGTGTATGCCCCTGGCACGGTGGAGCGGGGCGGCGTCCTGGAGAGCGGCCACGGTAGCGGGGCTGGCGCTTGCTTTGGCGGCGGCATTCTCCCCTTGGGCGGGGTTGGCACAAGGAGCAGACCAGCGGCGGGCGGCGCAGGTGCAGAAGCTGCCTCCGCGCGTGGTGGCGGCGCAGCGGTTTCTGGCCCGGCGCGGGTGGACGGCGCGTCAGACGACAACAACACAAGAGGGAACAATTCAGACAGGCACGGCTCCGGTGCGGGTGCGCGCGGCGACGGTGCGGCCGCGACCGGAGACGACGGCAACCGCCAGTTGGCAACCTCTGGGTCCGGCGGCCGTGGCCACGGGAAACTACGGCCTGGTGACGGGGCGGGTGTCGTCGATGGCGCTGGACCCGGCGGATACGACGGGGAACCGGCTCTACCTGGGGACTACCGGGGGCGGGGTGTGGCTGTCGCAGAATGCGGGCACCGCGCTGGCGGCCAATGTGCTGTTTACGCCGCTCACGGATACGCCGGCGGCGCTGAGCGGCGCGGTGGACGCCTCGATCAGCATCGGTGCGATTACTGTACAGCCGGGCGGCACGGGAGTGATTCTGGCCGGCACGGGCGACCCCAACGATGCGCTCGATTCCTACTACGGCGCGGGGATACTGCGGTCTTTCGACGGGGGCAACTCCTGGAGCCTGATTCAGACCACGACGGACGTGGAGCAGGGCCTGGGGATTCAGGACTATGCGTTTGCCGGGGAGGGCTTTGCCGGCTTTGCGTGGAGCACGGTGAATACGCAACTGGTGGTAGCGGCGGTGTCGCAAGCCTACGAGGGCGTAGTGGCGAATGCGGCACAGCCCAACGCAAGCTACGAGGGGTTGTACTACTCCACCGACAGCGGCGCGAGCTGGCATTTAGCGACCATCACCGACACGAACGGACAGGACGTACAGGGGCCCATCGATGCGTTTACGCCTCCGGATGGCAATGCGGCGACGGCGGTGGTGTGGAACCCGGTGCGGCAGGTGTTTGTGGCGGCGGTGCGGTTCCACGGCTACTACCAATCAAGGGACGGGGCGCACTGGACACGGCTGACGGCGCAACCCGGCGGAGGACTGACGGCGACGCAATGCCCGACCAATCCCACGTCATTGGGTTCTGTGGACTGCCCCATGTTTCGCGGAGCGTTGGCGGTGAACCCGGTGACCGGCGACACGTTTGCGTGGACTGTGGATATCGATAACCAGGACCAGGGCATCTGGCAGGATCAGTGCGGGCTGAGCGGCGGAGCGTGCAGCAACCAGAACATTAGCTTTTCGAAGCAGTGGAGTACGGCGGCGCTGGAGACGAACACGGGGCTGGGAGCGGCCACGATTGAAAACGGCGACTACAACCTGGCGCTGGCGGCGGCGCCGTCGGGCCAGGACACGCTGCTGCTGGCCGGAGCCAACGACCTGTGGCGATGCAGCCTGGCGGCGAGCTGTGTGTGGCGGAACACCACCAATGCATCCGTGGGCATGTGCGCGCAGGTGGGCGGCTACCAGCATGCGCTGGCCTGGAACCCAGCCAATCCGCTGGAGATTTTTGTGGGCAACGACAGCGGCCTTTGGCGCTCGACCGACGCCATCGCCGAGATGGGGACGGTGTGCACGGCGAGCGACGCTACGCACTTCCAGAATCTGAACGGAGGGCTGGGCTCGCTGGCCGAGGTGGAGAGCATGTCGCCGGTGACGGTGTCGCCCTACACGATGATGACGGGCCTGGGAGCGAACGGAACCGCGGGAGTGAAGAGCACGACAGAGGCTACCGCGGACTGGCCACAGATTCTGAGCGGGGAGGGCAGGCCGGTGGCGGTGGACCCCATCAGCGGCTCGAACTGGTATGTGAACAACCAGGCGGGGGTGTCGATCCACCTGTGTGCGCAGACGGGAGACTGCACACCGGCGGCGTTCGACGCCAACCCGGTGGTGAACGACGCGGATGTGAGCGGGGATGGCAACACGATGACCACGCCGGCGCCGTTCCTGGTGGATCCCCTGGACGTGACGCAACTGCTGATTGGAACCTGCAGGGTGTGGCGCGGGCCGGCGAACGGCAGCGGCTGGAGCAGTGCCAATGCCTTGAGCCCCTTTCTGGATGGCGTGACGGGCAACAGCTATTGCAGCGGCGATGCGCTGATCCGGAGCATGGCGGCGATGGCCCTGGGCAGTGGCGGCGAAGTGGTGTATGTGGGCATGTACGGCGCGGCGGACGGAGGCGCGACCAAAGCCGGCCATGTGCTGAGGGCGACGTTCAATCCCAGCAGCGGCATGCCTGCCTGGCAGGACCTGACACTGAACCCGGTGAGCAACGACGCGCGGGGGATGAACGCCTACGGACTGGACATTTCAAGCATCTATATCGACCCCCACGATGCTACCGGGAACACGGTTTACGTGACGGTGGACGGAGTTCCAGACCCGGTGTACGCGGTGCGCGTGGCTTACCGGTCGACGGATGGGGGAGCGCACTGGGCGGTGATTACGTCGAACCTGCCCTGGACAGCGGCCAACAGCCTGGTGGTGGACCCGCAGGACGCAAATACGGTTTACCTGGCTACGGACGCGGGGGTTTTCTCGACGCGGCAGATCGCGACCTGCGCGAGCGCGGCTTCAAACTGCTGGTCGGCGTATGGAACGGGACTGCCGGAAGCGCCGGTGGTGACGCTGAGCGCGGGTCCGGCGACGGCCTCGATGAATGTGCTGACGGCGGGGACCTACGGACGCGGAGTGTGGCAGATTCCGCTGTGGACCGGGAGCGCGCAGTTGGCCACCGCCGCGGTGAACCCCACGGCACTGACGTTCGCGACCCAGGCGGAAGGGACGTCAAGCAGCGCGAAGGATGTGACGCTCGAAAACACAGGCAGCGTGGCCCTGACACCGACGGCAGTGGGAATAAATGGAGATTTCAGCGAGAGCGACAACTGTGTCAACGCCACGGTGAATGCGAACGCAAGCTGCGTGATCCACGTGACTTTTGCGCCCACACAGACGGGGACGCGGACCGGGCAGTTGACCGTCAGCGCCAACATTGCGGGCGGGCAACTGAAGGTGGGGCTGAGCGGGACGGGAGCCACGGCCGGTGCGATTCAACTGGCGCCGACGACCGTGAGCTTCGGCCAAATACAGGTGAAGACCACATCCGCAGCGCTCCAGGTGACGGTGGAGAATGGCGGCGGGATGGCGGTGGCGATTAGCAGTGCGAATGTGAGCAGCCCCTTTGTGTTGGCGAGCAACGAGTGCGGAAGCTCGCTGGCAGCCAAAAGCCAGTGCCAGATGACGGTGGAATTCGCGCCCACGCAGACGGGAGAGGCAAGCGGAACGCTCACCGTTGTCGACAGCGCGGGAACGCAGGCGGTAGCCCTGAACGGGACCGGCGGGGCGGCGGCGACGGATGGGCTTTCTCCATTGTCGCTGGCCTTTGCAGCGACGGTGACGGGGCAGCTTTCGCAGGCGCAGACCGTGGCGCTGGGCAATCAAGGCGATTTTCCGCTGACCGGGATTGCAGTCTCGTCGAGTGGGGGATTTCAGACTTCGAACAACTGCGGCACGACACTTGCGGCCCACTCCAGCTGCGCCATCAGCGTGATCTTTTCGCCCATACAGACGGGCAGCCAGAGCGGCACACTGACCGTAAGCGACGCACTGGGCACGCAGACGGTGGCGCTGATGGGAACGGGGCTGCAGCCGGCGGCGATTGGGGTGAGCCCGTCGCAACTGAACTTTGCGACGCAGCAACTGGCAGCAGCCAGCGCGCCGCTGACGCTGACGGTGAGCAATAGCGGCGGATCGCCGATGGCGCATGTGGGCTTCCAAATTACCGGTTCACAGGCGGGCAGCTTCTCGACCGGCACGTCGAACTGCGGAGCGACGCTGACGAACGGGGCCAGCTGCACGGTGCAAGTGATCTTTACGCCGCTCGCGGTGGGTGGGAACGCGGCGGTGCTGACGGTTTCGACCGCGACGCTGGGGGTGAAGGCAGTTTCAGTGGGACTGAGCGGTACGGGCATGACCGCGTCAGGGTTGAATGTGAGTCCGGGGCAGATGACCTTTACCGAGGCGACCCTGGGGCAGGCGAGTGCGGCCCAGACGGTGACCATCAGCAACACCGGCAAAGTGAGCGCCAGCGGGCTTAGGCTGACGGTGACGGCTCCCTTCAGCATGACGCAGACGAACTGCGGCGCGAGCCTGGCGGCCGGGGCGAGCTGCTCGGCGGCGGTGGTGTTCACGCCTGCTGTCAACGGCACGGTCTCGGGTTCGCTGACAGCGAGCTCTCCTGCATTTGCAAATCCGGCTACTGTGACGCTGAACGGGTTGGGCGGCGCAGCGGGCTCGGTGGGGTTGCAGCCGGCGCTGCTGAGCTTTCCAGTAACGGGAGTGGGCGCAAGAAGCAGCGCACAGACGGTGATTGTGACCAACTCCAGCGCCGCAGTGACGCTGACGGATGTGGCGGTGTCGGTTTCGGCGGGGTTCCAATTGACCGCGAACACCTGCGCTGCAACCCTGGGGCCGGGGTTGAGTTGCACGGTGGGGGTGGAGTTTGCGCCCACGAGCGCCGGGCAGCAGACAGGAAACCTGACCGTCGCCAGCAGCATGTTGCCGGCCAGCGCAGTGGCGCCGCTTTCGGGCATGGGGCTCGACTTTACGAGCACGGTGAACGGCGGTGCGAGCCAGTCGGTGACCAGCGGCCAGACGGCCAGCTATGCGCTGACGCTGACGCCGCTGAGCGGGTCGAATGGGACCTTTACGTTCCAGTGCGGTGCGCTGCCGGCCAATGCGGGTTGCACGTTCAATCCAACCAGCGTGACGGTGGCCGCCAACACCACCGGCAGCGTGACGGTCCAGGTGGCGACGGGGCAGTCGCAATCGGCCGCGATGAGCCCGGAAGTGGGGAGTTGGCGCGCGCTCCAGGTAGCTTGCGGACTGCTGCTGTTGCCGCTGGCATGGAAGAGACGGCGGTCTATCTTATTAGTCTTGGCCGGGCTGATCGTGGCTGGGAGCTTGTCAAGCTGCGCCGGGTCGGGTGGAGGCGGTGGGGAGACGACAGGGCCGGGTGGACTGGGCAATACCAACACACCGGCCGGGACGTATTCCATTCCGGTGACGGTAACATCGAGCGGTGTATCGCACCAGGTGACGCTGTCGCTGACGGTGGAATAGTCGCGGTGTAGGCGGCGGACGCGACGCAGACTCGCAAAGGGCCGGGCTATATACTCTAACTTCGGAACTGCAGCCGGGGCGCCCGCATCGCAACGCTGCGGGAAGACTGGATGATCGAGAAATCCGAAGATGGGGATGACCGGGGCATGACCGCCAAAGTAACCGTAAAAGATGTGGAGCGGGTGGCCGAACTGGCGCACCTGGAGCTGGCGCCGGAAGAGACGGGGCGCATGCTCAATGACCTGAACGCCATCCTGGACTACGTGGCGCAGTTGAACGAGCTGGACACGGCCGGCGTGACTCCGCTGGCGCAGGTGAGCGAGTTGGAAGGCGCGGAGGGAGCGGGCGCGCGACGGGCGGACGCTGTGCTGCCCTCGTTGGACCGGTGCGCCGTAATGTCCCAGGCGCCGGAGACGGACGAGGTCTTCTTCAAGGTGCCGAAGGTGATTGAGCGCTAAGGGCGCGTGCGGCAGAGGCGGCACGGGAAGTTGCGCCGAGGACTGAGCAATTCTGAATGAGACTGAACAAGCTTGAACAAGGTTGAACAAGGCAGAAGCAGGCCATAGGAGGCCCGCGGAGAGGCCCGAGGAAGGAAAGCTCCATTGCCCAGCGAAACGAAAGCAGCGGAAACGTTTGTAGAGAAGCCGAAGACTCTGGCGGAGTTGCGGGGAGACCTGGCCGCGGGCCGGGTGAAGGCGACCGATCTGGCTGCCCGCTACTATGAGCGCATTGAGGAGGTAAATCCGCGGCTGAATGTGTATTTGAGCCTGACCAAAGAGCGGGCGCTGGAGCAGGCGGCACGGGTGGACGCAGCGACGGCGAAGGGCGATCCGCTGGGGGTGCTGGCCGGGATACCGGTGGGCATCAAGGATGTGCTGGTGATGAAAGGCGCGCCGGCAACGGCTGGGTCGAAGATTCTTGAGGGCTACCGGCCTCCGTATGACGCCACGGCGGTGAGCAAGCTGGAGGCGGCGGGCGCGGTGCTGCTGGGAAAGCTGAACTGCGACGAGTTTGCGATGGGCTCGTCGAACGAGAACTCGGCGTATGGACCGGTGCGCAACCCGGTGGACACGGAGCGGGTGCCGGGAGGCTCGAGCGGCGGTTCGGCAGCGGCGGTGGCGGCCAACATGGCCGTGGCCACGCTGGGGTCGGATACCGGCGGTTCGATTCGCCAGCCGGCCAGTTTTTGCGGGGTGGTGGGAGTGCTGCCCACGTATGGACGCGTCTCGCGCTATGGACTGATCGCATTTGCTTCGTCGCTGGACCGGGTGGGGCCGTTCGCGGCCAACGTGCGCGATGCGGCCACGATGCTGGGAGTGATTGCGGGGCAGGACCCGAAGGACGCCACCAGTTCGCCGGCGCCGGTGCCGGACTACGCGGTCGAGAGCGACAAGGGGGCCGAGGGGCTGCGCATCGGCGTGCCCGCCGAGTATTTTGCCGAGGGGCTGGACCCGGAGGTTCGGGCGGCGATTGAAAAGGGAATTGATTCGCTGAAAGCGGCCGGGTGTGCGGTGAAGCGGGTGGGGCTGCCGCATACACGGTACGCCATTCCGACGTACTACCTGGTGGCGACGGCGGAGGCAAGCGCGAACCTGGCGCGGTTTGACGGGGTGCGGTATGGCTACCGCTCGCCGGCGTCCGACACGCTGTCGGCGATGTACAGCCACTCACGAGACGAGGGATTTGGCGCGGAGGTGAAACGGCGCATTCTGCTGGGGACATACGCGCTGAGCGCCGGATACTACGATGCGTATTACCTGAAGGCGCAGCAAGTCCGGCGGCTGCTGGCCGAGGAATATCTGCGCGCCTTTGCGGAGGTGGATGCGATTGTAACGCCGACCGCGCCCATGGCGGCCTTCAGGCTGGGCGAGAAAACGGGCGATCCGCTGGCCATGTACCTGGCCGACATCTACACGGTGACGGCGAGCCTGGCGGGGATTTGCGGAGTGACGGTGCCGTGCGGGGCAACACAAGCGGGGCTGCCGGTGGGGATGCAGGTGCTGGCCGCGCATTTGAACGAGGGCACGGCTTTCCGTGTGGCGCGAGCGGTGGAGGCGGCACAGAGTTAGGAGCAAACGGGATGGGCAAGAACGCCTGGTTTGCGGTTGTGGCGATGGCAATGCTGGTGGGCATTGCGCCGGAGTTGCGGGCGGCTCCGCGCAAGGTGCATGTTGTGGGTCTGGGCGCGGTGCGGCGGGTGAGCTACTCGAAGGTTGGAGACCCGGCAGGGGCGGCGGCGGCCGAGGATGCGCTGAAGATTCGCCCGCTGGTGGTGGACGGGCAAGTGAAGGAGTGGACCACAGGCGATGCCCACGATGTGACCGAGCGCAGCTTCGTGGTGCGGCGCGCGTTGCGACTGAACGATGTCCTGCCCGGCGAGAAGCAGGAGCCGGGAGCGAAGCAGAGCCGCTGGGTGTGGCAGCGCGGGCCATGGCTGCTGGTAGACCGCACATCCGGACACATTGCGGCGCTGAAGCTGCCGGACTACGACCCCGGGGTGAGCCAGGTGAGCTGGTTTCGCGACTACGGGGCGTATTGCGGCGTGACGGCCAGCGGCAAGAGCCTGTACGCGGTGGTGGCGCAGTTGGCGGCCCGCAAGCCGGTGTTGGCGAAGAAGCTGGAAGCGCTGGACGCAGAGGGGCGTCCGGCTCCCGCATGTGGACCGGCGGAGTGGCAGCGGGAACCGCTGAAGGTGACGTTTCACCCTGCAGGCAAGGATGCGGTGGGCTTCGATATCGTGCCGGGGTCGGCGGTTCTGGTGGAAGACGCGGGCGATGAGCCGGAGACGGAGCAGCCGGGGAAGTCGAACTAGCGGGTCGGCGGACAAAGTCAAATTGAGATTTGTATTTTCCCATGTCCCAGAATCGGGACCTGGGGCACCCAGAGAGTCGGCGGATAAGATTCTTCTGTTCAAAATTACACATTCGTAGGTACTATGGACACCTGATTCCCATCTCTCCATCCCCGGGAGGGTCCCCATGGGTATGCTTCTCGTTGCAGCCACCCTGCTGTCTTTGTCTCCGCTCGTCGTCACGTTCCTGCATGTTCTTGTCGGCCTTCGATGGCGGGCGAACTCGTTGCTGGGGCGCCTGGATACCGTGCTCGAACTGTGCATTCGGGATAAGAAGAACCTGCGCACGCGAAAGAACCTGGAGAATCAGCTCATCGAGCTGCATTACCAGGTGCGCGGATTCGCCTCGGCGAGCAAGATCCAGGAGATGGCCGAGATCCACAGAAAGATGCCGGGGGCGCCGGAGTCGTCGGTCTTCGGGGTGATTTACGGAGACAACGGCGAGGACGGCATCGAGAAGAGTCACAAAGGCGGCAGATCGCTGAAGGGCTGGCGGAAATCTTCGAGATGGAACGACTTGCGTTATCACCTGCCGGCCGCGTTTCTATGTGTCATCTATTTCATTGGGTTCCTGATGGTGCTGGTTTGGTACTCAACCATCGCGACCTCGAAGAAGGCCGAGACAGCGGCACAAGCGGCTGCAATGGTGCAGACGCAAGCCGCCTCACCACCCGACAAAACGCATGAGAGCGGCACCGACCTGCCGCTGAGGAGGCGCGGGCATTCTCCATCGGTTACGGGCGAGGCAGCGCAAGGGACTTCCGAGGGGACTGCTCAAGGGACGCCTCAGGCGATAACGGGGCCGAATGGCGGGGCGGCGGGCGGCGAGTCCAGCCAGAACACCGCGCCGACGACAACTGCGAGTGCACTGCCTCCGGCCCAAAGCGCAGTTTTGGCAGCGGCGCAGAGTGCGCCGGGTGCAGGCAGCGACACAACGCTGAATTGCAGCCAGTGGGTGGCATGCTGGGTCGAGAGGTTACGAGCGTTCTGCAGCAGCGGGGGGCTCACTCCTCCGAGTTACCTGATTTATGCGTTCCTGGGCAGCTTTGTCTTTAACACGGGCATTATGGTGCGGCGCATTTTTGTCTGGGATATCAGCGGACAGATGTTCTGGTGGGCGGCCTATCGAGTGATCCTCTCGCTGGGATTGGCGGGGGTGCTGCGGTTCACTACGGACAAGCTCGATCCGCATTTCTATTTTCTTCTGGCCACGGCCAGCGTAGCCGTATTCGATAGCCTGGTGCGCGGTCTGCGGGCCAAACTGTTCCAGTCGGAGACCGCGCCGAAGCGCAATGAGATGAGCCTGCAACTGGTGCAAGGGATCGATTATTGGAAAGAACAGCGGCTGCTGGAAGAGGGCATCGAGAGCGTGCAACACCTGGCCACGTCGGATTTTGTGCTGCTGGCGCTCTATACGCGCACGCCGCTGTATACGATTGTGGACTGGGTGGACCAGGCGATCTTTATCCAGCGCTTTCCGGGCAAAGCGGACAGATTGGCCGATGCGGGGCTGCCCGTGAGCGCAGTCGAATTGACGTGGGGATGGGATCCGGCAAACCGGGAGGGCTTTGAAAACAGGAGGCCGAGAGATGGAGAGCCCCAACCTGCGAATGATGCGGGGAACGGTTCGTATACGGAGTATCTGGGCCTGCTGGCGGATGCGGCGGGCACAAAGCCCGGCGTGGTGGCGCGCACCTTCGATGCCTGGAGCAACGACAACCAGGTGCAACTGCTGACTCTTTTTTGGAAGGCCGATCTGGGCGGGGAATAGAGCGGGGACCGGACGGGCCGGCGGAGCAGCGGAAAAGACGCGATGATGGAATCCTTGGACGAGCTTTTGCGGAGGGCGGAGGCGGCGCATGGGCACATGTGCCCGGGACAGGTTCTGGGTGTGCGCATGGCAGTGCTGGGATTGAGCCGGCTGCGGGGTGAGTTGGGGCTGATGGATCCGGAGGGCGCGGACCGCAAGCGGCTGGTGACGTTTGTGGAGATTGATCGCTGCGCCACCGACGCCATCGGCCTGGTGACCGGCTGCCGGCTGGGCAAGCGGACGCTGAAGTTTCGCGACTGGGGCAAGATGGCGGCTACGTTTGTCGATCTCGCGTCGGGGAGAGGCGTGCGGGTAGTGGCGCTAGAGGAATCGCGGGAACTGTCTCGGGCGCTCTACGGCCATATCGAAAGCAAGAGCGGGCAGCAGATGGCGGCCTACCGCGAACTGGCTGACGCGCAGCTTTTTCGCGAGGAGTGGGTGAGGGTGGACGTGGATCCAGCGGAACTGCCCGGTTACAAGGGGGAGCGGATTCTGTGCCCGCGGTGCGGGGAGGGTGTGAACTTTGGGCGCTTCAGCGAGATTGAGGGCCAGCGGCTCTGCCTGAGCTGCGCCGAGCCGGAGTTGCACTATTGGAAGCCGGACAGGAAGCAAGCTTAGTCAAGGGGCGGCGCCTACCGTCCTTTTCTGATTTGCTTCTCGATGGCCCAGATGACCCAGAGCATGAAGGATATCGCCAATCCCACAGGTATTAGAAAAAGGATGTCGGCGTCATTGGCGTGTGTCATGGTGGCTCCCTCCGGCGCATTCGGGCGTGCGGGAAAGGCACGTCAAAAAGAGCGTCAGGCTGCTGTATCCAGAAGAAATGACCGCCTGTAAGGATGGAGAAGACAATCTGTAAGGGCTTTGTAAGGAGCGACGGGGTGGATGCCGGGGCACTCACAGGGGAGGTAAAGAGCGCAACGGCAGGGCTAGACCGTGCGCAGCAGCCTTGACACACGCACGGTTACACGTTTCTTATCTCTGTAGGCACTCTTTCGGGATCTTTCAGGGTTAGATGCAGCGGTAGCGGGTTAGCACTCTCCTTGAGCTTCGAAGGAAGGCCGTGTCGAACAGGAAGCAGACGGCAGCTGGGTCATAGGTTTCAAGCGGGTACGGGACAGAAATCAAGTCCCGGCGCGCGGCGGCCTGGCCCTCCTTCCAGAGCCTGAGCCGGAACTATATGGAGGCCAGGACCGTTCCCGGAGACAAACCTATTTTTCAGGCGCCCGGCAGATGTCCGGGTATGCCTGTGCCCTGAGTGGCAGCCGGAGTTTGCGGCCGGGGCGAGCAAAGGATGAGTGTGGCAACGAGCTTGGCATGGTTGGCGGGAACACCCGCCGGGGGAGCCGGGAGCAGTATCCCGATGCTTCTACCCCTATTATTGATTCCGGTCCTGTATCTGGTAATGATCCGTCCGCAGCAGAAGCGCCAGAAGCAGTGGCAGCAGATGCTGGGGAGCATCAAAGCGGGGGACCGGGTGACGACCGCCGGCGGCATCCGCGGGATTATTCTTTCCATCAAGGACGACGTGATGGTGATCCGCGTGGCTCCGGACGGCGTGAAGCTGGAAGTGGCCAAGAGCGCGATTGCCTCGGTGACCACCCAGGAAAGTTCTTCGGCCTCTTAACTTGCCCATTGGGCTTTTACTTTTTGTACTAGAGACTTGGAAGCATGAAAAAGAATCTTAGCGGCAGAATTGCTCTCATCATCGGCCTCCTGGCGATTTGCATTTACGGCATTATCGGGGTGCCTGCGGGAGTAAGCGGCAAGGCCCTGATGGCGGCCATGACCCAGCGCATTCACCTGGGACTGGACTTGCGCGGCGGCGCCCACCTGATCTTGCAGGTGCAAGTGCTGGAGGCGGTGAGCGCTGAGACCGACAACACGGTGGAACGTATCCAGCAGGATCTGAAGAAGGCTGGCCTGAGCTTCTCTCAGGTCTATAAGCCATATCCGCTGAGCAAGACAGATGATCCGACGGCCAAGCCGGGAGTAATCCGGGTGGAAGGGATCGCGCCGGGCAAGGCCAGCGATGTGCGTTCGACGCTGGAGGGCAAGTATTCGAACGAGTACGACGTAACCGGCGGCGGTGCGGACAACAGCTTCACGGTGACGATGAAACAGCCTGTGGAACTGGCACTGGAGAAGAAGACCGTCCAGACGGCGATTGAAACGATTCGCGACCGGGTGGACACGCTGGGTGTGAGCGAGCCTGTAATTCAGGAGTACGGTCTGGGTCAGAACCAGATTCTGGTGGAGTTGCCGGGCATCGAAGATCTGGACCGGGTGAAGAACCTTATTCAAGAGACGGCGCGGCTGGAGATTCACGCCGTAGTGGGCGGCCCGTACCAGGATGAGCAGGCGGCGATGGCCAGTGTGGGCGGCGCAGTTCCGCCGGACGAAGAACTGGTGCATGGCTCGGGAGCCATGGCGACGGGGTCGGATGCGGACAGCGTGTATGTGCTGCAGCGCATTGCGATTGTGGCCGGCACAGACTTCCGCTCCGCCGATCCGGGCACCGATTCGAACACCGGGCAACGGACGGTTCACTTTACGCTGACCAACGAGGCGGGCGACAAATTCTACGAGTACACCAGCGCCAACGTGGGCCACAGCATGGCGGTGGTCCTGGGCGGACGGGTGAAGGAAGTAGCCAACATCGAGAGCGCCATCCGCGACTCGGGGGAAATTCGGGGTAGCTTCTCGGCGGATGAAGTAGAGATTCTGTCGAAGATGCTGCGCACCGGCGCGCTGCCAGCGTCGCTGATCTATCTTGAGGACCGCACGGTGGGCGCGTCGCTGGGAGCCGACTCGGTGAAAGAAGGCGTGACGGCGGCGATCGTGGGCGTGCTGGTGGTGATGATCTTCATGCTCATCTACTACCGGGGTTCGGGCATCAACGCAGATCTGGCGCTGATTTTGAACCTGGTGATTCTGCTGGGATTCATGGGCTACACAGGCTCCACGCTGACGCTACCGGGCATCGCCGGAGTAATTCTGACCATAGGCATGGGCGTGGACTCGAATGTGCTGATCTTTGAGCGCATTCGCGAAGAGGTGCGGGCAGGCAAGGCGCCCTCGGCGGCAGTGGACCAGGGCTTTGCCCATGCCTGGGTGACCATTGTGGATACGCACGTAACGACGATCGTTTCGGCCGCCATCCTGTTCCTGTTTGGAACCGGGCCGGTGAAGGGCTTCGCAGTTACGCTGACCTTTGGTCTGGCTGCCAACCTGTTCACGGCGGTATATGTCTCGCGGGTGATCTTTGAGGCTCACCTGAACAAGTTGAAGCCGGGAGAACTGGTGTCGATTTAAGTCCGCATTGGAAAGCAGCAAGAGCGGCAGAGGAAACGTTGAACGCCGGAACCTGCGGGGTCCGGTCTACAGGAAGGCAGAGAACCAGTGGAACTGTTTCACAGCGTAAATGTGGATTGGCTAGGGAAGAAGTGGTTCTTCCTGGGCTTTTCATTGATCTTCAGCGTGGCCGGGATCATTGCGATGGGCTTGAACTGGTCGCATACCGGTGTACCGGTTCCGCTGGGCGTGGATTTCCGCGGCGGCACGCAGGTGCAGGTTCAATTTTCGCAGGCTCCTGATATTGACCAGATCCGCCGGGCAACCGAGGCCGCGGGCATCAGGAATGCGAGCGTGGTGACCTACGATGTGGCCGCGAACCACGAGGTGCTTATCGGCCTGCCAGAACAGACCAACGAGAGCTCACTGGATGCGGGCCGGGAGCAGATTGAGGATGCGCTGCGCGCGCACTACAACAACCCATTCACGGTGCGCAATGTGCAGGTGGTGGGCCCCACGGTGGGCAGGCAACTGGAGAAGCAAGCCGGAATGGCTACGCTCTACTCGATGCTGGGCATGCTGATCTACCTGTGGTTCCGCTTTCAATTGATTTATGGCGTGGCTGCCGTGGTGGCGTGCTTTCACGACACGCTGATTACGGTGGGCGCTTTCGCTCTGCTGGGCCTGTTTGGCGTTACCGGCATGGAGATCAGCCTGACGGTGATCGCGGCCATTCTGACCCTTGTGGGTTATTCGATGAACGACACCATCGTGGTGTTCGACCGCATCCGCGAAAACCTGCGCCTGAGCCGTCGCGAGGCGCTGCCGGACGTGGTGAATCGAAGCATCAACCAAACGCTGAGCCGGACGGTGCTTACGTCGGGCCTGACGTTCCTTACGGTGCTGTCGTTATACATTTTTGGCGGGCAGGTTTTGAAGGGTTTTTCGTTTGCGCTGGTGGTGGGTATCCTGATCGGCACGTACTCCTCAATTGCGGTGGCGGCGCCGATGCTGGTTGCGTGGCAGGAGTGGCGCGCGAATCGCGGCGGCGGTGGCCAAGGCAAGGCGGCGGTCTTGCCCGCGGCCAGGCGCGCAAGAGTATAGTGATGTGGACGCGATTTTGCGCCATTTTTTGCGGCAGTTTTGCAAGTGAAGCGCGGTTCTGATATAGGTGAAGCACGCTTTTGTGGTACCGATTTAGACCCCGGGAACATTTCAGGAATCCCCGGTGTCTAAATAGAAGTAACCAACACCCGATTCGAGGCTGGCCATGTTTGAAGATTCCACGTTTGAATCCGCGGGCAGGATCAAGAGCAAGAGCAAATATTGGATGGTGGTGACTTTCATCACCAACGGGTCCATTTTGCTTCTGCTGATCCTGATTCCGCTGATCTACCCCGAGGCGCTGCCCAAGGCCGCCATGTTGACGGAACTGACGGTTCCGCCGCCACCTCCTCCTCCGCCGCCACCGCCCCCGCCACCTGAGGCAGTGCATGTGGTCCATGTGCAGTCGGAGATGATGAACAACCAGCTGACTGCTCCAACGCGTATTCCGCACAACATTCAAATGGTGACCGAGAAGGAAGCGCCAACCGCATCCTTTGGCGTAGCCGGCGCGGAAGGCCTGGGTGGAAGCTCGAGTGGTGGTGTGTTCGGCAGCGTGTTTGGCAGCGGCAACGCACCCAAGGTGCAGGCTGCGGCTCCAAAGAAGGTGAACATTTCAGCCGGTGTGGCCGTGGGCATGCTGATCCAGAAGACCACGCCGAGTTATCCCCCGATTGCCAAGGCGGCGCGCGTTTCCGGCACGGTTGTGCTGCAGGCCACCATCTCCAAGGGGGGAACCATCGAGAATTTGCATGTCATCTCCGGGCCTGCCATGCTGCAACAGGCGGCAATGGACGCGGTGAAGACATGGCGCTATAGGCCCTACCTGCTCAACAACGAGCCGGTTGAAGTGGAGACCACGGTCAACGTGATTTTCACCTTGGGCGGATGAGATACCTTCTGGCCCCTTCCCTGTTTTATGAGAAGGGGCTTTGCATTTGACCTGAATGCGAATCCGGAAAGAGCCGCATTCCTAGCAACGGCCCGCTGCGGCGGGCTACCGCAGCGCATAAAAAACTCCTTAGGAGGAACGATTCAGTGATTCTCGCTCAGCTCGCACATTTCGCTTCGCACACGGTCAATAGCCTGGCTTTTCTTCAAGAAGAGCAGGCGGTCAGCTTCAGCCCCATGGGGTTGTGGCAGCACATGGGGTGGCCGGCACGTTGCATCGCCATCATCCTGTTCATCGAGTCGATCTGGTCGCTGGCCGTGATGATCGACCGCTACCTGTATTTCTCTGCCGCCCGCAAGCAGTCGCGCGAATTCGCGCCCAAGGTTGCCGGCGCCCTGAAGGACAGCAAGTTGGAAGAAGCGATCAAGATTGCCGATCGCAACAAGAAGTCCCATCTGGCAGAGGTTGTGACCGCCGGCCTGCAGGAGTTCCGCGCTTCTGGTGGAGCGGCAACAGAAAGCAACATCGAGAGCTCGGGCCGCGCACTGGACAGGGCAGAAGCCATTGTTCACGCCAAGCTGAAGAGGGGCCTTGCAGTGTTGGCCACCATCGGCTCGACGGCTCCGTTCGTCGGCCTGCTCGGCACCGTCATTGGCATCTTGAACGCCTTCCAACAGATCGCAACCCAGAAGACATCGGGTATCGGCGCGGTTGCCGGCGGTATTTCAGAAGCCTTGGTAACCACGGCGTTCGGCCTGCTGGTGGCCATTCCCGCGGTGATGGCGTTCAACTATTTCACAGGACGTGTCGAAGCTTTCGACGTGGAGATGGATAACTCCTCGAGCGAATTGATCGACTACTTCATCAAGCAGAGCAACAAGCGCTAAACGGCGCGGCAGTCGGCTCGAGCGGGAAACGATTGAGGGCAGGAGGGCCGCAACTCTCTCCTGTCCCCGGTTTTCAGCAGCGCGCCAGCCAAATGGCGAGGCGGTAACGCCGGAAGCCATGGGGAATTAAAAAACCACAGGCATGGAGCCCACACAATGTCAATTTCGGTTCGCAACGAAGGCAGTAAGGTCAATTCCAACATCAACGTGACCCCGATGGTGGACGTGATGCTGGTATTGTTGATCATCTTCATGGTTATCACTCCCATGCTCCAAAACAAAGTGGCCGTGGATATGGCCAAGGTAGACAATCCCACTCCAATGCCGGACGCCGACAAGGAAGACGCAATTGTGGTGGCGATTACGCGGGATGGGGGCCTTTACCTGGGGCAGAACAAGGTTGCACTCAGCGAGCTTGGCAATAACGTTCGCGAGAAACTGGCGGATACGCCGGGCAAACAGATTTTTATCCGCGCGGACGCGCGGGCGCAGTTCCTGGCAGTGGAAGACGCGATCGACGCCGTGCGCACAACGGGCGTGGATGAAGTCGGTTTGCTGACGCAGAAGAAGGAAGGCAATCTCGGGGGCGGCGAGTAATCGCTTTTCAGCCTTGCGCGGTGACCCTAACGATTTCGAGTAGACGAGGAGTTTTGAAGCCATGTCAATGACAACTGGAGGCGGCGGGAGTTATTCGTCGGACATCAATGTTACGCCGATGATTGATATTTTGCTGGTGCTGCTGATCATCTTTATGGTCATTGTGCCGGTAACGCCCAAGGGTCTGGACGCGCTAGTTCCGCAGCCGCCGAAGAACCCACAGAAGCAGGATATACAAAACGACCGTACGATTGTGGTGCAGGTTATGTACCATCCAGGCGCGGCTCCGACGTACAAGATCAACGAGACAGATGTGCAGAAGGGCGAGTTGTTGCCGAAGCTGACTGATATCTATTCCAACCGCGCAGAGCGGGTGATGTTTGTCAGGGGAGACGATAACCTTAACTTCGCGTACGTTGCCGAGGTGATCGACATTGCGAAGGCTGCCAACGTGGATCACATCGGTTTGATGACACCAAAGATTCTGGCCGGGCAGTAAGCCGGTTGCATCGGGCGGGCTCCCGGAGAGGGAGCCGCAGCCAGAGGATCCGGTGCCGGCCCAATACGGCAGGTGCGAAAGTATCGGCCCGCCGACGCCCGGAGTTCTAAAGCTGGACGGCGAGACACTGGGGCGGTCATCACGGCGAGCCGCCGGTCTGTACTGGGGTTGCCTGCCTCGCACGGAAGGGGTAAATCCGTGTGGAAAGCAGGAGTACAATTTTTTCATCCTGGCATCGGCAGCACCCGCCCGCAGCCAGAAGTTTGAGATTCCAGGCGCGCAGGGGATAGGCACGACCTGAAGGAGAAGGATACGAACATGAATGGACCCGCACGAATTACGGCGCTTGCGGTAGCACTGGCCGGCATGGTGATTTCCATGAGCGGGTGCGACAAGCTTGCCGCTCGCGACCAGTTGAACAAGGGAGTGGATGCTTATAAGAGCGCCCGGTATGAAGAGGCGATCGGACACTTCCAGAAGGCGACTGAACTCGATCCAAGCCTACCCATGGCCAAGAGCTATCTGGCCACCGCACTGGCGCAGAACGTGGTTCCAGGGCTGAACACGGAAGAGAATATGAAGACCGCGCAGCAGGCGATCAGCATCTTCCAGGAAGTTTTGGCCAAGGATCCCTCGGATATAAACAGCCTGAAGCAGGTTGCGGGTATTTACTTCAGCGTGAAGAAGTTCGACGATGCCAAGGAGTGGCAGAAGAAAGTTTTGGCCGTCGACGCGAAGGATCCCGAGGCAGCCTATACCGTGGGTGTGATCGACTGGACCTTGGTGCACGAGAACAAACTGAAGGCTCTTGCAGCGGCTGGCGTGAACGATGACGGCGAAGGCAACGCCAAGGCTCCCAAGAAGGTAATGGAAGACCTTAAAAATGTGAATGGGCCGCTGGTGGATGAAGGCTTGCAGTATCTGAATCAGGCAATGGCAAACCGGGCCAATTACGATGAGGCCATGTCCTACTTGAACCTAATCTATAGAAACAAGGCTGATATGGACTACGGCAATGCAGAGGCCGTGAGGACCGACATAGCCACGGCGAAAGATTGGAGTGCAAAGGCTATGGGCACCCGCAAGGCAAACGAAGAGAAGAAAGATAAGAGCCCGGGTGGTATCACCATGGATTCGAGCGGCAACCTGAAGTAAGCCGCCTCAATGCGACGTAAGCAGCGAAAACGGCCTCCGCGAAGAGCGGGGGCCGTTTCCTTTTTCCCAGACGATGCATCAACCAGAGAGGTGTGTTTTGAACGAACGGGGAGCCGCGTTCGCAGCGGCAAAGCATGCGTCGGCGTACGCCTTATTTCTGATTGCCGCGACAGGCGGAGCAGTTGGTCAATCGGTGACCGGCGAAGTCCCACATCCTACCGTAATGCGGGCAATGCAGTCAGCGCGCGGCCTAACCGCGCGGAATGACCGCGAAAATGTGGAAGTAACGGTGTGCGGAGATTCGCTGGTGCATGTCGTTGCCAGACCGGCAAATGCTCCTGCTTCGGCGGCTCAGATGCCATGGATGCTTGAGACTGGGGCGGTATGTCCCGGCGCCGCCTTCCAATTCCGTCAATCGGGCAACGAGACCACGCTGGGAACTGCGCGCCTGACGATTACATTGTCGGACAGAGACGGCAACCTGCAGTTCAAGACGGCCCAGGGGGAGACGCTACTGCGCGAGGATGCCAATCTCCCGCGCACCTACGACCAAGGGCCAGCTCCGACGCGGGGGCTCTATCAGGTTACTGACCGGTTTTCTCCTGACCCGGTGGAGGCCTTCTATGGGCTCGGCCAGCACCAGAGCGGAGTTCTGAATTATCGCGGCAGCACGGTGGAGCTAGGCCAGAACAATACCGACGTCGCGATTCCACTGCTCGTCTCCAGCAAGGGCTATGCAATTCTGTGGAACACCGCATCTTTCACGTACGTGGACAATCGCTTTCCGCTGGAATTGTCGTTTGCGTCGATGGCCGCCGACGGGGTGGACTACTACGTGCTTTATGGGCCGGAGATGGACCGGATCCTGCACGAATATCGATCGATGACCGGGCACACGCCGCTCTTTCCGCAATGGGCCTACGGGCTGTTTCAGTCAAAGGACCGCTACAAGACGCAGGCTGAGGTGCTGAGCGTAGCGAGCGAATACCGCGCACGCCACATTCCCCTCGACGCGATCGTGCAGGATTGGTTCTGGTGGAAGACGGGCGGGGAAGGCGATCCGGTGTTCAACGACGGCTACACGGATGTCCCCGGCGAACTGAAGACGCTACATGACGAGCACGTTCACGCCATGATCTCGGTGTGGGGACTGATGGACACAAGTTCAAGGAACTACCAGGAGATCAAGCGGCAGGGATTCGAGATTCCCGGAACGCACGTGTACGATCCGACCAATCCCGCGGCCCGCGACTTCTTCTGGAATCAGCTTGCGGGTAAACTCTTTGCGCTGGGATGGGATGCATTCTGGCTGGACAGCGCGGAGCCGGAGGAATACTGGCCCCACGTGGGCGACGCAATCCTGCGCTACAAGCAGTTACATATTGGGAGCGGCCTGGAATACACGAACATATTTCCGTTGGAGCACACAGGGGGCGTTCAGGGGCATTGGAAACAGACTAACCCCGGGAAGCGCGTCTTCCTATTGACGCGGTCGGCGTTTCTGGGCCAGCAGCGCAATGGAGCTACCGTCTGGTCGGGCGACGTGTACAGCACCTGGTGGGCTTTGCGGCACCAGATTACAGCCGGGCTGAACTTTGCGCTTTCGGGCTATCCGTATTGGACCACCGATATCGGCGGCTATCATCAGCCCTACGATGGCGCCGCCAACGAGCCGGCATATCAGGAGTTGTATGCGCGCTGGTTCGAGTACGGCACCTTCTGCCCTATTTTTCGCACTCACGGCCACCGGGATCACAACGAGCTATGGACGTACGACCGGGTGTATCCCGCGCTGCTGGCCTTCGACCGCTTGCGCTACCGGCTGCTGCCTTATGTCTACTCGCTGGCCTGGAAGGTGACGAGTGAGGATTACACGATCCAACGGCCGCTGGTGATGGACTTCCGGAAGGACTCTGCCACCTGGGAGATTGGCGACGAGTTTCTATTCGGTCCGGCGATCCTGGTGAGCCCGGTGACCAAGGAACACGCTACGGAGCGGAGTGTCTATCTGCCGGCAGGAGCAGACTGGTATGACTTCTGGACCGGGGAACGGGGAGCGGGCGGGCGCGAGGTGACGGCATCCGCGCCCCTGGACAGGATTCCTCTGGATGTGCGCGCGGGCTCCATTGTCCCGATGGGTCCGAGCATTGAATACGCGGGTCAGTCAGCTGATCCCATAGAGCTGCGCGTGTACCCCGGCGCGAACGGGGACTTCAACCTATACGAAGACGAGGGCGACGGGTACGGCTACGAGCAGGGAGCGCATGCTCTTATCCCCATCCACTGGGATGACGCCAGGCGGACGCTGACCATTGGAGATCGCGAGGGGAGCTACGCGGGGATGGCTGCCGGGCACACTCTTCGCGTGGTGGTGGTTACAGCCGGACACGGCACCGGTGGAGAAACTACGGACAGGCCCGACAAAATAATCGAGTACACCGGCGCAAGCATAGTGGCGAAGTTCTGAGCGAGGAACGCTACTTCGCGCCCTCTTTCAGGATCTGCTCGGCAAAGTAATTGCGAGTCTTGGCCTGGTCGTGGAGCATTTCGAAGTATGCGTTCTTGAGCAGTTGGGCGTGATTCTCGTGCAGCAACTGGTGGATGGCCTGCTGCACACGCGGGTCGCTCAGCTCGCGCTGTCCGGCAGGCTCCCGTGCAATGAGCTTATAAACGGCGTAGGCACCGATGTGGCGGCCTGGGCCAGCGCTGTCATACATAGGCAGGATGTCAGTGATCTCGCCCGGCTTGAGCTTGGATATGGCGTTGAATGCCTCAGAATCACTGCGCAATGACGACTCGTAGATAAATCCCATGTCGCCGCCATTGGAGGCGTTGTTGGCATTGTCTGAGAACTGAATGGCGACTGCGCCGAAATCCTCGCCACTGCGCAAGCGGTTATAGAGCGCCTGAATCTTCTTTTTGGCATCGGCTTCGTTGGGGGCCTTGGACTGCATGCTGCCGGGTTGCGCCGCGGGTTCGGCGGAGGCCACGACCTGCGCCAGCTGGTAACGGGGCTCGATAAAGTTGAAGTCAGCTTTGTGGGCCTTGTAGTAGCTGTTGATGTCGCCGTCGGTGATATTGATTTTGGACTCGATCTCCTTGTTGAGCAGCTTGTTCTGCGTCAGGGAGTGACGGATTTCGCGCTTGAGGTCGTCGAGGGTGATGCCGCGTTGCTGGAGTTGCTTGTCGAACTGCTCCTGGGTGTAAGGCGTCTTCATCTCAGTGAGCTTTGCGTTGACGTCCTCGTCAGTCGCAGTCAGGTTGAGCTTTGCGGCGCGTTGCTGGATGATCTCGTCATCAATCAGATTGCGCAGAACACCGAGACGTACAATATTCGCCTGCTCGGGGCTAGGCTCCTGGGGGTTGTCGCCGAGATTGGCTTTGTAATATTTCTCCACCTCCGAGCGCAAAATCTCTTTTCCATTCACCGTGGCCATTACGTCCGGCGAAGGAGGGCGATGGCAGCCAACCAGGGCGGCGAACAAAAGGCCGCTGGAGAGAATCGGGACGGCGAAACGACGGCGCAGCAGGAAGATAGATTCGACTTGCAACCTGATATCTCCTAAGGAGCTGTGAAGACTCCCGGCACTCTAGGATAAATCCCCGGACCGGGACCGCGATATGCCAACTTCACATTCCGCGGCGCGGGCTGAGCGCCGGCGTCCACGAAGGAGAGGCGAAGTACGACGCAATGCGGCGAGCGCCTACCTGCCCTTGGGCGCCGGCTGGGCCGGTGCGGAGGGAACTGGCGCCGACGGAAGCGGGGCTGGGGGCGGTTCCTCTCCGGCGGCGCGCAGGGCACGGTCGATGACCAGCCAGACCTGATCCTCGGGGAGAGCGCCGTTGATGCGTTCGCCTTCAACAAACAGGGCTGGGGTCCCATCAATTCCGAGGGCATCCGCTTCCTTGGCCGAGGCGCGGACCTGGGTTTCATCCTGCTTTGAGAGGCAGGCATTCAGTTTGGCATCGTCGAGTTTGGCCACGGTGCCTTCCTGGCGGGCGATGCGGTCCAGTGCGGCAAAACTCTTGTTCAGGTTGCGGTCTTCGCCGGTGATCTCCTGGCCGTGGGAGTGGAGGTAATCCACATAGGCCCAGTAGACGTCGCCGCTTTGCGCAGCCAGGCAGTTGGCATCGACGGCGGCATGCATGGCCCAGGGGTGCAGTTCAGTGAGCGGGTCATCCTTGTAGATGAAGCGCACCTTGTCTTTATAGCGGTCCATGGTGGAGGGAAAGAGCGACTGGTGCATGCGGGAGCAATAGGGGCATTCGAGGTCATCGAAGTTGATGACCGTGACCTTGGCCGCGGGGTTGCCCCGGATAGGACGCCCAGCGGTGTCGATGGCCATGCCGGGGATCTTGGCCAGGTCGAAGGTCTCCAGGCGGGCCAGGGTCTTGTTGTCAGTAGAGATCAGGAAATTAATGATCTTCTGCGTTGCGCCGCGCGAGACGGTGACTGGCAAAGTGTCGTAGCCGGTAACCTGGCTGGGCTTGCGTGTGCCGAGAACGATGTTGAACTCCGCCGGCACGTTGTACTGGGTGCGGACCATCACCTCAATGCGACGGTCGAGGGCGGGGTCGGGGGCACCTTGCGAGGCTGGTTGAGCCTTGCAGCCGACGGCCAGACTGAGCGCCAGCAGGCCAAGCAGGAAATGTATGCGCGACAAGAGATATTCCTCTAAGAAAAGGATACCCCAGCAGGCCGGATGGAGGGCGATGGATGGGCCTGCCAGGAAAACTCAGCCGGCAGGCGCCGGTTGGCTAAGACCTTGCTTTGGGCCGACAAGACGTGGCATGAAGATCCGATCACGCGAACCAAATCACCCGCTGCGCCGCGAAGGCTCTGCCCCATCGCAGATTCGGAACTCTACAATATTCGCTGCCGCTGTTCGTCTACAGGAATGGATGGAAAAGGCGCTGAGCATCCCTTTGATGACCGAGCAAGACCGACGAATCTCCGAAGTCATCGCGGAAGAGAGACCACGGTTGCGGAACTTCATCCGCAAGCGGGTGGCAAACGATGCCGACGTGGAAGATCTATTGCAGGAAGTTTTCTGCGAACTGGTGGAAGCTCATCGCCTGCTGACGCCGATTGACTACGTGACCGGCTGGCTTTTCAGGGTGGCGCGCAATCGCATCACGGACCTGTTCCGCAAGAAGAAGCCAGAGAACTTTACCGATGCAGCGATGGAGGACGAAGAAGGCGAGTTGTTGCAGTTAGAAGATCTGTTGCCTTCTCCCGATGACGGCCCAGACGCGCTCTATGTCCGCAGCCTGCTTCTCGATGAGCTGGAACTGGCGCTGGGCGAACTGCCCGCCGAGCAGCGCGAAGTATTTGTGGCACACGAGTTGGAGGGGCACAGCTTTAAAGAGTTGTCGGCAGAGAGCGGCGTCAACGTCAACACACTCTTGTCGCGCAAGCGCTATGCGGTGCTCTATCTGCGCCAGCGCTTGCAGAGCATTCACGATGAGTTCATGAAGAAATGAGGATTCCAACATGAGAAGGAAATGGATCATTTTTGTGGCCCCACCGGCGCTGGTGATTCTGATTGCGATTTGCGGCGAAGTGGTGATGCACTTGTGGAACTGGCTGCTGCCGGCGCTGTTCGGATGGCGGCAAGTTACCTTCTGGCAAGCTCTCGGACTGGTGCTTCTGTGCCGGATTCTGTTCGGAGGCTTTGGCGGCCATAGGCCGGATCGCTCCGAAGCGCGGCGGAGGCTGCGCGAGCACTGGGAACAACGGCGTTTGGGTGAGCATTGGGGGCAGATGACGCCGGAGGAGCGCGAAAAGCTCCGCCAGAATTTACGCGCACGCTGCGGCGATCCCAGAACGCCTGCCAGCGAGACCAAGGAGCCGGCCTGACCGCGCCGGGGTCCACACCACTGTCTGGAGACAAGACGGCGCAGAGTATTTGTTGCCGAATGGCACGAGCAGAAGTTTCAATTTTCACAACAAATGAGAAGGGATCTTGGGATGAACAACACTGCACAACTGAAGAATTATTGGGATAAGGCCTATGAGAGTGTGACCACACCGTTCGACATTGACGCGCCGGACGAATGGATTATGGCGCTGGAAGTGAGTGGGAAAATTCATGGCGATGTGCTCGATTCAGGTTGTGGACCGGGACGGACCTCACTCTACCTTGCCGATCTGGGATATTTCGCGATCGGCATGGACATCTCGATCAACGCGATTGAACGCGCAAGGCGTAAAGCTGCGGAGAGAGGGAGCAAAGCCCTATTCCAGCAGGCGAATATGTGCGAACTCTCCGGTTACGATGAATGCTTCGATACAGTCGTCGATATCGGATGCTTCCACTCGCTCTACAATGACGGCGATCGCGCCGCTTATGCTACTACTCTCCATCGGGTGTGCCGGGCGGGGGCAGTTGTTTACCTGCGCGCATTCAGCGAGACCAATTTGACCAAGGCGAATTACCCCATTGGCGAGGGTTTGCCTGCTTTGAGAGAAGAACAGATTCGCACTGCATTCTCTTTGAACGGGTGGGTTGTGAAAGACCTGGTGGAACGAGAGATCGAGCTATACATATCTGAAGATGAGAAGCCGAGGACCTATTGCTGGTTCGCTGAGATGCACATGCGTGAGGAGTTCTACGGAACGGACATTGTTCTCTGACCGCGTGGATTCGCGCATTCCCGCCCTTGCGGCAAAGGCAAATGCGTAGCAGGGGCGGGACGACCGGCTTCACAGTTTCTTTGATGGCTGGCGCAGGTTGTTTATGGCGCGGCTTGCCCGTGACTCGCCCGGAACCCGGAAGAGCGGGTATTTCTGCGCCAGAAGACCCTTCCTGCGGCAGAACGGAGCGGTTTCAAACCCTCGATGGCGTCCAATTTTATTGCGTTTTATTGCGGAACATTAAGGGCGGAAGGGCTCGCGGAGTCAGGTGCTTTTGATTTAGATTTTCGGTTTGGGTTGACATTCGACCCAAACAGGTGAATACTTGGGTCGAATGGCTACCCAAGAGAATAACGACGACCGCATTGCCTTGTTGCAGGGAACGCTGGACCTGTTGATTTTGAAAACACTTGTGCTGGGACCGTGCCATGGGCAGGGTGTAGCGCGATTGATCCAGCGCCAGTCAGAAGACGTCTTTCTTGTGGATCACGGATCGCTCTATGTGGCTCTGCAGAGACTGGAAGACAAGGAGTGGATTCGCGCCAAGTGGGGCGTGAGCGATAACAACCGCAAGGCGCGCTTCTATTCGCTGACGCCGAAAGGCCGCGAGCAGCTGGTGGAGAAGACCAGCGAGTGGCGGCGGCTGACACGGGCGATGGGCTTGATTCTGGACTCCGGCAACGAACGGCAAGGCGAGGAGGCATAGCGATGTTCCGGCGCAAGCGGAGTGCAGAGGATTTTGCCGAAGAAATCAAGGCGCATCTTGAGCTCGAAGCCGACGCTCTCGAGAGTGAGGGCTTGAGCGAGGGCGAGGCGCGATGGAAAGCGCGGCGCGAATTTGGCAATATCCGTGCAGCGCAGGAGCGCTTCTACATGAAAGGCCGGTGGGTGTGGCTTGACAAGCTGTGGCGCGACCTTCGGTTTGGATTCCGATCCCTGCGGCAGAGTCCGGGGTTTGCCGCGACGGCGATTCTGACGCTTGCGCTCGGGATTGGCGCGAATACGGCGGTATTCAGCGTGATGAACGCGGTGCTGTTGAAGTCACTGCCTGTGGCCGATCCAGATCGCGTGGTGTACTTAAGGACCACCAATCCGCCCCACGGCACCGGCACAGTCAATTCCACTGAGACGTTTTCGTATCCCGTATATGATGCGTTTCGGCGGCAAGCTCGCGGCCTTTCGTCCGTCATGGCGTATGTGCCGCTATCGGGCAGCAAGGTCTCAGTCCGCTATGGACCCCAACCGGAGGAGGCGGAAGGCGACATGGTGAGCGGCACCTTTTTCTCGGGCCTGGGCGTGAATCTTCCGCACGGTCGAGGTTTCACCGAGCAGGACGAGACGAATCATGCGCCCATTGCCGTACTCAGCTACAACTACTGGACGCGACGGTTCGCGCGGGATCCCGATGTATTGGGAAAAACACTGTATGTGAACAGTGTGCCCATGACCATTGTGGGCATTGCCGCAGAGGGCTTTGAAGGTGTCGAAGGGGGTGGGTCGACCGACTTCTGGATTCCAATGCAGAGTCGCCCTGAACTGAATGCGTGGGGCAATCCTCTGGAGGATGGCAAGACGTATATCGCAAATCCGACCTGGTGGTGCCTGCGGATGATCGGGCGTCTCGCTCCCGGCGTAACCCGAGCGCAAGCGGGGGCGCAACTGCAGCCCGTCTTTCAGACAGCGGCTTATGTGGGACTGGGTTCGCCGCCCAAGGACATCAAGCCGCCGGTTTTGAGCTTTGCAGATGCCAAGGGCTTTGCAGGCAATGACGAGGTGTACGGCAAGCCGCTGCGCATGTTGATGGCCATGGTGGGCCTGGTGCTGCTCATCGCGCTGATGAATGTGGTGATGCTGCTGTTGGCACGGAACGCGACGCGCCAAAGGGAGTTTTCGTTGCGGCAGGCACTGGGCGCGGGCCGGGGCGAGCTGCTGCGGCAACTGCTTACGGAAAGCCTGATCCTGGTGGCGGCGGGCGGAGCGGTGGCGTGGGGCTTTGCGGTGCTGGCAACACGGTTGCTCGGCCGATGGGCTGAGATCGAGTCCAGCCTTGCGCCGGACAAGACGGTGCTGCTGTTTACGCTGGCCGTGCTGGTGTTTGCCGCGCTGCTGTTTGGCGTGGCGCCGCTGCGCATTGCGCTTGCCGGGCGAGCCGAACTCGCGCTGAAGACTTCGGCTGCCACATCCAATGCCAACGCAGGCAAATCGCGCACAGGCAGGGTTATTGTGGCCTTGCAGATGGCGTTGTGCGTGGTGCTGCTGGTGGGCGGTGGGCTGCTGATTCGCACGCTACGAAATCTGGAGAACACCCCCCTGGGGATGAAGGTGGATGGCCTGGTCGTCTTCGGGGTGAAGCCAAACATTCCGTCGATTCCCGAGGGCGTTGCTTTTTACGTGAATCTGATGAACAAACTGCGTGTGCTACCCGGCGTGGAATCGGTGACGGTGATGGCGGAACGCATCGGATCGTGGTGGTCCGACAACAGCGACATGATGGTGGACGGCCGTTTGCCGGACGTGGCAAACGGCGCATCAAGGACGGTCCGCAGCAACATGGTGGGACCGAACTTCTTCCGCACTCTCGGCGTGCCTATCATTGCAGGGCGGGATTTCGCTGATTCCGACACTGCGACCTCGCCCCACGTGGGCATTGTCAACGAAGAGTTTGCAAAGCGCTTCCTGCCCAATCAGAACCCGCTGGGCCATACCACCGGACTCGACAATGGACAATACACAATGACCATCGTCGGCGTGGTGAAGAACCACAAGTATCGCAGCATCGACGAAGAGCCGATTCCGATGGCGTGGTACATGTATGCCCAGCTACCGATTGTGGGATCAATGGACGTGGAAATGCGCGTGCACGGCAAGCCGCTCGCGATTCTGCCGTCGGCGCGCAAAGCGGTGCAACAATTGGACCCGAACCTGCCGCTGATACGGCCGATGACACAGCGCGCACAATTTGATATGACCATCTCTCACCAGGTGCTTTTTGCGCGGCTTGCCGGGTTCTTCGGTGTTTTGGCAGTGGTCCTGGTGGCCACAGGACTCTATGGAACGCTGGCGTATCGCGTGAACATGCGGACGGCAGAGATTGGGGTGCGCATGGCTGTGGGCGCCGGGCGTGGGCAGGTGGTCTGGATGATCTTGAAGGACAGCCTGCTGCTCACCGTCGCGGGGGTGGTGATGGGCGTTCCTCTGGCCATGCTGGTGGGGCGTGCGCTCGCTTCGTCCCTTTATGGCGTGAAGCCGCTTGATGCAGCAAGCTATCTGTTGGCGGTGGTGGGAGTGGCAGTTGTCGCACTGGCGGCGAGTGCTTTGCCTGCGGGACGCGCGGCAAGTATCGATCCGATGAAAGCGTTGCGAACGGAATGACGGATGTGAAGCGTACTTCGGACACCAGACGTTAATACGCGGGGGGCAGGTTGGGGTCGGGGAAGACGGTGTTGGTGCGGCGGATGTCGCCGACGGAACCGAAGTCGGCAAGGGTGAAACTGTAGAGCCACTCGGTCTCGTCGCGCTGGACTGTGCCTATCGTGCCCAACTCAAAGCGCCGGTAACCGACGGTGAGGCCGCAACAGTTCCAGTTGTAGACAGCCTGAGCGCCACCGTACTGCAGCGCGCCATGCACAAAGTCGTAGCCACCATTTGCGGCCAGGTTGAGGCCGGCGCCGCTGGGTTTACCGATGTAAATGAAGGGCTGCAACTGCTGGCTCTGAATGGTGGTGGCGGCACTGCCCTGCTCATTGACAGCATTGAGAAGGGCATGGCCCAGGCCGATGGTGGTGTGGCCCCAGCTATAACCGGCGAAGAGGTTGTCGGCACCCAGACGGCCGCCGCGGGGGTCGTAGTCGATGTCCCACTCGATGCGCAGGTTGTCGATGGCCTCGAAGCGGACGCGGGAGGTAATGGGCGAGAGGTTGCGGGGCACGGTGAGAAAGGCCACACCACTGAGGTCCAGGGTGGAGTCGAAGACGTTACGGCGACCGGGAATGAGTGCGCCACCGAAGTTGGGGTCAAGGAAGTATTTTTGCGCGATCTGCCAACTGGCCCACTCGCGGGGCTGGTCAGGGCAGCCGGCGGGAGCCTGGGCATCTTCGGCGGTGCAGGGCCGGGGGTCGGTGGGGCGCAGATAAAAGCGCTGGGTCAAGGAGAAGCCGACTTCGTTGGTGTCGGTAGCGATGTCGGAGGTGTCGACCAGGAGCACGTTGCGGGCCTGCGCGCCGATGCCGCCTACAAACCGGTAGGTGAACTCCGGCTCGATGACGTGGCGCAGCGTACGGTTCCAGCGGGTAAGGGTAAAGTCACGCTCGAGCGCGGGGGGACGGAGATCGACGGAGGCTTCAAGATCGGTGCGGTTGAGGGTGTCGTGGCTGATGGCGGGAGTGCCGCCGTTGGCGCCTGTGAGGTCGGGTATCTGGCTGCCGGAATAAAAGGTGTCGCGCAGGGCAACCTCGGGCACCACGCTCCAGCCGCCGGAGACGAAAGGCAGGGAGATATGAGGGGCGAAGTCGATGCGGCCCACGTTGTGGGCGTTGAAACCGGTCTCGGCACGGCTCATGCGGCTGATTGACGAGGCCAACTGCCAGTAAAGCGGCGAGGAGCCGAGAGGCCGGTCGAGCACATCAAAGCGGAGGCTGGGCAGGTGGAGAATCCTGACCTCGTCTCCCTGGGCCGAACTGGCAAAGGTCTGGGAGCGGTCGGCGGAGAAGGAGGGAACGAAGCCACGATGCGCATGGGTGAGCGAGATGTTGCTCTGCACCTCGGAGTTGACCGCCTGTGAGTAGTTGTCATTGAAAACCAGCCTGTACACGTAGCTGGACAGGTATTCGGTGTTGATGGCAAGGCGGGTTTCAGGAGAAAGGTCGATGCGGCCCAGGGCCGCGATGTCCACTCCGCCCTGGTTGACCAGCCCGGTGGCCGGCGGTGTGGCCGCAATGCCCCGGTCCAACAGGGCATTCCAGCGCACGGTAAGGTGGTCGAGACCAGGACCCTTGTAGCGGAAGTCGCCGTTGGGGGCAAAGCCGCGCTTGGTGTAATACTCCGAGCCAATCACCGCATCCATGCTGCGGTTGATGGCCCAGTACACCTGCTCGCCAAAGGTGTAGCCCTTGATGGAGGACCCGTTGCTGAAGACGGGGGTCAGGAGGCCGCTGGCGCGGCCGGTGTCGTCCACGGGATGGCGCAGGTAAGGCAGATAAAAAATGGGTACGCCCAGCAACTTGAAAAAGGTGTTGGACGTGGAAGCGCGGCCATTGGCTACGTTGATGGCGTGGGAGATGAGTTGCCAGTCGGGATGGGGCAGACGGCAGTTGGTCATGGAGCCATCGATGATCCGGTAGGCGCCTTCGCCGGTCTGAAGCAGGACCCTTCCGGAAAAAAGAAACGGGTTGGCAGTGGAGTAGACCACGGCGTGACCTGTTCTGCGGACTCCCAGGGAGCCGTGGACGTCGAAAAAGCGCGCAGTGTGCATGTCCAGGCGCATGTCGCCATGCGCGGCTTCGATGTAGGCGTCTTCAGGGCCACCTGTGACCTGGAGATGGCCGTCGGCCTCAAGTTCCGACGTGGACTGGTGATAGACGACTTTGTCGGCGCGCAGAATGTAGTCGCGGTAATGAATCACTACCTCACCGCTGAGGGTCCACGTGTCGCCCACACGGGTCTGGCGCTGAGCATCCCACAGGACCGGCACTCCGCCGGAAGGCGTGGGCTCCGGCTGGGCGAGGGGCAGAATCTCCTGGCCTGGATCGTCGGGAAGAGAGGACGAAGGGAGCTGCTCATCGCGGCCATCAGGCGCTTGTGCGTCCGCGGCGGAAACCTGGGACGGCGCGAGAGGTAACGCATTAGTCAACACCTGTCCACGAACTTGCAAGTGACAGAGGGCCAGCAGCGTGATAAACACGAAATTACGAGGACGCATCCCAGGACCAAGGCCAGCATAGCAAACGCGGGCCACGTTGGAAGGGACGCGGGTCACGCGGTTGTGGGAGCAGGGGAGAGCACGGAGGGTCCGAAAAGCGCGAAATTCGCGGACCAGGTAAACCCTGCATGTTCTCGCGCAAGTGGCTGGCTCTGGTTAAGAGCTGCTCCGCCCAGGTCCAGACGGAGTGGGGCGGCGGACCGAGGGACGGTATCAGAAGGGACTCTGGAGCATTGAGCACACTGGGAAATCTGCCCGCACCTTTACCGTCGTGGAAACAGGAAGTAAATCAGCGCCTGGCGGAACACAAGAGCCGTAAAGGCATGGCGGTAGTGACCCCGAGCCGTCCGGCGAAGAAGAAAAAGAGCGCGGCAACGAACCTTGCAGCCGAAGCGGCAGCGCGGGTGGCCGCCCGCTATGCCCACACCCCCAGTTACAGCGAGATGCAGGCCGCGGAGGCCCGCGCCGCGTTGCGCGCCGCCGGGGCGGCAACGCGTGCCGCCCTGGAAGCGCAGGCAGCGGCCGAGATCGCGCTGGACAACCTGGAAGCGGCGGCAGCGGACCTGATCCCGGAAGAAGACGAGGGCGTTGTTGCGAGAGATTCAGGGAGCGCGGGGCAACAGGTCGTGGCGCAGCAGGCATTGATGGATCATTCGGCTTCGACGCGCGCGACGGCGGCGAGCCTGCCGCTCGAAATCCGCTGGGAGCCGGACCTGCCCGCGCGCCAACCCGAGCCGCCGGTCGCACCTGCCCGGCGGGAACTGGAAGAGTTTGAGGCGGCTGAGCCTAGCCCTTGGAACCCAGGCCAGGAGCCGGGCACCTCTTCCATGGAACAGGCGGTTGAGGCGGTGGAACCGGCGCTGCCCATCTACGCAAACCTGCTGGAGTTTCCCCGCGAACTGGTTGCGACGCGGCGGATGCGTCCGCGGCTGACGGGCGCACCACAGGGAAGGAACGCTGAGCAGTATGGGCAACTGAGTATTTTTGAGGTGGACCCGAGCACGATCTCCACGGAGCCGGCAGCGGAAGTTGCCTCTGAAGAAGCTCCTGCCCCTTCCTGGAGCGGTCCGGAGTGGTCGGATATCGAACTGGAGGCACAGCCGCGGGAGGACGCAGAACCGCAGAGCGAGGAGGCGCCTGAGAAGGCGACTGCCGTGAAGCAGGCACCCTTCCAACTGCGCCTGATGGCAGCGGTGGTGGACACAGTGCTGGTGGCAGGGGTGGTTTGCGCGTCGGCGGCGGAGATTGCCAGCCATCTCTCGCATCCGATGGCCATGAAGACCGCCGAAATCGGCGCCGCGGCGGCACTGATCCTCACCGGCGCGGTCTACCAGGCACTCTTCATTCTTCTAGCCGGGTTCACACCGGGCATGAAGTACGCACACATTGCCTTGTGCACCTTCGACGACGAGCGTCCTACACGGGCCCAACTGCGCTTCAGGCTGTGGGCACAACTGGTGTCGCTGCTTCCGGTGGGGTTGGGGGTGGTGTGGTCGGTGTTCGACGAAGAAGGCCTGAGCTGGCACGACCGGCTATCGCGGACTTATCAGCGGAGATATTAGAGCGGCTGGACGGTACTTGCCGCTTCGCGGGATGGCGAGTCAGCAAGTCAGCGAGTCTGCAGGTTGGCGGGTCGGCATGGTGGCTGATTCGCGCGCTGCGATGCAACTCAAGCGATGATGGCCGCCGGCGGAGTCGATCATGCGCAACCGATTCTTACCACTTCAATGCGCGGAGGGCGCTGATGCCTGCGCCGAGCAGGGCGGTCTGGTCGTCGGGGGGCAGGATCTCGAGCGAATAGCTGAGTAGGGGACTCATCTTGACCATGGTTTCGAGGTGGTCGCGCAGCGTGGGCAGCTCAAGGAAACCCACATTGTGCCCGGTGAAATAGAAGCGGCCGGGGCCGGCGATGTGGATGAACGAGGCGGTGGCGGCGGCCAGGGCGCGATGCCATAGGTCGACGAACTCCCGGCAGCGGGCGTCGCCTTTCTTGGCGAGAGCAAAGACTTCTTCCGGTTCGAGGTCAAGGAAGCGCATACGCATGGCGCGGTAGCCCATGATGCTTTCGAGATGACCCACGCCGCCGCAGGCGCAGAAACGCTCCTTCGGGTCGAGGGTCACGGTGATGTGGCCGCCCTCCCAGACGCCTTCTACGTAGGGCCAGCGGCCGTAGCCGATGCCATTGCCGATGGTCCAGACGCGGATGAGCTGGTCGATGTGGCCGCGGGAGACAGCAACGCCGGCGGCGATGGCGTCGGCGTCGTTGGCCACGTGAACCGGGGTGGAGATGCCCTTGGCGGCGAGGACTTTGGTGAGTTCGTCGGCCAGCCGCATGCCCTTGATCTGGGGCAGATTGGGCGATTCTTCGACCACGCCGTGGCGCACCACACCGGGCACGGCGACGCCGATAGCGTCTACGGGGAGGGCGCCGGGTGGAAGCAGCTGGATGACATGCGCTGCCAGGATCTGCACCAGCTCGCTGCCGGGTATCGCCGCCAACGCGTCCAGCTTCCCGGTATCGATTGGGAAGCGCAGGAGATTGCCGGTCAGGTGGTGATCCTCAAGTCGGCCGGCGGAGATGTGTCCGGTCATTACGACACCGATCGCTTTGGTCATTGTTGGCCTCCGGGACTTCAGCTGCTAGCTTCTAGCTGCTATCTACTAGCTCTTTGACCGTTTGATTTCGTACTTTCCCACCCTTGCGGCAAAAAAACAAATACGCCGCAAGGATAGGGCACCCATTCAGGCACAACATCACGCGGTCAGAACCTCGCCCCGCGTCTATCCACAGCATTCTCATTGCGCCTTATGTCGATTGGTAGCGGTGCAGGCGGCCCAAGCCGTTGAAGGCGGCCACCTTGTAGCACTCGGCAAGAGTGGGGTAGTTGAAGACGGTATCGACGAAGTAATCCACTGTGCCGCCCAGGATCATGACCGCTTGGCCGATGTGGACCAGCTCGGCAGCGCCTTCGCCGATGATATGCACGCCGAGCACTTTGCGGGTATCGCGATGGAAAACGAGCTTGAGGCGGCCGGTGGTGTCGCCGCGAATCTGGCCGCGGGCGACCTCGCGGTAATACGCCATGCCGACCTCGTAAGGCACGTCTTCGTCGGTTAACTGTTCCTCAGTCTTGCCGATGAAGCTGATCTCGGGGATGGTGTAGATGCCGTAGGGATAAAAACTGGGGTTGGAGGTGGTGGCGTGGTCGTCGAAGGCGCGGGCGGCGGCGATGCGACCCTGCTCCATGGAGACCGAAGCCAGGGAGGGGAAACCGACCACGTCGCCCACGGCAAAGATGTGTTCGACTTTGGTCTGATAGTGCTCGTCGACGGGGATGCGGCCGCGATTGTCGGCTTCAATGCCGGCGGCGGCAAGGTTGAGTTCGTCGATGTTTCCCTGGCGGCCCACGGCGTATAACAGGGCGTCGCCGGAGACGCGCTTCTTGCTCTCAAGGTTGGCGACCACGGTGCCGTCAGGCAGTTCCTCAACGCTCTCAACCTCTTCGCCGAGGCGAAGGGTGACACGGCTGTCGCGGAGATGGTAGCTGAGGGCCTCGACGATCTCCTGGTCAGCGAATTCGAGCAGCCTATTGCGTTTCTCAATCATGGTCACGCGCACGCCGAGGATGGCGAACATGCAGGTGTATTCAACCCCGACAACGCCGCCGCCCACCACGATGAGGGAACGGGGCAGGACGGGCAGGTCGAGAATCTGGTCGCTGTTGACGATGGTGCGGCCATTGATGGGCACCTTGGGGGAGCAGGCAGGCTTGGTGCCGACGGCGATGATGACCCGGTCGGATTCAAGCGTGGTGTCGGCCTGGGCGCCCTCCACGCGCACCTGGTGGGGATCGACGAAGCGGGCGATGCCATGGACCACGTCGATGCCATTGCGCGAGAGCTGCGCCTCGGTCACGTCAACCTCAGTCCTGATGACGGCCTGGACGCGAAAGGCCAGATCAGCCATGGTGATCTTTTCCTTGACCCGGTAGTTGACGCCATAGACGGAGCGGTAGTTGTATCCGGACAGGTGGAGGACGGCCTCGCGCATGGTTTTGGAGGGGATGGTGCCGGTGTTGATGCAGACCCCGCCAACCACGGAGCGTGCCTCGACGACGGCCACGCGCTTCTTCATCTTGGCGGCGGCTACGGCGGCGCGTTGACCCGAAGGCCCGGAACCGATGACGGTCAGGTCATATTTGGCGGCGCTCATGCGCTTGTCTCCCGGAGGTTGGTTGCAGAACTGGACATTCCCGTCGCACAGGGAAAGTGCGAAAGCCCTCAACCGGAGGCTACCATAGCGCGGCGCAGGAGAGGCACGGGCGCCGGGTGAATTCCCGAGAAATGGGGACGGAGAATTAGCGGAGTTGGGAAGCCAAGGAAAACAAGCGGGCCCGGTGGTCGATAAGGTACGCCGTGGCGTCCTGCAAGGAAGGTGAACAATTGCACGCCCTTGCCTGAATCGTAGTAAATCGATATTCTTGCCGCCGATCCCGTTTCTTCGAGGAGGAACGGTCTGAAAGCGAGGTTCGGAATGGCTCAGATGCGTCAGGGAGTGGTTCGCGGTAGAGCGCCGCTGGCGATTGCAGTCCTGTTTTTTACGTTTGGCTTGCGGTTGGGAGCACAGACGGCTCCGGCCAGCACTCCTCCGCCTCCCCCGCCTGCGCCGGCGCCTGATCCGGCATGGCTGGCGATTCAGGCGGGGTCGGAGAAGGACCATCAGCACCTGATGGACATGCTGGGCATCAAGGAGTTGCGGGGCGGGGTGACAAACGACATGACGTCGCCCAACGCAGCCAACTACGACGAGTCGAAGGCCAATGTCTATCCCAATCTGCCTGATCCGCTGGTGCTGAAGAACGGCAAGCGGGTGACCACGGCGAAGGTGTGGTGGACGAAGCGGCGGCCGGAGATCGTGGAAGATTTCGACCGCGAGGTTCTGGGCCGCGTTCCCGCCAACCTGCCTAAAGTGACCTGGGAGGTGGTGAGCACGACCAGGGAAAAGAACGGCGACGTGCCCGTAATCACGAAAAAACTGGTGGGCCACGTGGACAATTCGGCCGATCCTGCGATTACGGTGGACATCGATCTGACGCTGAGCACGCCGGCAAATGCGACGGGGCCGGTTCCGGTGATCATGGAGATTGGGTGGTCAAGGGAGTTTATGGCGATGCTGGCTAAGCGCATGCCGCAGTTTGTTCCCCCACCGGGGCCGACCTGGCAGCAGCAGGTGCTGGCGAAAGGCTGGGGTTATGCGGAGTACATTCCGACCAGCGTGCAGGCCGACAATGGCGCTGGATTGACGGCGGGGATTATCGGATTGGTGAACAAGGGCCAACCGCGTTCAGTGGACGACTGGGGCACTCTGCTGGCCTGGTCATGGGGAGTGAGCAGGTCACTGGACTATCTTGAGACCGACAAGGCGGTGGATGCGAAACAAGTGGGGCTGGAAGGCCACTCGCGCTACGGCAAGACGACGCTGGTGGCGATGGCCTACGATCCGCGCATCGCAATCGGCTATGTCAGCTCGTCAGGCGAGGCCGGGGCCAAGCTCTACCGGCACATCTACGGGGAGCAGGTGGGCAACATAGCGGCGGCCAACGAGTATCACTGGATGGGGGGCAGGTTTCTGAAGTATGCGGGGCCGCTGACACCCGGGGACATGCCGGTGGACAACCATGAACTGATTGCTCTTTGCGCGCCACGGCCAGTCTTTATTGGCGCAGGAAATACCACCCCGGACGGACAAGGCCACCCGGGCGGAGACGCCTGGGCCGATGCCAAGGGGATGTTTATGGCGGCTGCGGCAGCCGGGCCGGTGTACAAATTGCTGGGCAAGAAGGACATGGGCACGACAGTATTCCCGCCCATGGAGACTGCGCTGATCGACGGGGACGTCGCGTTTCGGGAACACTCGGGCGGGCACACCCCGGGCCCGAACTGGCCCACGTTCCTGACCTTTGCCAGCCGGTATCTGCACACGCCGGGGGCGGAGGCAAAGGGGCAGTAGGGAGGTTGATCGCGGCCGATTGTTTCCCAGGTTCTAAAGGCGAATCCTGGTGTACCCGGCACTCGGCAAGCTCGCTCCCAGGTCTCAAAAGCGAGACCTGGGGCACCCGGCACCCGGTTATTGCGCTAGAGGGATGAGCGGTTTGGACATGACGATGCAATGACACTCGACGCCGGATTGGATGGGGCGGCCAGGGTGAAAAGGCTCGGCGCCGATTTCGACGAAACCAAAGCGGCGATAGATGGGCAGCAGCTCGGGGCGCATGTTGAGGACGGTGATGTCGATGGCCTGGCAGCCGTTCCGGTGGAAGTGGTCTTCGGCGGCCTGAACGATGCGGCGGCCCAGGCCCGAACCCTGGTAAGCGGGATCGACGGCCAGCATGCCGAGATAGCCATGCGGGCCGCGCAACTCGGCATAGACGGAGGCCAGCAGACAGCCAGCTCCGTTTTCGAGAACGAACACGACACCCTTCTCCATCATGGCGGCCAGGCGGTCGTCGTCGGTGCGGGTGCCACCGAGGAAGGTTTCGATGGAGAAGGCGGAGTTAATGAGGGGGACGAGGCGGGGGCGGTCGGCGGCAGTGGCCAGGCGGGTGTGGAGGTCAATAGCCGCTTCGCTGTTCATATTCGTATCTTAATGTCTTGCTTTCCCAGGTTCTAAAAGCAAGACCCGGGGGCATCCGGCATGTCCAGGGAGATATGGCGAGTTAGCGGGTCAGTTCCCTGGCAAGATTCGGCGGGTTGGTAAGGGCGCATTGACTGGCGGGGGGCTGCGCCGTAGGCTCATAGCTATGGAGTTCAAGGTTAGCGAACTGGAGCAGGAGCCGATCGAATTTGACCTGGAAGTGGCTCCGGGTGCGGTGGACTTCGGCCAGGATGCCGAGCAGGACGGACCGTTGACGGCGGCGGGGCGGGCCGAGGTGATCCACGAGCACCGTGGCCCCAAGGAGATTGTGGCCGATATCCGGCTCAGGGGGAACTTTTCAGGGAAGTTCGAGGTTCCTTGCGCGCGGTGCGTGGAGCCGGTGAAGATTCCGCTGGCAGCCGAGTACGACCTGATTTTCCGGCCGGTGGAGGCCGATTCGGAGGCGCCGGAGCGGTCCATTACGGCGCCGGAGACAGAAATCGGGTATTATCAAAAAGACAGTCTTTTGCTTGAGGATGTGCTGCGCGAGCAGGTGCTTTTGTCCCTGCCGGTCAGGACGCTGTGCAAGCCTGACTGTAAAGGACTTTGCCCGCGCTGCGGCCAGAATCGCAACCTCGAAGTGTGTTCCTGCGAAGAGGGTCCGTCAGACCCCCGCTGGGAAGCGCTGGCGGGGCTCCGTAGCCAGATAAAGTCCGAGACAAAGTAGTGGTTCGGTACTGGACGGAGCGTGTTCTCCCACCCTATCCGCAAAATGCGCGGATAGGATGAGGCACCCAAGTTCACGCCGGACCGATTGACCCCGAGAGAATCAGGGTGTCCCGCCTATGCCGGATGGCAATGAGGACCTTTTGCGGTCTGAGGCCAGCCAGGAGGCAAGCGGGCGGAGACACGAAAGGAATTGCATCATGCCGAATCCGAAAAGGCGCCACTCAACGCGCCGTACCGCACTTCGCCGCTCTCACGACTTTCTAACGGCTGTTGGGCTTTCAGAGTGCCCCAACTGCCATGAGAAGAAGCTGCCCCACCAGGCCTGCCCGAAGTGCGGGGCGTACAAGGGCCGGGCGGTATTGGACGTGAAGGAAGCTGCGAAGTAAACTTTCGCTCATGCTCATTGACATTGCGCTTGACGCGGTAGGTACCGACAAGGCACCAGAGGCAGAAATACGGGGGGCGATTCTCGCCTGCCGGGCTTTGCCTGTGCGGGTCCACTTGATTGGACCCGAGGCGGAGCTGCGCGACCTTCTGGACGAGCACCTGGAAAACGAGGATCTGCCCATCGTCATCCACCATGCCTCAGAGCGCATCGGGATGGACGAGAAGGCAGTGCATGCGGTGCGGACCAAGAAGGACAGCTCGATGCGCGTGGGGCTGAAGCTGGTGCGCGAACGCAAGGTGGCGGGGTTTGTGACGGCGGGCAACACCGGCGCGGCCATGGCTACGGCCAAGATGGTGCTGGGCACGCTGCCTGGCGTGGACAGGCCGGCGCTGGCGACTCCGATGCCCAGTTCCACAGGGAATCCGTGTGTGCTGCTGGATGTGGGCGCGAACGTGGACTGCAAGGCGCACAACCTGGAGCAGTTTGCGGTGATGGGCGAGATGTATGCCCGGAGCGTGCTGAAGATCAGCCAGCCGCGGGTAGGGTTGCTCTCCATTGGCGAAGAAGAAACCAAGGGCAACGAGCTGACTCGCGAGGCATTTCCGCTGTTGAAGGCCTTGCCCATCAAGTTCATTGGCAACGTGGAAGGGCGCGACATATTCAGCGGCCTGGCGGACGTGATTGTCTGCGACGGGTTTGTGGGTAACGTGGCGCTGAAGACCAGCGAAGGAGTCGGCCGTTTTGTGCGCGACGTGCTGCGCGAATCGTTGACCCGCACGGTGACTGCCCAGGTGGGGGCGCTGCTGTCGCGGAGGGCTTTCAACGACTTTCGCCGCCGCCTGGATTACAGGGAGTACGGCGGAGCGCAACTGCTGGGAGTGCGCGGAGTGTGCATCATCGGTCACGGCTCGTCGAACGACGTGGCCATCTTCAACGGTATTCGCGTGGCCTACGAGTTTGCCAAAGCGGGGACCAACGAACTGATCGAGGCCGAATTCGCCAGCCGACCGCAACGCGTGAATGGTGCGACGGACAAGCCCGACGCGATAATCCAGTAGCGGGCCACCCAGATGCCTGCCAATGCCGACAAAAGAAATCTGAAAGCGATCGAGGAGTGGATGGGCGAGCTGGCCTGTCCGGCTTGCCGCGGCGCGCTGCGCCTGGAAGAGGCGCGTGTGGTCTGCACGGGCTGCGAGCGCAGTTATCCGGTGGTAGACGGGATTCCGGTGTTGATTGTGGAGCGGGCGGAAGGCCTGAACCGCTAGGACTCCCAGAGCGGCGCGATTTTCAGGCTGGGGTTTTCTGCATTACTCAAAAAGACTGACAATCTCAGAGATGTACAGAGACTCTGCAGCGAAGGTGAAGGTTCCATCGTCGCGGACCTCGCGGGCAGCGTGCAGGAATGCCGTCAAAGCGGCGCGGCAAAACCCTGAGCCGATGCTGATGCGGCGAACTCCGAGAGCGCCAAGTTCCTTGACAGAAAGCTGAGGCACGCCCTTCAAGCCCATGAGCACGTTGACAGGCTTGCGGACCGCGGCACAAACGGCGCGAATGTCATCCGGGCGGGAGATTCCAGGAGCATACAAGACTTCAGCGCCGGCGGCTTCGAAGGCCTGCAAGCGGCGGATGGTGTCGTCCAGATCAGGGCGACCGTGAAGATAATTCTCGGCCCGCGCTACGAGCATGAACGGGAATGAGAGGGCACGGGCCGCGGCTGCCGCAGCGGCGATCCGCTCCACGGCATGTTGGAAATCGTAGATGGGATGACTGGGGTCTCCGGTGGCATCTTCGATGGAGCCGCCGACGAGGCCGGCGGTCTGCGCTGCGAGGCGAATGGTTTCAGCGGCAGCTTCAGGGCTATGGCCATAGCCGTTCTCGAGGTCGGCGGCAACCGGAAGAGTTGTGGCATCGGCGATGGATCGGGCGTTGGCCAGAGCCTCGTCGCGACTGATGCCGGCGGCGCCGTCACGCCGGCCCAGGGTGAAGGCGAGCCCGGCGCTGGTGGTGGAAAGCGCGGAGAAACCGAGTCCGGCAAGAATGCGGGCAGTACCCGCGTCCCAGGGATTGGCCACAACAAGGGGTTCGGGACCCTGGTGAAGGGCCAGAAAGCGCGCTGCTTTTTCGGCTTGAGTGGGCATGGGATACTCCTCTGATGGCGGCGAGTGCGGGCGGGAAAGCCGCGCTGCGGCGATCAGGCTTTCGCTGTGATCAGCCAAACGTCACGCCGGCCGCTTTTCCGACCTTGAGGATATACTCGCGGCCCTCGTCATACTCCTCAGATGTGCGCAAGTGCTCCAGCATGAGGGGAGTGTCGCGCCCGAGCCGGGACAGGCATTGCAGGTAGGTCGCGTAGTCGATTTGACCGCGGCCGGGAATGACTTCAAGAAAATGCACATTCAATTCGACGATCCATTGCAGGTCCTTGGCGTGGCAGGAGACGATCCACGGACCGAGCTTTTGAAAGCATTCCTTGATGTAGGCAGAGTTCTCGTAAAACCGGCGCGGTGAGTTGATTCCATTGCAAACGTCGAGATGGACGCCGAATGCTTTGCGGTCAACGGCGCGAATCAACTCCAGGTAGGAGTCCGGGCTGTCGGGGAGATTCCAGCCCATCATCTCGATCGTGAAGCGCGTCCGCGTGGGCTTGACCGAGTCAATGACATGGCGGCAATTGGCCACCGTAGCGTCGAAGAATTCGCGGGAAACATTCTTTGGATTCGGACCGTACCAGGAGTCGGGATTGTAAGAGCCAGCAATGTCTACGCAGCAGCGTGCCCCCACAGCCTCGGCCAGGGCGCAGCGATCCACGACATATTGGAGATTCTGGCGGCGCTTCTCCGCATCCGGATCGAGCATGTTCTTCCAGGCTCCGACCTCGGCGATGCAAACATTCTGTGCCGCGTAGGCCTTCTGGATGGCGCGGAGCAGGTCTGTGTCTTTCAACGTGGCAATCTGCGGGCAGTATGCAGCGCTGTAACCAAGACGGCGATGCTCATGGGCCAGGGCGGCCGGGTCCGCGGAATCGAGAAAGATGGGTCCGCCCAGACGGACGGGAGCTTCTGCCGTTTGTGCCCGGCCTGCGTTTGCCGCGAAGAGCGAGCCGTAAACACCGGCCGCAGCCGTCATAGCGATGAAGGATCGTCGCGTAGTTTCCATTTGATTGACAAGCTTATACCAGGCGGCTGAGTTGCTTTACCGGCGGTTGTAGAACGGGAGCACGATGAGCAGGGCAAAGCCGATGGCCGCCAACAGGGCGAGGGCGATGAGGCTATAGAGCAGGATGAGGCTGGGGCCTTTGGAGGGCGGGTCTTCAGGCTCCGGCGCAGGCGGAGGAGGCTGCGGATTACTCATATTTGAGCGCTTCCACGGGGTCCAATTGCGCGGCGCGGGTGGCAGGGACGGTGCCGAATATGACGCCGACGAGGGTAGCGGAAGTGAGAGCGATGGCAATCGACCAGCCGGAGATGGGCAGTGGGTAATCGGTGAAGAGGCGGATGGAGAGGGGCACGGTGAGGCCAACGATGGTGCCCACGGTTCCTCCGACAAGCGAGATGATGATTGCTTCAGCAAGGAATTGGAGCTTGATTTCGCGGGCGGTTGCACCCAGGGCTTTGCGGATACCGATCTCGCGAACGCGGGCGCGGACATTGGCCAGCATGATGTTCATAATGCCGACTCCGCCCACCGCGAGGGTGACACCCGCCACCATCACCAGGACGGCGGTCAGAGCGTTGGCGATCCTCCGTGCCATGGCCAGATACTCCGTTAGAGTTTGAGTTTTGTAGACGGAGTCATGGCGGTGGCGCGATTGAACGATGCTTTGGATCTGCTTTGCCGCGTCGGGAACCTCGTCCATGTTGCGCATGGAAAAGTAGATCTGCTTGACGTTTTCGGTTCCGGCGAAGTAACGGGCGACTGAGTAGGGAATCAGGATGGTCTGGTCGGCAATCTCCGAATTTCCCATGTCGTCCACACTTTCCTTGAAGACGCCGATGATGGTGAAGGGGATGCCGATAATCTCAAAGGTCTGGCCGACGGCGGCATCGGAACTGCCAAATCTCTCGCGGGCGAACAACTCTGTGACCACGGCACAATTGATGTGGGCGGTGTCGTCGATATCATCGAAGAAGCGACCCTGCGGAACAATCAGGTTGCGGATATTGCGATATTGCGGGCTGACACCCAGCACGAGAGTGTCTTTGACGACGCCTCCACCAAAGCTAATGCGGTCGTGCATCTCCAGAATCGGCGAAGAGTAGAGAACTCCGGGCACCTGCGCGAGCACGGCCTTCTCGTCTTCGCGGGTGAGGTAATCGTTGTAGAGTACGCGTTCGGTGGCAGTGGCGCCGCCGCCGGCATACTCAAGCTCAACCGAATTTGTTTCGATCTTCTGAAGCTCCTCAAGAATGAATTGCTTGCCGGTGAGGCCGATGGTGACGACGAGAATCACGGAGGCGGTGCCGATCACCATGCCGAGCGCAGTGAGGACAAAGCGCAGCTTGCCGGCGCGAAAGCTGTCGATGGCCAGCTTGAGAATCTCGCTCAGCAGCATGGTGCGGCGGGCGCTGAGCAATGTCTGCTGGAAGGCGGCTTGGCGGGCCTGTTCGACTGGATTCATGAGGTCCTAATCTAAAGATGCGGCAGCGCGACCTGCGGGTTCTGCAATCCACTGACGCAGCGGGCTACGGGTTGGGAATCGGCTAGTTCCCATCATATTCGTTCAGCCATTTAAGCTCTTCGCGGAGCTTGATGTAACCGTGCCAGGGATTCTTTGCCAGGCTGTGGCCCTCACCGGGAAAGACGAGGAAGGAATGGGGAACGCCGAGAGCCTCGAGAGCGCGCTCCATGGTGACCCCCTCAAGATAGCTTACGCGAATGTCGGCCCCGCCCTGGACCAGATGAGTAGGGGTCTTGACGCGGTCGAAGCGGAAGAGCGCAGCCTCGCTCTGGTAAAGATCAGGATTCTGCCACGGCTGGCCGCCGAGATACCAGGCATCGTCCCAGGTCTCATCGTCGTTGCCCCAGTTGGCGGCGTGTTCGACAGCGCCAGCACCGGTGACAGCGGCTTTGAAGCGGGTGGTCTGGGTGATGAGCCAGTTGGTCATGTAACCGCCGTAGCTGTAACCGCCGATGGCGAGGTGATCGGGGTCGGCATAGCCGTCCTTGACGAGCGCGTCGACGCCCGCAAGGATGTCGCGGCCAGGAACAGAGACCAGATGGGGCGCGATCTCGAGCATGAAATCGTCACCGTATCCCGAGGAGCCGCGGTAGTTGGGGCGGAAGACCAGCCAGCCTTTGGCGGCGGCGAGCGTGGCCCAGTCGTACCAGTCGGCGCCGAATCGGTCGCCATCAGCGTCGGCCGGGCCACCATGAATGAAGGTGAACATGCGGAGATGTTTGGCGCCCTTCTTGCCGGGCGGGAAGATAAGCACGCCCTCGATGGTGCGCCCGTCTCCGGATTTCCACGTGTAGGGCTGCCACTCGGGCCGGGCGCGTTGGGCAAAGATGGGGTTGAAGGCGGTGAGTGCGGTCAGGTGGTCGGGATGAAGGGGATCGGCGGCCAGATATACCTGGGCGGGATCGTCGATGGTGGAGTGAGTAAGCAGGATGGCATTGGAGGCGCGGGCTGCGTCGAGATGCGCGTAGGTGCCCGGGAGGCCCGGTAGTTTGGTGGCGCTGTCACCGTCGACGAGGTAGAGCTGGGTCTCGATGCCGGTTAGTCCCAGGGCCAGGACACGGCCGTCGGGGAGCAGGGTGAACTGGTCGAAGGAGCCAGAGAAGGCTGCGCCGAGGCGTTCGACCTTGGCCGTGGCGGGGTCAAGGCGATAGAGGCGGCCCTGCACGTCGCGGTACTTGCCCTCCAGTGAACCGGCAGCGGCATCCACGGAAAAGTGCAGCCAACGGCTGTCGGGAGACCAGCGCAAGTGGGATTCGATGGCGTCGTTGTGGGTGAGTTGGCGGGGTTCGCCTCCGGCTGCGGCGACCAGGAAGATTTCGGAGTCGGCGGGAGTCTCAGTGCGGTGATGGACCGGGCCGGTGACGAAGGCCACGCTCCTGCCGTCGGGCGAGGGGGTGACTTCCTCGATGGCGAGCGGGCTGCGCGCGATGGTTGCAGCGCCGGGAGGGAGTTTGACGGTGGGCTCGTCCTCAGTGGTCTTGGTGGTGGGCGCCTGGGTTGGCAACGGAACGGCGACGGCGCGGGCAAGGGCAGGAGCCACATCGAGCTTGAGAAGCAGGTCGCCGCGGTGCTGCTCGCGGTATCGGATTACGTCTTTCCACTCGTCCTTCTGGGCGTCTTCCTGGTCTCGTGAGAGGGGGATGGTGACGGAGAAATAGAGGGCTGAGCCATCGGAGGCCCAAGCATAAGAGTGTACGTCGAGCTTCTCAGTGTAGAGAGGAAGCGCTTCACCGCCGGCGACCGGGATGAGCCAGAGGCGGTTGGCCTTGGTGGCATCGGAATCGGATTCGCCCTCGTCCGAAGCGGCCTCGCCGGGCAAAGCGCGATCGGAGAGGAAAGCGATCCACTTGCCGTCAGGGCTCCATTGCGCGTTCTCCTCACTGGCGGAGTGGGTGAGCGGGCGCAGGCCCGACTGCGCTGTCCAGAGCCACAGGTCGTGACGGTAGACGCTGGCCTTCCAGTCCGGGGTCTCGGTGGCGATGACTGCGGCCGAGCCGTCGGGGGAGAGACGAGCGCCGAGGATGTCGGTGGTGTTGAGGTACTCGTCGAGGGTGATGGCCGGCGGGGAGGATTGAGCTGTGGAGACGACGGGGATAAAGCTCAACGCAGCAGAAAGAACTGCAAACAGAAATCGCGAACGCATACCAGCAATATAACTGGCGCATCTGGAGTTGGAGGCGGGAAACGCGGGGCCGGGGATGTGGGCGCTATTTTTTGTTGGCGTGGGCCGGTCCGCAACGGATGGAGTCTTTGCGGGTCCATCCGATGACATCGACGGCGATGCCTTGCATGCACCCGGCCGGGCCATTGTGGGGCACAGCGAGAAACTCGATTCCGTCGCCGATGGCGGGGTGCATTCCCTTGACGAGGAGGTTGTAGAGATTGCCGGTTTTTAGGTCCTTGAGCACCAGGCACCCGGTTTCGACACCGGCCTCAACGCAGCCCTGGCCACGGACCTGGACGGCCGGCTTTTGGGGCGCGGCAGCGGCGGGCGCCATAGGCCACGCTAAGAGCAGCGCCGCAATGGCCGAGGCAGCGAGTTTCATGGCCGCACTCCCTTGCGCCTGGCGATAGACCGAGTGGGGTCCTTGCCTATCCGGCGATGGGGAGCATACTGCGAAATGGACGCGCACGTCCACCGGGTTGGCAGCACAGCGCCGGACGGCATGGGATAATCGCCGGTCCGCACCGTTTTGGGGGGATACCCCCCTCTCCCTATTCTGTGACTAAATTCTTTATTTTCTTAAGTTTAAGGTAGGGGTGCGCTGCAAAATATTGATTCCGTTAATGTTAGCCGCAGAATCCAGAGAATAAAGGAGTTAGGCAATTTCTCGGCGGTCGGCTTGATCGTCGGATTTGCGAAGACAAGCTCGTTCCGCCAACTCAAATTCCATTATGCGCTGTGTGCACATAATTCCCTGCAAGTGGGCGGGCGGTGCGTCGACTCGATGGGGATGGCCGCCGGAATTCGAGGAGTGGTCGAAATCGAGTCGGAATGGACGGCGAGACTCCGCGGCCCACTCATCGCGATAAAGCCGCGATGAATGGGGGCACAGATTCATCTTTCCGGGAGGGACAGATGGATGGAGGGGCATTGAGTGGGGCACCTGCCTTTGAGGGATGATGGACGGGGACGGAAAACGCCCACCCGACAACCTGCGGCATCACTTCGGCCTGAACATTAGCTGCAGCCAGTGCCTCAAGGTTCTCGGTTTCATCCGAGCCAAGTTGTTCTTCGCCATCGACGTGTCCGGGTGCTCCTCACCCAGCAGACGACGGCGAGTCGCCAGTACTTGTTCGTCAAGCTTCCGCGCTCCCGACCGATCACCCTGCGAGTACAGCGTCCGGGCGAGATTACTCTTTGCCCATAAGCTGCTCGCATGCTCCTCGCCAAGCAGACGAAGGCGAGTCGCCAGCACCTGCTCCTGGAGCTTCCGCGCTCGCGACCGATCACCCTGCGAGTACAGCGTCGCGGCCAGATTGTTCATTGCAGTCAAGCTGCTTGGATGATCTTCGCCAAGCAAACGAAGGCATGCCTCCAGCGCCTGTTCCTGAAGTTCTCGCGCTCCCGCCAGATCCCTCTGCGAGCACAGCGTTCCGGCGAGACTTGTCATCGCTGTCAGCGTGTCCGGATGCTCCTCACCCAGCAGACGGCGGCGAGTCTCCAGCACTTGTTCCTGGAGCTTGCGCGTTGCGGCCAAGTCGCCGAGGCCCTTCAGCGTCGCAGCGAGATTGTTCATCGCCGTCAGTGTGTGAGGATGTTCCTCGCCCTGCACACGACGACTCCCCTCCAGCACTTGTTCTTGAAGTTCCCTCGCTCCTTTCAGATCGCCCTGCGAATACAGCGTAGCGGCGAGATTGCTCATCGCCGTCAGTGTTTGGGGATGTTCCTCGCCCTGCACACGACGATTCTCCTCCAGCTCGTGTTCTTGAAGTTTCCGCGCTCCCGCCAGATTGCCCTGCTCGCCAAGCACCACAGCGAGATCGCTTGCCGCCCTCCGAGTGTCCGGATGTTCCTCACCTAACAAACGACGGCGCGTCGCTAGTACCTGCTCCTGAAGCTTTCTTGCTCCGGCCCAATCACCTTGCCTATACAACGTCCGGGCCAGGTCGGCCATCGCCGTGAGCGTGTCCGGATGTTCCTCGCCAAGCAGATGACGGTGGCTCTCCAGCGTCTCCTCCTGAGGCTTCCGTGCGGAGGCGAACTCTCTTTGCACGGAGTCGTGTTTTTCCCAACTGGTCGCCATTGCAGGAACTACCTCCTCGTGACTCTAAAACACTACCCAGTCGGCCGCGTGCATTCCTACCATTCTGGGTTTGGAAACTGCAGCGTCGGCCACGGCCCGGTCCATGGCGGCGGTGCCGCACCTCCTGGGGCTAGAGCCTCATAATCCTCTTCTGCAGCCTGAATCATGCCCTCCACATAAATTTCGATATGCTCCAATTCGCCTTCCCCTCCCGCCTCCGCTGACGGTCCAAGCGGCAGGTGGCCCACTCATCACGCTACCCGGGATTGTGCCCCGTTCATCGCGGCCTCATCGCGATGAGCGGGTCTTCGGACCGAACTACCATAGCACGATGCCTTACGGCCTGAAGCGTTTCCAGAGAGCGGAGGCTCTTCACTTCATCCCGTTCAGTTGCCTTCACCGGCTTTCGTTGCCTGAAGCCCCGGAACTCAAGGAAACGGTCGAGGCCATTTTGGAACAGCCCTGGGCGCGTCATGAGGCCAGGGTTTACGCCTACGTGCTGATGCCCGAACATGTTCACCTGCTGACTCGCGGCCCACTCATCGCGATGAAGCCGCGATGAATGGGGCACAGATTCATCTTTCCGGGAGGGACAGATGGATGGAGGGGCATTGAGTGGGCCACTTGCCAACTGAATGTGAGAAAGTGAAAGTTCCCCTTATGTTCGTATCGGTTGAGTCCGCGCGGCATTGACAGGAAGCGTACAACGAATCACTACAGAAGTCGAGAAAGAGCAAAGACTGACAGTAAGAGTCTGTGCTATCCCAGGTGCCCAAAGGCGAGGCACCTGGGGCACCCATCTTCAGTGGTTGTGTTCACTTCTCACGGCACCTGGGGCACCCGCCGATTTTAGGGGGGTGCCGGCCGTCCGGCCGATCTTGCCTCCACTTCCATTGTGCGCGAGCCAGGGAATTAATCGGCAAAGCTCGAGTGGTGAGTTTGCGACTCATAGGTCGGAGCAGGAGACGGGGGCTGGAAACGCGGGGTGAAGGTTCGTGCATTCCCACAGTTGCGGCGAGAAGCAAATACGTCGCAAGGATGTGACCTGCCCCGACTCATCGCGATGAGGCTGTCATGGAACTTGACAATAAAGCCGCGATGAATGGGGCACAGATTCATTTTCCCGGGAGGGACAGATGGATGGAGGGGCATTGAGTGGGCCACCTGCCTGATGCCTGAACATGTTCACCTGCCAACGCCCGCTCATCGCAAAGAACGCGATGAGCGGGGCACAGCTTTCATCGTTCATAGTGCTATGATGACCGGGCCACATGCCCACCTTTCAAGGGGGTTAAACCCCACTGCTCCCTCCGGAATCTTCGATTTACAACCGTAGTCTTAGATGTAGTCGCGGAAGAGCTCGGGAGCGGGCGCGGGAATGACTCCCTTGCCGACCAGCATGCCGTCGTCTCCAGCCACTTTGGCTCCGGCGGCAACGGCGGCCTGGACGCTGGCCACATCGCCGGCCATGACCACGAAGCCCTTGCCGCCCAAAGCCATGGCCAGGTGGACGCGGAGCAGGGTGACGTTGGCGGATTTGACGGCCGCGTCGGCAACTTCAATGATGCTGGCCGCGGAGAATGTCTCAACCACGCCGATGGAACGCAACTGGCTGGGGTCGACATCGACGGACTGGGAGATGGCATTCAGCACCGAGGGATGGACACGCGCAATCTGGCGGCGCTCGATGAGAGACGCACCCGCAACTGCCGCGCCAGCCAGCAAAGCTGCCTGGACCGAGGTGACGTCGCCGGAAACCACGATGAGGTACTTGCCCGAGCAGATGGTGCGGGAGAGCAGCATTTGAACGGAACCGGCCTTGAGCATCGTGTCCTGGACCAGAAACCCGGTGGCGACACTGGAGAGCTCGATCAGCCCGATGGAATTGATTTCAGACACCTGTTTGGCTCCTTCCGCTTTATGCCTCGATGACAATCGCGTCTTTGTTTACCGTGACCACGCCGTCGATGCTGGCGTGAATCCTGGCGCCTAGTTTGCTCTTCTCCATGGCGGCGAGTAGATCGCCCTCGCGCACCCGGTCGCCGGACTTGACCACCGGAACCGCAGGAGCTCCGGCGTGCTGCTTGAGAAGCACGTTGACCTTGCGCGGCGCAAAGGTGTGCTCAGTGAGCGGGCCGACATTGTTGAACTCGCCAAGGCCCAGCTTGGCCATCAGCCTGCGCATGGGCACGCGGCGGAATTCAGCCATGGGATGGGGGGTGACGGATTCAGGCGTTCCCTTGAAAGTGAGGCCGCGCTCCCGCGCCACGGGCTTGGACTGCACGCAGACGCTCTTCGGATCGAGGTCTTCGGGGCAGGCAAACATGGTGCAGAGGTTGCACTCGCAACAGTAAAGCGTGCCGGCGACCATGGTGTCGGCGCCGCTGGCGAAACCGAGAGACTGCATGGCGCGATGCGGCTCGATGGGATGTCCGAGCAGAAAGCGGGGGCAGAATTCAGTGCAGAAGCGGCACTGGTCGCAGGCCGAGCGCCCGATCTTTGCGATGTGGTGCCAAGGGGCGTTATGGCGGCGGATGAGGGCGTGTTCCACAGGCAGCACAACGATGCCGCCGGTGGTCTTGGTGACCGGAATGTCAAGGCTGGCGGCAGGCTTGGCCATCATTACGCCGCCGATCAACACGCCGAAGTCCTCAACAGTGGTTCCACCAGCGGCTTCGATGACTTCGCCGATGGTGATGCCGATGGGAACCCGCAGGGTGACGGGGGTTTCCACGGCTCCGGCAACGGTGAGGTACTTGTGGGTGACGGGCTTGTCCAGCGCGATATTCATCAGCGTCTCGACGTTGGAGACGACCGTGTCGACATCCTTGGGCAGCCCGCCGGGAGGAATCACGCGGCCAGTGACCATGTGGACGAGGATGAATTCATCGCCGGCCGGGTAACAATCCGGCAGGGGCTGGACGCGAACGCCCGCGGGCACCTGGGCCTCAAGTGCGGCGATGATTTCGTGATACTTCTCCTTGATTCCGACCACGCCTTCACGCGCGCCGACCAAGTCCATGGCCATCTTCATGCCGCGCAGGAAGGGCTCGGCGTGGTGATGAAGCAGCTCCTTGTCCTTGTGCAGCAGGGGCTCGCATTCAGCCGCGTTGGCAATGACCATCGAAACCGTGGTTTTGAGCTTTACCGCGGTGGGAAAACCGCCGCCGCCCGCGCCCACGATCCCGTGTTCCTCCAAGCGATCGAGGGAGGGGGCTTGCAATCCACCCCCAGCCGACCCGACTCGCGAGATGCTCGCTTTTGCCGTCATTTTTGGGTTCTACCTCAGAATCTGTCAAAATACTGCCGAAATATGCGATTGACTCTGCCAAACACTGTATCGTATCATTCATCTTCAATCAAGATCAGTCAAAATGAAATGTTTGATTCCAAATATCGGTAGTACATCGTTTAAATACCGCGTCCTGGATATGCCGGATGAAACAGTTTTGGCGCAGGGACGGGTGGAGCGGATCGGGCAACCGGGCGGCGAATGTGCCGATTATCCAGCCGCGATCAGGAAGTGCATCGAGTCGATTGCCGGGCCGGGTAAAGCGCTGACGAGCCTGAAGGAGATCGGCGCGGTGGGATTCAAGGCGGTGCATGGCGGACCGCTGAACGAGCCTCAGATCATTGGCGAAGAGTTTCTGGCCGCGCTGAAGGAGTTTTCGTTTCTTGCGCCGGCGCACAATCCTCCCTACATTGCGGCGATTCGGGCATTTCAGCAGGAGCTTCCGGGAGTTCCGCTGGTGGCCGTGGTTGAGACCGGTCCGTATCACAACATGAATGAGGCGTCGACCACCTTTGGTGTGCCTTACGAATGGCGCACGAAGTACGGCATACGCCGCTATGGTTTCCACGGGGCCAGCCATCGCGCTGCCAGCGAAAGAGCGCGGGCGCTGCTGGGACGCAACGACATTCGCCACATCTCCTGCCACTTGGGCGGCAGCTCGAGCCTAGCGGCCTTTCGCAACGGGGTTGCCATCGACGTGAGCATGGGCGCCTCGCCGCAGTCGGGATTGCCGCAGAACAATCGCGTGGGCGACATCGACGTGTTCGCGGTGCTGCACATGATGAAGAAGCTGGGCCTCGATCCGGACCAGATGGCGGTGCTGCTGGGCAGCAAGTCCGGCCTGGCGGGGATCAGCGGCACCAGCGGAGACATGCGCGACCTGAACGAAGCCGCCGCAGCGGGCAATCGGCAAGCGCAGCTGGCGCTGGACGTGTATGTGTTTGCCATCCGGCACTACCTGGGCGCATTCATGCTGGAGTTGGGAGGTATCGACGCGATCACGTTTTCCGGCGGCATTGGAGAGAACAGCGCAGAGATTCGCGCCGGCGTGTTGAAAGACCTGTCCGCCTTCGGGGTGGAACTGGATGCGGGCAGAAACGCGACCATCAAGGGCGAAGGCCCCATTTCAACCGATGGGTCCGCGGTGAAGGTTCTGGTGGTTCCGGCCAACGAAGAGATCGTTGTGGCACGGGAGACAGTGGCGGTGGTGGGCAGGGCAAAGGCCGCGGCGCAGGTATTGGCCGGGCAGGCAAAGTAAGACCGGCAAGGCAACCAAGGCAAGACCGTACAGGACTTCTTATGGGAAGCGCAACAATGTCGAACTCGATTGGTTCCATTGACAGATCAGCGGTGGAGGAGATCGTCCGCCAGGTGGCGTTGGAATACCTGGGACGAGGGAAGGACGGCAAGGCGCCGCTCCTGACCGTGCAAACCTCTTCGCGCCATATGCATGTGTGCCGCGCGGATATGGACATTCTTTTTGGGCCGGGAACGGAGCTGACATTCGACCGTCCGCTGTTTCAGGAAGGCAACTTCGCGGCCAAAGAGATGGTGACGATCGTGGGTCCGCGAAGCCGGGTGATTTCAAACCTGCGGATCCTGGGGCCGATGCGCAAGCAGTCGCAGGTAGAGCTGGCATTTACCGACGCCATCATGCTGGGATTCAGCGATATTCCGATCCGGATTTCCGGCGACATTGCGGGCACGCCGGGCGCGGTGATCGTGGGGCCGAAGGGCGTGGTGGAATTGAAGGAAGGCTTGATCCGGGCCGGGATCCACGTACACATGAGCCCGGCAGAGGCGGCGTATTTCGGCGTGACGCAGGGATACAAGATGAAGCTCCGCATCGGCGGGCTTGCGGGGTTGACCTTTAACAATGTAGTGGTGCGCATCGACCCTACATCGAAGCTGAATGTGCACATGGACACGGACGAAGCGAACGCCTGCGGTCTGCACCTGACCAAGGACATTGAACTTTTTAAGTAACGCTAGTGAAGAAGAGAGGAAGCGATGAAACAAGCGCTGGGAATGATTGAGACCAAAGGCCTGGTTGCGCTGTTCGAGGCGACCGACGCCATGCTCAAGTCCGCAAACGTGTCCTTCGCCGGGTGGCAGACCGTGGGCTCCGGACTGGTGACGGCCTTCGTGGAAGGGGATGTGGCGGCCGTAAAGGCAGCTACCGATGCGGGCGCAGAAGCGGCTGCCCGGATCGGCGAGGTGGTCAGCGTACAGGTGATCTCCCGCCCCCACGATGAACTGCCGTCGTTTGTGCAACAGAACAACAAGACGGCGCCTCGCAAGGCTGCCCAGTAGGCAGAGGAGAGCAGATGAGTGAAGCAATCGGATTGATCGAAACCAGGGGCCTCGTCGGACTTGTCGAGGCATGTGACGCGATGGTGAAGGCGGCCAGCGTAGAGCTAGTGAAAACCGTGCAGATTGGCGGGGGCTACGTGACAGCGATCGTGCGCGGCGATGTAGGCAGCGTGCGGGCTGCGGTGGACGCAGGCTCGGCAGCCGCCAAGGTGGTGGGAGAGCTGGTGTCGTCGCACGTGATTGCGCGTCCCCACGATGCGCTCGTCGAAAACATGTTGAAGTAATCGAGAATCGGAGAACGTACATGGCGAATGAAGCGATTGGAATGATCGAGACCAAGGGTCTTGTGGCGCTGGTCCAGGCGACAGACGCGATGCTGAAGGCAGCCAGCGTGAAGTTTGTGGGCTGGAACAAGGTCGGCAGCGGTCTGTGCTCGGTCTTTGTATCCGGGGACGTGGGTTCGGTCCGCGCCGCGGTGGATGCCGGAGCCAGCGCTGCGCGCAGTGCGGGTGAGGTGCAGAGCGTGCACGTGATTGCGCGTCCGCACGACAACCTGGGAATGATATTGCCGAAGTAACTGCAGGCGGCGGGTGTTTGTGCGCCGTCGCGCACGAGGTGAACCGGCATGTTCATAGCAAAAGTTATCGGCAATGTTGTCGCCACCCAGAAGAATGCGAAGTTCCGCGGCATGAAGCTGCTGCTGGTGCAGCCGTACATCAGCAGGGAAGGCAAGCTGCAGATTTCGGGCAGCTCAGTGGTCGCAGTGGACAGCGTGGGTGCCGGCATTGGCGAGTGCGTGTTGTTTACGCAGGGCAGTTCGGCTCGTTTGACGCCGGCAACCAAAGATGCGCCGGTCGATGCCGTGATTGTGGGCATCGTGGATGCCCTTGAGGTTGAAGGCAGGTTATTGGAGAAGCCATAAATGCAAATTCAGGAGCAGTTGATCGCGGACATTGCGAAAGAAGTAGTAGCGAGACTGCGGGTGCAGTTGCAGCAGCCGGTTTCTTCCGCTGCGCCGGTCACCCGGGCCGCAGCTCCGCAGGATGGAGTTTTCGCGACTGTGGATGAGGCTGTCAACGCGGCGTACGAGGCGCAGAAGAAGGTCGGGGCCATGAGCCTTGCGGATCGCGGGCGAATGACCAATATCATCGTGCGCATTTGCGAGGAACGCCGTGAGGAACTGGGCCGCATGGAGATGGAGGAGACCAAGGTCGGCCGCCTCGATCACAAAATCCTGAAGCTTATGAACATGCGCCATGTGCTGAGCGTGGACTCGATGCATAGCGAGGCGCGGAGCGATCGTACGGGATTGTGCGTCATTGAGCACGCGCCCTGGGGCGTGATCGGCATGATGCTTCCCGTGACCCACTCGGTGCCTACCATGGCTTCAAACGCCATCAACATCCTGGCCGCGGGGAATACGGCGGTTTTCGGGCCGCACCCGTCGGGCGCGAAGGTGGCGCAATACGCGTTGCAGCTATTCAACCGCGAGATCGAGCGGGAACTTGGGGTGGCGAACGTAATCACCACCATACGCGAGCCCAGCATTGAAGCCGCGGAGCAGATCTTCAGTCATCCGAAGATCGCGCTGCTGTGTGTGACCGGAGGCTCGGCGGTGGTGAAGGCCGCGGGCAAAGCGGGCAAGCGCGTGATCGCAGGCGGGCCGGGGAATCCGCCGGTGGTGGTGGACGAAACCGCCGATCTGGATCACGCCGCAAAGTGCATTATCAAGGGCGCATCCTTCGATAACAACCTGCTCTGCATTGCGGAGAAGGAAATTTTTGTTGTCGCATCCGTGGCCGATGCGTTTATTGCCGCGATGCGCCGTGCAGGGGCATTCCAGTTGGATGCGGCGGCTATCGAACGGCTGACCAAGGCCGCATTCACCTTTGAAAGCGGCGGCGGAGGCGGGGGCTGTGCCAGGGCGCACGTGAAGAAAGAATTCGTGGGCAAGGATGTCGCAGTCCTGGCGGCGGCGGCGGGCGTGCATGCGCCGGCGGGTACCGATCTGCTGTTCGGAGAGACCGATGCGAACCACCCCTACGTGGTGGAAGAACAGATGATGCCTTTTGTTCCTGTGGTGCGGGTGAAAGATGTGGACGCGGGCATTGCGGCCGCAGTAAAGGCGGAGCATGGCTACCGGCACACGGCGATCATGCATTCGCAAGACGTGAATGCCGTGACCCGCATGGCGCGGGCCATGAACACAACGCTTTTCATCCACAACGCGCCGTCGCCGGCCTCATTGGGAGATGGTGGACCGGGGTACTTCAGCCACAGCGTTGCGACTCCAACCGGCGAGGGAGTGACGACCCCGATGACATTTACGCGGCAGCGGCAGATTATTGTCGGAAACGCGCTGCGGATTATATAGCGATGTTTCTGGCGCGGGTAGAAGGCACGGTGGTTGCGACAACGAAGCATCCGACATTAGACGGATGCAGGTTCCTGGTGGCGCAACGGCTGGAAGGCGACGGAAGCGCGGGAGCGGAGCCGATTGTGGTGGTGGACTGGCTGGGCGCGGGACGAGGCTCGACGGTGCTGGTTTCGACCGACGGCGATATTGCCCGGACCAAGCTGGGTAACACCACGCCGGCACGCATGGTGGTGGTGGGAATTGTGGATTTGCCGCAGGCAACCGGAAACGCGGGGGGGGAGTAAGGGATGAGACTGGGCATCGTTCGCGGTCACCTTACTTTGGCTCCGGCCGTCGAGTCGTTTCGTGGCAAGACGCTGGTGGTGGTGGAACCGGTGACGATGGAAAACCTGCGCGCAAGAAACGGATTGGGCGGGGGCAAAGCGCTGATCGCGATCGATGCGCTGGGCGCAGCCGAAGGGCAGATGGTGGCGATTACCGAGGGCCGCGAGGCATCCAACCCGTTCTGGCCAGACAAAGTACCGGTGGATGCGTATTGTTCCTTGATTGTGGATTCGGTTGATGTGCAGCGGTAGGCAGCTTTCTAAAAGGATCTGAGGTGCGGAAGTGAACAACGAAGAGAAGAGCGTGGATATTTCAGGCCGCAAGGTAGTGGCAATGCGCGATGTGCAAGAGGCCGCGGCCGCGGGCGCAAGCCGCATACTGATCTCAGAAAACAGCATAGTGACGCCTGCAGCGCGGGACTTTTTGCAGCAGAAGAAGATCACAATCGTCGCGAATGGAAACGCGAGCGGCGGCGGCGAGGCCGCAGTGTCGCCAGGAATACCGGTTCCGACCAGCAGCAGCGTGATCGCCGGACGTCCCGCTTCCAATCCGAAGCTCTTTAACACCCCGGAAGCGGAGGCGGTGAAGAAGGAGATTTGCGCGGTGGGGCGCAAGCTCTGGATGCGCCAGTTTGTGGACGGCAATGGGGGCAACATCTCCTATCGCATCGGTCCCAACGAGGTGATCTGCACGCCGACGCTGGTGAGCAAGTTCGACCTGACGCCGGAAGATATGAGCATGGTGGATCTGGAAGGAAACCAGATTGCCGGCACCAAGCCGCGCACCAGCGAGATCTTCCTGCATCTGGAGATCTACAAGGCGGTGCCGGAGGCGAAGTCGTGTGTGCATTGCCATCCACCGCATGCCACGGCCTATGCGATCACGGGCAAGGTTCCACCGAACCTGGTCATCCCCGAATTCGAAGTGTTCGTGGGCAAGGTGGCTATCTCGCCCTACGCGACGCCGGGAACCGCTGAGTTTGCGCAGACAGTTATACCGTACGTGAAAAATCACAACACGGTTCTGCTGTCGAATCACGGCATTATCTGCTGGGCAGACTCTGTGACCCATGCGGAGTGGTACGCCGAGGTACTGGATACCTACTGCTGGACCTTGATGCTGGCGAGCCAGCTAGGCACTCCCATCTCGCATATATCGGAAGAGCACGGATCGGACCTGCTGGCGATCAAGAAGAAGCTTGGTCTGCCCGATATCCGCTTTGATACATCGAGGCTGAAGGAGTGCCAGCTTGCCGATCTGGAGGTGCCGGATGGAATCGCATTGACTCCAACGCCATGCGACGGCAGTACCGGCAAGTCTGCAGAGCCGGATATGGAGGCGCTGGTGAAGTCGGTTACCGATGCAGTGATGGGCGCCATCGGAGCGAAATGAGCGCGAGTTGAAGGCGAATGCCGACGCAGGTGGGAGGCCGGCTCGCCGGCAGTCAGGAGCCCTGGTCCACCACACGATGAAAGCTGCTGAACGGCAACTCAGAATCCGGCAGATGTTCGAGTCCCGGGACTTTCTGGACCTGGAGACACTTTGCCGCGAGTTGGAAGCGTCCGAGTCCAGCGTTCGCCGCGACCTGGACATTCTGGAACAGGAAAAGGTGCTGAGGCGCGTGTACGGCGGCGCGCTTTTCCTGCAGCCTCCGGCCAATCGAGCGTTTGATTACGCGGAGGAGACGGGGCGGCTAAGCGACGAAAAAGGCCGCATTGGAAAGCTCACGGCAGGCTTGATCGAAGATGGCCAGACGGTGATTCTGGACGGCGGTTCGACGGTGGCCGCGGTGGCGAGGGAGCTGGCCGCTAAATCGCTGCACATCGTGACCAACTCCCTGCCCATCGCGGAAAGCCTGGAGTCGCTGCGCAATATCGAGTTGACGCTGACGGGCGGGTATCTCGATCCACGGCTCCGGGTGATGCTGGGGCCCTTCTGCGAGCAGATGCTGAGCGGGATTCGCGCCGATGCGGTGATCATGGGAATCGGCAGCATCTCGGAAACCGGATTCAGCAATAACAACACACTGGTTGTGGGTTCTGAGCAGAAGATGATCGAGATTGCGGGGAAAGTGATCATCGTCGCCGACCGCACCAAATATGGACGCGGCGGAATGTTCCCGGTGGCCCCGCTGAACGCCGCGGATATCGTGGTTTCAGACAGCGAACTGGCGCCCGAATGCCAGGAACTGCTTCGTAGCAATGGGGTTGACGTGCTGCTGGCATAGACTGCACTCGTTCTGGCTGCGGGTGCGGGGAATCGATACAAACTCTACCGAGATCGCCGGTTGATCCGGAATACGGAACGGCGGGTAGCCGGCCTGGAGATTGATTCTCTTTCCGATTGCTAACTAATTATTTAGTTGGACGTCTATGAGGTTAGCGCCCAGCCCCGTTTTGGGGTGGTTGGTGTGAAATCAACAGGATAGATATGCCACCGAAGAAATCGAACACGCTTACCGAGGCCGAACTGAGGTTGATGAAGATCTTGTGGCGGCGCGGGGAGTCGGCGGTGACCGACCTGGTGGCCGCCATGCCGGATGGGGAGACGCTGGCCTATAACTCGGTGCTGACCACGATCCGTATCCTGGAACAAAAGGGCTACGTGGAGCACCGGCAAGAGGGAAGAGCGTTTGTTTACCGCCCTTGCGTGGCGGAGCAGGAGGCCGGCAGGTCAGAGGTTCGGCATATTTTGAGCCGTTTTTTTGGCAACTCTCGCGAGCGCTTGCTGTTATCACTTCTGGATGACGAGGAGATTTCGCCGGAGGAAGTACAACGGCTGAAGGACGCCATCCGGGACGCAGCGCCTGACGATGAGGGAGGGGTTTAGAGTATGCAACCCACCGCAATTGTGGACGGAGTTCTGTGGGCTTTACCGGGCGCGGGCGGATGGCTTGCGGACGCCGGCGGGGCATTTTCGCAGAACGCGGCGGCGATGGCGGTGACTTCTACGTGGCAGGGCATGGCGGTGGCGGCGGCCTTGGCGCTCTGCCTGCGCCTGGCACCCCGGATTTCCGCCGGGCATCGCTTTGCGATGTGGGCCGCGGGCTTCACAATGCTGGCCGGACTTCCATTTCTGCCGCTGATCGCTCATGCATTGGCCGGAGGCGGAAACGGTGTTTCTTCCGGTTTGGGCGAGGCCTCGACAAAACCGTGGATGCAACTGGATGTTCGCTGGAGCCTGGCGGTTGCTGCGTTGTGGATAGCCGTGAGCGTCTATCGTGTGGTGGATCTTGCGATCCACACAGTCCGGTTGAGAAAGGTGTGGACGTCTGCGATCCCGATCGAAGACGGCAAGAGGCCAGGCGGCGCGCTAGCCAACCTGACTGAGCTGTGCGGACGGAGGACGGTGCAGATTTGCAAGACAGCAATGCTGCAACGGCCCAGCGTGATTGGATTTCTGGCACCGCGCATCCTGATTCCAGATTGGCTGCTGGCTCGGCTGACACCGGGAGAGTTGGAGCAGATTGTGCTGCACGAGGCAGAACATCTGCGCCGGCGCGACGACTGGACCAACCTGATGCAGAAGCTGTGCCTGGTTCTGTTTCCACTGAACCCGGCGTTGTGGTGGATTGAGCGGCAAATGTGCATGGCGCGGGAGATGGCCTGCGACGAGGGCGTGGTGCGGGTGACCCATGCGCCGCGCGCTTACGCGGCGTGTCTCGCCAGCCTGGCCGAACGCGGGTTGCAGCGCCGGGCCGAAGCGCTGTCGTTGGGCGCCTGGCAGGGCCGGCCGGAACTGGTCCACCGGGTGCACGGGGTGTTGCGCCGGACGCATGCGTTGAGCCCCGTGGCTGCGCATACCCTGTTGGGGGTGCTGGGCTGCGGGCTGGTGTTTGGCGCGGTGGAACTTGCGCAGTGCCCGCAGCTGATCGAATTTGTTCCGATGCGGACGGCAGAAACAGCACAGTCACTGACGCCGGTGCGGCCGCTGGTTGGACCGGCACGGTTGGTTCGCGCCGCGTATGAGCCAGGTTTCTCAGCAGGACTGGCGCGCACGGCGAAGGGATTCAACGCAACGAAGCTGGGGTCGACTCGCCAGGATGAAATGCGTGCCGCGAAACGTGAGGAGCAAGGCGCACTGGTGAATTCGGCTGCGGAGGGCGAAGAGAAGACTTCAGTTGCCGAAGCCGCGATTGGTCCGCAGCGACAGGGAATGCAGAAGGCGGAGGTCTCAGGCACGCGGCTGGTTGCGGGCGGCGAACAGCAGTGGATCGTGTTGACCGCGTGGGAACAGGTGCAGACCTCAAATGCCGAGAGCGCCCAAGTGGCAGATTACGACGCAAGTGCAGACACAAACGCGAGTTCCGCGACGAGCGAGGCTAAAGGCCAGACGAGCGGCCAGGCTAAGAGCCGAATTACCGTTACGCGGTTGATCTTCAGAGTTCTTCCCGCAGGTTCCATTTCCACTCAGCTAGACGCGGACGCTTTCCGCGGAGGCTGGTTCGTGATTCAACTGTAAGCAACCACTTCAATCCCTTTGAGAGGTAACTATGCGTGCATCAACTAATTCATTAGTAGCAAGGACGAAGAAGTTCGCGGCTCCGGCCGGAGCTGTTGCAACACTTCTCCTTGTCGCCACTTTCATGCTCGGCCACAAAGCGGTGCATGCGGCCAGCAGCGGCGCTTCCCCACTGGATGACAACAGCGTTTCCTCGTTGGTAGCGCTGGATAACGCGGTGGAAACTGTCGCTGCCCGCGTGACTCCGGCGGTGGTCAACGTTTCAGTCACGTCGCACGCCTCCGCGGACAACAAGGAAGAGGAAGATGGCCAGGATTCCGGTATTCCTGAGGGGGCGATCCCGCCTGAATTCCGGCGGTTCTTCGGTCCACAAGGGCACGGGCAGGGCGGCGCGCCGTCGCACGTGGAACACGGGATCGGTAGCGGCATCATCATCTCGCCGGACGGTTACATCGTAACCAACGATCATGTGGTCGATGGCGCGATGCAGATTCGCGTGACGATGAATGACCGCCGCGTGTTTCCAGCCAAACTGATCGGGGTTGACAAGCTCAACGACCTGGCGGTGATCAAGATCAACGCGGGGAACCTGCCGAGCATCGCCTGGGGAGACTCGAGCGCACTGCACCCCGGGCAAACCGTGCTGGCCTTCGGCAGCCCCTTTGGCTACTTCCAATTCTCGGTGACGCGGGGCATTGTGAGCGCGATCAACCGCCCCAATCCTTACTCGGATGATCCGCGCAAGCCGGGAGACTTCATCCAGACCGACGCCGCGATCAACCCGGGCAACTCCGGCGGACCGCTGGTGAACGCACATGGCGAACTGGTGGGCATCAACACCTTTATCATTTCGGGCAACGGATCGTTTGCGGGCGCGGGGTTCGCCATTCCGTCGCAGATCGTCAAGGCCAGCGCCGACTCGATCATCAAGAGCGGCACTGTGCATCATGGCTACATGGGCATCAGCATGAACGATGTGACGCCGGAAAACGCCAGCTTCTTCAACCTGCCGGATGCGACGGGAGCGATTGTGAGCCAAGTGACACCGGATTCACCCGCAGGCCATGCGGGCCTGAAGAACGGCGACGTGCTGCGCGAGTTGAATGGCAAGAAAATCGTGAACGGCAGCGCCCTGCAGGTGGCGGTGAGCGAGATGGCTCCGGAAAACACCATTGCACTGGGAATCCTGCGCGATGGCAAGCCGGAGACAATCAGCGTCACAGTAGGAGAATTTCACGGCGACAAGGAAGTTGCGGACAACAGCGGAGCGGAGCCACAGAAAGGCGGACGACTTGGCGTGGCCGTCGACGACCTAACGCCGCAACTCCGTGACCAGTTGCATATACCGTCGCGGGTGAGCGGTGCGGCCATCGCAAGCGTCCGTCCGGCCAGCCCGGCGGAAGATGCGGGCCTGGCGCCCGGCGACGTCATCCTGGAAGTGAACCGGCACCCGGTTGAGAGCGCAGACAAGTTCGCAAACGAGGTCCATTCTATTCCGGCGGGCAAGGACATTCTGCTTCTGATCTGGTCGAATGGAGGCGCAAGTTACCGCGTTGTGCATCCGGACCAAAGCGCGCAGAACGGGATGTAGGCGCAACTAGAGTGTTTTCGGCTTGACTGCTTACAGCCGAGTTGGGCATCTGTGGTCTCCCACCCTTTCCGCGAAGAGTCACCCCACGGACGAAGACCTGTCCACGGGGACCCCGACAGGGCGCGGAAAGGATGGGGCGCCCATTTTTGTGGTGAGTTCAGATGGGGAGTGGTGGGAGTTGCGGTCTCCCACCCTTGAATCACAAAACGACTCAAGGATGGGGCACCCAGAGTTCTGTCCACACTCAAACCGAAAATGCTCTGGTGCGGCGATCTGGCGCATGGCCAACTGCGGAATCCTTCATAATTCGGCTTGCTGCCCCGGGGGCGCACTCGCTTCCTGGCGCACGTAGTCATCCATACTCTTAACCACAGTGCCGAGGTCGCGAATCACTTCGTTGAGTTTATCGACCGCATCCTCGGGCACAGGGCCGCACCCGCGCATATGCCGGGGTTTGAGCTCTTCAACTGCAATGTCAATGAAAGCGAGATCGGTGGCAAGCGAACGCGTAGCCAGTATTTCGGGTGGTTTGGGCTTCAGGCGCTGCCATTCGAGCGTGTGCACAAGTTGAGCGCGGATGCGGCGGATATGTCCCTCCAGCGCACCGATCTGCACAGGTGTGAGATCAACGATGTAACGAGGAAAGGAAGACTGCGAGGCTGCCTGGTGAAGGGTGTGCTCAATCTCACAGAGCAAGTTGTCAATGTACATGCAGGTCACGCTCAAGCGCCTCTTTTGAGGCTCATTAAGTTCTCCCGGGTATCGGGTTACCAGATCCTCGGTCTTCGACTCGGGCATGACACCTCCAGCTACGTACTCCTTATCGGTCAGTGAACAATCATGACCGGACAATGCGCGTACTTGAGAACACGCTCCGAGTTCGATCCGAGCACCCAGCGATGCAGGATGGTGTGGCTGCGCTTGCCCATGACAATGAGACTGGCCTGAATGGTGTCTGCGCAGTGAATGATCTGCTCTGCCGGATGGCCCACGACGATCTCCGTCTCGAGTTCTATCTCTTTTTGCCTGGCGCGCTCGCGAAGAGGAAGGAAGCAACTTTCATAGCGCTCCCGCATATCTTCGAGAACCGCGTGGAACTCGGCGCTCTCGGCGGGTTCAGGCGGACGGATTACGGCGATAACGAACAGCCTGGATTTCATATCCCCCGCCATTGACAGGGCAACATCGAGGGCGTGCTCCGCATGTGGGGACGCGTCGAATGCGACCAATATCCTTTGGAATCCGACAAAGACCGTGCTTCCCATGGTGATGACCTATACCTCTTCTGCAGCAGGAGTCTGCTGCGCTGCCTGTTCCGATAGCCTGGTTGCCGGTGGGTGAGGAAGAAGATGCCGCGGCAGAAAGAATGTGTTTGCAACCATGGTCGGGATGACGGCGCTACCGATGACCGCGGCGACCAGGTAGGAATACTGGGCCTGAGTGATGATTTGATGATTGAGGCCGAAGAGCGCCGAGATGGTGCCAAAGGTCAGCCCTGTGGACATCATCAGTGTGTAGTAGGTGCCCGCAGAGCCGTCATAGCGGTGTGCGCGCACCGCGGGGAAGACCGCAGCAGACTTGGTGATCATCTTGGCCATAAACAGGACGATCACCGTGACCGGAGCCGCGGCCAGCGCAGGTATGGAGACAAAGGAGCCGGCGCGGATGAAGTAGAAAGGCGTAAGCAGTCCGAAGGTCAAGGTGCGGAGGCGGCGAATGAGCGAATGGTCCTTACCCACGGTTCCGGCCAGCACCATGCCGATAATGTAGGCCGGCAAAACAGCTTCGCTGCCAGACCAGACCGCCAGTCCGCCCAAGGCAAAAAGAAGGAACAGGATGTACTTTGCCTCAAGTTCGGAGACACGCCCGCCGTATTTGCGGAAGAACCAGGGTGTGACGAAGGGGAGAACCGCAAAGACAGCCACGGACACGACAACAAAGACCGCAGTCCTGAAGGTGAACGGGGAAAAGATCAGTCCCAGCGCGATGACGGTGCCGAGGTCATTGATAAAGCAGGCAGCCAGAATCGCCTTGCCATACTCGGTTACGTTGAAACCAAGCTCGAGCATCACGGCGTAAACCACCGCAACCGATGTGGTGGAAAGGGCGACACCGCAGAGCCAACTGGGCATGATGGGCCAGTGGAGCAGGAAATGCGCGATGACGGTGCAGCCGAGAAAGGGGCCGAAGAATCCCGCCAGGCCAATGGTGAGGGACTCGCGCCATTTGGTTTTGAAGATTACAGGATCGAGTTCCGCACCGGCAAGAAAGGTGAGGACGATGGCTCCGGTACCGGCCAAATAGCTGATCCACTGTGTGTTACCCAGCAGCCCTCCGGTGCCGAGAAAGACTCCGATGATGAGTTGGGCCACCGTGCCCACGACGATCTCAGAGAGCGCTGTCGATACGCGAAACCAGATCGCCAGCAATGTGGCAAGCAGCGCCAATCCCACCCATAAAGCCGAGAGGGCCCATGTATTCATCATGGATCCAAACTCCTTCAGTTTTATCTAGGGGATCGCGCCGGGAACATGACTCCGAAACAGGATTCCCTGTCAGGAGTCATCATCTGTCCGGCCTCTTGGATGGACAGCGGTTAAGGGTGAACTCCTTCACCACAGACATCCAAATCGTAGAAGCCAACCAGACAAAAGTCAAGGGTGGCAGAGGATGCCGACAAGAGCGGCGAGCCCGGCATGGCAGAATAGCGAACGTGATTTTGGGGGTCTCAGATTTATCGATGTGATGGCCGATCGCGACAGGTTTGGCAAGGGCATTTTCAAGGGATTGTGCAGATTCCTGACTTGAGCCAGGAGCCGGAAGACGCGCGTCAGAAATTCAAAGAGACATTGCAGGCGGCGCACGTTTGCCTCTAGACTAGCCATGGCCAGCGTTGGCAAGAGACGACGTGGCCGCGGAGTGCGGAAGTGGTGAAATGGCAAACACACTAGCCTTAGGAGCTAGCGCCGAAAGGCTTGCGGGTTCAAGTCCCGCCTTCCGCACCAGACATTCTGCCAGAGCGATCCACTGGACAGAAGTTGGTGCGCCTGGTGAGCCGCTGAAGAGTCGTCGCTCCCTGTTGGTCGCGTCGACTTGAATGCTTTGCCTTCGGGGTACGGTCACTCTGGTTTCGCTACGGGCGGACCAAAGGGTGCGATAAACTGGTGAACAGAGTGCCCTTCTGCTATGCGGAGGGATGGGTGAGCGGTTGATACCGGCGGTCTTGAAAACCGTTGTGCCTGAAAGGGTACCGGGGGTTCGAATCCCTCTCCCTCCGCCATATAAGTCATTAATAATCCATAGTTTACATAGATTTTTCTCTTTTATTCGCGCCACCTCGCGATTGGGAGGGGCAGAGCCAGATATTTCACGAAAACCATATCTTTCCCACAACTTCTTCATGCGTTCTCTCCTTTACCTTACTGGGAGAACGCCTTCTCCATTTCCATCTGAACCGGGACAACACGGTGACTCACCAGATTGCCTTAGCTTCCACCTTGGGTTTCCCTTGCATCCCATTCACCACTTGCGAACTGAGAACGACTTCGAAATTCGTTTTGCCCCAGTCGACGCGAGAGCCATCTTCCAACTGTTTCAGGCAATGCTCGATCTTGCCGAAGCGCTTGAGCAGTTGGGAGAGGCGCGCAACGCGATCTCTCTTCTGTCAAAGGCAGAGTCGGAATACCCATCCAGCAGGGCTGTGCGCTTTCGCCTGCTCCACCTTTATCGCAGCATCGGCGAAAAGCCGAAAGCCGTTGCCGAGGGCGATTGGTTCAAGAGCCATCCGGGATAGGCAACTTTTCTGCTGATCGCTATCAACAGATCGCAAATGCGAATCAGTCCACATTGGGCCAAGTGTGGACCCAACCGAGAACGGCAACAGCCTAAACTGAATGAAAGCCCAAGAGGCAGAAAGACGGAATGACCCCTATTTCCAGACGTGACGTTTTAGCTGGATTGGCCGCTTCAAGTGCCGCCTCCATCGTGAAAGCTCGCAACGAACAGCGCCAAAGCACCGCCGCCAGTAACGCGGTACTTCTCTCGGGTGATGAACGCCGTCAACACGCAGATGCACTACTCCGCTATTTCGGAGCGAAGGCGCCGCTGCTACTGCGGGCTCCCGATGGAATCCTGAAGCACCCCAGCGTCGCGCCCGCCCTGCCTGGCAACACCTACTCAACGAACCTCTGGGACTGGGACACACTTTGGACCAGCCAGGGGCTGTTTCGTCTGGCCGCGCTGCAACACGATGAGTCACTTAAACAAAAGCTCTGCGATCACGTCTCGGGCAGCCTGTTGAACTTTCTTGAGCATGCTTCACCGGGTGGGCAGATTCCAATCATGATGACCGCAGACGACCCGGACCCCCTCGGAATCCAGGGCAAGAACTCGACCTCGAGAAATCAAGCCAAGCCTGTGTTCGGCCAACTTGGGCTGCTCGCCTGCAACCAGCGCGGAGAAGCGAACTGGTTGGAGCCGCATTTCGATTCGATTCTGCGTTTCTACGATTCCTGGACAAGGCACAACTCTTCCTCGACTGGCCTGCTGGTGTGGGGCGATGATGTCGCAATCGGTGATGACAATGACCCAACCACATTTGGCCGGCCTTTCTTTTCCTCCGCAAACTTGCTCCTCAATTGCTTGTTCTACCAGGATCTTCTAGCGTCGGCGGAACTCGCACGACGGCTTGGACGCTTGGCGGATCGTCATCGGCTTTCAAGCCAGGCAGAAGAGTTGGCGCAGCGGATCCACACGTTCTGCTGGGATCCCAGGGATAGTTACTACTACACCGTCGATGTTCAGTGTGTCGATCGACGAGCTGAGCTTATCCTAAAGGTGCCGCGAGGAATGGACATGTCTTGGAGATGCATGCCGATGAGGATCCAGATGTTCACCGGCTTCCTGCCGCTCTGGTGCGGCATCGCACCTCAACAGAACGCGGAGAAACTGGTTACCACAAATTATCTCGCGGACGACCGCCTCTGCGCGCGATGGGGCGCCAGGTCACTTTCGGCCCGAGAGACCATGTACTCGCTGGAGTTTAGTTCCAACCCAAGCAACTGGCTTGGGCCAGTGTGGATCCTCGTGAACTACTTCGTATGGAAGGCTTTGCAGCGGTATGGATACAAGAAAGAAGCAGATGTGCTGGCCGACAAGACTCTGCTTCTGCTGTCGAGGGACCTTGAGGCAAACGGCTCATTAAATGAGTACTACCATCCGGATACCGGGGCAGCACTGAGCCACAAGGGATTCATAGACTGGAATCTTCTTGTCCTGGAGATGATCTGAGAGGGAACGTTCATGTGAGAGCGATTGGATCAATCCTTTGTTCTCGCCGGCATTGGCCGACCTTCAGCCCTTTGCCTTCTGACTCTCGACACACCAGCCATGCTTAATCAAGAATGAGCTACCCGTGAAGTCGGATATCTGCCGGCTTCGCGTTGGTGAGTCAAAATGACAGCGGCTGAATTCCGCGTAGCAAAACCCGTGTACTTGTGGCGTACTCAAAAACCGCGTTTCCTGCGTTTTGACAGTCTTGAGCGCCTAGCGTTTTGAAGAACTTGTTTAGAGTCAGTAGAGATCGGCGATTCGAATCCCTCTCCCCGCATTCACGGCAATTCGGCGCATTGTTGGCGCCCGGGACCTGAAGGCTTCCCAGGGCGCCAACATTGCGATCAAAGCCGGTTGCTAATTCGAAGCAACAGCCTGTGCCTTTGCGTTCCTTACTGCATCGAGGAACGATTGCGCCGAAGCGGGTGCGGCCACCTCGCCGCGCAGAATTCGGCCATTGGAGACGTCATGGCCGTAGATAGCCTCAGTGGAATCGTCGTCGCGGCGAATCGAAGCGCCGTTCAAAGTCAGGCCGGCAAAGGCGCCCCTGGCGCGTGAATAAGTGAGGATCTCGGCATCCATTTTCCAATCGGTATCGGCTGAGGCATGGCGACCTACCGGTCCGGCTGCCGCGGAAGCATCCGCGCCGAGCTCGAACTTGCTTGAGAGCAACTGCCTCATTCCCCGGTCATTTTGAATAATCATGACCAGGTCTACGCCCTCGATGCCGATCTGCAAGCCCCAGCTTCCGCCCGTAATGGCAAAGAACACTGGCCCGCTCCAGCCTTCAGCGGTTCTGCATGTGGCCACACCTCGGCCATTTTCCCCGCCGAAGACGAATCCTCCCTTGAGGAGATGGGGTACAACGGCGACGCACTTCGCGTGTTCCAGAACTTCTTCCGGAATGCCACTGTCTGGCGCGGCCATGATCTCGTGCAGGACCCGGCCTGCATGATCCAATCGGTCGTTTGTCGCTTCGCGATTTGTTCCGGCCCAGCCGATGCTACTCAAACTGAGTATTGCCACAAACGTCATAACTTTCTTCATGCATCTCACCATTTTCTACCTATGCGCAGCGTCATTTGCTTTCCGCGCACTGAGGCGCACAAGGTACTTCTCACCTTAGGGCGATTGCCGGGGAAGGTCTGAGCAATAACGCTCTAGGTGAGGGGCCACGACCGATCAAAGCGTATAGCCCGACACCGGCCGATGGAGGTCGGGCGGGGTTGTGCAAAATTGAACAGCACACCGGTTTGCGCCATGGAACACTCACTTCAATTCCTAAATCAGTTTTTCAGGAGAGGTGAGGGATGCCCGGCACGAGAGCAAGAGTTCTCATCGTCGACGATAAGCCGTCTATTCGGACGATCTTGTCGCTCGTGCTTGGTGAGCTTGGGTACCGAGTACGTTCTGCCGAGGATGGCTTTTCCGCTTTGCGCGAGATCCGCCAAGACATCCCCGAGATCCTCCTTTCCGATCTCAACATGCCGGGCATGTCCGGATTCGAACTGCTTTCGGTAGTCCGACGCCGGTACCCAGCAATCCAGGTCATCCTCATGAGCGGCTCCTTTTCAGGAAAAGAGGTGCCCTCGGGCATTCCCGCGGACGCCTTCTACCAGAAGGGCAGCAGTATGAGCGCGCTACTGCAAATCTTCAGGGCGCTACCTCAAATGAAACGGCGCACTTCCGTACCTGATTGCACCAAGCCGCCCGTCTGGAATGAGCGCAACGGGATCGACCCCCAGGGAAAGCGCAGGTTGCGATTGCCTGCCCGGAGTGTCTGGACACCCTCCCAGTGACTCTTGAAGGTGCCGGCCTCCCCGCGGGGGAAGTGTATTGCATCTGTTGCGGAAGTTCGGTTCAGTACGCAATCGCCGAACCTCAGGCCAAACAGAACCAAGGTCATTTCGGCATGGAATCTGTGCGATAAGCCGGGCACACGGCGCACCCTCGCTCAGCAAATAAACGCAACAAGAAAGAGTCCGACAGATGCGCACCATCGCTGAACTAAACCTACTTTTACGTGTACGAATTGAACTGCCCGAGGGCCTCAGGCTGGCGACGGATGAATTCCGCGAAGGCTGGAGCTTCTCGAGGTCAGTGGATGCCCTCCATCTGGAAGAGAGAATTTTGAGACGAGGATGGAACTTCATAAAGATCGGCGATGGATCGCGGAGAAGCGGTATCGGAGAGACATCGCAGGAGGCGATCGCGAGCGCGCTCAAGCTGGCGCTTCGCGGCATTAGTGAACACTTTAATGCCGTGGAAGTGACGAATATTGATTTGACACAATATCCATGGTTCTTTCTGGCCAGGATAAATGTCTATACCTACCGCATTCAGAAGGGCGCGTTCCTGCCTCTAGCTGATCATGCGGAGTTGATTCCTATCGCGCCACAGCGGACGCGTTCACCTCGGCAATCAGCCATGTTCTACCCGCATCTCGCCGCCATGCCAGCGCTCAAAGAAATGCTGATTTCATCACGAAGTTTGGAGAATAGAACCCTGTGACAACTCTACAAATCGCGTTTGCCTGGTGTCTTCTTGTACTGGCGTTGTGCTTATCTCCTGTGCCGGTTCGTTGCTTCGCACGCATTCGGGTCCATGGCAGAAACGGCTCTTGAGTAAAGACTGACATTGGTCTGTGCGCTTCGCGCTACCCTTGTTCAAACGGAGTGCTCATCTTTCTATCCGTGCCGATGCTCGCACCATCTCGATGGGTTCGATCTCTGCTAAGGTCGCTCGGGCCTGGGTTAATTACCGGGGCTGCAGATGACGATCCCTCAGGCATCGCCACATATTCTGTCGCTGGCGCACAGCTCGGAAGCAAGCTCCTTTGGACCGCACTGTTTACATGGCCGCTGATGGCTGCCGTTCAAATCATGTGCGCCCGCATCGGCAAGGTGACAGGACAGGGCCTGGCCGGGAATTTCAAACAACGCTTTCCGAGATGGCTTTTGCTGACCTTCGTCATTGCCCTGCTGGCTGCAAATACGATCAACATTGCGGCAGATCTCGCGGGCATGGCAGATGCGGCTGCGATGCTGTCAGGGATCAATTCTCACTGGTTTGTGGTGGTGTTCGCACTTCTTATTTCGTGGGCAACGGTCCGGCTCCAATATAACCAAATCGCGAACGTGCTCAAATGGCTGGTCCTTGTGCTCTTTGCTTACCCCATTACTGCTTTTGTGGTGGGAGCTGACTGGGGGCAAGTGTTGCGCGACACTCTGATGCCTTCGATGCCGCACACGAGAAATGAATGGGCAACACTGGTGGCGATTCTCGGCACCACTATTAGCCCCTATCTGTTCTTCTGGCAGACAAGCCAAGAAGTGGAAGAGGAGAAATCGGCAGGGCAGAGTACGCTTGCCCTGCGGAAAGGAGCCACATCTGAGGAGCTGGATTTTAGAAATGTAGATGTGGGCGTTGGTGCATTCTTCTCGAACATGGTCATGTTCTTTATCATTCTGACCACAGCCATCACCCTTAATCGGCACGGCATCACGAACATCGAGACCTCCCGGCAGGCGGCTGAGGCTCTTCGGCCCTTTGCGGGCAATTTTGCTGCGATGCTTTTCACTTTGGGTATTGTCGGCGTTGGATTTCTGGCTATCCCTACACTGGCAGGATCAGCCGCATACGCTTTCGCCGAGACACTTGGCTGGCGCCAAGGCCTGAACAAGAAATTGAGGCAGGCACGCTGGTTTTACGCTTTGATATTGGTCTCAACGGGAGTAGGCGTGGGGTTGGACTTTATTGGTATCAACCCCGTGAAAGCGCTCTACTGGACGGCTGTCATTAATGGACTGCTGGCACCTTTTCTTCTTGTTGCAATCCTCATTGTTGCGGCGGACAAGAAATTGATGCAGGGCCAACCGAGCTCTCGCCTGGGTTGGGCTGTCGTGGCTATCGCCACAACGGCCATGTTCGTTGCTGGCGTTGCGATGTTTGTGGTGTAGAGCAGGTTCTTTAGCATGAGGCAGTACTCCAGGCCAATCTTGGATTCCGTCGCAACATATACGAGAGATGAGCATTAGTACACAGACTCGGCTTGTGATCTGTGGAAGGCTTGACGATGGCGTGTAATACGCTACCTTTCAGTCCTCGCAGCTCAAATTGGTATTGCGTAGGCGAGTAATCGAAGGATGATTGGTAAAAAGGATTCCTATGCGCACGATCCGGATTCTATTAGCGTTTCTAGCATTGGCCATACCGGTCACCCTGTTCGGGCAGGTTAGCGTATCCATCTCAGTGGGCCCGCCTGCTCTGCCCGTCTACGACCAGCCAGTTTGCCCGGGAGACGGCTATCTTTGGACTCCTGGCTACTGGGCATATGACGACAGCATCTCCGACTACTACTGGGTGGACGGGGAGTGGGTAATGGCGCCGGAAGAGGGTTTCCTCTGGACCCCAGGCTATTGGGGCTGGGGAGATGGCGGCTATCGCTTCAATGAAGGCTATTGGGGCCCTGAGGTTGGCTTCTATGGCGGCATTAACTACGGCTTTGGTTACTCTGGCGAAGGCTATGAAGGCGGCCGTTGGGACAACGGACACTTCTTCTACAATCGCTCAGCAAACAACGTGGATGTTGCGAGAAATCACGATGTCTATGACCAACCAATCAGCAATCGCAACGAAAGCCGCGTCAGCTTCAACGGCGGAGCGGGCGGCATCGAAGTGCGCGCGACCTCTCAGCAGGAAGCGGCGACAAGACAGAGACATGTCGCGCCGGTAGCTGCTCAAACAGAACATGCGAAAACGGCGCAAGCGAACCCGGAACTCCGGGCATCGTCAAACCACGGCAATCCGCCTATTGCACACGTTGCCAAGCCGGAAGCAGTAAATGAACACCAGGCGGCAACCCCAACGCTGGCAGGTGCACCTTCAAGGTCTTCAGGCGCCGGTGCGGCAACCGAACCTCGCGTCGAGAATCAAGCAAAGCAATCAGAGAACACGCCACCGCGCCCCGTCAACCACCCGAACGACCTTGCCCCTATTCAGCACCCGCAACCAATAAACTCTGGAAATGACAGGGCAGACAAGAAGTACCAAAAGCAGCAGGACAACTTGATCGCGAAGCAGAACCAGGAGCGGCAAAGCCTCCAGGTAAAGCAGGACTCTGAGCATCTGCAGCTAAGTCAGCAGAAGGCGAGTGATTCCAGGACACAACAAGTGGAGCAGAAGCACCAGCAACAGACCCAGCAGTTATCTGAAAGACACTCAACCCAGCAACAGGCTTTACAGTCTCGGCAGCCACAGCCGAAGCCACAAAAACAGCAGAACCGCCCTAACAAAAGCAATTGATTGTAAGTGGAGTCTTTTGGCGGCCGGGTATATCTACCCGGCCGTTGTTTTTGGTGCCCAGATATCTGACCGTATGAATTCGCTCCTGAGATTTGTGGTTTCCCAGGTCTCAAAATCGAAACCTCACCCCAGCGACGAAGACCTGTCGCCGGGGACCCCGAAACTTGGGGCACCCGACGTTGATACAGCATCAAGCGGTCAGAGACCTGGGTCTGTGCGCAGGTCCGGAAGGGATCCCAACCGCCAAAGTGAAGCGCAGTAGAGAGGCCTCCGGCATTTCAGTCCGCGAGAGCCGTCTTGTCACGCGATGTGCGATTTACTGCGACCGCAGATTTGCGCAGACCACGAAGCTTCCATATCCCGAGACAAACTCCGGTAACAAGTAGTCCCCCGAACACCCAAAGCAGCGGCGCAGACCATTTCTGCAGCGTTCCAGACCACAGGCGGAGCGCACGGCGTCCATAAACCACGCCGAGCCAAGCAATCAGGGAGTAACGCAAGGTGCGAGCCGCGCCGTACACGACGAGAAAGCGGCTACGCGAAACTCCCAGTGCGCCCGAGGCGAGCGCAAATGGTAGTAGAGGAATAGGCGGAGGCAGCATCGCGGGAAGAAACACAGCGAGGACTGGATGATGCTTGACCCAAACGATTACCCGCTTAAGAATGCGGGCCGGGACGTGCCGCTGCAGTGTTGCCTCACCGCCTCTGCGTCCAACGTGCCATGTGGTGTAACCTCCCACGAGGCTGCCGGCAATGGCCATCGCCGCAAGCAGCCAGGGATCTCCGTTGTGAGCGACCAGCCAAAGCAGGAGCAAGTCAGTGCTACCGGGCAGGGGCAAAGGAATAACGGAGGAATCGATGACGGCAACGGAAAAGAGCCCAAGAGCGCCCAGGTGTGTGAGCCAGTGAGGCACGAGCGAGTGCTGTGTCCGCAGCACAGGAGGTTGAGCCGTCTTTGGGACAAGGATGGTCATGACTCATCCTGCATTAGCGCCATGCAATGCAAACAAGTTGTAGCGGCGCAGGTAAAACATGCACCGAACTGGATTTTGCGCGAACGTCCAGAGCACTCCATCGATCGACCGCAACTCAGCTGCCTTGAATTTGACCGAATTGCAGTAGGGACAGTACGGGTGTCCATGCATTAACAGACGGGAACGCCATCACGATCAGGGGATGTCCGGCCCATTGGAGAACGGTTGCTTAGGTTGTTCCTTAGCCACATGATCCCGATTCGGATCTGCGAATTCAGCTTTCAATCCCGAGGAGATGATAGCATTTGGTCGGTCCGTGGGCGACTTCGAATGATTTGCATTGCGCCGGCGGAAGCGAAATAGCTCTTTAGGTCCTTTTTCTTGATGAGGGGCATAATAACTCCAGTCGTTCGATTACGAGCTTGAGCGGCGTCGGTCTGGAGCGATGCCTGGAGAATTGTTGGCGAGAAGGGATTTCCAAACAGCTCTTTCCGGCCTATCACCGAAGCAGGCCGAGTGCCGAAGGCATCGCCTGCAACTCTGGTCGCTTTCATGGATGTTACCGTCACGACTTCTTGTTACGTAGGCTTCGTTCAGCGCGCGCGTTCTGTTGCTGTGTTGTCGCGCAACGCTACCGACTTCATTCGCTTGATTACTCAATGCCCGACGCGGAATTGTGAAACGTAATGGAGGAGATCAAATACCTTCAGTAGCCACAGAACCACCGCGATTACAACTACAAGATTCAGGATGCTCTTGATGGTACTCTGCATCGGAATGCGATTCACCAGCCATAACAAGACGCCTACGACGGCCAGTATGATAACAACGGTGACGAGTGGCATTTAATGTGCTCCAATCCTTTTCACGAACTCGATCCACACGCAAGGTATCGCCGAGAAGTTATGAGCACTCGCGTTGAAGTGCCTGCATGCTCCTTGTGCATCCTTCCGTGGGCAACTGCATTTGCGCCGATAGCATACCCCGCGAAGTAATTGAAACGCGGCGTTGGCGGAATGTCACTACATAATCCCAAAGACCAAGAGGAAGAGGAGGGAAGTTACTCCGCTTCCTGCCTATACTCTCAAGGCAAATGGGAGAATGGCTGAGCTAAAGTGCTCAGCCGGATGCATGCAGAGGGCTATTTTTGATGGGGTCACGGCGAATCCTACCAATACAGATGCAAAAGCGGTTTGTCAGCATGCAAGCGCCATATCCATATTGGAGGGTGGGATCGCAATGGGAGGGTGGGATCGCACACAAGAACCGTGATGTTCTTTCCAAGTTATTCTTTTATTTCGGAAGACAGTATCCTGAGCAATTCGGTACACGAGGCGGAAAGCGTCCTTTGCGCATACACTCACTGCACACCATAGTTGCGTAATGCACTATGGCTTTTGAGTTGCTGCGGCGGTGACCCCGGTTGGGCGGTCGGCATCGGTTGTGGATGGACTGCCTGCCGGTGCGAGGCTGGCGGTCGGGATCTGGGTTCCTTCAGGGAAAATGAGGATCCGGATCGAACCCCAATCTGTCTCCGGATTCGCTCCCGCCTGCTTGCCTAATCCCAGCGTCTTAAGCTGGCTGTCGTCAAATCCGAAGTTTTCGACCAGATACTCGCGCACGACCATCGCCCTGGCTTCGGTGAGCACCAGATCCTTCTGGGTATCGCCGTCCATACCAGTGGAAACCACCACAACCGCAAACCCGAAATCATTATGGGCCAGAAAATCGCCGCTGGCCTTTAGGGTTTTCTGATCCTTCATCTTGGCGGAATCGCGGCCATCGAAGAGCTGCCTGGCTGTAAAAGTAAACTCCTTTTCCGGCATCTCTTTCGGGAGCCCGCCAATACTATTTGCAGCCAAGTCGGCGGAGTCTTCGTATCCGCGCTTCTTGAAATATCCGCTCAAAAGGAAGTTGTGTTTCAAGGCCTCCATATTCTCCTGAAAGTCCGTCACTCCAGTCTGCGCCTGGAGCATTGTTGCATGCAGAGTGGATGTGGTCTGTTCCAGGTTGCTATAGAGTTCTTTGTCGTTCACGAGCGCGCCCACGGTACCCTGTCCTGAATCGATTTTCGCACTCACTGAGTTCAGGTGCGCCGTCGCCAAAGCAGCATTCTGGATAGCCATTTGGCTGCCATCCAGAATGCTGCTGGTCTTCTTGAGCAGGTCGGCCATCACCAGCGGCGGTTCACTCTGGATAATCTCGCCGTCTTTTACTTCGGCTTGCCCTGCAGATCCGAAAGAGATGGCCACGTATTGGTTCCCCAACAGCCCCTCGGTTTGGATTGAAGCTACGGAGTCCTTCTTGATAATCTCGTGCGTGGACTTGGCGAGATTTATGAAGACGGTTATCTTATCACCGGGCTTCCTGGGCAAGGCAATTCCAGTTACTGTTCCACTGTGAACGCCGCCCACCTGAACGTCGGCTCCTTCAGCCAGACCCGCTACATTGTCGAACTGGGCCTTCAGTTGGTATGTGGAGCGAAACAGGTACTCCTTGCTCCCGATAACGAAGACCCCGGCGCCCAGAACCGCCAATGTCATAACGATGAATGCTCCTAGCCGCGCCACTCTCGACATAACTTCTCCTACGACTGCTTCAGAAATTCCTTTACAAACCCGATATCACTTTGTTGAAGGTCTTCAAACGAGCCTTGGATCACCACCTTGCCTTCATTCAAGATGGCCAGACGGTTGGCGATCGTCCTAGCGCTATGCAGATTGTGGGTTACAACGATCGATGCCATCATTCGCTCACGCTGGAGTTTGAGAATCAACTCGTCGATTTCCCCTGAACTGATGGGGTCGAGTCCGGCGGTGGGCTCGTCGAGGAGGAGAATCTCAGGCTCGAGCGCGAGCGCCCGTGCAAGGCCCACGCGCTTTTGCATTCCACCGGAGATGTCTGAAGGCATTTTCTCGAGGTCTTCTTCCATTCCCACTTCAGCCAGCAACTGGTTCACCCGGTCGGCCTGCTCGGACTTCGACATTTCCTTTCTATGGTGTTGCAGAGGAAAAGCCACATTCTCGGCGACAGTCAACGAATCGTAAAGAGCTGCATGCTGAAACAGGAAGCCTATCCTCTTCCTGATCTCTCCAAGCTGATCGAGAGCCAGGCCTGCGATGTCCTGGCCATGGATGCAAACCGATCCTGAATCCGGTCTCTCGAGGCCAATGAGGAGTCTGAGCAGCACGCTCTTTCCTGTACCGCTTCGTCCCAGCACGGCCAGTGTTTTCCCACGGCTCACGCTTAAGTTGACTCCGTCGAGAACCGCGCGGCCTGCAAAGACCTTCCGCAAATTCTCAACCGCGACAAACGGGACGCCGCTATCATCCGTGGCAGCTTCTTGCTTCATCGCATTGTCATAGGCTGTGGCCATATTTGTTTCGCGAGCAGTTCATGCAAGGGCTAAGGAAAGAAAACCAGGATGAATTTCACCAAGACGACGTCCGCCAGGATAAGAAAGAGTGAAGCAAGTACGACAGAGTTGGTGGCAGCACGTCCCACTCCGGCGGCGCCTCCGCGTGTACGCATTCCCTGAAAACATGAAACGAGCCCGATGATCAGGCCATACACGGCGGTCTTGAGAGTTGGTGGCAGAAAGGCGTTAAAGGTGGCGCCGCTGAAGCCACTTGAAATGAACTGCTGGAATGAGAGCGGTTCCACTAGAGTCTGGGCGAACCAGCCAGTTAATAAGCCGCAACCGTCAGCGGCAACGGTCAGGAGCGGCAGCATCAGAATGCAGGCAAGAATGCGTGTTGCCGCGAGCAGTCTGTACGGGTTGATCGCAGATGCCTCGATGGCATCGATCTGTTCTGTTACTTTCATCGATGCAAGCTCAGCGCCAATGCCGGCGCCCACGCGCCCGCTCACAACAAGACCTGTGATGACCGGGCCCATCACCTGGATGACGGAATACACCAGAGTGGCGGGAAACATCGATTTAGCGCCGAACCGACTGAGACTGTAACGGGCCTCCAACGAGATGACAACGCCGATTGCGGCTCCTGCCAAGGCGACGAGCGGTAGAGACTTCGATCCAACTTCGTCGAGTTGTCGAATCAACTCACGCCACTCATAGGGCGGCGTCACTGCAGCCTTGAGAACTTGCCAGGAAAAGATTCCGAGGTTGCCGAACCACTCGAAAAAGCCGTCAACCAAGCCCCCCGGCGAAGCGATGGCAGCGGGAATGTCTACGATCCTCCGTTCCGGAAGTGGAGGGCTGAAACTCGCGGCTGCCGTCTGCCCGCGGTCGTTCAATGGTTTGGTCCTGGGTCTGGTGCGCCGTGTCCGTTGTTCAGGTGCATGCGCGTCAGCATGGAATGGGGTCCGCTATACAGGAACTCCAGGGCGATGTTTCCCCCTACATATCCCAAGAGACTATAGTTACCCATCCGGAATGCGTCCTTTGCTCCAAAACGATCCGGGTACCAACCATAGATAGCAGTCATTGAACCCGCGTAAGGCGCAACCAGCGCAGAGAAAGAGAAAGCACGATGGCCGTCTTCGCCGCGACGAGCTGTCAATGTGGAAATCGTGGCATGGCGCAGCCGCGGAAACATCCCGCTGCATTGACAGCGGTAATATAAGGTATCTTCCTTGAAGGCTTCTGCCAGCGCATAGCGCGTGGTTATTCCAATAGCTGCGATTGCAAAGTCGGATCCAAATCGCTTGCCAAAACCCTCAGCTCCCTGGTTCCACTCCGGTGGCGCATTACTCAGCTGGTTGATACCGGCTGCGAACGCGGCGCCGGCAATTGGATACGGACCAAACGCATCGAAAGTGTAGTTAATAACCATTGTCTTCTGTGTCGGACGGACATACGTCAAGTCGAGATTCGAAGATGTCGTAACTTTTTGGGTTACTGAGAGACCTTCAGAAGACGACAGCGATTGCGACCTTATCTCACTTGGCAGTGCTGTCAGCACTATAGTTACAAGCAACACGAACATCGCCCGTGTCACCTTCATGCCGAGAGGCTCCGTGGCCGTTCTGCCGCTTCGCATGTCTGTCCGATTACCGAGATAGACGGGCGAGGATTGTGGCTCCAATATCGTCGTGGATGACTTCAATTGCGCACCTCTAATCGGCATCGTCGTTCAGAGACACGGCTGGCGCTTTCAACGACGTACCACGGAGCATAAGCATGCTCTTAGTAATGCTTTCAGAATGGAGGCCTCGATAGCTGGTCATTCTTGCACAGGATTATAAGTTGTCGTCTCCGCATGACCGCACCAATCGGTCAAGGTGACATCGGTCCATAAACAACGACGACGAGCCCGTGCGCAGAGTGTTCAAAAGAGCACAGGCCGGGCGTGTGCGGATGGAAGAGAATGAGCCTGCGAATCGGCTCATGATTCGTCAAGGAGACCGTCATGCCTGAAGCTCATTCTTCCTCTTCCATCCCCACGAAGATCCTTTTGCCAATTGACTTTAGCCCCTCATCCCAGGCGGCCTTGGAGACGGCAAGTGACCTTGCAAAGCACTTTCATGCGGAACTCTATCTTGTGAATGTGATCCCGATGTTCCCCGCCACGACAATTCCCGACATGGTTCCCGAAAATAAGTTTGTTGAGGAGGCACGAACATTCGCAGAGCAACATCTGGCAAAGTGCCATGCAGCTCTCGCATCCAGAGGAGTGAAGTCAACCTCCAGTGTCGAAGTTGGAAATGACGTAGTTGGGAACATCATGCAAGTAATAGAACGTGAACATGTTGACCTGGTCGTGATCTCCACCCATGGCATTTCAGGCTGGCAACCGCTGGTCTTCGGATCGATTGCCGCGAAGGTCATCAAGCTCGTGGAGTGCCCGCTCTTGCTCCTTCGCTCGGCCAAATCCGAGAACGGCGTGAAGGCTGCGGCAACGCGCTCCACGGAATGGTGGTAACTGCATAGCTGCATAGATAGCGACGTTTGACTTTAAGCGGTGACGTTGTTTTCGCAATCTAATGCTGAATCGCAGTCTCTGACCTCATCGGCTTCCCGGTGACTTGGGCAGGTGTAGGCAACTGCGATCGATCCCACCCTCCGCCCAGGGATTCGATCAGTTGAACCGATGCCGTCATTTGCTGAACTTGGAGAGTCGCCAAGGACTGCCGGTTCGCGAGAAGAGTGGTTTGTGCTGTGACCACGTCGATGTAAGGATCGATGCCGGTTTCATAGCGCCCCAACTCGAGCTGCAGAAACGTCTGAGATGACGCGACGGCTTCCTGCCGGCGTTGAATCTGCTGGGAAAAAATGCGGACCGCCGCGAGCGAGTCTTCGACCTGCTGAAATGCCGTAAGGACGGATTGGCGATAGGCAGCGAGATTTGCGTTATAAGCCGCGATGTACTGATTCACGGCCGCCCTGCGCAGGCCCCCATCATAGACAGTTTCAGAGATGGAAGGACCGACAGACCAGAATCGGCTGGGCCAAACCAGGATGTGCTTTACGGCCGAACTCTCCACGCCGCCGCTGGCTGAGAGGGTCAGAGCAGGGTAAAAGGCGGCATAAGCAATTCTGATCTGCGCATTCGAAGCGGCCATGTTTCGCTCTGCAGCGGCTATGTCTGGACGCCGCTCGAGCAATTGGGATGGTAGGCCGATAGGGATGGGCGGAGGTGCGCACGTCCTTGGCTGGACTGGTATTGAGAATGTGGAGGCCGACTTGCCGATAAGCGTGGCGATGGCATGCTCATACTGGGCTCGTGCAATCCCGATATTCATCGCATCCGATTGCGCGCTCTCAAGAGTTGACTGTGCCTCGACAACGGAGATCTGGTCGTCTACACCGTCGTCAAAGCGACCCTTCGCAATTTCAAGGGCTTTCTTGTCGGCTTCGACCGTGTCATTGAGAATTTTTTGCAGCGCATCCTGTCCGCGAATTTCAAAGAAGTATTCGGCGAGAATTGCCTGTTCAGTCAGCCGCTCATTTTCAAGGTCAGCCGCGGTCAATTGGGCAGTGTATTGGCTCGCGTGCACCGTATTGCGGACCCTCCCCCACAGGTCAGGCTCCCACGAGACATCGGCCGGAAAGGAAAAGACCTGTGTCTGTTTACCGGCAAGTGTGCCGGTGTTAGCCGTTGACCCAACGTTTGAAGATGTCTGTGATCGAGTGTACGAGCCGCCCACGCTTACTGTGGGGAAATATTGGGAGCGTGCCTCACGCACCAGGGCACGGGCCTGCATGAAGTTCTCAAAGGCCTCGCGAATGTTCTGATTGTCGATATTGAGTAGATCTTCGAGAGCATTCAAGTCTGGATCGCTATAGATTTCCCACCACTTGCCGCGAAGAGTTGCATCCTGGGGGTGCGCGATTGTCCATCCCTCGGTTTCCTTAAACAGCGCGGGTGATTCTTTGTAGACCTGAGGAGCTGTCGATGTGGGCGGAAGATATCGTGGCCCCACGTCGCATCCAACCAGCAACGCAAATGGCAGAGTGAGTGAGAGTATACTCCACGCCGAAAACGGCCTGCTGGATTGAGCAATGGACTTTTCCATAACTGACGCTCCGATAGATCTTTTGCTTTGTGGCCTCTGCGGTCCCATGATAGAGAATCACTGGCTGTTTGCCGCGAAAGCGGAGCCGCAAACGGTCGAAAAACAGGTAGACGACTGGCGTGGTGTAGAGTGTCAGCATCTGGCTTACAATCAAACCGCCGACGATCGTGATTCCGAGCGGGCGCCTCAATTCGGAGCCGGTTCCCGTACCGAATGCCAGCGGCAATGCGCCAAACAGGGCAGCCATTGTCGTCATCAGGATGGGACGGAAGCGAAGCTGACAAGCTTCAAAGATAGCCTCGGTGGTGGTCTTGCCATGTTCGCGCTCTGCTACCAAGGCAAAGTCAATCATCATGATCGCGTTCTTTTTCACGATGCCGATCAGCAGAATGATGCCGATGATTGAAATGACGTTGAGGTCTATTTTGAACAGCATTAGCGCGAGCATGGCTCCCACGCTTGCCGAGGGCAAAGTGGAAATGATGGTGAGAGGATGTATCAGGCTTTCGTACAAGATGCCGAGAACGATGTAGACCGCCAGTAACGCCGTTCCTATGAGAAGAGGCTCACTATTGAGGGAAGTTTGATAGGCGGCCGCTGTCCCGGCAAAGAAGCCGCGCACAGTTCCCGGCATATTCAGCCGGTTCTGCATCTGGGAAACCAAGCGGGTGGCGTCGCTCAACGACATGTTCGACGCAAGGTTGAACGACACCGTGACGGATGGGAAGGAGCTGGTGTGATTGATGATGAGCGGGGTAGTGTTCGCTTGCGCCGAAGTAACCGTGGAAAGTGGAACGATCCCGCTGCCCGAGGTATTGAGGTAGATGTTCTTCAAACCATCGGGACTCTGCCAGTACGGGGGCGCCACCTCGAGTACGACATAATACTGGTTCAGTTGCGTGTAAATGATGGAGACTTCCGACTGTCCGAAGGCGCTGTAGAGGGACTGATTCAAAGACTGAGGAGTAATGCCAAGCCTCGCAGCGGTGGGACGATCATAAGTTATCAGTTCCTCAAGACCACTATTTTGCGCATCGCTGCTCACATCCTGAAATCCGGGAATCTTCTGTATGCCCGCCAACAGAATCGGGCCCCAGTGTGCCAGATCCTCCACACTGTCAGACTGAATTGTGTATTGGTACATGGCATTACTCGATCGTCCTCCAATGCGCAGGTCCTGCGCCGCCTGGAGGAAGGCTGAAGCGACGGGAAGCCGGTTCAGTTTGGGCCGCAGCCGATCGATGATGACCGGCGCCGTAACCTTGCGGACATTCAATGGCTTCAGCGCGATATAGATGGTGCCACTGTTGGATGCGCCACCGCCTCCCGTATGCGCTATAACATCCGCAACAGCCGGGTCTGCCTTGATGACATTCACCAGTTGCAAAATCGAGTTGTTCATTACCGGAAACGATGCGTCCTGCGGTCCCCGAACGCTGCCGGTAATGGCTCCCGTATCCTGCTGGGGAAAGAACCCCTTGGGGATGATTGCGATGAGATAGAAATTCAGAGCAATGGTGAGCAGGAGGAGGGTCAGGATTGGCCCTGGATGCTTTAGCACCCAGGTCAGAGAGCGACTGTACGTAGAGAGCATCCACGTAAATCCTTTCTCGCTGACTCGATACGCGCGGCCGTGTACGACCGTTTTCTCATTCTTGAGCAGATAAGCGCACATCATGGGGGTGGTTGTCAGCGAGATGACCATCGATACAACGATGGCCGTCGAAAGCGTGATCGCAAATTCGCGAAACAGGCGGCCAACGATGCCGGCCATCAAGAGAATCGGAATAAACACTGCAATCAGCGACAGGCTAATGGAAAAGATCGTAAATCCGATCTCCTTTGAACCTTGAAATGCGGCTTGCATGGGGGTCATCCCCGCCTCACGAAGGCGAGAGATGTTCTCCATCACCACAATCGCGTCGTCGACCACGAAACCCGTCGAGATCGTCAATGCCATGAGCGAAAGGTTGTCGATACTGAAACCACATAGATACATGACCGCAAAGGTTCCGATCAACGAGACGGGAACGGCGACGGTGGGAATGAGTGTGGCTCGCCAGTTGCGCAGAAAGACGAAGACAACAAGAATTACCAGGACGACAGAAAGAATGAGAGTCCGCTCAACATCGTTGACGGACGCACGGATGGTCGTGGTGCGGTCGAGGACAATGGTGGTCTTGATACCTTGTGGAATCGACGCTTCAATCGACGGCAGTTCTGCACGAACACGATCGACAGTGTCGATAATGTTAGCGCCTGGCTGGCGAAAGATCATTATGGTGATCGATGGCGTGCCATTCAGGTACCCTGACGTTCGAATATTCTGCGCTCCATTGGTTACGTCGGCTACATCTGCGAGCCGGATCGCGGCCCCATTGTTGTATCCGACAATAAGCGTCTTGTATTGGTCAGCGCGGGAGATCTGGTCGTTGGTGACGATGTCTGCGGTGGTGGTCCCGTCTGAGATCTGCCCTGCTGGCTCATGCGCATTCTGCTGGCTCAGTACGGACTGAATATTCTGGAGTGTCAGTCCGTGGCTGTTAAGAAGTGTAGGATTAACTTCCACGCGTACAGACGGCCCGGCGCCTCCACCTACCGTAACCTGTCCAACACCGGCGATCTGCGACAACTTTTGCGCAATTACGGAAGACGCCTCGTCATAGAGAGTCGGCTTGTCGTACTTATCTGAGGTGAGTCCCAAAATGATGATTGGCGAATCGGCGGGGTTCACCTTGCGATAAGTCGGATTGCCTGGAAGGTTCGCCGGCAAATACGTGCGCGCGGCGTTGATCGCTGCCTCGACGTCTCGTGCCGCGCCGTCGATGTCGCGACTCAAATCGAATTGCAGGGTGATCGAGGTGCTGCCCAGTGAACTCGATGAGGTCATCTCGGTGACGCCGGCGATGTGGCTGAATTGGCGCTCTAAGGGAGTTGCAATCGAGGACGCAGTGATCTCAGGACTCCCGCCGGGCAAACTGGCTGAAACCGAGATGGTGGGAAAGTCGACTTGTGGCAAGGGGGAAACAGGCAGGACCTTGAAGGCGATGGCTCCAACAAGGACGATCCCTGCCGTCAGCAGCGTGGTGGCTACAGGCCGCCGGATAAAGGGGGCAGAGATGTTCATGTTGCCTCCGCCGGTTTCGCCTGGTTCGCAGTTTCGATAACCTTCGGGGAACGGCTGAAGCGTTGGCCGATGCGATCGAAGAAGATGTATATGACTGGCGTGGTATAAAGCGTGAGCACCTGGCTAAGCAGCAGTCCGCCAACCATGGCAATGCCGAGCGGGCGCCGCAGCTCAGAGCCCATACCCTGGCCCACTGCCAGGGGAATGCCAGCAAGCAGCGCAGCCATGGTAGTCATCATGATCGGACGGAAACGCAACAGGCAGGCATCATAGATTGCGTCAGTTGAGTTCTTCCCGTGGACTCGTTCTCCCTCCATTGCAAAGTCGACCATCATGATGCCGTTCTTTTTGACAATTCCGATCAGCAGGATGATGCCGATGATTGCGACGACGCTGAGGTCCTGCTTGAAAAGGATGAGCGCCAGCAACGCACCCACGCCGGCCGAGGGCAGTGTAGAGAGAATGGTAATCGGGTGAATGAAGCTTTCGTAAAGGACTCCGAGCACGATATAGACTGCGGCCAGTGCGGCAAGAATCAACAACCCCTCATTGGCGAGTGACCCTTGAAATGAAGCTGCTGTGCCCTGAAAGCCAAACTGAACGCTGGCCGGCATATTCAGGCTCTTTTGGACCTTCTCGATGGCCGTGATCGCTCCTCCCAAAGCAGCATTCGGGGCAAGATTGAACGAGACAGTTACCGCAGGGAACTGGCCCTGGTGATTGATCGAGAGCGCCTCAGTGCCTTTCTCAAAATGTGTGAATGCAGCAAGAGGTACCGCGCTGGAGGCGGCGGTGATGGTGACTGCATTCGCTGTTGAAGAAGTGCTGCTCGCCCCCACGCCAGAAACAATCGCATTCGAAGGCGCGCTGAGTGCAGCGGAGGATGGCGTGTATTTCACAGAGGTAGTCGTGGCATTCGAACCAGCAGAGGAGGATCCCGAGGAAGCAAAGGACGAGGACGCTCCTGGTCCAGATCCTCCTACGGAGGTATTGGTCTGGATATACAGATCCTGAAGCTTTGCGGGACTCTGTTGAGCAGTGGGAGAGGTTTCCAGAATCACGTGGTACTGATTCAACTGTGTGTACATTGTGCTGATCTGACGCTGTCCGTAAGCGTCATAAAGTGTGCTGTCGATTGTGGACGGGGCGATGCCAAGACGCGATGCAGTGGCACGGTCGATCACCAGCGATACCGCCAGACCTCCGGTCTGCTGATCAGTGGCGACGTCTGAGAGCTGCGGCAACTGCTTCATCTTTTCGACAAGCCGGCCTGTCCACAGATTCAGCTCGTTCGCATCGGGATCTTCCAATGTGTACTGGTACTGAGTGCGGCTGACGCGGTCGTCCACCGTAATGTTTTGTATCGGCTGCATATAAAGCGTGATGCCCTCAACTGGCTTGAGGTTCGATTGCAACCTTCGGATTATGTCGGAAGCACTAATCTTGCGCACGCTGAGAGGTTTCAGGTTGATGGAGATCCTTCCACTATTCAGCGTGGTATTGGTCCCGTCTGCCCCAATAAAAGAGGAGATGCTCTCGACCGCTGGATCCTGGAGAATGATATGAGCCAGTTGCTGCTGTTTCTGCGCCATTGCCGGGAAAGAGATGGTCTCAGGTGCTTGCGAGATGCCCTGGATGACGCCCGTGTCCTGTGTGGGGAAAAAGCCCTTGGGGATGAAGATGTAGAGAAGGACAGTAAGCACAAGGGTGGCCGCGGCCACGAGTAATGTGATGATCTGGTACCCAAGAACAAATTTGAGCGTCCGGCCATAGAACGCGATCATGCTGTCAAATGCGCGCTCTGAAGCCTTAAAGAAACGGCCCTGTTGATCTTTGGGAGTGCTTCGTAGAATTCGCGAGCACATCATGGGCGTTAGGGTCAGGGAGACTACGGCTGACAGGATGATGGTGACGGCCAGTGTAACCGCGAATTCGCGAAACAGACGGCCGACAACATCGCCCATGAAGAGCAGTGGAATCAGCACCGCGATGAGCGAGACGGTAAGAGAGATGATGGTGAAGCCGATTTGCTCAGCGCCCTTCATAGCCGCCTGCATGGGTGAGTCCCCGGCTTCGAGAAAGCGTGAGATGTTTTCGATCATGACAATCGCATCATCCACCACAAAGCCGGTGGAGATGGTAAGTGCCATCAGGGAGAGGTTATCCAGGCTATAGCCCAGCGCATACATTGCGCCGAATGTGCCCACTAATGAGACCGGCACGGCAATGCTGGGGATAATCGTGGCGTAAAGGTTGCGCAGGAAAAGGAAGATGACCATTACCACCAGAGCAACGGTCAGCATCAACTCAAATTCGACGTCGGAGACAGAAGCGTTGATTGCCGTGGTGAGATCGGTTAACGGCGTCACCTGAATGGAGGCCGGCAAGTTTGCTTCAAGCTGGGGCAGAATCGCTTTGACTGCCTTTACCACGCTGATGGTGTTGGCGCCGGGTTGCCTTTGAATGTTGAGGATCACCGCCGGTGTCTCGTTCATCCATGCTGCCTGCTTGTTGTTCTCGATGCTGTCGACCACTTGCGCAACATCTCGCAACAGGATTGGGGCGCCATTGCGATAGGCAACCACAACGTTTCGATAGTCGGCGCTGGTTACCAGCTGATCGTTGGCATTGATCTGGTAATCCTGATGAGGCCCATCAAAGCTTCCTTTCGCAGCATTGACGCTGGTCTGGACGAGCGCCGTGCGCAGATCTTCAAGGTTCAATCCGTAGGACGACAGCGCCATTGGATTGGTTTGTATGCGCACCGCCGGTTTCTGTCCGCCGCTGATACTCACCAGTCCGACGCCGCTCAACTGCGAAAGCTTGGGCGCAAGGCGCGTATCCACAAGATCCTCGACCTGCGATAGCGGAATAGAGTTGGACGTGATGGCCAGGGTAAGGACGGGAGCGTCTGCTGGATTCGTCTTGCTATAGACCGGCGGCGAGGGAAGGTTTGAGGGAAGAAAACTCTGCGCGGCGTTGATTGACGACTGAACCTCTTCTTCGGCGATGTCGATGTTCAGGCTGAGTTCGAACTGCAATACAATGACAGACGAGCCGCCAGAACTGGTCGAAGTCATCTGGCTTAGTCCTTGCAATTGGCCAAACTGCCGCTCCAACGGCGCGGTCACCGTAGTGGCCATCACGTCTGGACTGGCGCCTGGATAGAAGGTAAGAATCTGGATGGTGGGATAATCGACTTCCGGCAAGGCGGAGACTGGTAGTTGGGTATACGCAACGATACCCACCAGAAGGATTGCGGCAATCAGCAGCGCAGTTGCGACAGGGCGTTGAATGAAAGGCCCGGAAGGATTCACGGGGTATTGCCTTCAGCTGAAGTGGCTGGGGGCGCCTGTTTTGACATCAGGACTTTGCTCCCACTTTGCAACTTATCAAAGCTGCTGGTAGCCACAATCTCACCGGGGTTGATTCCCTCGACCACGGTCATGCCTCCATCCGCAACCCCCGTAGTTATGTTGCGAACGCTCGCTGTCCCGTTGGCAATCACGTAGAGGAAGGCCACTTGCCCATTGTGCTGAACGGCTGCGGTGGGGACCAGGGTGACGCCTTCGAGAGTATTCACCAGCAATCTTGTGTTGACAAACTGGTTGGGAAAAAGAGCGCCGTTGTGGTTGTCGAAGAGTGCACGCAGCTTTATCGTTCCAGTCGTGGTGTCAATCTGGTTGTCGATGGTGAACAGCTTCCCTGTTGCTATCTTGGTGGTCTGGGTGCGATCCATCGCCTCAACAGGGAGCGTTTTCACCTTCCGCATGCGCGCCTTCACCTGTCCGAGGCTGTCTTCCGCCATCGTGAAGATCACGGTAGTGGGCTGCTCTTGGGTGATGACCGCCAGTACGGTAGATCCGCCCGCCTGTGCTACGTTTCCGGGGTCGACTAGTCGAAGACCTACACGGCCGGCAATTGGCGCGGTAATGTGGCAGTAACTGAGCTGAACCTGGTCGTAGTTTACGGTTCCCTGATCGTTCTTCACAGTGCCTTGGTCCTGTAGCACAATCTTTTCCTGGTCATCCAGCAACTGCCTTGGGATTCCGTTTCCTGCCCATGCCGTGCGGTAGCGTTCCAGGTCCATCCGGGCCTGCGCCAGAACGTTTGTATCGCGCTCCAGAGCGCCCTCAGCCTGCAGCAACTGGGCCTCGTAAGGTTGGGGATCGATGTCAATGAGCGCATCTCCCTTTTGAAGCAGTTGGCCCTCGCGATAATGCACTGCGGTAAGGACTCCACTTGCCTGGGCTGTGATGGAGGAGGTGTAGACCGGAGTTACCGTCCCGATGGCATCGAGGTAAACTCCGATGTCACCTTTTGTCGCCGTAGCAACCGTCGACGTGACGGAAGGCTTTATTGCAGCCAGCGCACGCTTCGCTGCTGCTGCCTTGACGTTGCTTTCGTGGATGACAAAAAAGACAATCACTGCCAGAAGCAACAGGAGAAGCAAAATCGGCCACAAAATCCAGCGCTTTCGATACCAGGGGACGGGCGCAGACAATTGGTGATCTGCACCAATGTGCTGAGCATCCGATTTGTCTTCGATTTCGGACATGCAGGACTCCGCGCCCAAGCGCAGTTGTTATTGCGCTCCTCGCAGAATCGCTGGAATCTGGGCGACTGTATGTTCCATTTTGCTCATTCTAGAAAGCTCCGTGGACCCGAAATGATCACTTCTTCCAGGCGCCTGAGGAGGTTTGCAACCAGCCTTTATGCGCTTTCCGTCCCGCAAACCGGGCGCTCACACTTATAATTCTTCAGCTCTCACAGTGCTCACCTCGGGCGGATTTTTGGACAATCTGCTGACGTAGAGCAAAATTGACCAGACTCTCATGTTGGATCCAGGTGATGATCGACAGAGGTTGATGGTCATTGCGGTTAATCCTGGGGCAGATGCCCCTTTGCGGCGCCTTCCCAAGGAGGGTTTAGGCTGTGTTCAGGGCCTCAGGTTGTGAGGAATAACATGCTCTTCTTCCCTCAACCACCGAGTTTGTGGCCGATTCGCAACTATTCCCAATCAGCCGCAACCGGGGTGGTTGACCCCGGGTATGAAGAGTCCATCACAAACGGAGTATCTGCAACGAGGTAAAGACTTGACGAGCATTGCCAACCCCACATTCGATTCCGCTACTTTTCTTGCAAACGCCGGGCTCGGTCGAACAATTGTTGAATTGAAACCAAAGCAGACATTCTTCTGCCAAGGAGACAGAGCAGACGCCGTCTTCTACCTTCAGAAGGGTCGCGCAAGAGTCACTGTCGTTTCGCAGAACGGCAAAGAAGCCACGATCACGCTTCTCTCAGCTTGCGATTTTGTCGGAGAAGAGTCTCTCGCCTCGATCATGGGGCTGCACCTGGCGACCGCCACGGCTGTGAACACTTGCATGGCGCTCAGGATTAGCAGAAACGAGATGATTCGCGTGATGCATGACGAACCCACATTCGCCGACATATTCCTCAAGTTCCTGCTTGCCCGCAGTATGCGAGCCCAGGCCGATCTTGTAGATCAGCTCTTCAACTCCAGCGAAAAGCGGCTGGCTCGGATTCTCCTGTTGATGGCGGAATTCGGCGAGTCGGGCCAACCGGAAACCTTTATACCTCCGATTACGCAGGAAACATTGGCGGACATGATTGGCACTACCCGGTCACGCGTCAGCTTTTTCATGAATCGCTTTCGTAAGCTTGGTTTTATCAGTTACAACGGCCGCATCCAAGTGCATAAGTCTTTGCTTAATGTAGTTCTGCTCGATCAATTACCGGACCACAATGCGCAAAGGCCTGCCATTCTCCCCGTTCCGTAGGTTACTTCCGGACGACGCTTCGCGCATCCGTTCCTCCAAACTCGTCGAAGAGCACAACTCGATCCATGCGACTCGGTCAGCTACCATTACTGATTTCCGAGATTGTCTGTGAGAACTCTGGGCCACAGCGGCACTTCGTGGGAACCAGACTTTAGTAAATTACGAGCAAAGTTGAACATCATTCGCGATAAAGTCTGACATAGAGTCGAGAACTAGAGCCTCACGCCTGGAGAACTCAATGAGGGCGCTAACCACATTGGTTGGAACCAATCAAGACTTCGATCCAATGACAATCCTGGCCACCCTCGGCAAGGGCGCGAAAGTCGTAGCCTTTCTTAAGGAACAAGTAATTTTCTTTCAGGGAGACCCGGCTGACGCGGTGTTCTTCGTCCAGAAAGGCGAGATTAAACTCTCTGTCGTATCCAGGTTCGGCAAGGAAGCAGTCCTGGGCATATCGCACAAGGGAGAGTTCTTCGGAGAAGGTGGCCTGGCCGGACAGCCTTTGCGCATAGGGTCGGCAACTGCAACGATAGACTGCGAACTTCTACAGATCGACAACGAAACAATGATGCTTGCGCTTCAACGTGAACCTACTTTGTCGGATATGTTCGTAGCATTCTTGCTGGCTCAGAACATTCGACACCACGAGGCCTTAGTTGATCAACTCTTCGATACCAGTGAGAAGAGATTAGCCCGGGTTCTGCTCTTACTTGCTCAATTCGGCAAGGAAGACACGCCCAAGGCTGTAATCCCCAAAGTCAGTCAAGAGACCCTTGCCTGCATGGCGTGCACGACCCGGGCGGGCGTCAGCTTCCTCATGAAGAAGTTCAGAGATTCAGGCTTCGTTGTCTCTACAAACAACGGGCTTGAAATTCATAATTCACTCCTCAGTATCGTTCTTCACGACTAACTTCGGCGCCCCAAACCCGTATGTAAATTCCCAGACCCCGAAGAATGACAACCTGACGTTTGCGAATCGATTCCACGCGCTGCCGAGCCGCCTTTCGCGCGTTGCGACGGAACTGTATGAGGTGGGTTTTCGTCGGGGATGAACCCATGGTGCTAACATGCTATAGAAGTTTGACCTTAATAGTTGAAGAACTTTATTCTCGGGAGTCTTGTTATGCTCCGCGTCAAGCCGAAAGTTGTTCGCACTTCGCTCGCCAAGATCCCCACAGGAATCCAGGGACTGGATGAACTCACAGGCGGTGGTCTGCCAAAAGGCCGTGTCACGCTGGTGTGTGGCCGCGCAGGATGTGGCAAGAGTCTACTCGCAATGGAATTTCTGGTGCACGGGGCTGTTCGATATGGCGAGCCTGGCGTATGCATGGACTTTGAAGAAACCGAGGAGAAGTTAACAGTAAATGTCGCATCGCTGGGTTTTGATTTGCGTGAGCTTAGCAAGCGCAAGAAGCTGGTAGTGGATTACGTTTCCATCGATCGAAGCCAAATCGCTGAAACCGGGGAATACAACCTCGATGGCCTGTTTATCCGTTTGGCTCAGGCTGTGAAAGCGATCAAGGCGAAGCGCGTTGTCCTCGATAGCGTCGAGGCACTCTTTTCCGGAATAGCAGATTCAGCGATCCTGCGGTCTGAACTCCGCCGGCTGTTCCGATGGCTGGAAGACCAAAAGCTCACCACAATCGTTACCGGAGAGGCCGGAGACCGGACATTAACCCGTCACGGGTTGGAGGAATACATCGCCGACTGCGTGATCTCACTTGACCATCGGGTGACAGAGCAGATTTCAACCCGGCGGTTGCGAGTCGTCAAGTACCGCGGCACTTCCCACGGCACCGATGAATACCCGTTCCTGATTGGTGAAGACGGCATTTCTGTTGTTCCCATCACTTCTCTCGTGCTTACTCACAGAGCTCTTACGGAGCGCATTTCGACGGGCATTGCCACTTTGGACGAGATGATGGAGGGTAAGGGATTCTTCCGTGGAAGCAGTGTGCTGGTAACCGGCACGGCGGGGACTGGGAAATCCAGCCTGGCGGCAAACTTTGTTAGCGCTGCCTGCGCCCGTGGCGAGCTTTGTCTGTATTTCACTTTTGAAGAGTCCCCCAGCCAGATCCTTCGCAATATGCGCTCGGTGGGCCTTAGCCTGGAGAAGTGGATAAAGAAGGGCTTATTGCATTTCAACGCGATGCGGCCGACCAGCACCGGCCTGGAAGGGCACTTGGCTGTTATTCACAAACAGATCATACAGTTACGACCAAAGGTCGTAGTCATCGACCCGATCACGAACCTGATTTCGGCCTCGGGCAGTTATGACGTTAAATCGATGCTCGTGCGCCTGGTGGATTTCCTGAAGGTGGAACAGATCACATCGATGTTCACGAATCTGACGTTTGCGGGAGATCCCCAGGAGAGAACTGCGGCAGCCGTTTCCTCTCTGATGGATACGTGGATTGTGTTGCGGGACAGCAAACCCAACGGGCGGCCGAGACGCGAACTTTACGTTTTGAAATCCCGCGGAATGAAACATTCCCGTGAAGCTCGTGAGCTAGTTGTGAGCAAGAGAGGCTTGGAATTGGGCATCGTACTAAGGGATCACCCCCAGGCCACTACCGTAGAAGGTACAAGTACAGCCGCTGCAGCCAAATAGAAGGAATGGCCCTTGTGGACAAGAAACCGAGCGCTGACATGAAGAAGAGTGCCGCAAAGAAGCAAACTGCCAAGGCCAGCCGAAGCGATTTTTATCGACTGCGTCTTTATATCGCAGGCCAGACGCCTAATTCGATTGCTGCGATCGCCAACCTCAAGAAGATTTGTGAGGAAAAGCTGCAGGGCAAGTACCGCATTGAAGTTGTCGACTTGCTTGAGAAGCCGCAACTGGCCAAGGGCGATCAGATCATTGCCATTCCAACCCTGGTGAGAAGGCTGCCGCCACCGGTCAAAAAGATCATTGGCAACCTTTCAAAGACCGAGAGCGTCATTGTGGGGTTGGATCTACAACCTGCACGCTGAAGTGAAGGCTCAAATATCAGATGCCGAACAAGCGTGTACATGCCGATGGCCGAGCCCACCAAGGGGGGCTGTCTGGTAAAGTCGGCACGTCGCGAGGTACTCGACGAGGCTCCGGATCTTCCCCACGTAAACTGACTTCATCCTCTTCTTCGGATCAGCAAGCAAAGCTCCACGCACGGCTTAAAACTGCGGAGGAGACTCTTCGCGCCATACAATCTGGAGAAGTCGATGCTTTGATGGTCTCCGGTCATCGAGGCGAGCACCTGGTCACTCTCAAAGGCGGCGAACCCAACTATCGCATGCTGGTGGAGGCCATGAGCGAAGGCGCGGCGACTCTGTCCCGAGATGGTGTTGTGCTCTACTGCAATCGCAGTCTTGCAGATCTTTTGTGCAGGCCAACAGGGAGAATCATCGGAACTGCTCTGAAACTGCAGGTTGCGGAAACGGAGCGAGGTAGATTTGAGACGTTTCTTTCCGATGCTCAAAAGAGGGCAGCGAAAGGCGAATTCAACCTGCGCTGCACAGATGGAAGCCTGATTCCGGTTCATTTGTCTCTTAACCGCCTTCGTGGGTATAAGGGCGATGCATTGGGTATGGTGATAACCGATCTGAGGGAGCAAAGGCACAAGCAGGCCGCTGAAATCAAGCAGGCCGAAGCGGTGAGCCGGCTTCTGCTGGTACGCACGATTTCGGCACAAGAGGAGGAGCGGCGTCGTATTGCACGCGAGTTGCATGACGAATCTGGCCAATTGCTGACTGCGCTTCTAGTCGGCCTGCGCACGCTGGAAGACACTCGGACGCTGGCAGAGGTTAAGGTGCAGGGACAGCGTCTGAGGGAAATCACTGCCCAGGCCATCGACGAGGTTGGACGGCTCGCCCGCGGACTTCACCCAACGGTTCTGGATGACCACGGGCTGGGGGTTGCACTGAGTCGATACTCCGCCGAGTACACAAAGAGCCACAACATTACGGTGAATCTCACACTTCATGAACTTGACTCAAGCAACCTGCCATCTGCAGTCCAGATCACGTTGTATCGCATTCTGCAGGAGGCCCTGACCAACGTAGCCAGACATTCGGGAGCTAAGACGGTCAGCATTCGGCTCAATTGTTCGGCCAGGAGTGTGGAGGCAGAAGTCATCGATGACGGATGTGGCTTTGACGTCAAGGCTGTGTCTGTATCCTCGCACCGTCTTGGGATTCAGAGTATGCGAGAGAGAGCGGCGATGTTGGGCGGAACCGTCAATTTCACATCCAACCGCAAGGGTACCAAGATTCTGGTGCAAATCCCGCTTGTCCATCAGGACGTCCAGCTCATAGCGGTAGAGAGGAATGCTTGAAATGCCGACGCGCAGGCAAAAAATCAGAGTCATGATTGCGGACGATCACGCAATTCTGCGAGCGGGACTGAGAATGCTGGTCGATGCCCAGGCCGACATGGAAGTCGTCTCGGAAGCCCCGGATGGAGAGCAGGCGATTCAAACCGCGCGGCAAACCAAGCCGGATGTGGCCTTACTGGACATCACCATGCCTCGAGTCGGGGGTCTGAAGGCGCTCCAGGAGATGGCGCGAGATTGCCGCGAAACCCGGGTGCTCGTCCTTACGATGCACGATGACCCTGCGTATTTACGGTCGGCTCTGGCTGCCGGCGCTTCCGGCTACCTGTTAAAGCGGGCGGTGGATTCGGAGCTGATTGCTGCCATACGAGCGGTGCATCGGGGAGGGATCTTCGTGGATCCGCGTTTGGCGAGCATCCTTGTCCAGGACGTGCTTGAGAAGAAAAGTGAAAAAGCTCGTTCCGCGCGACCGGTAAATATTCTTAGCAAGCGTGAATTGCAGGTTCTCAGGCTCGTTGCGCGGGGTTACACCAGTGCAGCCATAGCTAAACAGATATTTGTCGGTGTGAAGACAATCGAGACCTATCGCTCACGAATTGCCGAAAAGCTGGGACTTCGGACGCGAAGCGATGTGGTTCGCTTTGCAGTGCAGGCAGGTCTGTTAACAGCAGAATCCATGGAAAGTGAGCCAGGCAGCAGAGCTAAGTAGAGATTCTGTCTCAGGCACCTAATCTGCCCGATATATGGCGCGGATGTGCCACTTGTCAGGGTTTTTCAGGACAAAGCCCCTCATTATTCGTAACATCCCCGATAGCCGGACTATTTCATTTGCAGAACACTACCTGCAGGCTGCAAAAGTGTATCGTCACGGTGCACTGTAGGCGCCTGATGGCAATGGATGCTTTGCTCAGGTCCCTGAAGTGAACCCCTCCGTGGTCATTGATCAACCAGCCGCGGTCCACCTCCCACAGCCGCTTTGCCTCGAAGGAGGCTCTATGTTGATGAATGATAAAAGCAATTCAATATTCGACCCAGCCGTTTTTCTCGCGCATGCTGGCCTTGGACGAAGACTTATCAACGTGAAGCCGGAGCAGACATTCTTTACGCAGGGGGATCAAGCTGACTCCATCTTCTATCTTCAGAGCGGCCGGGGAAAACTCTCTGTCGTTTCGCACGAAGGCAAAGAGGCCACAATCACGCTTCTCTCCGCCGGCGACTTCGTTGGAGAGGAGTCACTGGCGTCAATTCCTGGACTGCGTCTGGCGACGGCCTCTGCGGTCACCGCGTGCTCTGCGCTCAAGATAGCAAGACAGGAGATGACCCGCGTAATGCATGACGAGCCTACGTTCGCCGATCTCTTTCTGAGGTTCTTGCTGACCCGTAGTATGCGAACTCAGGCAGACCTTGTGGATCAGCTTTTCAACTCCAGCGAAAAGCGGTTGGCTCGGATTCTTCTGTTGATGGCAGAATTCGGCAAACCCGGGGAACGAGAAACCTTCATTCCTCCGATCACGCAGGGGACGCTGGCGGAGATGATTGGCACCACCCGATCCCGCGTCAGCTTCTTCATGAATCGATTTCGCAAGCTCGGATTTATTGATTACAACGACCGAATCCGGGTGCATAAGTCACTGCTCAATGTGGTTCTCCTCGACCAATTCCCGGAGCACAACTCTCAGAAGCCGCCCGTTGTTACAACCGCACAGGCTTACCCCGATGGGCCGATCATAGACCTCGGGCATGAGCGCCGGTGAACAGCCCGTTGGGAAACTGGGGATTATTGGGAAGTTGGTACGTCCATCCGGCTCTCGAATTGACTTGATGGGTGCCTGCCCCATCCAGGATCCTCCAATACTGTGCAGAAGTGAACAGATTGCAGCGGCATTATTTGAAATGATCCTGGGAGTTGTATCCGTGAGATGCAAGAATCGAGCACCCACGGCTGCTGAACTCCGGAGAGCAATAATGGCCGGGCAGAGGTGCACAGATGGAAAAGAGGCCAGCCAAGACAATTCTTCTAATCGAAGATGACCCCGACGAAGCTCGCCTGATCCGCGAGATGATCAACGGCTCAGGTTCGCAGGTCTTTGAGTTGACCCACGTTGAGTCCATGAGGGACGCCAAGAAGTATCTCGCGAGCCAATCGGTTGACATTGCTCTGCTGGACCTTGGATTGGCCGATCCACACGGGTTGGAAGCGGTCAGGGAGGTTCGCGCAGCCGCGCCTCGGGTCTCGATCGTGTTGTTGTCGAATGCCGACGACGAGCCAATTGCGGTTCAAGCGATTAAAGAGGGTGCACAAGACTATCTAATCAAGAGCCAGATCGAGCCGCGCGTGCTGACGCGTGCTCTCCTCAATTCGGCTGAGCGAAAGAAAATCGAAGAACTCCAGTTCGTTGAGAAGGAACGTGCCCAGGTCACGCTCGAATGCATTGGCGACGCTGTGGTTTGCACAGATGAATCGGGCAAGATCACATTTCTGAATCGGGTCGCGGAAAGCATGACGGGATGGTCGATGAAAGACGCGGTCGGGAAGGTGATGACCGAGTGTGTCCGGATCGTAGATATCGTTACCCGTAGAGCCATCCTGGATCCGATGGCAAAGGCAGCGTCACAGAATCGGATGGGGAACTTGCCCTTGAACAGTGTCCTTATCCGCCGTGACGGACATGAAGTGTTCATCGAAGACTCAGTCGCTCCCATCCACGACCGCGAAGGGGTGGTTACTGGAGCGGTCATCGTGTTTCGAGACGTGAGCGCCACACGAACATTCGAGAAGGAGCTAACCCATTCCGCTCAGCACGACTTCCTCACCGGGTTGCCCAATCGAATGCTCCTGACTGACCGGGTTCGCCAGGCGATCTCTCTTGCGCGGCGGCAGAGAGGCCTTGCCGCAGTGTTGTTTTTGGACCTGGACGGCTTCAAACACATCAACGATTCCCTTGGACATTTCATCGGAGACAAGGTTCTTCAATCTGTAGCAAAACGGCTGCTGGAGTGCGTACGCTCCCCGGACTCAGTCAGCCGCCATGGAGGCGATGAATTTATCGTAGTTCTCCAGGAATTGAAACGCCCGGAAGATGCAATCACTGCGGTGCAAAGGTTGTTGAAGACGGTGGCGGATGTTCATTCCATCGACCAACATAAGATCTACGTCACGACCAGCATTGGTGTGAGCGTCTATCCAGGCGACGGAAAGGACGCGGAGACACTTATCAAGAATGCAGACACCGCGATGTATCACGCCAAGAAGAACGGGAGGCCGAACTACGAGTTCTTCAAGCCAGAGATGATGGTGGAAGCCGTGGAGTGCCAATCCATCGAGCAGGACCTACGGCATGCCCTTGATCGGAAAGAATTCACACTGCACTACCAGCCCAAGATCGATCTCAAGACGTGGTCAATCGTAGGGGCAGAGGCGCTGTCCCGCTGGAGCCATCCCACGCGGGGACCGGTTCCTCCGGCACAGTTCATTCCCATCGCAGAGGAATCCGGCTTGATTCTATCTATCGGCGCTTGGGTCCTTCATGAGGCGTGCACACAAGCACGAGCCTGGGCAGATGCGGGGATGCCTGCGCGGACGATGGCCGTCAACATCTCAGAGGTCCAGCTTCAGGACGATCACTTTCTGGACGGTCTGTTTGAAACCCTCAATGCAACCGGACTGGATCCGGGGTCGCTGGAACTGGACATTACCGAGAGTGCTCTGCGGAAGCGCCTTCAGCAAACGGCATCCATCCTGAAGGTTCTGCGAGACAGAGGAGTGAAAGTCTCGGCCGATAACTTTGGCACCGGCTACTCCAGCCTAACTACTTTGCGGGAGTTACCCCTCGATGCCCTTAAGATCGACCGAAGGTTCATTAGCAGAATCGCCGGTAATCCCGACGAGACGACCAAAGTGAGCACAATTATCGAGATGGGCCAAAACCTGAACCTGCGGGTCATTGCCGAGGGTGTTGAAACTACTAAAGATCTTGAGTTTCTTTGGACCCACCATTGTGACGAAGCGATGGGATACTATTTCGGCCAGCCGGTACCCTCAGGGCAGTTTGGAGAAATGTTCCGAGCGCCGACGTTCTTGGGCGCAAGTAATTCATCGGAAGAGGTGGCAATCTAAACGAATATCAATCAGCGCCTCGGTTCCAGAGCAATATTGCACAGCATCGATCGCGTCACAAAAGCAAGATATCTTGATGCGCCCACACCCAAAGCGGCGGCAGCGATGCCAGAAGATACGGCCAAACCCCCCTGAAGGCAACACCCCTTCTACACCGTCGCCGCCTCTAAGATTTCCTTCACGACTCGTCTATATTTAGTCAATCTGAGCGTGCATAAATGCACATCCATTCCAACTCGGTTGGAGTAAGTTCAGACGAATATGGATTGCTTTATTCGTCGCGTTCTTACGATCGTAGTGCTTATGTGGAACCTATTCCTATCCACGGCTGGATGTTTTGTGTTGATGCGTGGATTCCGCTTAGTTACAACAGGAAAAGAAGCGTCGGACGCGATGGTATCTATTCGCGTCGCCGCCACGTCACGCAGTCCATGGGCGGGAGTCGACGCGCCCGGGGCCTCAGGTAGACATTGAAACCGGAGAGCAGGGGGAATAGATGCGTGTCGCAATAAGCAGTGCGTTGGTGCTGACGTGTTGGCATAATCTTCGTTCCATGCACGGCCATTTCATGCACGGTGACTTGGCCTGGCTGCTTATCGGGCTGCTGGTGGCCGCTGTGGCGATTTGGGCGCTCTCGCGTCGGAGACGACGCTGGTTTTAGCTACGGCCCATACCAAAAATAGTCTCCTCCAGATGATCCGTCGAAGTTCCCAAATCTACGATCTCCTTGGCGCAGGCTCAAGGGGTCTGTTTACTGCAGCTTGCTCACTTCTCCGCTCCGAGTTCGGATTCTTGTTCATTCCTCCGTCTCCTATTTAGGAGCAGGCTATAGAGTTCTAGCTGTAAAGACCTCACTTCGAAGTTGGCTCCCTTCGTACCGGCACGGCCTTCACAGGAAATGGACCTGGTTCCTTGGGGATCCACGCCTGGTGTTTGCAAAGAGACAAGAAGGGCCCCCAGCCGCGGCTGGGGGCCCTTCTCTGTCGGGGTTAGTGTGAAATCTGGCCAGGGGTCTGGCTTCTGAGTATCCTAGAAACCACGAATAACAGGCTTTTACCAGTTATTGGACCGCCCGAAGATATCCTCTTAGCGTTTGTTTTCGGCTACGTGTCCGTGCCCATCGCGCACTTCATTTCCTTTGAAGTCGCTCATCTTATCGAGAGGCTTTGACGCCTCGGGTTTATCCCCACGTTGCGGCTTTGGCCCGTTATAGCCGTGCTCGGGGTGAAAGCTGTTATTCACGTGGCCCTGGAAGCTGTCGGGGCCATGGAACCACGGTCCAGTGCCAACGAAAGCACCACCCGCAAACCATTCCGGGCCATAGTAGCCGTATGGGGCGCAGTCATAAGGAGCGGCATCATAGTAGCCGTAGGGACAGTCAGGCGCAGCACCAATCTCTACGGTAATCTGAGCCGCAGCCTTCGGGGCGGTTGCCATCATAACGCATCCGGCAAAAGCTGCTAATGCAACAAGCTTGAATCCATTCATAAGCTCTCCTCACCTTTGTTGGGATGTCAACGAACACCCCCGACTAATCACTGTAGAGACTTGAGGCCTCGTAGTCTGAGCAGTAAGGACCAGATGCGATAAGTGAGACAGCGGGCCATGGCAGAGAGCGGAATAACGCGTGCGTTCAGTGGTTACTAACTCCGTATATATCGGTGTGCTCCCGACGTTCTTTTGTGGTGACCGCGATCTGTCTCGATTTTCGGTAGACATTTGCAACCGCAAGCGTCCATAAGGGAGCTAGGTCGACCCCGGGCACGAGCTTGGCGAAAAACGATGGGAGAAATTCCCAATGCCAGCCAAGCAAGTACATCAATATGGCTCCCACGCCCAAATCAAGTGCGTCATCAGCCGGCGACGAAGCGCCCTCGACGAACAGAGGGAATATGACGATTTGGAGTGCATCCGCAATGACCGCCAGGATCAAGGCGGCTCGAAAGCGCGAACGCTGCGAGATTATGATCGCGTCGCTAGTCACGGCAACCTGATGCTTTCACACTTGTGTTCAATTTGCTCATTTTGGACCAGAGCCACACTTCAACAAGAGTCTAATCCTGAATTCAAGTTGATACCAGCGGCGCAATGAAGTTGCTCAACTAGGCCCTTTTCGCAACCAAATGGATCGCCATACCGAGCACCGAGAGCACCACGGCTCCCCACAAGGCCGGAATCCATCCGCCCACATGGAAGCCGGTCACGATGTGCGCCGCTAACCGAATCATCAACGCGTTGATCACGAGAAGGAACAGACCGAGCGTGAGGATGCTGATGGGAAATGTGATGATCTTTAACAGTAGGCCCAGTGTCCCATTCAATAAGCCAATGACAAGTGCCGCTATCAGCGCCGGCTCCAAGCCTTGCACTTGGAAGCCCGGCACAAATTGGGCAATAATCAGCAAGGCAAGCGCACTCAACACCCAGTGAATCAAGAGTTTGATCATTCTGTGTCTCTCCTGTTGTCAGTCGGCTCGGCCCATCTGGTTTCGAACCGTCGCCACTGACAGTAGCTTAGGCGCCTAGATTGTGTGTGTGCCTTCGCTGCTTGGTCACTTGCAATTCTGTGGGGAGACGGCGGGCAAAGGCTGGTCAAAGTAATACAGGTTATCGCGGCGGACTGCCTTGGGCGGCGATTGCCGGTGTTGGCGCGGCGAACAATTCGTCAAAAGGTAACAATGCGAAGGATCTGCGTGAAAAGTCGTCTCTACCAGGGGGAGATGGTCTCGATTTGAAACTGCGCCCAGTGAGCAGTATTGAGCAGGCAAGTCTCGCGGCATTCTCTACGATTGATTTGTAGGATTCCAGATTGGAAACCCCGGGGAGTATGCGAACCATCGGGAGCCCAGTTTGGAAATGCTGGTGGGTGACGGTATTTCTTATTGCCCGTTCGTTTCGTGAATATCCAGCGCGGAGTGGAAAAGTGGGCCAGATTTTTGTCGTTTCTCTGGCTTGGACTAGACCGATGCGGAACGGCACTCAGGTCAGTCACGCTTCCCATTCCCGCTGGGCGATTTCGTGTAAGCGGTCCTCTCATGGACCCCCAACCCCAAAGACATCCGGGAGAAACAAGATGACATTGAGCAGCAAAGACCAAATACAAGGCACTTTGCATGAAGCCAAGGGCACCGTTAAAGAGCAGGTGGGTAAGGCTACCAACAATCCCACGCTGGTTGACAAAGGCCAAAGCGAAAAGGTCGCTGGCAAGGTTCAAAAGAAACTGGGACAAATTGAAAAGGTGCTCGACAAATAAGCGACCGAGCGCGCGAACGCCAGCAAATGTTTTGCAACGGAAGAACAAGAACCTCAACCCGTCAGGCGGTGACCGGTCTTGACGTACCGTAGAAAAGGAGATCTCGATGTTGATCCTGATTATCGTTTTGATTTTGGTCTTAGGCGGAGGCGGAGGCTACTATGGCCATAGTCGCTGGGGTTACGGCGGTGGTTTCGGCATCGGGCTAGGCACCATATTGGTGATCGTCCTGATTGCCTACATGTTGGGGGGCTTCAACTAGAGATGAGACTGGCCAGGCCGGCGTCTCCATTGACCGTTCCTGACCAAACCCCCTATTTCGGTGATTCGGCCGTGCGGCGAGTTGAGATCGGTGATTGGCCGTGAAGCGGTCCCACCGGCGACAATGCTCGCCGCTTACTTTACGCCCGTCTCCTTCGCGACCGTCTTGTGATATTTCCTACGGATTTCGGCGAGGTTCACTGTCGGCTCGGGGAGCGAGATGTCGAGTTTCTCCATTGTCTTCACGATGATCTCAGAAATCGCCAGGTCGCGGAACCACTTATGGTCTGAGGGGATGATGAACCACGGTGCGTACTTGGTGCTGCATTCTCCGAGCGCGACCTCATACGCTCTCTTGTAATCGTCCCAATACTTTCTTTCCGCATAGTCTGCTTCGCTGATCTTCCAGCGCCGCGCAGGATCGTCCAGCCTTTGCTTGAATCGCTCCAGTTGCTCTTCTTTGCCGATGTGCAGGAAGAACTTCAAAATGTGCGTACCATTCGCTACCAGGCGCCGCTCGAAGTCGTTGATCTGCTCATAGCGCTTCGACCAGACTTTTTTGGGGACAAGATTGTGGACGCGTGTCACGAGCACATCCTCATAGTGGGAGCGGTTGAAGATCACAACCTCGCCGCGTTTCGGTGTTTGTGCCTCTATTCGCCAGAGAAAATCATGCTCCAGCTCTTCTTTCGACGGCTGCTTGAAGCACGCGACACGGCAGCCCTCGGGATTCATTGAGCCGATGACATGCCGGACGACGCCATCCTTGCCGCCTGCGTCCAGGGCCTGAAGACAAATGAGGAGGGAGCGCTTCTGGTCAGCATAAAGCGTGTACTGCATCTCTTCCATTCGCTGGCGAAGATGCTCGATCTTCGTCAGTGCAGGCTGCTTCGTTTCATGCTTGTCTGCATACTGCGGATCGAAGTCCTTAAGCCGGACGCGGCGTGCCGGCGCAATGCAAAAGTCTTTGTAATAACTCATAAGCCCTTTCCCTGATTATTACGGTGCATGTCAATTCGCCTTCGTATCCATTACAGTGGCTTTCGCGAAAGTATGCAAATCATTTTCTACTTTATAAGTTGAAGACTACTTGGGCTCTCGCCTCCATTGAGGTCCTCGTGTTTTGGGCCGAATCCAGACATGCCACGATCGCTTCAATTACCCGTTTCGATTCATGTGGATCTCTGACCTGGATTGACAATGCGCCTGCCTCTTTCGCCGGATAATCATTTCCTCCCGGAAACACAGCATCTCCAACGAAAATCATGTCATCGATTGCGACGCCAAGAGTGTCGCGGAGCTTCCTGATGCCATAGCCCTTGTCAATGCCTTGCTTGGTGATATCGATGGATGTGGTGCCGCCCATGCGCACGGAGAATTCGGGGATGAGAGTTGTCAGAATTGCCGCGATCTTCTTCCGCTTGGCAAAGTCCGGGTCCCATTTCATCTTTTCTTGAATGGGAGCCAGCTGCCCCAATGCCGAGAACGTGACCTGGCTTCCCCGGTCTTCAACTAATGGCCCCCAGGTTTCTTTTGCCTCAAAGCCGGCCATTACGAGCGCCTTATTGAGACATCCCGTGATCCTTGCCTCTTCCTCCGTCGTGAAGTCCTCGGAATAGAGTTCTTGCCAGGCTCCTTGATAGCGAAAGAATTTTGTTCCACAGGTGGGAAGAAGAGATAGGTTCTTGAGGCGGTCGTCATGGGGAAGATTGGACAGCAATTGCTTTTCGAATTGCGGCCAGTTACCGCCGGAAATGATGGCCACTCTCACCATTCCCAAGAGTTCGCTGAGTAGAGCCGACATCTCCGCATCAAGCGCTGATTTACTTTCGGCGAGGGTGCCATCCAAATCGAAGACAATGAGTTCTTTCAATGGGTCATTTACCTATTTGCTGGTGCCGGCTTGTCGTGCCATAGTCCCAGCCGTTGCGTATCCTTTTGAAGCCTGCGTGGATTTGCCAATAGCTTCCGGCGGTTCAGCGGGGCCGCTGTTTATGGACAACCGCGCGGTATCCGCGCCAAGTCGCCACTGAGCACGTAGATTGCGAGAGCCGAAGCCATGGAGACGGCGCCTAACCAGAATCGCGAATCGCGGTGCATGCGTCTCCGCTAGGGCCAGGTGCCTGGTTCACCACTCTCTTCACTTGTGTGCCTTCACGATTGTGTTTGCTTTCCGTGGCCGCCTCTCCTTCGCCGGCAGGGTGTCGCTATCGCAGGCCAGAGTCCTTTTGGCACCCATCAACTCTCGCGCATTCACTTTGAGTTAGGCCGTTGCCAATTGCAGATCTTCGGCATGTCCCGGACGCACGCGCCAATATCTCTCTAGCCCAAGAGCTTCCGTGTCGATTGACAGCGCGTTAAATGGCAATCCGGAAGTGGGATTCAAGCAGCGCCCGGACTCAAGGTTGAGTAAGATGGCGCCTGCCGCGCATATCCGTGATTTGCAGGCTCAGGGAGCGATTCCTCAGGTGTTTGAAGCGTCGTAATCACTTGTTCAGGAACAAATGCAGGCGCAGAGGTATTGATGTAGAGAAAGCAGGTTGCGCAGAATTGACAATTTGCCACCTGGACATCATGCTGGGCCTGCTGCTCGTCGCTCATCCGAAATGATCTTAGACATTCCGTGCAGGTGAGCACGATGAAGGGCGCTCCCTTGGAATCCATTCCATGCCGTGGCGTTTGTACCGTGGCAGGCCGGCGCTGTTTGTCTGTCGACCGCGTTACCGTCCCATGAATCAACTCACTTACCAACTGTAAGAGTTCGTCCGGATGGCATCTGCCCTTGGCATAGAAGCGATCGGCAATCACGCCGCTAGGAAGCCAATCGCCGGGGGCAAAAGCGCCGCTCATCGCGATTACCGGAATTGACGGGAAGCGGCAGCGCACCACGGAGAGGAACTCAAATCCGGACATCCGCGGCATGTTGAGGTCGGAGATGATCAGATCGGGAGTTGTAACCCGGAGCTGAAGCAGCGCATCGAATCCGTGAATCGCCGTCGAGATGTCGTAGCCCTCATCATCCAGCAACATGGCCATGGTTTCGCAAATATCCGGTTCGTCATCAACAACAAGAATCCTGGGCCTAGGCGTGTCGCTCATGGTTTTCACCTCGTGGAGTAATAGGGGGGGCCGATCTTCCCTGCGCAAAGAATCGCATCCGCGCGCGCACGCTGCTGTTCAATTTCGCTCATGGGATTAGATTCTTTGTGCCAGGGAGCGCGTTGGCGTTCGAGAAGTCAAGCCCCCGCAGGGTGCTGGCGCAACCATCGTCAATGCCTACCGGTGTCCGCCACCGCCGCCATGAGATCCCCCACCGCCGCCACCACGGGCCTGGCCACCACCACCACCGCTGCCATGAGATCCACCGCCGCCACGGGCCTGGCCACCACCACCGTGCGATCCACCATTGCTGCCACGGGCCTGGCCACCACCACCGTGCGATCCGCCGCCACCCCTTTGAACTGCCGCGTGACCTGCACTGGGACGCGCCCCGCCACTATTGGAACCGCCCCCGCGTGCTTCCGATCTGCCTCCCCCGTATCCACGACTCGCCGCGAAGCCACCACCGCCGTGATAACTTCCTCCGCCATCTCCGCTGAAACGATGGCCGCCCCAGCCGTGGCCATAGCCCCAGCCAGCCCACGGACCCATGCCCAGGAAGATGCCGTTGTAGAAATATCCCGATCCGTAATAACCATAGGGTGCGCAGGCGTATGGCTGATAGTCGTAATAGCCGTAGGCGCAAGCGGGCTGAACGCCAAGATTGACGACCAGTTGCGCTGGAGCCGCTGGCGCCAGGGCCAAGCCGGCAAGCAACGTTGTGGTACCGAAGAGAACTTTAAGTCCGCGCATGTGTGACCCCCTTCAAGGCGTCTGCGGTTGCTTGTGTTGCGTGGGCGGCGGTGCAGCCGAAAGGAAGAACCCGGCAACAACAGCGTCATAAGGATCTCTAATCCGTTTATCAGTCCCCTTTATTCCACCGGAGCCAGAGTCTATCTATCCCTACGCTTTTGACTTTAGTTGCCTAGATCAGCCGTGTCTGAGCAATAGGAATCATATGCTGTAGCAATGCTTTGACGGGTACGCCCCTGTGAGTCCAACTCACCGGTGGATACATGTGAGTCTGAGCATCCGCACCGGGCCGATCCTTCGGCTACTGCTCATTCGTGCAGTACCACACTGACCAGTGAGCTGTTTACGAGCATGCCCCCAGGGTCGTAGTCGATGAAGCCCAGTTCGCGGAAGCGATTGAGGAAGAAGCTCACGCGAGAGCGCGTGGTGCCGATGATTAGGGCGGGGGCTTTCTGACTGATCTTGGCGATGACGGGGATGGGCTTCGATTCCTGCCTGAAGTTGGCCATCAGCAGCAGGAGCCGGGCCAGGCGCTTTTCGCTGGAGTTGAACTGATGGTCGACAGGATCGGCTTCCATACGGATATTGCGTGAGAGCATGTGGGTGTGCGAGGACGATTCGTTAACTTGCTTCAAACGCGTGTCGACTTACGAGTTGCTGCCGGACGGGAAGGTTAGTTTGGGCTGCTGTTGCCGGGAATGCTTCGCGCCTCCGATACATTTCGGAGCTTGCCTGCCATTGGAAACCTCAAGACGAAGACTCACCGATTTAGTTTAGCGAGCACCGGTTTGGCAAAGTGTAGCGCTCCGTGGCGACACAACGAAGGTCAATAGTGCTCACCTCCCTCGATTGTGCGGAAAATCTATCAATGAATTCGCTCGAGCAGATTCCGCTCAGCGCGGTTTTGATTCCCCCATCTTGTGCCGAGTGCCATACACATTCAAGCGACTACTCAAGAAGCAAAGCCACCGAGACGGATGAGCCCAATTGATCAGACAGCACGCTCACGTCGGGCTAAGGTCGGAATTACCTCAGAGTACTGAGATTGCGCGCGAAGCAGGCGCCCGAGTGCGGGGTAGAAAACAAGGTGAAATGCGTGAAGAAACTCATCATGTGCGTTGCGTTACTCAGCCTGTCGAGTCCAGGTTGGGCGGAGTCGGATCGCGGAGCGTCGGACGCCCGGCTGGATCATGCAGGCAGAGTAATTGCCGAGATCATGGCTGCTCCGGATAAAGGCATTCCGCAAGAAGTTCTGGAACACGCCAGATGCGTGGCGGTGGTGCCTCACATGCTCAAGGGCGGCTTTGTGTTCGGCGGAGAAAATGGCCGAGGCGTGGCCACATGCCGGACCGACGCAGGGTGGAGCGCGCCGGCGTTCTTTGCCATCACGGGCGGAAGCTGGGGGCTACAGATCGGCGTTGAAGGTGTGGACCTGGTCATGATCATCCAGAACGAGCGCGGCATGCAGCGGTTGCTGTCAAGCGAATTTCAGCTTGGGGCGGATGCCTCCGCGGCGGCCGGGCCGGTGGGACGTCATGCTTCTGCCGATACCGATTGGAAGTTGGAGACCGAGATCCTGACCTACTCGCGGGCCAAGGGCGCCTTTGCCGGGCTCACATTGACAGGTGCTTCAATTCGCCGCGACAACGACTCAATGGATGCCTTCTACGGCCACGACGTCACCACCCGCTCAGTGCTGCGCGGCGATGTGACGACGCCAGCCTCAGCTGAACCGTTCCTGAACGCAGTCAGAGGCGCCAAGGCGCAGGCTGTGGCACAGGGCAGCCGCTAATTAGCGGCGAGTCTTAACCAGACACCCGGTGAGTCAACCAGCTCCCGGGTGTCGCAACACAAATTGGAGGCAGAAATGCTTTGGACAATCTTTGTAGTCATCTTGATCTTGTGGCTTCTGGGTTTCAGTTTCCACGTGGGCGGCGCTCTGATCCACATTCTGCTGGTTGTGGCCCTGGCGGTCCTGATCTTCAATTTGATATCTGGACGGCGAGGTGTTTAGGACGCCGACTCAACCATGCGCATTAAGAGTGGCGGTCGATGGCACAAGTGGTATCTCTCATCGCACATTTGACCGCCGACTCTTAACAAGTCGCATTGTTGTTCAACGCGATACGACGCATACTCGTCACTGCCGCTGAGTTTGAGTAGAGGTAGCACAAGTGAAAAGAAATGAGATTGCTCACACGGCGATGGTGTTGTGCATGTTGCTCGGAACCGATGCCTTTGGCTACGCACAGCAGGAAGACAAAGGCGGGGAGAAGGATAAGCGGGGAAAGCAGGCGGAGCCTGTCAAGCAACAGGGCCAGAAGCGCGCCCAGCCTCAGCAAAACGCGCGGCCGCAGCAACGTGCAGGGACGCAGGAAAGCAAGCAGCAATCAGCGCGCATCGCACATGTGCAAGTGGAGCGCACACCCGGACAACAGCGCGCACAGCAGGTCCAACAACAGGGTGTCTGGCAGCAGCATCGCGCTCGCAACTTCGATTCCGAGCACCGGAACTGGCAACAGCGCGGAGGTTACAGCGGCTATCGCTTTCCTGACGCCTACTTTAGCAGCAACTTTGGAACGGGCCACAGCTTTCGCGTCTACGACTTGCCTTTCCTGGAGGTGGGTGGGTATCCGCGCTTCCAATACGAGGGCTATTGGTTCAGCGTGATTGATCCCTATCCGGAATATTGGGGAACGGACTGGTACCGGAGCGACGATATGTATGTTGACTACTACGAAGATGGTTACTATCTCTATGACCGCAGGTATCCGGGTCGACCGGGAATTGCCATCAGTATCTCAATGTGAGCAACTCCCGCTCGATTGGTTGCAAGGTTTCCAATCGAACTCGCCTTTATGCCGGGCTCTGCAACCAGCAATATCGACGAAGCCGAGGCGTGTGAATCACTTCTCAGGAACTCATCTGGGGATGCTCCTCGAAGATTTGCCGATTGGCAAGGATTCAAATCGTTATTCATTCAGAAGCTTTACTTCGGCGCAAGCGTACACTGTAGATAGGAGGCTCACTGCTCGCGGTTTCCCCACGTTTAATTTTGCCGCGGAACCTCTGAAACGAGTGAGTCTTCCAAGGTGGATTTTCCTCCCTCCATTCCGTGTACTGCTCTCACCGGCAGGGAATCCGGCGTCAATGCGATTCAGTGACCTGGATTTCGCAAGCTTTTCATTCACATGTGAAAGCAGGTAATCATGTCCATTCCAGAAATGCTTCATTCTGAAGAGCCGGCTGGATCTCCCCTTGGTGAAGCATCGGCTACGCCTATGCAACAAGCTGGTTCCATAGCGATGCCGACGCGCATCGCTTTCATTGGAAACTACCTTCCGCGGCGATGCGGGATCGCCACGTTCACCACCGACCTAAGTACTGCGGTTGCGACTGAATATGGCAATGAGCGCCTTTTCGCGATTCCTGTTAACGACCCCGGCTCAAGTTACGAATATCCCGAACGCGTGCGGCTTGAGTTGGAACAGGAGGACCGTGCCTCGTATGAGCGGGCGGCCGAGTTTCTCAACTTCAACGGCAACGATCTGGTTTGCCTGCAACATGAATATGGCATCTATGGCGGGATCGCGGGCAGCCACATTCTCACCTTGCTGCGCAGATTGAAGATGCCGCTGGTGACGACGCTCCACACGGTCCTGCGTGAGCCGGATGTAAGTCAGCGCGCAGTGCTTGAAGAAATCGCCCAGCTATCGGATCGATTAATTGTAATGAGCGAATACGCTGCATGCCTTCTTGATGATGTGTATCGAGTACCGCGTGAAAAGATCGATGTGATTTCTCATGGCGTGCCGGATACCCCGTTCATGGATCCGAATTATTTCAAAGATCAATTTGGCACCGAAGGAAAATCGGTTCTGCTGACATTTGGGTTGCTATCGCCAAACAAGGGCATCGAAAATGTAATTCGATCTTTGCCCGCGATTTTAGCAAAGCATCCCAACGTGGTGTACATCGTCTCGGGTGCGACACATCCTCATATCCTGCGGCGCGAAGGCGAGCGCTACAGGGAAGGGTTGAAGGAAATTGCACAACAGCTCGGCGTTTCAGAACAGGTAATTTTCAACAATCGGTTCGTGAGTGCGGAGGAACTGATCGAGCACGTGGGCGCCGCGGACATCTACATTACTCCGTACCGGCAGGAAGCTCAGGTCGTCTCCGGAACGCTGGCCATTGCGTTAGGCGCGGGGAAGGCGATTATCTCCACGCCTTACTGGCACGCAAAGGAGTTGCTTGCCGACGGACGTGGCGTGATCGTTCCATTCGAGGATCCCACTTCCATCGCGAAGGCTGCGATTCAATTGCTAGAGCATGATGCCGAGCGTCACGCCATGCGGAAGCGCGCCTATCTTTACTCACGCGAGACGACCTGGCCTAAGACTGCTCGCGCGTATATGGCAAGCTTTCAACGCGCCCGTAACGAGCGCATGTCCCGGCCCCGAGCCACACTGCGCGACCATTCCGAAACCGAAGCAGTGGATCGATTTCCAGCAGTAAATACGGCGCATCTGCGGGCCATGACGGATGATACGGGCATTCTGCAGCACGCCATCTTCTCCCTGCCCAACTGCGATGAGGGCTACACAACCGACGACAACGCACGCGCGCTGATCGTAGCAACTCTTCTCAATGGCTATGCGCAGTCCGATCCCCAGTTGCACGCGAAGCTGACTCATCGCTACCTGGCGTTTTTGTGGCTGGGCTTTGATTTGAAGACAGGCCGGTTTAGAAACTTCCTCAGCTATGATCGCCGGTGGCTTGAAAACATCGGTTCGGAAGACAGCCACGGTCGCGCTCTCTGGGCGTTGGGCACGGTTCTTGGACGCTCAGGAGATAGCGGTCTGAGGGGTGCGGCAGGCAGGCTGTTCGAAGCCGCGGCGCCTGTAACCTTGAAGTTTACCAGTCCTCGATCGTGGGCGTTCTCGATCCTGGGGATGCAGGCCTATCTGGATTGGTTCCCAGGAGACCGGGTGATCCAGGGCGCTCGCAATATGCTCGCCAACAAGCTACTGGATATTTATGAACGCACTCACTCTGATACATGGCATTGGTTTGAGAGGAGCCTGTCTTACTCGAATGCCAGATTGCCTGAGGCGCTTCTTATCGCGGGTTGGAAGAGCGGCAACAAACGGATGATCGAGGTGGCTCAAGAGTCGCTGCGCTGGCTGGTGAAAGAGCAGCACCGCAGCGATGCGGGGGTTTTCGTACCGATTGGCTCCATGGGTTTCTTTGGAGTAGGCGCCGAAAAGGCACGCTTTGATCAGCAACCTGTTGAAGCGTGCGCAACCGTTTGCGGTTGCCTGCTGGCCTATGAACTGACGAAGGAGAAGCATTGGCTTGAAGAGGCACGATGTGCCTTTCGCTGGTTCTTCGGCGTGAACGATCTTCAAATTCCCCTGTACGATCCCGTAACGGGCGGGTGCAGGGACGGACTTCATCCCGACCGAGTGAATGAAAACCAGGGAGCCGAATCCACGCTCTCTTTCTTGATGGCTCTGCTTGAAATGCGCAGGGTCCAATCGGCGAACGCAGAGGAACAGAGCCAGGAAATGAGTGTCCGCATTTGAGCACAATCAATCTTTCGGTAGCATCGCCGGATATCGTCGATCAGAAACAGCAGGATTCGGCCATGCGCGGCGAGGCTCCGTTATTTACCCGGTACGCGGCCAATCCAATCCTCAGCAGAAAAGACTGGTCGTATCCAATTAACAGTGTCTTCAACCCTGCTGCTGTGCAATTGTCCGACGGTGACACGCTCTTATTGTGCCGTGTCGAGGACCGGCGGGGACTTTCGCATTTGTGCGCCGCGCGTTCAGCGAATGGAATTGATGGGTGGCGCGTCGACAAGGAACCTACGCTGCTGGCAAATCCTCACGAGTACCCGGAGGAAATATGGGGGATTGAAGATCCGCGCATCACCTATGTTCCGGAGTTAGAGCAATACGCAGTTGCATACACATCCTTCGCGAAAGGTGGCCCTGGCGTTTCTCTTGCGTTGACCAAGGATTTCAAAGCCTTTGAGCGATATGGCGTGGTCATGTCTCCCGAGGACAAGGATGCTGCACTGCTGCCGCGCAGGATTGGCGGTTTCTGGGCTCTGATCCATCGCCCAATGACAACACTTGGCGCGCACATGTGGATGTCCTATTCACCGGATCTACGTCATTGGGGGAGTCATAAAATCATTCTTCAAGCGCGTCGAGGCGGGTGGTGGGATGCAAACAAGATTGGGCTTTGTTCTCCTCCCATTGAAACTCCAGCAGGCTGGCTGGCGATCTACCACGGTGTCCGCCAGACCGCTTCCGGCAGCATCTATCGCCTGGGTCTCGCTCTCTTCGATCTTGAGGATCCTGCCATCTGCCTTAAACGAAGCGACTCCTGGATGTTCGGCCCGGAAACTCCCTATGAGCGGGAAGGAGACGTCAACGGTGTTGTGTTCCCTTGCGGACAAACCATCGGCAACGACGGAGACACCATTCACCTGTATTACGGCGCGGCAGATTCCTGCGTAGCGATGGCTACCGGCAGCATCCGCAATCTTCTCGCATGGCTGGACGATCATTCCAGCGTGGGCAATGGAGTTGACTTGTAATGCTTATCCTCATCCGAGTGAAAGGAAGGACCCCATGAACGTTGCAACGATGACCTGGCCGAATTGGCTGCCTCGGGTATTGTGGATTCGACGAGTGTGCCCTCGTTGCAACTCGGTTAAATTTAAGCCAGGCGAGTTGCATTCGTTCGACGGCCTCTTGGGGATGTTTGCTCTCCGCCCGGTTCGCTGCATGTTTTGCTGGCGGCGGTACTACTGGTTTTCTATACGAGGCGTAGAATGAGCACCCCACCATATGACTCAGGTCCCACGTCGAATGATCTTTTGCGCAATCTTGTCGCGAAGCACGCCCAAGCGGCGATGAACTATCCGATCACTGCGCAAAAGCGTGAACGAGGCGCAGAACATCCAGAATGTGGCAGCGGTCAGCAGGGGAGCTGATTATTACTGGGAAACGCCCGATGTCGACAGGAGGAGCATAGCCATTCCACTCAGGGAACTGATCGGAGGACCCAATCCGCCGCGTCCCTGGAGGTTGGCTGGCAAGAACGGAGCCGCAGACGCTCGACTGTGCCATAATCGGTCCTGGTTTCTCCGCTCAATCGCAGTGAATTGTCTTCGTCATCACGGAAATATTCGACTCCAACGCCTGCCGTAAGAGAAGGGTCTCCGAAACGTTGTCCGTGCGGTTGCAATCCATCCAATTCACCCACACATATTCCAGGGCAAGAAAGCCATCGTAGCCGAGCCGTGTCAATCCGGCCAGCATGCCAGGAAAATCAATCGTGTTTTCTTCAACCGGGGTTTGCAGCCTTCCGAGAGCGCCTCCGCGTACATGAACATGCGAAGCGAAGGGCAACAGATCATGCACCTTCGCAGAGGTCTCGCCGGCCATAACGAAGTGTCCATAATCGAGCGTTAGTGTCAAGCCCTCAACGGCATCCAGAAATGCGAGGGTACTTCCAACCTCTGCGCAGATTGAGCCGACATGAGCCTCGATCGCGTAGCGGACGCCTGCGCTGGCACATTCAGCCACGCGCCGAGATGTCTCTTCCGCTGCAAGCTCCAAATTCCGGTCTCGCGAGGCTGTCGGATGGAACACTCCCGGCAGGCCTGTTAGATGGCTACAGCCTAGCTCGACGCAGAAATCGAGTGCATGCTTAAACACATCACGACTTTTACTCCTCACCTCGGGACTGGGGTCGTTTGTTGCGCATTCGGATGGATCGACTCCGATCTGAACAAAAACATCAGAGACGCTCAATTCCGCCGCATTCAAGTCACGCAGGACCTGCGCGGTATAGGCTTGCGGAGACGTCTGCAGTTCAAGCGGTGAAAAATGAGAACTGCGCGCTAGCATCCCTATATCTACATAGTCGAAGCCGAGCAGCTTTACCAGTCGCAACGCCGCAGGCCGGTCCGGCACTGGGAAGGTGAAGTCTGCACATGAGAACTTAGGCATTCTGTACTTTTCCTTTCAAACTTGCGCGATAGAGGGCGTCCATCTGTTCGAGCGCCTGCTTTGCATTGCCACGGCGCTTGCAGTAGTCGACGATGGCTTTTCCAGCGCTCTCCTGCAGGCCAACATAGCCGCGGTAGCGAGGTCTCACGTAGGCTGTTTCTATAGTGGCAGCGGTGCGGCAGAAGAAGTTGTCGGTGATCTGGTTGAGCAGTGGATCGTGCCAGGCGCTGCGTCGTGCCGGTTGGCCGCCGCACATTCCGTAAAGTGTTCGCTGGCAGGTTCGACCGGCGACAAACAGGCTGTACTCAAGGGCCAGGGCGACGTTCTCAGAGCCGGCGGAGATTGCGATTCCAGTGCCACCAAGCACCGTGCGCATCGGCATGCTGTTCTCCAGCGCGACCGGACTGGAGAATCGGATGTGATTTCTCCCAAAACCACTGCGTGAGTAGTTACTGTAGGTATATGCGAATGGGCAATAGGCGACAGAATCTTCCTCTGCCATTTGCTCGAACACGGCAATTGGATTCATGCCGTAGATCTCGTCCGGCATCAGACTTGCAAGTTCACAAAGCTGATCCAGGCAGTGAGCGCCGGCTTCATGGTCGACGAGCCGTTCAGAATCTTCGGCCACGGTGCTGGCTCGCGAAACGCATAACCCCATAAAGTTCAGGAAAAGATCTGCCGAGAACGCTGGCATTCGTACCCAACCGGATCGCGCCAGCGCCGTCACCTCTTCCCAGAGTTCCGGTTCTTTAAGGTCGTGTTGCTCAAACAAGTCCGGGCGGAAGCTTGCTGCGGGAGCGGCGGCGTCGATCGGCAGTGCATAAAGCTTGTCCTGGTAGATATAGCTTGAGAAGGAAGGACCGATCGAGTCGTCACGAAGATCTTCAATTTCTTCAGATGAGAGCAGTGAGCGAAGATCGATCAACACACCCGTTGCCTCTGCGTCGCCTGCCATCGGATGATCGATGACGAGCAGGTCGAAATTGTGAGCGAGAGTGGTGATGTCTGCGTGCCCAAATTCGTGTAGACTCCGCTTCTCCCACTGAATCCTCACCCCTGGATGCGTTTCCTCAAAACGCTGTGCAGTCGCCACCAGCGGCGGGAACGCCCTGCTGTGGTTCCAGGTGATGCCACGCAGCGATCCCGGCTTCATGCGGGCTGCTCCGCGAGAGAGGAGACAAGAAGGTTGTTGCCTGTCTTTGCGGAGAGGGTTGCCCCCTCAATCACTTCCATTGCCGCCAATCCAAATGTTGCAGGCGACTGATTACGGCGTGGATCCTGGATGGAATCGATCAAATTCTGTGCCGGAGCCTTATGGGGATAGATTGCATCCTCGTCAAGATCGGGATAAGTACGTGGCCCTCCAACAAGTGGCACAAATTCCAGTCTTCCACGCCAGAGATCAAGGAATAACATCCCGTTGGTGCCGAATACCCGCACCTCGAAGTCCCTGCGCCCACGGCTCGTCGCACCCGTGCTGGCAATCGTGACAATCGAGCTGTCGTCCATGCGCAGATCGAGGGCATCGTAGATGTCGAGCGCCGCGCCATCGTTATGGAATCGCGCAAAAACCTCACTGGGATACGCACCTGTCAGAAAGGTCAGATAAGCCGCTGCGTGAGAAACCTGGGCATAGATTTGCCCACCCCCAGCCACCCTTGGGTCGCTGTAGGTTCCCGCGCGCGGAAGCATATACGGTGTCCCATGCGTGGGCCGGGTATCGGCGCCGCGGAGAAGGTCGCCGATTGGATTGGTCATCAAGACGCTGATCATGCGTACTTGGCCAAGAGCCCCATCGCGTATCAGGCGCTGCGCTTCGGTGCCATGAGCGGTGTGATGCCAGGGGCAGCTGATGAGAAACTGGACGTTGTGCTCATCCGCTGTCTTCACCAGTTCCATGGCTTCGGTGACAGTTAGCGTCATCGGCTTCTCGATCAGCACATGCTTGCCCAGCTCAAGGGCCGCAAGAGCATCTTCGTAATGCAGATGAGGGCTGCTGCTGACTACGACCGCCGAAATACCTTCGATAGCAAGCAGTTCACTGGCGGTAGTACAGGCAACGGGAATGCGAAAATCCCGAGCGATCTTCTGCACCTCCTGCTGGTTGTCGTTTTGAATTGCCACCAATTCCGCGTTTGGATGTTCTAGCAATGCTGGAATGTGTGCGAACGTCGCCCACCAACCGGCGCCGATAACTCCGCATTTGATCTTGTCGTGCACGAGGGGCTCCTCTATGCCTGAAGGTCGATGGGGTCCAGCAGGTCACGATTGAGTTCGACGCCAAAGCCAGGCTTCGTGCCGAGCGTGACATGTCCGTTGACGGGGAGAGGCTCGCCGACGATTGCCTCAAAGATGGGACGTATGCCGGTGCCATCCCCGACAGAAAGATATTCGGCGAATGGCGAGTTCAGGTTGGATTGCACAAAGTGATAGTTGTATACGCCTGAGCCGTGTGGAATGACCGGAACATCATAGGGCTTGGCCATGGCCGCAATCCTTCGGACAGCGGTGAGACCCCCGCACCACTGCATCTCCGGCTGAATAACGTCGCATGCGCGGGCAGCCAGAATTGCGGCGAAGGCCTTTACGTCAAATTCCAGATTGCCAATGGCCACCTGAATCGGGTTGATGCGTGCGCGTAACTCTGCATTCATGTGCTCGGCCCATCCATTCTGCAACGGGTCCTCAAACCATTTGACATCGCAGCCGCGCGCTCGCTCCGCCATCCGGGAAGCGAATTCAATATCCCATGAGAGGTAACAATCCACCATCAGTTCCATCTCCTCGCCAAGCGCGGTACGGCAGTCTTCCAGGCATTTCTGCATCTTGATCAGGCCCATGCGGCCGTCCGCAGTGCCCCAGGGAGCGGCGATCTTTACCCCGATGAATCCACTGTTCTTCCAATGAGAAACCTGATCTGGATGGGTGGTTGCGTAGCAGGGGATTGTCTTCTTGGTTTCGCCACCGAGCAGGCGATACACAGGCTGGCCCAGCGCCCTGCCCATCAGATCCCAAAGTGCCAGGTCTACGCCGCTTATAGCCATCGCCGTCACCCCGCCTAGCCCGTAGGGCATGGTGGAGCGATACATCTGATCCCAGAGCATCTCAATGTTGAAGGGATCTTGCCCGATGAGAAACTTGCTAAAGTGCTGTTCGATCACAGCGCAGGAGAAATAGCCGCCGCCATAGTTGACCGCGCAGCCCGTAACTCCCTCGTCAGTAAGGATTTCTATGGCGTAGGGATCTTGCCCAGGGCCCATCCACAACGTGCGCACCTGCGCATATTTCGGATAGACGGACATCGGGTTCGCAATATGAGAGCCTGTTTGCCAACCGCCTCCCCAGTACTGAGATTCCCCGAAGCGCGCACCTTTTTCCCCGCGATTCCCTGAACGGATCCTGTACAGCTTGATTTGCGTGATCTTCATTCCTTGGCCTCATTGTTGGAGCGGATTGGTTTGCTGGGGAAGAATAGAAAGCAGGTGTGCCACCAGGATCAATGACAAATGCGAAGCTTGATGCATTTTGCGGATATCGCAAATAAGACTATTCGACTCTATAGGGCACCGCTAAACTAGTTCCACAGCCAGAAAATCTCACCTTGGCTCTGAACCGCCAGAGAGATTGTGGTGTGCACCCTAACCGAGACGTGTGGCAGGTAGCTTTCTCGGAGACGATTCCTTATCGGCGTCGGCAAATAAAGTGCTGGGGTAGAACTGGTCTATGTTCTGTGGGGTGATAAGTTGAATGGGCGCATAGACCGCGGGCGGGACCTGCTTCTTTTGGAGCACATCAAGCGCGATCTGGATGACATTGTCTCCGTAGCGTTCAGGAAACGTGGCAATAGAGCCAATCATCCGTGTTTGCGGAGATCGCAATTCGCGGCGAGCCTCCGGGAACGCGCCCACTCCTAAAGCAAGGCAGAGATTGCTTCGGCCAACTTCAGAGAAGGCACGCAGAGCGCCCAGTACCGCCAGATCGTTGACTCCGCAAATAAGCGTCTTGCGTTTCGGGCTGAACTGCACGTGGCGCCGCACCAATTCAAAAGAACGCTCCATCTCGCCACGAGAATCCAGATGGAGAATCTGATAGCTTCCGGGCAATGAACTGCGAACGGCGGATTCTGCGCCCGAAATACGAAGATGCGGAAGAGAGCCGGCGACTTCAAGATTGAGCAATAACAACTCATCGATTTCCCCGTGCCAATATTGCTGTGCCGCCTTTACCAGCGCCTTGCCGGCCAATTGGCCGACACGATAGTTGTCTATCCCAAAAAAGATGGCACCGGGCTGGGGGATCTCGATGGCAATTACGGGTATAGCAGCCTGCTCATATAAGGCCGCCAGTTGTGAACCCATGCGTTCGTAGACCTGGAACTCGATCGCAAGGTCCACTTTTTGCTGTACGAGTCTTTGCGCATTGCGCAATGCTACCTTCGGGCTGTACAAGTTCTCTACTTCAATTAGATCGATCTGATGACGGCCGGCCGCCCAGCGAATTCCTTGTGTCACCGCCTCCGAAAATGAATCCGTGGTCTCCGATGCGTAGCCGATGCGGAATCGCTTTTGTGTAAGCAAATTGACGTTTGACAAATACCTTCGTCCTTCAGGACGACGAAGCAGGCCTTCCTGTTCCAAGGTCTTCAGGATTCGAAACACTATTGTGCGCTCCAATCCAGTTCGTTCCACAACTTCGCTAAGGCTCAACGAGTGCTGAACATCAGCGAAGTGACGCAGGATCGTGCAGGCCCGCGCTACGGTCTCCAATTTGTATCGCGAGTTGTCGTGAGTGGAAGCGGGCATTTCACACCCAAATAGCAGAAGCACAGCGTCGGCAACGAAGGCCGTGTTTTTCGCAATTCGGAGTATAGCACTGATTGCGATACGCGCAATTTTTGATACGGTGCATTTTCATTATTGCCAGCTCAACGTTACGACATTACTCATAGCGTGGAAATAATGGCAGAACGAAATCTGCCTGGGTGATTTCAACTTGGAGGCAAGGCCGGTGAAATATCTCCTACGCAACACCATGCTGCAGGTTGCAGCTTTCCTCTGCTTGTTGACTATCGCAGGTCCATTTCTACACGGGCAGGCGAACGCCGGTGCCATCTCGGGCACTGTTACCGACTCAACCGGCGCTGCCATAGTGGGCGCCAAGGTGACCATTACCAACCAGAGCACTGCGGTCCCTTATGAGAAGACGACTGATAGCAGCGGCTTTTATTCGGTCGAGGGGCTCACCAATGGGCTGTATACAGTCGACGTTGCAAAATCCGGCTTCCAGGAAAGTGTCACGAGCGGGATACAACTCGATCCTGGACAGCGGCGCGCAAGTAACGTCGTGCTCGCAGTTGGCAGCGCGACTGCCCAGGTAACGGTCGAAGCGAATGCGCTGGAAGTCAACACGGAAAGCTCGGAAAGCGCGGGCACCGTCTCCAGTTCGCAAATCGAGAACCTGATGTTGAACGGGCGAAATTTTGAAACACTGGCGCTCTCGATTCCTGGAGTGTCCGATGTACACGGCGCTGATAGCCTGGGCGGCGGCGGCCTTGAGGGTGGTACCTCTCTGATCGTCAATGGTAACTCTGTCGAATACAGCACCTACACTATTGATGGTGTCTACAACATGAACTCCGGCAACATGGCTGGCATCGACATTACGCCGATTCCCGATGGGATTTCCGAATTCTCGGTGGAGAAAGACAGCTACAACGCGAAGTTCGGATTTGCCGGTTCCGCCCAGATCACCGTCTCGACCAAGAGTGGCGGGGAGACGTTCCATGGAAGCGCGTGGGAATACCTGCGCAACAACGACTTCGACGCCTACAACTACTTCTCGACCAGCGCCCCTGGGCTCCATCAAAACATCTATGGATACACCCTGGGTGGCCCGGTCATCATTCCCAAACTCTACAACACGAATCGCGACAAAAAGACGTTCTTTTTCGCATCCAACCAATGGCAAGACATCATTTCTTCGTCCGTGATCAACGGCGCGGTACTTACGCAAGCGCAGCGCAATGGTGATTTCAGCGCCAGTCCGACGCTGCCGGCAGTAAACCCCGTCAACGGGCAACCCAACTCCCTGGCGATAGATGCACACAGCCAGGCACTCCTGGCTTCAGAAGGAAGGACCGACTGCCTTACGAACTCCACGACCATCAATCCAGCATGTCTGGATCCGATTACGGTGGCGTTGCTGAATGCCTATGTTCCTCTGCCGAATAACACTGCGAATGGCTTCAACAATTACATTAACCAGACTCCGGGGAAAACAACTCAACTTGATTATCAGTTCCGCGTGGATCAGCAGATCAATCAGAACAACCAATTGTCCGGGCGGGTCATGTATGAACCGACACTTAACGATTTTCCCAATAACTCGTGGACCGGTACGCCCTACAGCACGATCAGGGATGCCTTCTATACAACAGGCTTCAACGGCGTCCTCCGTGTTCAGTCGCAGATTACGCCCAACCTGCTGAATATTGCGGGCGTGGCGGAAGCGGATGACCGGCCGCATATCCTTCTTACGACGCATAATGGCACGATGCCAACCGGACTGTCGATCGTTGAGGCATTCCCCAATGCGCCGATCGAAAACCGGATTCCGAACATCAACATGGCCCAAGGGTATTCTGGCCTGGGCGTCAGTTCTCAACCTATTTCAGCTTCGGATGGCGAAGGCTCGATCATGGACGACCTGAGCTGGGTAAAAGGCAGACATGTTCTGCAAGCCGGCGCGCTGTATATGTTTGGGATCAAGCGGCAGACGGTTTTCACATCCCCGCAAGGCACCTTTGGGTTCAACGGTACGCACACCGGAGATACGGCTGCGGATTTAATGCTGGGACTGGATTCCAGCTACCAGCAAGACGCCACGGAAAGAGAAGGGGCCTTCCACTATCGGCAAGGCGAAGCCTATTTCCAGGATGACTGGAAGTTAAATCCTCGTTTGACCCTTAACCTTGGTTTGCGCTACGTATATTTCTCCAGCGACTCTGCAAGTGGAGATCAGGTCAGCAACTTCAATCCAGCAAGTTACGATGCATCGCAGGCTCCCGCTGTGAATATAGCCGGACAATTTACAGTCAATGCCTCGAATCAACCCTTGACAACCGGCGGAACTGTTGCAAATCTGCTCAACGGACTCGTTTTCGCGGGGCAAAATGGCGTTCCTTCCGGGTTCTTTATCCCAGTTAAAACAAACTTCGGTCCCCGCGTCGGCTTTGCCTACGATCTGAGCGGACATGGGACGACCTCTGTACGCGGTGGATACGGGATAGGCTACTCGAGAATTCCGGTTGCGCAAATCTACTATGCCTTTGGAGCCAACCCACCGTATAACGCATCGGCAAATATCACCAACAGTCTGCTCGACAATGGAACCGCGGGAGGGTCGGCCGTAGCGCCCAGTCCCCAGGGACTAGATGACAACCCGACGAGCTTCAAGGCGGCTCAGGTCCAGTCCTACAGCTTGACATTGGAGCATCAATTCAAGAGCAATTTGGTTGCAAACGCGGCTTACGTTGGAAGCCAAACGCGTCACATGGTCAGCGGAGTGGGCGGTGGCAACGATATCAATTGGCCCACGGCCGTAACTGCTCCAAGCGTCGGGGGCACGACCTGCCTAGCGGCTACTCAGTCGCCATCAGCTGCCTATGACTATGATCCCTGCATCAGTACCGGAGCTGCCTCATCCCAGTACACGCGTCCCTACCAGGGATACGCCGGAATCGACTACGAGTACGACGAGGGTACCGGCAACTACAATGCGTTCGAGACTTCGGGTCGGTATAACGTCGGCCCATCGCAATTCAGCGTAGCTTACACATTTGGAAAGGCTTTGGCTACTGTGGCCGGACACGGTTCAGGTGCTAACACTTCTCAAGGTTCGGGGCCACAGAATCCGCGCGATTGGGCGGCGGAGTACGGTCCGCCTTCCTATGACTTCAAGAATGACATCAGTGGAACGTGGGTGTATGCTATTCCGTTTTTCAGCCACAGTGACAAGGCTCTAGAGTCCGCCTTGGGACACTGGAGTTTCCAAGGGCTGGTCCTGCACCAGAGCGGGTTTGCCTTAAGTCCGGGCATGTCGACTAACGCCAATGGCTTGACTAGTCGCCCAAATCAGGTGGCAAAAGTCAGTAAAGTGGGTACCATAAAAGAGTGGTTCGACACTGCTGCCTTCGCGGCTCCCGGTTACGGCTTCTATGGAAATGCGAGGAATGGAACGATTCGCGGACCAGGTTATACGTCTGCGAATGTATCTCTTTATAAGTCTTTTCCGCTTTACGACCGTCTCAATCTGCAGCTCCGGGTTGAGGCGTTCAACGTGCTGAACCATCCGAACTTCAATAGCGTTAGTACTGGGCTAGGCAGCGGGAATTTTGGTCAAATCACCAATTCCGGCGATCCCAGGATTATGGAATTTGCGATGAAGATGTTCTTCTAAAGCAGTGTGAATGGTCTGCTTGGCGAGGTGCAGGACCTGCGAGTTCTGCACAATCGCCCGGCAGAGGGAGAAATGCGAACGGGCTCGCGTAGTGCTCAGCAAATTCGTTTGGCGGGTCATATGGGTGTCAGTGGAGGGGGGCAGCTATATCTTAGCTGCCCCCTTGTGCTGAATGAAGAGTCGAGGTTTGGGCTGTGGAAGTCCCAGACGATGAATCGGCTAGCGTCCACAATCAAGCCGTAAGAGAGGCCAATGATGAAGCGGTGTGTGTTTTTGTTTTCACTGATTGCCATACTTTTTGTATCCAGCGTCAAGTGCTCTTCGCAGAGCATCGGTGCCGACGCCGATTCACTTTATCGCAGCTTCCTCGATCCTCCTCATGACTTTTCTCCCATGCCGTTCTGGTTCTGGAACGGAAAGATGGAAGGCCCGATCATCCAGCAGCAGATCCGAGCCATGGTAGACCAGCATGTCTATGGAGCTTTTCTTCATGGGCGCGACGGTCTTCAAACGCCGTATTTATCAGAAGAATGGTTCAAGGCAATAGGCGCCGGCCTCGAACAGTCCCGGAAATCGGGTTTCGAATTCAATTTTGTAGATGAATACGACTGGCCCAGCGGCGAAGTGCGAAACGTATGGATGGCCGGCAATCATCAAAGCGAGGTATTGGCGAAGCGTCCCGACCTTCGCATGAAGACATTGGCCTATGAAGCGAAGGTCATCGATGGGCCGCAGGCGGTCGATCTGCCCGCAAGTCCGGATTTGCAAGCGGTCGTCGTCGCGCGCTGGCTGGGAAAAAACCAGATCGACGCTGCGAGCCTTGCTCTGCTCGACTCAGATGGAAAGGACGGACATATCCAGTGGACCGCACCTGCGGGTCAATGGGTCATGGTGCAGTTTAGCCTGAAGCCCGCGATGGGCTTCGACGGCGGCTTCGTTGACCTCATGAATCCCGACACCACCAACCTATTCTTCGATCTCGTGTATGGAGAGTACCATCGTCGATTTGCTTCCTATTTCGGAAGCACCATCCACTATTCCTTCGCCGATCATGAAGGAGATTACGGCTATCGCATCGCCTGGACGCCGCAACTGTTCACCGCATTCAAGGAGCGGACAGGATACGATCTGCACAAGGTCCTGCCGCTGCTCATCTATAGCGGTGGCGATCAGACCACGAAGGTTCGAGCCGACTATCTCTCAACCGTGACAGAGTTGTATGGGAATTCGTTCTGGAAGGGAATCACCAAATCTGCCGAAGGGTTCGGTATCCATCGCACCGGTCACGCGTGGGAAGAGAGCCTGCAGTGGGCCGCCGCGCTTGAAGGAAGTCTCTTCACGGTGGAGCGGGGGCTCAATCCTGTAGGCGTAGATTCGCTCGTGGACTTTGGTCGTCAGCCGTTGAACTTCAAGGTGGCACAATCGGTGGCGGACTTTGAAGGCCGCCGCTTTGCCTGCGAAAACCAAGGGGTACAAGGGACAGACTCTTATCTCGATCTTGAAGGGATTCGCAAGGGCACCAATGGCATTGGCGTCTCAGGTGTGAACCTATTCATTCCGCATGCCTTCAACTATGATCGGGGCCGCGCCAATTATCCGCCCGACTGGATGCACCAACCCTACTGGTCCTATTTCCACACCTATGCGGACTATACGCGACGCATAAGCTATATGAACGCGGACAGCCAACATGCAACGAATGTGCTGCTTTACTATCCCATCACCACGATGTGGGCCGAAACCCGTCCCTTGTTCTCAGGAGAGACCGACTATCAGCAGATTGGTCAGCCCGCAGCCTGGAAGAATCAGACAGTTCTGGTCAATGATTACTACACGCGAATCATCCTTGAGTTAACCAACCATCATTGGGACTACAATATTGCGGACGACCAGTATATTGAAAATGCGCGCGTCGAAGGCAATGAGTTAGTCATAGGGCCGCAGAGATTCCGCGCAATCATTCTTCCTCCCATAACAACGCTCAGTCGAACCACACTGAAGAAGCTACAGGAGTTTCACCAGGCCGGCGGAATCATTCTCGGCATACGCCTCCTTCCCACAGCTTCGCCGGAAACGGGTGATAACGACGCAGTGATCAAGGCGGGAATCGCGTCGATCTTTGGCTCCGGCGTCGCAGGCGCGCAGGCTTCGGGCGGCGAGAACAGTGGCGCGAACACTGGGGGCTCCTTTTATATAGACGACTCTGTCGACGCCTTGATCGCCACTCTTGACGCACATGTACCCAAGGACATCCAACTCACGTCCGGCCCCGCGCAGCACCTCTTTGTCGAGCATCGCCGCAAGTTGCAGGAAGACTATTATTGGGTCGTTAACGACACCGATCGGAAACGCGTGAACGAGGTCCACTTTGCTGCAAAGGGAATCCCGGAGAAATGGAATGCCCTAACTGGGGCGAAGGAACCGCTCTTCTATGTGAATGGCCCTACGGGAACGGATGTACGTCTCAATCTGGATCCGTGGGACGCTTTCTACGTGGTTTTCCATCCTCTTACAGGATCCTTGCAGGATGCGGTTCTTGAAGCGACCAATGCAGAGAGTCTGGATAGCGTAACTCGCCAAGGTAAGACAGTGAACGTGCATGTGTTAGGACCGGTGAGTACTTCTGACACATTTGTCGAACTGCGTAACGGCGCAGAAATCTACAAGGGCTCGGCATCGAACGGCGGCGCACAGCCTCTCACATTAGGTGGCAAGTGGCAGTTTCGACCACAGCCGGATCGCGTGTCCGTTCCCTACGCCAGGGTAAGTGATGCGCCTGAGGTGACAGGCGGCAAGCGTGGCTGGGCAGCATCTGACTTCGACGATACAGACTGGCCTGAAATGTGGTTGAACGAAGAGCAGAATACGGTTCGCCACTGGCAATTGATCGGACCCTTTCCAAATACGGACAACGATGGCTTTGCCAAGATCTATCCACCGGAGCAGGAATTCGATCTCCGCAAAAAATACGATGGTCTCGACGGGCAAGTGGGCTGGGAAGATTACAACGGCAACGAACCTCGCTTGGCACTTGGTGGCTGGGACATCTGGATGAAAACCGAGGGAGGCAGTTCATCGGACTCTGGATATATCGTGAACTTCAGCTCAGAGTTGTCGACAGAAGGGAAGAGTTGGGTTGTGAGTTATGGACACACCTATCTATATTCTCCCAGCGATCAACATGCACAGTTCATCGTGGCTGCCGATAACTGGACTGGTATCTGGCTGAACCACAAGCAGGTATTTGCACAACTACGAACTCCATTCTGGTACGAGATCAACGACAACTGGGCTGATCGTGTTCCGGTGGACCTTCACAAAGGCTGGAACGAAGTCTTGGTGAAAGTAGGAAAGGGCAGAGGTGCAGCCAGCGGCTTCTATGGGTTCTCATTCCGTGTCGCAGATGATAATGGCGTCACTCTTTCTGATGTGGCGGCCAGTACTTCTCCCGAAGAATTGCATGGTTCTGGCACGACAGACGCCGATATGCGCTGGTACCGTATACAGGTACCGCCCGGCTGTGTGGCTGTTGTGCCGCCTGTCTTTCACGGTCCTTATCGAATGTTGATCAACGGCAAGGAGTTGAGTCCAAAAGGCAACGCGCCCGTCGATATACATGGTAGTCCCCAAGGCGAAAAGAACACCCTCGTCATCATCGCCCGCAAGGACGATTCGCTGGTCGCTCCAGTTCAGTTTGTGACCGGTGAGACGCCTTTCTTGCTCAAATCGTGGACGCAAACCGGTCTTGCCAATTTTTCTGGAACTGCTGTCTATACCAAGACATTCGTTCTTCCTGACAACTTCCGCGACAAGCGAGTCATGATCGACCTCGGACGCGTAAGTTCCGTGGCGGATGTGTTTGTAAATGGCCAGCATGCGGGCACGCTGGTGTGGAGGCCTTATCAGCTTGATATCTCGAAGCTGATCAAGCCTGGCGAGAACGAGATTAAGGTCCTAGTTACAAACACTGAGGCAAATCAACGCGCGGTGGGGACGTCGCATCACATATTGGCGGCGATCGACATCTGCGGAATGGAAGGCCCAGTACAAGTGATTCCATTTGTCGATCGCGTATTGACACTGCATGTGACCCAGGACGATAGCAAAGGACAAGAGGCACAGAAGAAGTGAGCACAGAAAGAGTCAAATGTCTCTCCAACCCACAATCAACCCGAACAGGCTCCTTAGTGCCGGGGCCTGTTCCCTCCAAGGGACAACAGCGGCGGGCACTGGCTTGTTCGGGCTCAAGGAATCAGGAGCGAACAACGGAAAACGTCGATTAATGGGCGACACCAGGTTGGAGACTTTGATTTTCGGCTTCGGGCCACAGCGTGATGACGGCAATGCATTTGCCATAGAGAAAATCGCGTCGTAACCCATCCAGGCAGACGCTGTGCTGGTATGACCCTCCACGGCATCAGTCGTGAGGCGAATAGTGAAGATAATGTGTCTTGCAACACAGAACTACAGGAAGGATTTTTTCTAGGATGGAGCAGAGATGAATGAACAACATCCGCTTACGCAGGCCGTGGTTGATGGGCGGCGCAAAGAAGTCGGCGCGCTCGTAACGCAGTGTCTTGAAGCCGGGGAAAGTGCGGGTTCGATTCTTGAGAACCGCCTGGTTCCCGGCATGATGATTGTCGGAGAGCGCTTCAAACAAAACGAAATTTTTGTGCCGGAGATGTTGATCGCCGCGCGAGCCATGAAGGAAGCACTCAAGGTGCTTGAGCCTTTGCTTCTGGTGGCCGGTGTCAAGCCGGAACACACCGCCGTGATCGGCACTGTGGAAGGAGATCTGCACGACATCGGCAAGAATCTGGTGGCGATGATGTGGAAGGGCGCGAACATCGAGGTGATCGACCTGGGTGTAAATGTGCCCGCGGCCAAATTCGTCGAGTCGGTCAAGCAGCACAAGCCGCAGCTTGTGGGTTTGTCGGCGCTGCTCACAACGACCATGCCGGCCATGCGCGACACAGTGAAGGCAATTCGCGACGAGGGCCTGGCCGTCAAGATTGTGATCGGCGGAGCGCCGATTACGCGCGAGTTTGCGCGCGAGATTGGAGCCGACGGTTACTCGCCGGATGCCGGCTCTGCAGTGGATACGGCGATCGAGCTGCTGCGGGCCACTGCCTGAGCCGATTCAAGAAAGAAAATATCCATGCACTATAAGTCTTTGGCAATTGAAGATCCTTCTGAGCTTATTTTTGGCATCTCGCCGAAGCCTGTCCTCACGCGCAGCGGGATGGTCATTGGCGGCGGCACGGTCTATCCGGAACTGAATTTCACGCTGCCTCCGATGAAGATTGACGCCGGCACCATGCCGGAGGTGCGCCACAATTACGAGCAGATCATTGCGGGTGCGTTGGGGCGCGCGGCGGAACTGGATGCTCCCGGCGTGGTGATTGAATTTGAAACGCTGCCGCCGATGACCGAACATCCGGCCTGGGGATTGGAGATTGCCAAGATTCTGCTCGAAGGCATGCAGCAGGAAGCATGCCGCAGCGGCTTGAAGAGTGTGCTGCGCATGACACCCAACGACAACCGCGAGTTCGAGCGGCCTCCGCTGATGCGCCGGGGACGGTACTGGGACGCAATGCTGGAATTGTTTGAAGGCTCGGCTGCGGCGGGAGCTGAGTTGCTCAGCATCGAATCGGTGGGCGGTAAAGAACTGCACGATGAGGCGCTGGTCAACGGTGACCTGGCAGGCAGCCTATTTTCTCTTTGCATTCTGGGCGAGCGCGACATGCGCTTTTTGTGGACCAATCTGCAGACGATCGCCGATAAGCATGGTGTGAAGTGCGCCGGCGATACCGCGTGCGGCTTCGGAAACACCGCCATGGTACTGGCCGAGCAGAAGATGATTCCGCGCGTGTTCGCGGCCGTGGTGCGGGCGATTACGGCAGTGCGGTCGCTGGTGGCCTACGAATGCGGCGCGGTGGGGCCGGGCAAGGACTGCGGCTATGAGAATCCAATACTCAAGGCCATTACCGGCTATCCGATGGCGATGGAAGGCAAGACCTCGGCCTGTGCGCACCTGAGCCCCATGGGCAATCTTGCCGCAGCGTGCTGCGATACCTGGTCCAACGAATCGGTGCAGAATATCAAGCTCCTTGGCGGCATGGCGCCGACTTGCTACATGGAACAGCTGATCTACGATTGCCGCTTGATGAACACCGCCCGCGGTCACGGAAAAGAATCTGCACGGCAGCTCCAGCGCTGGTTCGTGGAGTCCGATGCGGCGCTCGACCCGCAGGCATTCATCCTCTCGCCTGAATCTTCTGTGGCTCTGGCGCGGGTTATCGTGAACAGCGACTCGTATTATCACGCCGGCGTGGCCGTGGCGCGCAAGGCGGTCGAGTTGCTGCGTGAAGCATATGGCCAGGGGAAACTGCACATCGAGCCCAAAGAAGTGGCTTGGTTCGATACGATGCAGGACGACCTGGATGAACTGCCCGAAAGTGAATCCGAATTCATCGGTCGGCAACTAGCCCTCGCCGATCGCTCGCGATTCCTGCCCCAAGAATACGAGTTGAAAGGCTGATATCATGACTCCCCGTGAGCGCATCCTGGCTATCTTGAACCGTGAACCGGTGGACCGACTGCCGGTAGATCTCTGGCACACACCGGAGATCGGCGAGCTTCTGCGGCAGTATTGCGGCGTGGCGGACGACCTTGCGATGTATCGCGCTCTCGGTTTGGACAAGATTGTCTGGGCGTTCATGGACTACCGGACCGATGCTGGGGAACGCGCGGGAGGCCAGTCTGGCGCCGGCGCCGAAGGCGGCAGCCGTACCATGTGGGGCGTGCCACTCAAGGACGTTCAAGCCGGCGCCGCCCATTACTCGGAGTTCGGATCCGCGCCGCTGGCAGATTACGAGACCCCGGAATCGCTGAACGATTACCCCTGGTGGCCCAGTGTAGAAGGCTTCGATTATGACAGTGCGGTAGCAAACGTACGCGAGGCGGCGAAGGATTTTGCGGTTATAGGGCCGTGGGTTTCGTTCTTTGAGATTTACTGCCAGTTGCGCGGGATGGAACAATCGATGATGGACCTGATTGAAGCCCCGGAACTGGTGGACGCGATTCTCGATCGTGTGGAGTTCATTCAAACTGAAATGATGCGCCGCTTCTTCGCGCGTGCCGGCAAGTCGCTCGACCTGGTCTTTATCAGCGACGACATTGCCGGCCAGACTTCGCTCCTGATGGCGCCCGCTCAATGGAAACGGTACTTGCAGCCGCGCCTGAAGCGCTGGTGCGAACTGATACATTCCCATGGCTTGCGAGCGTTTTACCACACGGATGGCGCTGCACGCCCTCTGCTGGGAGCCATTCTCGACAGTGGCGTGGACGTACTCAACCCGATTCAACACGCCTGTCCGGGAATGGATTTGAAAGAACTCAAACATGAGTTTGGTGATCGCGTCATATTTCACGGCGGTGTGGACAATCAGTTCGCGCTGCCTCGCGGCACACCCGAGGACGTTTGCCGCGAAACCCGGTATTGCCTCGACACTTTGGGCGATGACCGGCAGGGCTTCATCTGTTGCTCATGTCATAACGTCCAGGCTGGTACCCCGCTGGAGAACATCCTTGCCATGATCGAGACCGTTCAGCGCGAACCTCTCCAGTGACGTTCGGCAAGGCAACAGTTCAGAAACCAAAACCACTGCTCGCTTCAACTCGTGCAGGCTGTCTGCCGCTACTCTCCGACGAAGAACGCGCTTTGAAGGCGCAACGATTCCCGATAGAGGTGGAAATCATGAAATTCGCATGCCCTTTGTTTGTTGCTGTTGTTCTTTATCGCATCATTGCCGCTGACTTTGGCGCACAACATTTGTGGCTCTTGGATTTTTCGCCGTTGGCCGCTCTCGCATTGTGCGGCCCCGCGATTTTCCCACGTAGAGTGGCTTTTCTGTTACCGCTGTCGATCTTAATGATTTCGGACGTCGTGCTAAATGTTCATTTTGGTGCAGTGTTCGTTCCCGGCGAAATGCTGCCGCGTTACGCGGCGCTTGGATTGATCGCCATGCTCGGACTGCGGCTCAGAAAGAGCCGCAGAGCGGGAGCGTTTCTATTTGCGAGCGTGGCCGGGTCCTCGGCTTTCTATCTCATTACCAATACGGCTTCATGGTTGACCAGCCCTGCGTATGCCAAAACTCTTGCGGGCTGGGGCCAAGCTCTCACCATTGGCCTGCCAGCCTATCCGCCAACTTGGTTGTTCTTTCGTAACTCACTTGTCAGCGACGTGTGCTTCACGGCGGCATTTCTTCTCTCGCTGACGCTGGTGAGTCATATCAAGACATCCGTCAAGAGCAGTTCCCTTGCGAGTCCACTGCAAGAGAACTGCTGCGACTGAAACTCTTGAGTCACTGTCGACGGTCTGTGCTGCGCCTCGCTAAAATTACGATCTGTTGTTGAGTCAAACAGACGATCGCGATGAATCAATTAAACGCTTGAATACTTCTTGCAGAGCGACTGGATTTCATCAATCAACTTGGGCACACCCGAAGCGGGAGGTAGACTGCCAGGGTAGCTGGCCTCGTATTCGGCCGATACAAAACCTTGATGCCCAGCTTCCGCGAAGATCTTCCAGACGCGTTCCATATCCACAAGAGTGTGATCATAAAAGTGGTCGCGGATGTGAATATTGGTGGCGTAGGGTATACATTTGGCAATCTGCGCGTAGGCGTCTTGAGTTGGCGTGGGGATGAAGTTTGTAATGTCGAGATTGACGCCGGCATAAGGCGAATTCACGCGTTGCATGATCTCAACACATAGGTCCGCGCTTTGCGTCACGCCTTCGTGGTCTTCAACCCCAAGCGTAATGCCCTTCTTGCCGGAATAGTCGCATGCGGCCTTCATGGATTCGACCACCCAATCTACGGCTTCCTGCAGGCTGGAGCCTTGCGGTAGTGTTCCGGCAAAAATCCTGAGATGAGAAGCTCCGAGCTGGTCTGTGACATCAACCCATGCCTTGATCTGATTCAGACTGTCGGCGCGCTTTGCAGCGTCGGGCTGGACCATGCTGACTCCGCATGCAGCACCCGAGAAGGCCAAGGAATGCTTGTATGCCAGGTGGCGAAGGCTATAGAGATACTCTGGATCTGTAGACTTGAGATAATACACAGTCATATCAATCCCAACTAGCCGCAGGTCTACAGCTTTGCGTATAAATTCTTCCAGCGTCATCGGGCCGTGCCTCAGGTCCTTATCGTAGGAATAGGCACAGCATCCCGGAAATAACCGTGTCAACTTGGACTTGTCTGCCTTGACCTCCGGTCGTGCTGCGGCGGCGGCTTGTTTCCCAACCACTCCCATATCTGCGGCTGCCAAAGCGCCAAGTCCAACGGCTCTCACAAACTGACGACGATCTATCATGGAACGCATCCTTTCTCCCGGGTTGCAAATGTCTCTGGGGTGTGCCGTTCGCAACAATCGCAACTCTTACCCCACGAACGAACCAAGGTAGCATCCGTAGTTGCTGCCGTCAAAGGTAAGTTAGAGAGCAGGAGCGGCAGGGAGATCGGAATCGAATTTGCTCGGCCGGCATAGCTTCCCCTCCGGAAAGCAGCATCACCAACAACGAGTTCGGCGGCGCGGATTAAAGATTGTGCTTTGGGAAAATTGCAAGATCCTTGGAGTATTTGCCGACGAAATTGCTCCGCCGGAACCTTGCAAGACCTGGCCAGAACAGGGCAAGCAGAGGGCTGGTACTTTGCCAAGAGCCAAGAATGCACGAGGAGGAGGACCCTGTTAGACCTTCGACGGCTATACTCGTGTTTTGCGCATTCCATGAGAGGAAAAACACTTGATGCAAGCATTCATAAGCGAGATTGATCGGCGTGCATTCTTACGACTTGCTGGCGCAGGCCTGGGAGCTGCGGCCTTCGGCGCGACCTCAACCACACTTCCCGGGGAAGAATTAATAGGGCTCAAAGCAGTCACTCCTAAGGAGCCGGTTCTTCGCATTGAAGCAGACCCCAAGCGCGCATGCGTTGCGGTGTTGAGTTGGGACACAGAAGGGGGAAATAAGGCGCAGACAAACCTGCTACGCGCGGATTCGCCTCTTGTGCTTCGTGTTCGTGTTGGAGGAGAGTGGCGCGTGAGCAGCGACCTTCAAACACACTTGGGAAAGACCGGGGACGGTGAAACATCATACGCACTGAGTGTCTCAACTGATGCCGAGCTCCATTGGTCTCTTCGCCCGTCTTCGGGCAGCCTCATCATGACCGTGTCGGGGCAAGGCAGCAGCGTACGTGACATCGAAGCAGTAGAGATGCATTTTCCATTTGATCCCCTGGTCACACCGACGACTATTCTTCCCCAAACCTGGCGTGAAGATGGATCGGGAAGTCTGCCTGCCGTCCTATCAAGCCCGGATTTCGGGCAGATCTTACTTGACGATCAGTCCCATCCAGGTGTCAAGGCCAGACTGGAAGGCAACCGCGAAAAGCACACAGTTGACTTGATCCTGGAGCTTCCCGGAGTCGGCGCCGGCGACGTGTACAAGCTCACCTGCACACCAGTGCGTTTGGCTCCTCCGGAGGGGATGACCGAGGAAGGTCTTTGGCAGGAGGTCCGTCGGGGATGGTTTAACACCTGGCAACCTAGCTCGCAGTGGGGTGATCAAGGAAGGCCATTTAGTGCGCCCGAAGGTATCCTGGCCAACAATGTCATCAGCGACCCTGTAAGTTTTGCATTGCAGTTTTATGCAGACCAGGCTCTGTGGACACCAGAAATCGCGCCCGGAATCTCGGTGATGGATCAAGTTCGGCGATCAATCAACTGGTGGCTCGACCATCGCATGGATCCCTCCGGAGAGGTGATCGGGTATTGGGATTATCGGCATTTCCTGGATGCGAACCCGGGAATTCTTATAGCTTCGTGGGACTATGTGGAAGCGACAGGGGATCGTGCTTGGCTAAAGGAACGAATCGATCGATTGGAGCTGCTTTCTGCCTTTCTGGAGCGGCGGGATGTGGACAACGACGGAATGGTCGAGGCCACGCAAAGTGGCAACGATAACGCTCTTATCGAGCCTGCACGATCATGCTGCTGGTGGGACGCATTGAACTGCGGCCATAAGGATGGTTATACCAACGCGTTGATCTACCGTGCCTGGCGATGCCTGGCGGAGCTCGAAGGACTGCTAGGCCGGGTACAGCAGCAGGCACACGTCACTGAACTGGCTGACCGGTTAAAGGCCGTCTACTTCAAGACGCTCTACAATCCGACTACCGGCTGGCTCGCCTGGTGGAAGAGCGCCGACGGACAGTTGCACGACTACGCCACGCCAATAGTGAATGGATTGGCTATCGAGTACGGCTTGGTGGAACCAGACGAAGGGCGCAGGATACTGGCGCGCCTATGGAAGAAAATGCAACAGGTGAGATTTACTCGCCTCGACCTTGGACTGCCTTGCACGCTGGTTCCTGTGCGCAGAGCCGACTATCTCCAGCCCAGCGGTCTTGGCGTGCCCCATCGCGAAGATGGAACGGACACCTTTCAAGACTATATGAATGGCGGAATATCAGCGGGCCACACGCTGCACTTTATCATGGCCCACCATATTGTGGGTGAGCCAGAAAAGGGTGACGAGATCCTACGGGCGATGTTGGACCGGCAAGCNNAATTGGAACGGTGCCCCGAAAGGGTACGAGGGATACCTTGCGGACGTGTTCATGTTCATGCAGGCTGCTGTCTTGCGGGAACCTTCACTTCGCGCTCGCTTTTACCGGCCACTCACGGCTCGACCGGCGAGCAACGTGGTCCGCCCCCAAACAAGCAAATGAACGGTTTCGCAAAGTGGTCCCACTCATACACTCGGGATCGACAGGAAGCACAAACAATATGAAAGCAACCATCTTCATCGTCAGTTCTCTCCATCGATCCAATGTCAGAATGCGCCTGGGGGCCGCAATCCTGTTTGGGTTATTCGCCGCGCAATGTAACGCGGCTACCATCACTGTTTCCCATTTGCGCTGCGAGAATCTTCTCGATCCCTTGGGAATAGATGTTGCCAAACCACGACTAAGTTGGATTCTCGACTCGATCCGCCCCAATGAAAGGCAGACAGCGTACGAAGTCGTCGTGGACGGCCAGTGGGACTCCGGTCGTGTTGAGTCCGATCAGTCGATCAATGTTGAATATGGCGGAAAAGAACTGGCTTCGGCCACTCGCTACGCATGGAAGGTGCGGGTTTGGGACGCGGAGGGCAGTCCTTCGGACTGGAGCCAACCTGCGACGTTCAGTACTGCTTTGAAGGATTGGTCGGCGAAGTGGATAGGTCTCGATGAGCGAGGGAACGCCGTTGGATTGGAGGGGGCGCAATGGATATGGTTCCCTGACGGCAATCCTGCGCAGAGCGCGCCAGCCGGCGCCCGCTACTTCCGGCGGATTGTTGCAATGCCTCCGGGACGGGAACTGGTCAAAGCTACATTTATTGTTACCGCGGATAGCAGTTTCGAACTATCCATCAATGGTGAAAAAGTTGGGCAGGGAGATGACTTCCGAAAGCCGGTCACTTTGGATGTCACCCATATTTTGCGAGCCGGCGACAATGCATTCGAGATTAGAAGCGATCACATTGGCGGAACACCGGCGGGATTGATTGCAAAACTGCACGTCGAATTTGTCCAGGGAGATCCGCTGGAAGTGGCCACAGACGAGGAATGGCAGACAAGCACCGACAGCAAGTCCTGGACGGCGGCGAGGCCACTGGGTGCGCTGGGCATGGCGCCGTGGGGAACCATCCTGGACGCGCGACGGCTACCCGCCCGATATCTGCGCCGGGAGTTTGCGATTACGAAGAAAGTCAAACGCGCCACTGCATATGTCAGCGGATTGGGCTTTTTCGATCTCTCTCTGAACGGAGCGAAGGTTTCCGAGAACGTAATGGACCCGGCGTTATCGGATTATGCCAAGGCTACGTACGTGGTGACGTTCGATGTTACGAATCAATTGCACATGGGCGCCAACGCGCTGGGCGTGATTCTGGGCAACGGGCGCTTCTACCCGCCAAGGCTTGAAATCCCGGCGCACACGACCGCCTATGGTTGCCCCAGGCTGCTGCTGCAGTTGGAAATCGAGTACGAGGACGGCACCAGGAGTGCGGTGATCAGCGACGAAACCTGGCGACTTACGGCTCAAGGCCCGATTCGGGCTAACAGCGAATACGATGGCGAGGAGTACGATGCGCGGCTGGAAATGCCGGGTTGGAATCGTGCCGGGTTCGACGACGCGAAGTGGGAGCAGGCGCAAGTGGTGGCAGCTCCGGGCGGCGCGTTGACAGCACAGATGATTGAACCCATGTGGGTTACGCAGATCATCCACCCGGTGGCAATCACCAATCCCTTACCCGGAACCTACATTGTCGACATGGGACAAAACTTCTACGGGACGGTGCGACTGAGAGCGGCTGGGGCCGCCGGAACCCAGGTGCGCATGACCAGCGCCTACAGTCTGAATCCTGACGGAACGCTCAAGACGGCAGACAATCGTTCCGCTCGTGCCACCGATGTCTACACCTTCAAGGGCATAGGTATGGAGGCCTGGAATCCTCAGTTCAAAGGGCAAGGATTCAGGCGGGTGCAGGTAACCGGCTTTCCCGGCACGCCTACGGTAGATAATTTCGAGGGCCTGGTTATCCATACGGCGACGGAACCTGTGGGCGAATTCCAAAGCTCGAACGACCTGGTAAACAGGATTCATCAGTCACTGTGGTGGGGGATGCGGATGTTCCTGCGCTCTGCGCCTCTCGACCCTGACCGAGACGAGCGGCAGGCGTGGGTGGGCGATCCGGCCAAGGATGCGGAGAGCGAGGCGTTCAACTACAACGTCGAGCCGTTCTATGCAAAATGGATGGATGACGTGGAGAGATCGCAAAGGGCCGATGGTTCGCTGCCGGATGTCTCAATGTACTGGACATGGGGCGACGGCGTGGAGTGGCCCAGCGTTTTCACGATTATTCCGGATTGGTTCGTGGATTATTATGGCGATCGCCGCGTGGCGGAAACGCACTACGCTGGCATGAAGACCTGGGTTGTGGCGATGCGGCGGCATGAACTGCCAGACGGCACGCTGAAGGGTACCAGCTACGGCGACTGGTGCGATACCTACTCGATGGACGGGAAAGCACCCGACACCGGCGGGACGCCTCGCGAGTTAGTGTCGAGCGCGTATCAGTACCATAACTACCGGATCATGGAGCGGCTTGCGGAGTCTATGGGACATGCAGAAGATAGGCGCGTTTTCACTGATTTGGCGGACAAACTGAAAGAGGCGTTTAACCGGAAGTTCCTCGACTCCCAGACCCACACTTACCAGGGAGGGACGCAAACTGGCTACGTTCTGGCGCTGGCATTCGGTCTTGCGCCCGCGGAGCAGCGGGACGCCCTCATTGCCAATCTCATTGACGACATCATGGTCATGCATCGTGGCCATTTGTCAGTTGGCCTGGTCGGTATGCAGTGGCTAATGCAGACGCTCACTGATATCGGACGGCCCGATGTTGCCTGGACCATCGCCACGCAGACCACCCGGCCAAGCTGGGGCTACATGCTATCCAAGGGTGCAACAACTATCTGGGAACGATGGGACTTTGACACACGTGACCCAGGCATGAATAGTGAAGCGCTGCTGATCCAAGCCGGCAATCTGGATGCGTGGTTCTATCAGACACTGGCAGGCATCCGACCCGCTGCGCCGGGCTTTAAAAAGATTCACATCCAACCGGCAATCGTTGGCGACTTAACGTGGGTGAAAGGCCATTTCGATTCACCTTATGGGCGGATTGTCAGCGATTGGAAGATCGAGGGAAACCGACTGACCATGGATGTCACCATTCCGACCAATACCACCGCAACCATCGTGGTGCCCGGGAAAGGCGGGGGTACCCATGAGGTCGGCTCAGGTCACTACGAGTTTTCTTCGCTGGACTCGAATTGGAAGTGGGCCGTTACGAAATGACGCTGGATTCTCTGCGGAAGCAGGGAGGCAGGCTAATTCGCCTGCGTATTCTTCGCCGGAGGCCACAGCAGTTCTCTCCATCATCGTGTCGCGCCCAAGAAAGGCCTAGGCCGCACCGTCATGGCGCATTGAAATTGCAACTCCCCCAAGGTCCTTACGCTCAGGCCGTAACCGGACACACAAAGAAGTGCTTTGGATTGTCTTGGATCGACAGAGCAAGATGAGAGTACGATGATGCTTACCCAGATGGGCAACTCGAGAATGTGCGCGGTTGATCCCCCCAATGCCGTGCAACACGAGGACTCCAGCACAGGTAGGCTTGGAAGGACCAAGGCATGGACGACGCTGGGGAAACCGGGCTGTACCCAGGAAGCCCAAGCAGAACCTACTTCATGCGAACGACGATGCTCGCTATCGCATTGGCAGCCTTATGGACCTCCGCGTCCTGGGCCGTGGAGCCCGGCCCGCTCACGACGCTGCACGCGATCCACGCCCTGACGAAGACAGAGGCCAGGGGTGGGCTGCCCGTCGCTTTCGAAGCCACGGTTACCTACTACAACAGGAGCGACGTAGACCTTTTTGTTCAAGAGGGCGGGGAAGCCATCTATGTGGAGGCGAAGCCGAATCAAAATCTAGCTCCTGGCGATCGAGTTCTGGTGCGGGGCAAGACGCGGGAGAGCTTCACCCTGGATGTGCTCAGCGACAGCGTGACCCTGCTTCATCACGGCGTGCCTCCCAAGCCCGTGCCAACTGACTTTGAACAACTGATCCGCGCTGAACGCGATTGCATTCTGGTCGCTGTCCGTGCCACGGTCCACAGTGCGGACACAGTGAACTTCGGAGATGCGCACGAGGTTTACCTCAGGTTGCTCATGGACGGAGGGTATGTTGACGCGACGGTCATCGGAATCGACGCAAGCGTGCTCAAGGAGCTTTTTGACGCCGAGGTAGAAGTTACCGGGGTAGTATCAGGAAAGTTCGACAACAAGATGCAACTTGTCGGCATCCTCCTTGAGGTTCCAACACTTGAGGATGTGAGGGTCTTGAAGCGTGCAGAAGTAAGTCCGGACTCGCTCCCGATCACACCCATGGATGGGGTTCTGTCCAGTTCCTTCGTGCGCGATCTGACGCGCAGAGTCCGGGTTCAGGGGACTATTACCTACTACCAGCCGGGTTCAGCAGTCGTACTTCAGAATGGTGCCAAGAGTCTGTGGATCTCGACCCATTCGAATGTTCCCCTGCGGGTCGGCGATGAAGCGGTAGCTACCGGCTTTCCAGACGCGCGTGAAGGCTTTCTGGCCCTGACAGACGGTGAAATCCAGGACACCGGCATCTTCGATCCCGTCTCGCCGCAGCCCTCTACATGGCACCAGCTTGCGACCTGGAATAGCGGCGACCCCGATGGCCATCAGAACGACCTGGTTTCCTTTGAGGGCCAGGTAGTGGCCGCGGTCCGGGCAGACTCGCAAGACGAGTTTGTTCTGGCCGCGGACGGCAAGCTCTTTACCGCAATCTATCGCCACCCGCCCGGCAATCGGCCGCTTCCACCGATGAGGGACATCCCGCCGGGAACGAGAATTCGCGTCACCGGCATCTGCATGGTGATGCAGCCCAATTCCATCTCGCCGACCGAACAAGAGGCACCCTTCAACATCCTGCTCCGTTCCTTCGACGATATTCTGGTCATCGCGAATCCTTCCTTGCTTAACGTTCGCAACCTTATCTATCTCGTCGCCTTGCTGCTCGCATTGCTGTTTGTGGCCGGCGTCAGGGGTTGGGTGATTGAACGCAAGGTACGCTTCCAAAACGCTACTTTGGCTTACAGTGAGCGCCTCCGCAGCCGTATCCTCGAGGACATCAATGGCTCTCGTCCTTTGGCAGAGCTCATTGAGCAGATTGTTGGAATGGCCTCCTTCAAATTGAGCGGCGCTCCCTGTTGGTGCCAGATCGTCGATGGGGCGCGACTCGGGAATTGCCCGGCCAGCCTGACTTCCTTCCGCCTCGTCCAAGCGCCGATCCCCGCCCACTCCGGTCCGCCGCTCGGTACGATCTATGCCGCCTTTGATCCGTTGACCAAACCCAGCGCCTACGAGTCAGCGACCCTCTCCTCGGCTGCGGCGCTGACCGCTCTGGGAATCGAAACTCGGCGGCTCTACTCCGATCTGGTCCACCGCTCCGAGTTCGACTTGCTCACCGACATCCACAACCGATTCTCCCTGGAAAGCTATCTGGCTCAGCAAATTGAACAGGCGCGACAGACGGCGGGCATTTTCGGATTAATCTATATCGACCTCAACAATTTTAAGCAGGTAAACGATGTCTACGGCCACCGGTTTGGAGATCTTTACTTGCAAGAAGTGGCGATGCGTATGAAGCGCCAGCTTCGCGCCTTTGATATGCTGGCCCGGCTTGGGGGCGACGAGTTTGCCGTGCTCTTGCCCAAGGTTCGCAACCGCGCTGAAGTCCAGGAGATTGCTCAGCGGCTTGAGCGCAGCCTTGACGAGAGCTTTACCGCGGAAGGATACGTCCTCAACGGCTCGGCGAGCGTTGGGATCGCCCTCTATCCGGAAGACGGTGCGACGAAAGACGATCTATTAACTACTGCCGACGCCGCCATGTATGTGAATAAGAACATCCGCCGGGAAAACGCAGTGGGGCGGGCCAAAGACAAATAGTCCGGGCTCAGCCCGGAGAGCCACACCTGAAGAGGCTTTGCAGAAGGCGGGCGATTCATCTGGACTAGAAAGGCCGGATGCCCCATCCTTGACAGTCATATCCTCAAGGGTGGGAGAGCACAAGCCTCCTGTTGCGGGCTTTTCGGCTGGACCAAATATCGCCGCTCATGCTGCGCGCCAAGTCCGAGCCACGAATCCCCTTCGGTTCACAGCACTTGCCGTTGCCGAGAATTAGGCCCTGAAGGCGCACAATCTCGGTATGGAGAACCTCCGGGTTATCGATCCAATTCCATCTGTCGGCTATGTCCCCGGTCCGTACCCGGTCCGTACCCCCACCCCCCTTCCCCCCGAAGTAGGCGATTTCCGGGGGCGCGGTCGGTCCGTTTGGATAGATAAGTTATCTTGAATCAATAACATGATGGATATACCTGCTAACCACCCCGTTATCTTAATGGTAAACAAGAATGCCTGAAAAGTGCCCTCTTTCTTCACTTTTGAGGGCAATTTTGGCCGGCTCGACGAGAAAGCGAGGCGTTTTTAGACAGTTCTACAGCGGATCGGAGAGCGGACTCCGACACATCCTCCGATGGCGAATAACCGCGCGAAAGGAAAGCGGCGCAAACGATGGCCAAACGTGCAGACACGGCTCCGGCTGGAGTAAAGGGCTAAAGAACCTGGCTAGAAAATGAACTTTGCCGCAAGCTGCGCCTTGCGATTGTCTCCCATGGTGTGGTTGATCTGCCCGAAGGTGCCGGAATTGAAGTCGCCGTCAGGATTGGAGTAATGCACCGAGTTCATTCCGTTGAATGCTTCAGCTCGAAGCTGCAGAGTCCACCGGTTCTCAAGGGTGTACTCCTTTGCGAGGGAGCCATCCACATTAATGTAGCCCGGGCCGGCGATCAGGTTGCGGCCCGCGTTGCCATAGGCATAGCTGGCTCCGGACGGAATCGCCGGCTCGCTGAATGCGGCCGTGTCGAAATATTCCAGGATGTTACGCGTGCCGCGAGCTAGATTGGGATTGCCCTTGACGTTGGGCCTCACTCCGGCGAGCGCCGACTTCGGATCGTTGCCAAGAATCACATTGACCGGCGTCCCCGTGTGCATCGAGAAGATGCCGCCGAACTTCCAGCCACTTGCGATGGAATTGGCAAGAGGTCCCCAGTTTGCGCCGAAGGTCTGGCCCTTGCCAAAGGGGAGTCTATACTCACCACTGAAGATCAGGTTATGTCGAATGTCTGAGTCGGACGTGGCATATTCAGCTGTCAGATTGTGCGGATTCTGCGGCACGTCGTTGTTGATGTGTCCCAGGTCGAACGGCGCCGGACCGTTGTCGAGGCTGTGCCCATATGTGTAGCTAAGGAGGAAGGCCGTGCTGCGCGACATCTGTCGCGTCAGCTTGACTTGCATTGAGCTGTAGTTGCCGTTTCCCACGTCATTCAGATACTGAATCTGGCCGAGATAGGTGGTAATGTACGTGTCGTAATTCTTTGAGCCCTGTGATTGATTGGGATTCGCATTGATGTCGCCAAGCATGTAGGAGAGATGCCTGGAGATGGAGCCGACGTAGGCAACATCCAGCGCGATCGTCCGGCTCAACTGGCGCTGTACGGCCAGGTTGAAGGAGCCTGTCGTGCCGGTTCTGAGCTTGGGATTCACAGCGTAGGTGGTTTCAAGATTGCCGTTGACCAGATTCTGAGGCTGGATATAGCCGGCGTTTGGAATGTCGATCGTAGTGTTACGTGGGACTCCGGTATCCAATTGGTAAGGCCAGACCTGCGGAGAAGATGGAGAGACGCCCCAGGGCCAGTTCGAATACGTAGCCTGAGTCGCGAATGGATTGTTCTTGGTCAGGAAGTCTTCGCGGCCGTCGTTCTCCGGCGAGAAGAAGATACCGCCGCCGCCACGGATCACTGTCTTTGGGTCGATGATGTACGCAAAGCCCAGGCGTGGCGAGTAGTCGTCCTTCCGCGGCTTGATGATGCCTGGCGAAACCCCGCTGCGACCAGCGAGCACAATGTTGCCGCTGGCAAGATCGTAATTGGACATGTAGTTGTGGGCCTCGGTCCAGGGATCCTGATACTCGAAGCGCAGGCCGAAATTTAGCGTCAGTTTTGGAGTGGCTTTCCAGGAGTCCTGAGCAAAGAAATCCAGGTTCCAGCTCTTGGTATGTGGATTCGTGAGTTGCAGCCCCATGCTCACGGCCTCCGGCAACCCGAGCACAAGGTCGGCAATGTCCGACCCGCCTAGCCAGTTCCATCCGTTGTCGAGACACCAGTTGGAATAGCAGGCATAGTATCCCCAGTAGGAGGCGGCCGCAGTTTCAGCGTACCCCCAACTGCCAAAGTAATCGTAGCCGGTGGGGAAGAGCGAGAAGTCAGGATGGGAGTTCAAGAGGCGGAGGTCTGTCCCAAACTTGAGCTCGTGGCGGGGAAGTCCGCTCCAAGTGTAGACATCGGAAAACTGATAATTCCCGTCCAGCACGTGGTAGGGCTTCCAGGTCGAGCCGCCGGCCTCGTAGCCATCGGCCAGATAGATTTGAGGAAATCCGATCGTGGCGCTGTAACCGTTGACGGCCACGTTGCCGAGTCCGTACTTCGTCGAGTAATCGGTCCCGTTCAGCAGGCTGTACTGGTCCTGTGAATAGCGCAGGTAGCCGAAGCGGACCTCGTTGAGCGCTGTCGGACTGATAATGTGGTCGCAGGTCAGCGAAAGCGACTGCGCACCGGAATACTCCTTTGTCGCCTGGTCGGCATCGCCGGCACCCGGCACCACCTTTTGGCCATAAAAGGGATCGTTGGCCAGATAGTAGAACGATTGCCAATGGTAAACCGCATACAGCCGGTCACTTGAAGTGATCACCTGGTCGAATCGGGAATCGACCTGATCGTTGTTGGTGTTCACGGGTGTGTGGGCTGCGAAGTTGCGGAACCAACCGTTATGCGTGCCGGTCTGATTCGGTTGGGGAAAGAAGTTGATTAGCGTGTTCATGCCTGCCTGGCTCTCGCGCGACTTGGGAATGATGTTGCCGTCGAACTGCTGGGTCGACCAACCATAGTTTGCAACCGTGATATTGGGATCGAAGATGGGATCGACGGTTCCTGCTGCTGGATACGGGTTGCCGTCAGTCCCGACGCCCGGCATTCCAGCGTTGGGGTCCACCAAGTGAGAGAAGTCCACATCGCCGTTCGGCATGATATCGAAGAGCCCGAAGGGAATTGTGGACGTGATGTAGTCCCACGCGTCCTTATTGCGCATACCCTCGTAGGCTCCAAAAAAGAATGATCGGTCCTTGAAAACTGGGCCGCCCAATGTGCCTCCGAAGTTGTGCTGCTTGAGGGTCGGAGCAGGTTGGGGCGTATCGACGCCGGGAATGGTCGAACGCGCGGTCATGAAATTGGGGCGGAAGAATTCAAAGGCGTCCCCGTGAAAGGTGTTTGTGCCGGCTTTGGTCTGGACAGCGATCACGCCGCCAGCGGCGTTGCCAAACTCGGCGTTATACGCGGCGGTCAGCACCTTGAATTCTTCGACCGAGTCCACGTTGGGCGTCACGGACACGTCCTGGGAGCGGTTGGTGGTCGACTCTATGCCGTCGAGTTGGATGGAGTTGGCATATTCGCGCTGGCCGCTCACAGAGAGGGAAAAGCTGTTGATGCTACCGCCCACCACGGACACCCCGGGGACCAACAGCGTGAGGTCATAGAAGTTACGGCCGATCAGCGGCAGGTCGGTGATTGCATCGCCGCCGATGACAGTGCCTACCTCAGCGGTCTGCGACTGCAATACGGGAGGCGCTTCGGTCACTTCCACTGAAGCGGAGACGTCTCCCACCCTGAGACGGAAATTGAGCGCCATGTGCTGGTCGATGGCCAATACGGCATGGGTGAGCTTTGACTGTGCAAATCCGGGTGAAGTCGCGATCGCGGAATAGATGCCGGGAGGAACGCCCAGGACCGTATAGTTGCCCGACTCGTCGGTCAACCCTGTAAATGTAACTCCTTTATCTTCATCAATGAGGGTAATGGTTGCGCCTCGAATGAGTGCGCCCGTCAAATCAGTTACCTGGCCCACGATTTGGCCGGCTGTGGCCTGCCCGCAACTTGGAATGGCAGCAGTCATTAACCAGGCAACTGCGAACAGCACTCCACGCAAAGAACGGCTGCGAACGAACATTGTGTCCTTCACGAGTGGGCCTCCCCAAAAGGCTATTCAGAATTTACGGCCCGGCAAAACCACCAGTCCCAGAAAGATTATCCCCGAAATCCCGTCGATCCCGTATAGAAATGCAAAGCATGGCCAGCCCACCGTGGCCTTCCCGGTGATTTGTAGAGGTGAGGATGAGACATGCTGGAATTGCTGATGCGGGCATTGGAAGAGCGATGTGGATTCTTTGCTGGAAGCATCCAGATTACCGGGCAGCGTCGGTGTTTGCGAACTTTGGAGAAGGCAGTGCACGCAAGAGAATGATACGTAGAGTGCTGATATCCTCTTCATCAGTGTTGAGTCTGGCGCTCGATACCGAAGTCTATGGCGCTGATCGTCTCCGGTCTTTTGCGCTGATTCGGAATTACTGGAGTAGGTCTTCGGTATCGCGTTGAAATGTTGCGAAGCGATCTTGCGAGTGCCCGCTCATGGAGTGTTATGGAGAGTACGTCTGGCGTTCGGTTGCCTGTGTTGATGTATCACCATATCGGGCCGAGGCATCCGCAAACGCACTACGAATTGACCATCGAACCTAAGCAATTTGCGCGACAGGTGCGGTGGCTGGTGAAGAACGGCTACACGGGCATTCGGGCCTCGGACTGGCTTGCCCGGAAGCAGCATGGAACTCCCTTGCCGAAGAAGCCGGTACTTCTGACATTCGACGATGCTTATGCCGATACGTTCGAATACGCGCTTCCGATCCTTGCTCAATACAATTTCAGTGCGACAGTCTTCGTTGTGAGCGCGATGGTCGGACAGAGAGACGCATGGAATGAAAGCGAAGTCAGCAAGAGCGTGCTGAAGCTGGCAACGCGCGAGCAGATCCTCGCGTGGTCGCTGCGGGGCATGGAGATGGGCGGCCACGGCCAGGTGAGGTTCTCGCGCTTCGATGGAAGGACACCCAACGCGATCGCATTGTCGTAGACGAACGTGTCTACGACGATGAGTTCGACAACGTGAAGACGGATGCCGGCAGGCGTGAGGTGCCGTTCGACAAGCACGGCGTCATCCTCGCGGCGATACAGCGAATGTGGGCTAGGAACAAGAAGTTCCGTAAGCCGGACGATCTTGTCTTTGCCAACAAGTTTGGCAGGTCTATTGATCGGCATAACCTGCTTAACCGGCAGGTGAAACCGGTGGCCGAAATGCTGGGGCTACCCAAGACAGTTGACTTCCGGAGCTTCCGGACCATGCACGCCAGCCTGATGCGGCGCTTCGGCGCACGTCTTGAGGTTGCCCGTGACAACATGGGTCACTCAGGAAGCACCGGCAGCATCACGTTGGATGTCTATTCGAAAACGTGGTGGAACGAGCGTGTCGAAGCGGTAACCCGAGTCGTCGAAGCCGTATTTGCCGAACAGGATGAGGAAGAGAAGAAGAGGGTCGTCACTCCGCTCAAGGGCCTCCCCGACGACGAAGTTGGCGATGACTGGGAACCCTTTTGGGAGCCCCAAGCTGTTTAGCCTTGCCAGATTTCAATGTAAGTGATTGAAAATAATGGTCGGGGCTGGACGACGATTCTAGAAAATTTCTGCTTCGCCCCAGAGCATTTGAGGCCGTAAAGTTTACTCAATTCTCGGACATTCGAGGGGACATTTCGCGATAAGGCAACTCACCACTGGTTTGAACGCAAAGCCCCTTCTCGGCAATACGGTAATGCACGAATGCGCCTCGCTCAAGAGTCTCTTGCGAAAGTGCGGCACGCAATGCCGCAGCCGCTTCTGCATCTCGTGCCAGCAACATTAAGAATCCGCCTCCGCCTGCGCCTGCCAATTTGGCGCCGTGAATCCACGGCCGAGCCCGGTCGAGAATTGCATTGATCGGCGCATTAGCCGTATGCGGATCCAGCACCTGATTCAATCGCCAGTGCCGGTCCATCAACTCACCCAAATACTTCCAATCGCCTTCGGCCATGGCGTACGACATTTCCACGGCCAGTGTCTTAATGCTGTGCAGCACCTGAATTGTCGCCGCTTCGCGCGCCAGATAGCGCGATACCACTTGGCGCAGAAGATCCTTTGCCATCCTTTGAATGCCGGTGTTGTAGAGCACCAGCAGCTCGCAGAACTCTTCTCTTCGTTCCTCGCTCCAGGCCACTGGTTGCACACGAATGCGCTGTCGCAAGCCGGGTCCGGTAATGAGAAGTTTGGCCCCCGGAAAAATACCGCCCGCCTGATCCTGCCAGCCGCCGCCAGTCGTCATTCGCTGCTCGAGTTGCATTACAGTTTCCGACAGAGCATGATCTCCCAGTTCACGCCCTGACATCACTGCTAACGCACGGATCACAGTTGCAGCCAGAATGCTGCTCGTACCCAGACCCGAACCGATCGGCAACTGCACCTGACATCGGATCTCGAGGCCGCCGCCCAGTTCGTTCAGAATCTCTTGCAGGGACTGACCCTTCACCGGGATACCATGCAGTTGCAGCGCGGCGCGTGGAATGGAGAACACCGAGCCCGGCCCACATGGTTCCAGCAACTCCTCCGCGCTTCGATATTCGGCTATCGCGTCATGGCCGTCCGCACGGCATCGGATCACGGTCTCGTCAATGCGCCGGATCTCTGTTGCAATCGGATATGCCCCATCGATCTCGAGTGCACAATTGAGCACCGTGCCGCCCCAATCGAAACAAAACGGCGGCGTATCTGACCAGCCACCGCCCAAATCGATTCGCGGTGGCGCCGAAACACGAACATGCTCGAATCGCCAGCGGGCGGGCCTCAGTTCCACATCACCGGCGGTCCCCTCGCGCACCGCATCCTGAATACAGGTGAAAGCCTCTCCCTCCGCCAACCTCGCCTCCTGCTCAAACCCGGCACGGTTCAGCAATCGGTTTGCCTGCATCAGATAGCTGGCCGCAAGAGTGAAGTCTTGCGGGCTACCTTTGCGCAATTGCTCTGCGTGCATCCTGAGCGAACGTCCAGCTGCAGCGGCCGGCGCCAACCCCGGCAAGTTTGCGAGTAGCGGACGCAGGTCGGTGCCCGACTCGGCCAACTCGATAACTGTGTCTTGCCAGATCCCCTGCAAACGGTGGTTGCGTGCCTCGGCCAGAGCCTTTCCGTTGGTACCCTGTGCGCTCTCAGCTAACGACATGCGCCACGCTGCGCGCCAGCGATCCACGCCATACTCGCTCGCGTACCCCATCATCCACTGCGCACACGCCCATGCATCGTCTGGCATCGTCACCGGAAACAGAGCGGCCGTCCACAACGTTGGCGCCTCACCGGAAGCCCAAACCTCTTCTCTACGCAGTCCTAGCCGTTCAAACGATTCCAAAATCGGCCGGCTGAACCAAGTGGCACTCTCGAGCGTGTCTTTTGGATTGTCCTCAACCCCATACGTTCGGATCACCCAGCCACCACCAGCGGCCCCTGCAACCGGCAGTTGGTGAACCACCGTGTCTTCGGGGACTTCCACCGGCCCGCTTAATCCTGTAAGTCCATGCAAGATCGCGCCGCGGCTGGCCTGCACCGGTCCGCTCAGGTCGCATTCCAGGATGACCGCTTCATGCCCGACCTTGCATGCACCGCCAATCACGCTGTCGAGAATGCCGCCCGATCCCGCTGCCAGCGTCCGGAAGGAGCGCGTCGTCCCAACATGGATGAACTCGCCCTCCACTACCGCGCAGTGGAATCCTACAGGCCGATCGGGGGCACGCAGGACTCTAGCCAGTTCCCACCAGAACGGTCCCGCGTCGTCCTCCGGCTTCCACTGGCCTGTCAGCCCTCGCGTGATTTGATCGTAAAGATCAACTGCCGGCAGTGTGCTGAATCTCGCCAGATCTGTGAGCGACGCCGTGAGGTCGGCGTCAAACCGTAACAACCCGATGTCGACGGCGACCCGCCCATCTTCCATCATTCCACCCGCTGCTTTCATCTCCGTGGCCGTCGGCTTCTGCAGAAATGTATAAACCTGATCCTCCTCTCCCACGACATAGACACCGTGATGGCTTCCCGTCTCCATATCGAGCCGCATCGCAACGCCCGTCGCGCCCGGCCGGTCCCATCGCACGCAGCTCGCGTCGAACCGCAATACCACATCGCCTGATGCCACCAACAGTCCATTCGGAATCCCCTCTGCCCACGCCGCCGACAGCGTGAGTGTTTCGTCAAAAACCGTCGTCGTTCCGCGTAACCGTGAGCGCGAAGGCAGGACGCCAAACAACTTGCCCGCGGGCGAGTATTGCGGCAAACGACGTGAGTCGCCCCCGGAGTGAACCAGCAAAGCCTTGTGATGGCCCCACCACTCCCTGTCTTTCCCCAGAACACGCAACGCGTTCATGGTTGCTCCGCCGCTACCCACCCTTCGGTCGTCCGGGTCGGGGACGACTACAAACTCTGCCTCCTTCGGCAGCATCCCAGACAAGCTCCGACGCTCGATCTCGTCGCGATACAACTCCGCCTGTCGCGCTGAAGAGGCGGTAATCATCACAACATCCCAATTCTTCACCTTGATTCTCCGAACAGAGAGCGAATCACATACCTGTCGATTGTCCTCCGCAGACCAATCTCATACGATGCTTCGGCCCCAAACCGCGACTCCAGCTCGGGCCGCCGCAAGTTCAGACACTGGCGCAGCGGGACATTTGGGTGGCACGCGTCCCACACGGTCCGGCCTGGGAAGCAGGTCATGGCCGCGGCGGTCGTCACCAGAGTCGCTAGAAGTGTGAGGCCATGGACTTCGTGACCTTTCGCTTGAAAAGACTCCGCCAAGTTAGGGCCATCCTCGTAAATGCAGCCCGAAATTAGAGCACTTATCATTTGTGGCATGATCCTTCAAATCCGGAAAATCAGAGCTTGTTTGTTCTGCCCTC
>PLSM01000055.1 GCA_003165075.1 Acidobacteriaceae bacterium | reverse complement strand
GCAGCCTTGCCGAAAACTCACGAAATACGTGCGTCCCCCGATGCACGAACAGAACTTCATTCCTGAGGTCTATCGGTAGAGGCGGGAGTCATGAATATGTTGGGTGTAATTGGCAAGTCGATGAGTTTGGTGTGCCTGCCCAACTAGCTCAATAAAAGACCACGCCCCTATTCAATAAGTGCATAGTCTCGTGGAAGGTTTAAGAAGTTATGACACTTATCCTCAGCGAGCGTGAGTGATATCACAACGCTCTTTGTCTGAAATATCACGAGGTAAAGAGTCATTCTGACCTGCTAGTATGTTCTGTCCCTGAAAGGGAGGGGCAGAAGATGCGTAAGACAGTACGGCTTATTGTGGTTTGTGCCTTGGTGCTCTTACCGGGGATTTCTATTGCAGGAGAGCGCTTCGACGGCAACTGGCTCACCAAGATGACCTGCCCTCCCAAGGGAAAGACCGAGGGCTACAGTTGGCAGTTTCCCGGTGTGGTCAGCGGCAGCAACTTTCGTGGAGAGCATGGCACAGCGGGACAACCAGGATATCTGCTGCTCGAAGGCCCGATCACGGACAACGGCAGCGCCAAATTGACGGCCAATGGCATCGTAGCCTCGAGGGATTACGCCCGTGGAGTCTTTGCCCATAAGGGCGAGGAATATAGCTACGACGTCAAGGCCCAGTTCCAGGATTCACAAGGCACAGGCACCAAAGGGCAAGGTCTCGGCATCGTAGGACGCACCTGTACTTTTGAGTTCATAAAGCAGCAGGGTGCCGGCCAGGCTGCTGGACACTAAGCCACGAACTGTCTCTTGGCCCGCCGGTGCACGATAGAGCTGTGAGATACTGCTTCATCCGCGGCAGCAAGTGTGTGCCGCCGGTCCATAGGTGCGTTTTCCTACCATAAGTTGCATTGGAATGCAGACGCGGCCGGGAGGACCGATTAGGGAATTGCATGGAAGACAGCATCTGGCGTGGAGGTGCACAATGGAATATAGTGACATTCTCCCCCTCGGGCGGCGAGCGCGGCATGGCGTTGCCCGATGACTGGTCAGCCCTCTTTGCGGGAGCAAAACGAAAGTAATGGGTGTACGGATTTGACGCAGCTTTTGCAGGCGAGCGGCGAATTCGTGGAATGGTAGACTACCTGCGCGGAGGCGGCATGGGACAAGACGCATATCGAGTGGCATATGAAGAGGCAACCTTGGAGCTTTCCGAGATTACCGATAAATTTGAGAAACTGCGCCAGCGCAAGGAACGCATTGAAAAATTTGTAGATGCCCTGAAGCCGCTTCTTGGAATAGATGCCGATGTTGCCCCAGCCGATCGTGCGGCCGCGCCGGGATCGCCGGAGCTCGTTCACACGGCCGGGGACACCCCGCCGGTCCGTTTTCGGTCCGCTGCAGAGCCGCCTCCCGACCCATTTCAACGGCGGATCGACCAGGCCCTGGGAATGGCGGCAGGACCAAGGGACGTGAGGGAATACACCCGGCAGGGGAATGGTGGATACCTGCAGGAGAAGTAAGAGCGAAGCGCGCATGTTGGGCTAAATCGTGGCAGTCAATATCGACCTCCCGTCCTCTGGAATCAAGCGGCGGGAGGTTTTAGTTTGGGTTGAGCTCCGCCTGCTGTCGATCGCGGACCTGTGACCGACCTTCCCTGATCCTTCCTTAGGCTTTATGGTTGAAGCGAGCCATGAAGCAGATTCTCATCCGCCTTGTCCTGACGCTGCCCGTTGTGTGGCTGGTGGTTTCGCTGGTATTTCTGCTCATACACCTGGTCCCCGGCGACCCCATTCAGCAGATGCTGGGTGAGGGCGCAACCCCTGCGGATATCGGCGCATTGCGTCACCAGTACGGGCTGGATGAGCCGCTCTGGAAACAGTATGTGCACTACTGGAATGGCGTGCTACACGGCGATCTGGGCAACTCGATTCGTCTGCATGACACGGTGGCCCATCTGGTAGCGGCGCGCTACCCCTACACCTTGGCATTGACGCTGACGGCCTTGGTTCTGGCACTGGCGCTGGCGTTGCCCGCAGGAGTTCTGGCGGCGGTACGGCGCGGCCGCTGGCTGGACCAGGCGCTCTCGGTGGTGAGTCTCTTCGGACTTTCGGTGCCGGGGCTGGCGCTGGGACCGGTATTGATTCTGGTTTTCTCAATCAATCTGGGCTGGCTACCCGTTTCGGGCGCCAGCGCGGGGGGCGGGCATGGCGGCATCGACTGGCAGTACCTGGTGTTGCCCTCGGTGGCCATGGGCGCTTCGCTGGCCGCGATCCTGACGCGCATGGTACGTACGGCCATGCTGGAAGAGCTTGGCCAGGACTACATCCGTACCGCACGGGCCAAGGGGCTGAGCGAAACCGCAGTGGTATGCCGTCACGCCCTGGGCAATGCGCTGGTGCCCATCATTACGGTAGTGGGCTTGCAGTTTGGAGCGCTGCTGGCCGGAGCCATTGTGACCGAGACTATCTTCAGTTGGCCGGGATTGGGCCGGCTGGTGGTCAGCGCCATCTCCAACCGCGACTACGCGCTGGTGCAGGGCTGTCTGCTCTCGATCGGGCTGACGTATGTGCTGGTGAACCTGCTGACCGACGTGGTCTACCGCTGGGTGAATCCGCGCATGCGGGGATGAGCGAAGGGCCGCGGTTCCACCCCGTCATTTGCAGAGCAACGGAACGATCTTCGCCTCCGGCGCCGCATCCTTTATCACGGTCAGAATCCCGATTGTCACCGGCAGTTCAAAGCGACGGGGCCCGCAGGAGCCGGGGTTGAAGTAGAGCACGCCCTTGCGATGGGCTATGTGGGGGCGGTGAGAATGACCGTAGAGCACGGCGGCAAATTTTGCGACGGTGGGGTCCAGGTGGAGCGTGGCCAAGTCGTGCAGCAGGTAAAGCATGTGGCCTTCAAACAAAAGGACGTCGGTTTCAGGCAGGCGGCTGCAGGGGCCGGAGCTGTCTGTATTGCCGCGCACCGCATGGACGGGGGCGATTTGAGCCAGCGTTTTAAGAACGGCCTGGTTGCCCACGTCGCCCAGGTGCAGGATGTGGTCGACGCCGGCCAGCGCGGGCAGCACTTCAGGCCGGAGCAACCCGTGAGTGTCACTGACCACGCCAAGCTTCATCGGCTAAAGCTGAACATCTGGGTCCAGTGTTTTTTGGTCTTTACCGGTTCCCCTTGAAGGACCGGGTCGAACATCTGGCGCAATTCCCCGGGGATGTCGGGATCTTCGATGGCGATGCAATAAACCCCGCTCCAGTTTCCCTGCCAATGCCATCCCCTGGCCGCGCCGAGAGAATTGCGTTCGATGTGGCCGGCGGCGTATTCGGCAGAAAGAGGGACCTGGCAATACGGGCAGCGCGGCGAGGCTCCCTTGCGAAAGCGCCCTCCGCAGGTGCAGGGATGAAGGAACGGCTCCCATGCGGAATCGATTTCCAGGTTCAGTGCGGAGAGAGGTGGCAGCGTGGAGAGAATCGGGTTGGAGTAATTGAACGTGGCAAGGATCCCACAGTCTTCGCAATAGGCATACGAACTTCCGCCGAAACCGGCGTGCCAAAGCGAGTAGCGGTAGGTCCGTCCGCATAGATCACAATCACCTTTATTCAAGAGCACCATATCTACCTCACAATCCCATTTCCAAACGCGTGCGCGGGTCGAGCTGATCGCGGAGCGCGTCGCCTAGAAAATTGAAGCCGAGCACGGCGCCGGCCACTGACATTGCGGGGAAGAGTACAAGGTAGGGAGAATCGAACAGATGCAAGCGGGCGTCGTTGAGCATTGCGCCCCAACTGGGAGCGGGCGCAGGAATGCCCAGGCCCAGGAAGGAAAGTGTGGCCTCCGCGAGGATGACGCCGGCCATGCCGATGGCGGCCTGCACCAGGACCGGCTGAACGATATTGGGCAGAATGTGCCGGAAGAAGATACGCAGCCCGCCGGCTCCCAAGGCGCGGGCCGCATCCACGTATTCGCGGTCGCGGACGGCCATGACTTGGGCTCGGACGAGGCGCGCATATCCGGCCCATCCGCCGATTGCCAGGGCCAGAACCAAGTTGGTAAACCCTGGTCCCAGAAAAGCGGCAAAGGCAATGGCCAGCAGGATGCCGGGCAGGGCCAGAAAGGTATTCATGGCAAAGGTGGTGAGCGCCGTATCGGTCCACCCGCCCAGGTAGCCGGCCAGGCCTCCTACGGCGAGGCCAAGCGCCAACGAGATAGTGACCACCGTGACCGAAACAGCCAGCGAGAGCCGGGCGCCCCAAACCAGGCGCGAAAGGATGTCGCGGCCAAGCTCGTCAGTGCCTGCCGGATGCGCGGTGGAAGGGCTTTGGAGCCTGTTGGGAAGACTGATCGCCGCGGGGTTATAGGGTGCGATCCACGGGGCAGCCAAGCCCGCTGTTACAAAAGTCGCCAGCAAAAGCACTCCCACGAACGCCAAAGGCTGGCGAAACACCCGGCGGCGCAATGCACGGAGAGATTTTGCGACGGCAAATTCCATTACTAAGGTAAGAATACAGCGACTATGGTAGGGATAATGGGGTTGAAAGGGGTGTGAATATTAAGGGTCAATATCTGGTGCTGTGTCTGGTGCTGGCCGGGGCCGTTGTTGAAGTGCGGGCGCAGACCGCGGCGCGTTCGGTGGCTGCAGGACAAGTAATGCCGGCGGCTGCAGAGCAGTTGCTGGCGATGGCCAACGAGGCTCGTGCGGAAGCAGGAGCCGGACCGCTGAAATGGGACGGTGCGCTCGCCATTGCGGCGCGCCAGCATTGCCTGCGCATGGCGGCGGAGGGCCCGATTTCCCATCGCTATGCGGGAGAGCCTGACCTTGCGGAGCGAGCCGGGGAAGCAGGCGCGCGCTTCAGCCTGATTGAAGAGAATGTGGCGTTGGCTCCCACGCCGGGCGAGATTCAAGACGCATGGATGCACTCTCCGGGACATCGGGCCAACCTGCTCAATCCCTCGGTGGACCGGGTTGGGTTGGCTGTCGTGGCCAGCCGCGGTGAGCTCTATGCCGTAGCCGACTATGCGAGCGGGGTGGCCAGACTGACACAAGCGCAGGCAGAAGCGCAGGTGGCAGAACTAATTCGTCCCAGCGGAGTGACAATCGTTGCAAATCCAGCCCAGGCGCGAGCTGCTTGTGCGGTAGACCAGGGGATGCCAACGTCGCAAGGGGGCGCACAGGCGACTTATGTGATGCGATGGCAGGCTGCGGACTTGAACCGCCTGCCTCCAGCACTGGTGGGCCGGTTGGCCACGGGTCATTATCGCCAGGCGGCAGTAGGTAGCTGCGCGCTCCAGGGCACACAGGGAGAGTCTTCGGGGTTTCGCGTGGCTGTGTTGCTCTACTGAATTGTCGAGGGCATCCTAACCGAAGTTCTGGTAGTCCTTCCAGAAAACGGGCCAGGACTTGCGTGGTGGGCCGCAGACAAAAATCTCGGGATGCGCCTGGCTCTCCTCGTTTTTTATCCCCTCGGGGTTGCCTGTGTGTCCGGCCAGACGGCAGCCGGTAAAGGCCCGGCCGGCGCCAGCGCGCGAAAATCCGATCACGATAAGCGCGGTGGGCGGTGGCGCGGGATATCCGCGCAACCACGCGGAGTTGGTCATGCTGATGGGCGTGGGCAGATGGTAGGGCGCACCCAGGATCTCGATTGCGCCCTGTTCGCCGTAGTTGCCTACCAACACGCCGAGGCTCTGCTGTTCCTCGGGGGGAAGGGAATCGCGGATACCGGCGACTGTCTTAACCAGTTCGTTCCAACCGAACTCCTCGCGCAGGTCGCCATTGCGTTGCAGGGCAAAGTCACGCAGCGGCCCGGTGGATTGAAGGGGCAGAATCAGGGCCACAATGTAGGCGCCGCAGACGACGAGGCCGGCGAAAAAGACAGCGGTGACGGTGCGCCGGGCGAGCTTGGGCAGGGAAGCCAGCCAGCGCTCGCCTGCCGCAGCGCCCATGGCCAGCAGCATGGGATAGGCCGCGGCCATGTAATAGCTCCGTCCCTTTCCAATGAAGAAAAGTGCGAGAGGAATGAGGTACATCCAGGCCAAGATCCGGTAGCGCCGGTCGCGGAGAAAGCACACCAGCCCGCCGAGAGCCAGCGGAGCGGCAAACACGTTGATGCAGAGGAGAATTTGGCCGAGCAGAAAGCCGTTGGCGCGGCCTTCGCCCACATCGCGCATATGAATGTGCTGGAGAAACTGGTAAGAAATGAAGTCGTGGCGCACCAACCAAAGGAAGTTGGGGAGGAAGATCAGGAGGGCGAGCGCGATTCCACTCCAGAACCAACCACTGGCGAAGAAGCGCCGGGCACGCGAGAACACCATGCCGCCTAGAATTCCGGCGATAAAGAAGATCACGGAATATTTAGTGAGCAGCGCAAAGCCCACGGCTGTGCCGATGGCCAGCCACCAGCGTGGATCCTCAGACTTAAGCAAGCGAACGGTGAAGTACGCGATCAGCACCCACCACAAGAAGTCGAAGCTGGTGTATTGAAACTCAGTTCCATTGAAGAGCGGCAGCGGCGAAAGTACGACTACCAGTGCAGCCGCGACCTGCGCCAGCCTTCCGCCGCCCAGTTCCCGCGCCATGAGGCCGGTGACGACGATGGCTGCCGCCTGCGCGATGACCGAGAAAAGCCGCAGGCCGACAAGTGAGAGTCCGAAGAGGGCAAGGCCGATGTGCTCAAGAAAGGGCGTCAGCGGTGGATAGGCGACGAAGCCCCAGTCGAGGTGGCAGGCGTCGCTGAGAAACTGAAGCTCATCGCGGTGGAAGCCGTAACGGCCGTTGGTGAACAGATGGACGAGCGCATCTGCGGCGGCGATGGAGAGCAAGACCGCAAGATCGGTGCGGCCCAGGGCATGGGAATGACTGCCTGAGTCAACTCTCTCGATTGAAGACTGATCCATCGGTGTTCCTTCGGCAATTTACTGATGGATACCTACGTTCCGCTGCGAGTTGCGGTTCCTCATTTTCTGGAGGAGGGCGGAGGAACCAGGACGGAGGCCATTCCGGCTGCGGTTGCGGCCTGTATGCCAATCTCAGTGTCTTCAAAAACCAGGCAGTCTTCGGGCGGTACACCCAGCCTGTCCGCGGCGAGCAGGTACGCATCTGGAGCAGGCTTGCCGTTCTTGTAGTCCTCCGCGCTGACGATGGTGTCGAATTTGTGGAGCAGATTCAGGGTGGTCAACGAGCCTACAACGGAAGTTCGCCTGCTGCCGGAGACGACTGCGAAGGGAATGCGGCCGTGTTGGGCCTCGATGTGTTCCAGCACTTCCGGGATGGCCTTGAGCTGCGGCAACTGCTCGTAATAGAGGCTTTCCTTCCGCTCTGCGACGGCTTCGACGGGCATGTTCAGCCCGTTTTTATGGTTGAGCGCGGAGATGATTTCCATAACCGGCCGGCCTCCCCAGGAATAGAAGAGCCCTTCGTCGAGGTTGCAGCCCCATTCCTTCAGAGTCTTCTTCCAGGCTATGAAGTGGAGAGGCATCGAATCGGCGATTGTGCCGTCACAATCGAAGAGATAGGCACGAAATGTACCGTCGGGCAGTTGCAGTTTCATGCGTAGAAGAAAGCTCCTTGGTGGGTTGGCTCCGGGGTTGAATGCATCAGACTCGCTGTACCGGGTGGATGGATCCGGCGCCGGACATGACTAGGCTGGGCAATCGGGCCGGAGAATAGGCCAGCCGGACCGACGGAGAATGAATTTCATTGGACAGCGGCTGATTCCACGGCTGGCACTGCGCAGCCGCCCTCGCCGGGCTTGGTGGGTTCCATTTGGAGTGCATTGTTGAAGCGGTTGAAGTAGTTGAACAGGCCAATGGCGCAGAGCAGTTCAACAATCTCGCCTTCGGAGTAGAAACTACGCAACTCGGCAAATTGCTCATCGGCCACGGCATGGGCGTCGCGCGTGACGGTCTCAGCCAAGCGCAGGGCGGCCTTCTCCGCGGGGGTAAAGTCATCGCGCCGGGGCCAGTCCGCCAGATGGGCCAGCTGGTCGTCGGTCCAACCCAGCCCTTTGGCCAGGATGGTGTGGCTGGCCAGGCAGTAGGGGGTGACGTTCACCTGGCTGGTGCGGACGATGATGAGTTCTTTCAGCCGCGTGGAAAGTGTGCCCGTATTGAGCACGGCTCCGAAGTGCGCCTGCATGGTGGCGAAGATCTCTGGCCGGTGGGCCATTACGCGGAACATGTTAGGCACGTTGCCACGCTGTGCAAAGGCCTTGTCGTAGAGCGCGGCCATTTCGGGGGTCACTTCACTGCGGTCGAGCCTTGAGATTCGGGACATCGCGCCTCCTCGGGGCTGCTTCTATGGTATCGCCAGGGGCGGAAGGGCGCACGCGAAGGGACAGTGGGACGGGCCGGCCGAGGCCGGAAATGGCGCCGCAATGAGCCTACGAAGACAGCCGGGGGCCATTACGGAACGCAATCCTGCCGCCGATGCAGTTTTTTTGACGCGGCACTTCCGGTCTGCTAACTTTATAGAGGACAATCCAGCGCCAGACACTCCTCAGTAGCTCAATGGNNGAGTCCTACCTGAGGAGCCAAAGAACCACTAACTTACAGAACTCCATCCGCTGAAATTCACCCCACTTCTTGTTCAAAACCGATTCCGCTTATTCTCGATTGGCTTCCACCTGCGCGCACTTCAGGCCATGCCAGCATTGGGAATCCCTCATCGCACAAACTCTAGCGAGTACATGGCGGCGGGGTTCACGGGGCCGTGGAGGATGCCCAGGGATTTGAGCTGCTCATAGGTGGCCATCCACCGGTCTGCGGTCATGCGGCCGGTTTCCGCGCCTGTTGAATCGCCACCGGTGATAAATCCGCCGTCGCGAAGGGGCTGGGCGGTGTAGGTCTCCTGAGCGGGGTTGAGGGCCGGGTTGAGTTTGAGCAGGAGTGCGTTGGTGGGCTCAGGATTGCGCAGATATTCTCGCCAGCCGCGGATGCTGGCGCGGACGAACCGGGCCGCGATGTCGGCGTGCTGAGCCACGAAATCGCGGGTGGTGAATTGCACCCTGTAGGGGTCGTAGCCGGAGGAGCTGATGAGCAAGGTGCGCACCGGCACCCCGGCTTGCCTGGCAAAGAACGGCTCGCTGGTGATGAAGATTTGCTGTACGTAGCTGGGGTCGGCTAGGAAGTTGGCGATGGAGAGTGCGGCGGGAATCTGGCGGACCTGGTGCAGGTTGTAACGGAGCAAAACGTATTTGAGCCACGTGGCACCGGTCGGGGCAGCGATTGTATGCCCTTCCAGGTCTTTGAAATTGCGGACGGGCGAGTTCTGGTGGACCATGATGGCCTGGGGATCGTGCTGCATGGTGGCCGCGACAGCGATCAAGGGAAGGCCATTCGAATTCCAGTCGAGGATCTGGTCACTGGAGCCCAGGCCGAAGTCGGCGTTGCCGGAGGCCACCACTTGCGCCGCGCTGCCGTATTGCGGCAGGGGAAGCATTGTGACGTCGAGACCCTCGGCTTTGTAGTAGCCGAGCATCTGCGCTGTAAAGAAACCGCCCTGCTCGGGCTGCGGATACCAATCGAGCTGCAGTTTCACAGGTGCAAGGCCGCCCTGGGTGACAGGGGATTGGGTGCGACAGCCGGCCAGAGTGAAAGCAAGTCCGACCGCGAGCGAAACGGCGGCAAAGGGGATGGATTTGTTTGAGCGCAACCTTGACCTCAGAAGGGAAGAATTCCTTGAAGGAAACTTATCACGCGGGCGGCGTATGAGCTGCCGTCTTTCTTCGCGCTCCGATGCGCGCCGCAAGTTGAAGCAGCGCCTCATCCATTTCGCGGGAAGCGGCCAATTGCATTCCGCCTGCAGTACTGGGGATAGTGACGACGGGCACTCCGGCGAGGCTGAAAGGTGTGGTGTAGCGGAGCAGGCGGACGCGCGTCTGGCTGTGATCGGCGCCGGCAGCCAGACGCGTCACGGGTGCGGCGGGCAGCAGCAGCAGCTGGTGTGCGGTGAAAAGCTCGTCCATACGAGCATTGAAGTTCGCGTGGCGCTGGCGCAGGGCGTCGATTTCCGCGGTGGTGATGCGTTCTCCCCACTGCAGGCGTTCACGGATGGAGGGCTCAAAGCGGTCGAAATGGCCCGCGTGAATGCGTGCCGCCTCCCAGGCCTGAATGGGCGCGAAAATCTCAAAGGACTCGGCCCACCACCTTGCGTCAATGCTCGCGCCTCGCAAGCCGAGCGCTTCCAGCTCACGGGTCATCACGCGCAGTCCCACGGCAATCTCTGGTTCGCAATCGTTGAGAAAGCTGTCTTCGACAACCGCGAAGCGAGTAAAGTCACGGGCTGCCTCAATTGCATCGGTGGCGAAGGTTGCGGCCAGCAGCGGTGCATCTTCCAGATCGCGAAAGAGCCAACCCATGGTGTCGAAAGATGGCGCTAGATGTGCGCCACCTCGCCAGTCGCCTCGCCCCAACGAAGCGCGATAGCCGGCCAATCTGCATAATGCAGCGGGTGCACGCACGGAACCTCCGGTGTCGGTGCCAATGGCGGCCACAGCCGACCTTTCCATTACGCTGGCCGCGGCGCCGCTAGAGGATCCGCCGGTCAATGCCGTGGGATTGCCGGGCTGCAGGCAGTCGCCGAATTCCGGATTTTCGCCGGTGATACCGTAGGCTAGCGGATGCAGGTGGGTCTTTCCGATGATGACTGCTCCTTCCGCGCGAAGCCGTTCCACGAGCCAGGAATCGTGCGCCGCGTCGCCGTTGAATTCGCGGTAGAAGCGCACTCCGCAACTGGTGGGTGCGCCGGCCAAATCGAAACAGTCTTTCACCGAGACGGGCAGTCCCCAAAGCGAACTGTGCCCATCGCCAAATGGGCCGCTGTTGTCGCGGGGCATGGCTTCAGCACGCGCCGCTTCAGCGCGGGTCCACTTTGCGTTCTGCCACAAGTAGGTATTCCGGCCGGGATTTCGGTTGGCACGCGCAAGGGCCCCGTCCACCAGTGCGGAGGGCCACGAAATACCTGTGGCAAGCGCCGAGCGGAGGCCGCGGATGGTCCACGGGGTAGTGATCATAGGAAGATTGTAGGGGCTGGATCCTGCTATGGAGGACGTGAAATGCTTGTGAAGCGCGTGAGCCTGCGGTCGTGCTAAGTTCGAGTATGGGAGTTACCTCTACTTCTGTGCGTCGCGTGGCCGGAAGACGGCAAAGGACTCATGGCCAGGCCTCTCGCGTCATGCTGGGTCCAGCTCTCGATCTGGAGCGGATGGCCGCGTTCGCGGGCTTTACCGCGCGATCATTGCGCACCGCTTGCCCACGGCCATTTGGCGCTGCAATTGTGCATACGAATTCAGGGAAGTTGCTACTCTCCATGCTGAATAATGTGGCTCAGGCGAACGATTCCAGCGCGCATGCCGAGGTGCGCGCGATTCGCATGGCAAGCAAGCGGCTGAAGCAGCTTCGGCTGGCCGGATATACGCTCTACACAACCTGTGAGCCCTGTCCCATGTGCATGAGCGCAGCTCTCTGGGCGGGGTTGGACCGAGTTGTCTACGGCGCCACTATCGAAGATGCAAACCGGCACTGCAACCAGATAAAGATTCCAGCACGGGAAGTGGCCGCGCGTAGCGATATGGCGTGCATTGTGGACGGACCGATTCTGCGCGAGAAATGCTATGCTCTGTTTACTCATCCCCTGATGCTGAGGGCATTTCGCCTCTGGTCCACCCACAGGCACAGTTGATTTGAGAGGTCTTCCCCATGGACGGCGAACTTGCAGCAGGACTGTCTGAAGTCGTCGCCGAACCCGCCCGCGTTTTGACTGCGCCGGCGGTGGTCGAACGACTGTCGCACGATTTCTAATGGTATTCGCCGGTGCTGCGCGCCCAATTGGCCGGCAAAAGAGGCGACGTGGCCGTGCTACCAGTCAGTGAGGACGAGGTGCGGGCGGTTCTCCGCTTCGCAGGCGCACGCGGTATTGCAGTCACAGTGCGCGGCGCGGGTACGGGCAACTACGGACAGTGCGTTCCGCTTGAAGGCGGCATTGTGCTCGATCTTTCGCTGATGGACAAGCTGGAGGAGATTACGCCGGACGGCGTGGCCGTGTGCCAGCCAGGATTGCGCCTTGGAGTGCAGGAAACGGAGGCTCGCAAGGAGGGATGGGAATTGCGCATGTATCCATCCACGCTGGTAAAGGCCTCAGTCGGTGGCTTTCTTGCTGGAGGGTCGGGCGGAATTGGATCAGTAACCCATGGCGGACTGCGCGACTTCGACAACGTGCGCGCCTTTGAGGTTGTCACTATGGAGGAGGAACCGCGCGTGGTGTTGCACGAACGTGCGGCGGTGCATGAGATTCTGCATGCCTGGGGCACCAACGGTGTGCTAACTCGCATCTGGTTTGCGCTTGCGCCTGCCGTCCGTTGGACGCAATTCACCGCAGCCTTCGATAGCTATGAGCAGGCGTTCTGCTTCACCGAATCCATTGCCGCGAGTTCGTCGTGGAGTAAGCGGCTGGCGAGCGTCTTCGAGTGGCCGATCCCTTCATTCTTTACGCCGGTGAAGCAGGTGGTGCGCCAAGTCAAGGCGCTGGCGTTGTTGATGATTGCAGCCGAGCAGGCCGAGGCTTTGAGTGCGGCGGCAGAGTCGGCGGGCGGCGAGGTCACCTTTTCGGGTGTGTACGATGGGCCGCGCACACAGCCGTTGCTCAGTGACTACACATGGAACCACACCACGCTCTGGGCCATGAAGGCCAACGCCGCCTATACATATTTGCAATGTGGACTTTCGCCGACGGAATGTAGCCGCCAGTTTTGCTTGTTACGCGAGCGCTTTGGTGACGAAATTCTCTTTCATATCGAATTCATAAAAAGCGGGGATGGTGTGGTGATTCCAGGGGCCATTCCCGTAGTGTGATTCACCACCCCGGAGCGGCTGAACGAGATGATTGACTATTGCAGGACGATTGGCGTATTTGTCGCTAACCCACACGTAAATTATCTCGAGGACGGCGGACGCTTCCGCGCCGATAACATCCAACTGCTCGCCAAGCAGAGATACGATCCGCGAGGTCTGTTGAACCCAGGCAAGATGATCACATTTCGCAAGGAGACGATGTCCCGGTGAAGACGTGGATTCCGGACGAGCGCAATTTTGTCTATCTCACCTGGAAGCAGGTGGACGCTTTGCCACGCGATGCAACGCTGCTGGTGCTGCCAACGGCGGCTATCGAGCAACACGGCCATCATCTGCCGCTGGCCACCGACACGCTGATCAACAATCTGCTTCTGGGCAAGGCACTGGCGCTTGTTCCCGCGGAGTTATCCGTTTATGCGCTGCCGCCCGTCTGTTACGGAAAGAGCAATGAACATGTGGGCTTTCCCGGCACACTCTCAGTGAGCGCGCAAACATTTCTTGCCGTGGTACGGGATCTAGGCGCGAGCATCACTGCTAGTGGATTCAAGAAAGTGGTGTTGTACAACACACACGGTGGCAACACTTCGCTCGTTGATGTGTTGGCGCGCGATCTGCGCGCAGAATTTGGGCTACGCACATTCACGCTTCTCGGTTCGGCGCCGGCGTTTTCGCAGTAACATTCGTGGCCTTCATCATCAGCCTCGCGCCGATCATTGCCAATACTACTCAGGGATTGATCAGTGTGGACGAGAACCTGGTTCATTTGTTCGTCATGCACAAGGCCACGCCGGCGCAGGTCCTCTTCAAATTGCGCCTGCCCAATGCATTGTCCAACTTATTCACGGGGATTCGCGTCTCCGCCGGCATTAGTGTAATCGGCGCTATTACAGGCGAGCTTTTTGCCGGTTCCACGAGCGTCGGCGAGGGAGGGCTGGGTTATGCAATCCTTTATGCCAATAACCAGATGGAGACCAGTTACCTGTTTGCGCTGGTGCTGGCCGCGACGGTGCTAGGTTTCTCTTTCTTTTTCGTGGTGATGTTTCTAGAGTGGCTAGCTCTGCACAACTGGCATGAGTCAAGCCGCCCACAAACTGCGGAGTAAGGGGGCAGCGATGCTGCGCATGGAATCGGAAACCGGATGGTGGTTGATCACTCATCCGGATCATGCACATCTTGCGGGAGATTTTGCGGCCGCGTGGGGCAACGCACAATTCCGCAGGCCGGAACCACGGATGCGCGTGCTGAAGGGCATTGCCTGTCATGATGACGGCTGGGCCGCGCGGGACGCGCATCCGTCCATTACGCGCGAGGGGCGTCCCTCGGCGTTCTCGACAGAGTTGGTGGGGAAGTATTCAGCCTTTGAAGAGATCGATATCGAGGAGTACCTGGCGGTGCGCGACCGCGCGGTGCGCATCATCGCGGAAGAAGATCCTTACGCTGGGCTGCTGATTTCCATGCACACTTACAATTTATTGACAGCGCACGCCGACCGCACCACGATTGCGCCGGAGGGGCTGGAACTTTTGGACTCATTTCTCGCTCGCCAGCGTACCTATCAAGATCAGTTGCTGACGGCGATTGCGGCGGATGATTCGCTGGCTGCTGGGGAGAAGGCGGAACAGACTATCCTGGAGCACTTCAGGTTGTTGCAGGCTTGCGACAATCTCTCCCTGCTAAGTTGCGTCGCTTACGACTTGCCCGTGCACTTGTTGCACCCATTGCCGCTGAATGATGGAACGAGGGTCGAAGTACAGGTGGTGCCAGTGGCAGAGCGGCATTTTTGTCTGACGCCATGGCCCTTCACGGAACCGGAGCTGAGATTCAATTTTCCGGCGCGCCACGTCCGAGGCAAACTCTTCTCGAGCTCGCAAGATCTCGAAGCTGCGTTTCACGCCGCGCCCGTGGAGCGGTTGACGTTGACGCTTTCCCGGTAATCGTTGATGGTCAGTGGACAGGGAACAGGTTGCGAGCGGGAAGGATCTGCTTGCTGAGCGCGGCGCTCACTGTGTAGACCGGTTCGTTGACCACCTGGCTGAGGCGAAGCTTGAGCGCAACGCTGCACAGAATATATGCATGCACGTCGAGGAAACCCCAGCGGCTGACGAGCAAATCAATCATGCGCGACGTGGCGGCTCGGGAAGTTGCGGCCAGGTCGGTTCCCGACTCCACTATCACCCAGGCATCGGCAGACGAGTCGGGCGCGGCAACCTCGTTGGCCTCCACCAGCGGACCCGCGAGCGGCTGGCGTTTGTGCAGATCGAAGCGCAAAGTCACGTCCAGCGGGCACTCGATGCCATTGATGCAGACTTCGCCATCGCCTTGTGCGGCATGGCCGTCTCCGCAACTGAAGAGTGCGCCGTTGTTGAATACCGGCAGGTAGAGCCGCGACCCGGCACACAGCTCGCGCACGTCGAGATTGCCGCCAAATGGGCCTGGCGGGCGGGTGCGGAAGGTGCCGTCTTCGGCGCGCGCGACGCCCATCACCCCCAGAAACGGCCGCACGGGAACCACTGCGGGAGCCAGTGAGCTGGTAGATTCGCCGTCAAGCTGCCAATGAAATAGATAGGGTCCGTGGAAGCGGTCCTTGAGAAAGCCAAGGCCTTCAAGCACGCTCGACCATCCCCAGCCGCCATGTCGAGTAGCCAGCACATCGATCTGCAATACGTCTCCGGGCTCCGCTCCCTCCACCCAGACAGGGCCGGTGAGCGCATGGATACGGGTGCGGTCGATAGTCAAAAATTCTGAGACACTCATGCCGGGTTGCACCTGGCCGCCGCTGGAGTCGATGCACTCGAACGTAACCTCGCCGCCGGGTTCTACCCGCAGACGCGGCGCTAACGTGCGGTCCCATACCGAGTGCGTAGGCTCTGCAGAGAGCGTGTGTTCCGTCATGGCTCGCTAACCCTCACAGTCATTTGAATTTCAACGAGCGCGTTGCGTGGCAAGGCGCTCACCCCAACTGCTGCGCGCACATGGCGGCCGGCCTCGCCAAACACGAGCACCAGCAGATCCGAGGCGCCGTTCACTACCGCGGGCGAGTCAGCGAATCCAAGCGCCACGTTGACATATCCGTTCACCGTCAATACTTCGGCCACGCGATCCAACGAGCCCAGTTCACGCTTAAGTACCGCTAATTGGGTCAGTGCGCAGGCCCGAGCGGCTGCGTATCCTTCTTCGATGGTTCGATCCTGACCCGCAGTTCCGGCGATTACGCCCTCCGGTCCAGTTGAGATGACCCCGGATAAGTACAGCACCGAGCCCACCCGTTTTGCGGAGATGTAATTGCCCCCAGGTGCCGGCAATGGAGGCAGCAGGAGGCCGGCGGCGGCAAGTGTCTGCTCAGGAGAAGAGAGCGTCATTTGCATTTGAATGTAGCACGCGGAGCGGGCGTTTTTCCTGTGCTTTCCGCCCCAGCCAAGTTAGCATGAGCGCATGCCGCGAACTCATCGACTGTTTTTGGTTACCGCCGGGACGATCGCCCGGTTCAGGGCTATGTCCATTTCCATTTTCGTTTTCAAGAGAGGGCCTCAGCCATGATGACCCGGACCGCGAAGATGCTCCTACTGGCAGGCGTTGCCCTCTATTACACCCTGGTTGTCCTCAACAACCTCACCGATTTTGACTCGAACTACGAATATGTTCGCCACGTTTTATCGATGGACACAACCTTTCCGGGCAACCATGGCATGTGGCGTGCGCTCACATCTCCCGCATGGCATCTCACTTTCTATTTCGCCATTATTGCGTGGGAGATGATCACCATGATTCTTCTGTGGTGGGGCGCGGTGAGCTTGATCAGAGTCTTGCGCCAGCCCACGGCGGTGTTTAACGCAGCCAAACGTGTACCTGTGCTGGCACTGACGCTCTCCTTGCTGATGTGGCTGGTGGCCTTTCTCACCATTGGCGCGGAGTGGTTTCTTATGTGGCAGTCGCACACCTGGGACGGGCACGAGTCTGCTTTCCGCATGTTTGTCGTGGTGGGCTTGGTGCTGCTCATCCTGTTGCAGCCGGACACAGAAAGTCAACCGTGACGCAGGAACCGCTCCAGCCGTCTTCAGGCGGCATTGGGCCCCTCAGGAAGAGGCCTGCAACTCTTCCAGAATCCGCTGCACCGCTTCGTTCGCGGACTTGGCGCCGAGTGCGGAGAGGTCCATGGTAATGGGCTGGAGGGGATCGATGGTGATGGCGTAGAGGACCACTGCACGGTTCCCACCCTGCATGTAGAAGACGTCGAGCAAGTCTTTCACGCCCACGTCGTGCGCGGTTAGAGTTGGCGGGTAATCGCGTGAGAACTGCGGCGTCGTACGCGTAACCGTGCCGGGAGGGTTACCGTCGGCTGCGGCGTCGATGAGGATGATGCGATCGGCGCTCTGCAGCGGCTCCAGCAGAATGAATCCGCCGGTGCCGCCGTCAAGGCACTCCACGTTGTCGGGAAGCGGGTGTTGCTCCAGGGCCCGCACCACGTGAACGCCGATGCCCTCATCGCCCATCAGGACGTTGCCCAGGCCCAGCACCAGCGTCCTCTTCCCGCTATTTGTCACCCTTCTCCACCCGGTCGAACTTCCATCCGCCTATGATCGAGGATACAGTGCCGCGGCCCTCGATGTAGTCATGATAGAAGGCAAGATACACGTGAATGATGACAAAGGTGACAAAGAACCACAGGAACAGGTGGTGCCAGAAGCGGACGCCGAATTCCCCGCCCATCAGCGGCACAACCCAGGTAAACATCCGCGGCAGGCAGGAGTTGCTCATGCTGGAGTAGAGGGCAAATCCGGTGATGGTCTGGAAGACAAACACGAGGAATGTGCCGAAGTAAATCAGGCCCGCTAGCGCATTATGCCCGGTGGAGATGGGCCCGTGCAGCTTGGTTTCAAGCACGTCCGCCTTGATGACGTCGACGATCTCCTGTTGCTGCGCGCGCTTCAGCGGGAAGAAAGCGGTCCAACTGGAATATCTGTTTCCGACGAACCCCCAGTAGAGACGCGCCAGGAAGTTGAAGACATAGACAAACGCCGCCGCGAAGTGGATGAAACGAACCCAGCCGAACCAGTACTGCTGGTATGCCTCGGACGCGTAGAACAAGCGGATCGGGGCCCCGATCAGATAGCCGGTGACGCAGAGAAGCACAAGTGCCACCGCGTTGATCCAGTGGTAAACGCGTACCGGCAGTTCCCACACATACACGCGCCGGTAATCGGCAGGATGTTCGACCTTCGCCGCAATCGCATTGCTTGCGCCAACGCCAGAAGCACTCATAGAGGTCACTCGAACGAAATCTGGTGGAGGTGCCGTCCCTGCGGGTCATACAGATGTACGGCGCAGGCCAGGCACGGGTCAAAGGAATGGATGGTGCGCAGGATCTCGACCGGTTCGTCGATTTTCGCGACCGGTGTGCCGATCAGCGCCTGTTCGAACGATGAACGCTGCTTCTTCGCGTCGCGTGGGGAACCGTTCCAGGTGGTCGGGACCACCAGTTGATAATTGTCGATTCTACCGTCGTGAATTTTGATCCAGTGCGCCAGTGCGCCGCGGGGTGCTTCCACCAGGCCCACCCCTTCCGCATCTGCGGGCCAGCTCTTCGGCTCCCAACGCTCGCCGTTGAATGTGGAGACCTCGTTGATCTTTACCCGCTCCATCAACTGGCCGAAGAAATCCTTCAGCCAGATCATGGCCAGCGCGGCGTCCAGGCCTCGTGCTGCGGTGCGGCCCAGGGTGCTGAACAGGGCATCGACAGGCACGCCTAGCTTGCCCAGCGTCTGGCCAACCAGTTCCTTCACATCCGCGTGGCCGGCTGCGTACGAAACCAGCAGGCGCGACAGCGGGCCCACTTCCATCGCATTGTCCTTCCAGCGCGGAGTCTTCAGGAACGAGTACTTCTCGTGGCCCTCCAGGCTCTCAAACGGTGGTTTCGGCCCGGTGTAGTTGATCTTGGTTTCGCCAGCCCAGGGGTGAATGCCAACGCCGTCGCCGCCCGCGTAGCTGTACCAGGAGGAGGCGATGTATTCCTTGATCTCCTGGGAGTCGCGCGGATTGACCGGATGCACAGTACTGAGGTCACGATTGAGCACGGCACCGCGGGCGTACTTAAACGACTCTGGATGGCCATAGCCCTTGGTGGGGAATTCGCCATAGGACAAATAGTTCGACAAACCGCCGCCATACTTCGCCCAGTCCTTGTAGAACGAAGCGACAGCCAGCAGGTCTGGAATGTAGACTTCGTTGACGAACTCATCGGCCTGGCTGATGAGGCGCGATACGAGGTTGAGCCGCTCAGAGTTGATGGCCGCTACTTCGTTCACGTTAATGGAGCAGGGAACACCGCCCACCAGGTAATTCGGATGCGGATTCTTGCCCCCGAAAACGGTGTGAATCTTCACCACTTCCTTCTGCCATTCCAATGCGTCAAGGTAGTGCGCCACCCCGATCAGGTTCACCTCCGGCGGCAGTTTGTAGGCCGGATGGCCCCAATAGCCGTTGGCGAAAATTCCCAGGCCACTGGCTGCGAAGGCCTTTATCTTGTCTTGTACTGCGGAAAAATAGGCCGGAGTGTTCTTATCCCACTTGGAGAACGACTGGGCCAGCTCGGCAGCCTTCTTGGGATCGGCCTTGAGCGCGTTGACAATGTCTACCCAATCCAACGCGTGCAGGTGATAGAAGTGAATCACGTGGTCCTGCACATACTGCGTGGCCATCATGATGTTGCGGATCAGTTCCGCCGTGGGCGGCACTGCGATGCCCAGCGCATCCTCAACGGAGCGCACGCTGGCCAGCGCATGCACCGTGGTGCACACCCCGCAGACGCGCTCGGTGATGGCCCAGGCGTCGCGTGGGTCGCGGCCCTGCAGAATCTTTTCCAATCCGCGCACCATGGTGCCCGCGCTGAAGGCGTCGGTAATGACGCCGTTCTCTACCACCGCTTCAATGCGCAGGTGGCCTTCAATACGAGTTACTGGATCAACGACGACTCGTGTCATGGTCCGTTATGACTCCTTGTGTTCCTCTGCATGCACTTCTGCGATGACTTTGTGCTTGCGAATGTTGGTGACTACGGCGTGCGCCGTGACACCGGCCAGTGTTGCCACTCCCACTACCGTGCCTACGGTGTCGGCCGTGCTCTCGATGCCGAAACCGGGGAATGACGGCAGATGCTGGTAGAAGGGGCCGTTATCCCAGAATCCAGCTTCACTGCAGCCGATGCATCCGTGACCCGATTGGATGGGATAACTGGTGCCCTCGTTCCACTTCACCACGGAGCAGGCGTTGTAGGTAACCGGTCCCTTGCAGCCCATCTTGTAAAGGCAATATCCCTTGCGCGCATTCTCGTCATCCCACGACTCGACGAAGAGACCGGCATCGTAGTTGGGGCGGCGGTAGCATGTGTCGTGCACGCGCCGCCCATAGAACTCCATGGGGCGCCCCTGGCTGTCCAGCGCCGGCAACTGACCCAACACCAGCAGGTGCGTCACTACGCTCATCATTACGTCGGCAATGGGTGGGCAGCCGGGCACATTGATCACCGGCTTGTCCACCAGCTTGTAGATCGGGGTTGCGCCGGTAGGATTGGGCTTCGCTGCCTGAACACATCCATTGGAGGCACAACTACCCCAGGCCACCACCGCTGCCGCATCCGCGGCTACGGTCTGCAGGATCGACTCGGCAGTCTTGCCGCCGATCATGCAGTAAACGCCGCCATCCTTGGTGGGAACCGCTCCTTCCACCAGCACAATGTACTTGCCCTTGTTGTTCTTGATGGTGTCGTTCAGGCTCTTCTCCGCCTGGAATCCGGAGGCGGCCATCAGGGTCTCGGAGTAGTTGAGCGAGAGCACATCCAGCAGCGCATCGACCACGATCGGGTGGGACGAGCGGATGAACGACTCGCTACAGCAGGTACACTCCTGGAAGTGGAGCCAGACTACAGCCGGTTTTTCCTTCTTCTCAAACGCTGAAACAACCTGGGCGACGCCGGTTTGGCCCAGACCGGCCATGGTTGCGGCCGCAGTACAGAATTGCAGAAAATCCCTGCGGCTGTATCCCTTCTTCTCCATCGATTGCCAAACAGATTGACCCATGCCTACCTCGCTCGCAATGCGGCCACCGGAAACTCACAGAGATGGGCAGCGCCTCGGATGCGACCCCCTCTGGATCCTCAGTGAATGAAGGCAAGGTACGGATCTGCAATAGGCTCGGGCTGTGAGCGCCATCACATGTGTTGTAAATCACGGTTCTGCTGAAGTTGCACGGTTGCGACGTGAGCCTAATCACATTTCCCTTTATTGCCAACCGCTGATAGCCCCTCTGCTCGATACGATTTGTTGCCTACCGCGGTACTGATTGGCGATTGCCGTTTCCACTCAAGTCAGGAAGATGAGGCCTGGAAAGTTCACCTGGGCCGGAGGACAATCTTCCCGGTCATCGACGCCTCAACTTCTGTCCATGCCCATGCGCTATCTCCAGATGAGACGATGCGCGCAGTGGCCGGCCGGCCTGAATGCTCCACTGTTATGGATGTCCATGACGGATCAATGGGACCAAGCCGCAGGTGAAACAAGGTCGGTGCGTCACTGAAGGAGTAGTCGAACGTTTGCTCGAGCGGCGACCGCTCATAGCAATACGTCAAATGTTGTCGCATACTTCCAGTAAGGACTGGAAAGTCAGATACCAGTAAACGAGTCCACGTTTCCGGGTATCTGGGCACAAGATGCAACTCGCCGGGTCGATTGTCATCCACGCCTAGCATGAGCCTGAGGGCCTTCACGCTATCGGCCAGGTGGGAGTCCTGGCCTGCGTAGCCGTTCATCGGCATCCAGAACTTGCCTGAGGGATGCTGCAGAATTCCCTCGGGGGCGCACCACCCCGCCATGTGCGGCAGGTAGCATCGTGTCACCATCAGGTTTGCCAGCTTGGTGGCATCCTGCATTTCATCCAGCAGCAGGGCAGCCTGGAGCATCATTCCCTGGCCGTAACCGTAGGCCCTCAGGAAATCGAAGTTCTGGCTTTTCAACAGGCTCTTATAAGAATTGACCGTAATCTCAAGGACTCTGCGGACCTCTGTCGAATCCGATTGCCAATCCTCTCTGGGGGTATAGGTGTCGCCATCACTTGCCAGGTGAATAGGCACCAATTTATGCGCATTGTCTTGCCAGTCACACTTGGGATCGGTATACCAGATCGGGCCATCGGCAGTGGTGTCGACCAACTCCTTTAGAATCCCCGCGCGCAGGCGCTGTTCCAATAGCTCCCATTCGCCGGCTTGCTGATCGCGTCCCATGGCGCGTGCCACCCTTGCCGAGAGCCGGACGCCATGCAGGCAGTTATAAGTGGAATATATGTCGTATCCTTCGTGCGCGCATTCGCTCTCTGTATAGAGCACATCCTTGCGAACTCCGGGATAAATGACATCCGTATCAAGCTGATACTGAATCCACTGTACCGCGGCTTCAGTCGCCTTGTAGTGTGACTCCGCCCACTCCCGCGAATGGCCCTTCCAATGCCAGGCCATGTAGCGGCCCCACATGCAGATTCCGTGACCATCGTTCTCGCGATTGCCGGATTCTCTGAGTTTGCCGTGAGCCGCGACGTGGTAGTCCGGAGACATGTCGCCGGACCCTGGAGCTCGAAGCCAATGGGGTGGAGTTGCGTCTTTGAAAAGTGACCTGTCGAGCCAGTCGACATAGGAATCGATGAATTTGTCATACCCGAAGGCCATCGACTCCCGGATAAGCTCACCAATGCCGCGGGACCAGGCTTCTCCCATACCGGGCAGCTCGCCGGGGGCACGCGTTTTGTAGAGTTCAATCCAACGTTGCAGGCTGCCGTAGAAGGAATCGATACCGACCCAGACCCCGGTGTTGTGGGTGTACCACGCAGTCATCCGGTTGGCGGTTTTTGAATTGCACGCGTTCCCGCTGTCGGCAATATGTGTAGCGCACTCAGGACCGTTGCGGTAGAGATAGGTGGCCGCGTACACCGCTTCCTGCGCGCCGCTGAATGAATAGTGCGGGCCAAAATAGTCCTGCGGAATCTCAGCCTCGGTCAGTTTGGGAAGCTGCGTCTCTGAGACATAAAGCGTTTCCTGCAGATGCCTATTCGCTTCTCGCCATGCCCCATTCCTCACATCGGCGAGCGTATCTGCCGGTGCCTGATCCCACTCCTGCATTAAATCCGGCAGAGTCGCCAGCCCTTCGCTTGCCTCTGGGGCTTCCAACGTCACGGCGGAGATCAGTGGATAGTCATGCAGCTTCTCGCTCCCTGTGACGCGAATACGCCGTAGCGGGCGCCCATCCAGTTGAAGAGAATACACAAATCGAGCATTGGTGCCGGCGACCACGGGAGATCGCAGGCCGTCTCTCAATTTCAAGCTGTCCTGCAGTATCCACCGCGCATGGTCATTCCCGGCAAAGAGTTCAGCATCGTAGTTAGTGATGCGGTTGACGGGCCGGCCCCAGGGAGCGAAATACCAGAACAGATCCCACGGTTTCGAAAACCAGATGTTATAGCCAAAGACGAGTGGTACCTCCTCGGTAATCCCGCCATCGAATTCCAGTGTTATCTGGCCGGCGTTTTCTCCTACAAAGTGGGTATATCCGAAATCTCCGTGTTTGCAATACCACGAAGCACTCCCTAAGTCGATGTTATGAATCATTCCCAGGAAATGAATCTTGTGCGCCTTCGAACCTTTACAGTCCAGCGACATGCCGCCGCGCCATTCCGCCAGAGAACCATGATCCACGCCCAGTTCACCGACAGTGGATTCAAAGAAGACGTGCTTGCGAAGCAGAAAGGGCATGCCGCGAACCAGCATCAGCTCGCCCTCGCCGGCAGGGTGCAATGCATGAAGCCTGGGATGTGGATTGAAACGTGGGACGAGAAGGCGTGTTACCGGAGCCCTGGTGTTGAAGAATGCGATTTCAAGATGCGTTCGGGAACCAACCGCTTTGAATTCTGCGCTAGCTGTGAACACCTCTCCCTTCTTCACAAAGGTGAGAGGAACGACGCTTCCATCTACACTAAGTCCCTGATAACTCTTGAAAGATCCTTGCAATGAACTACCCAAATCGGCGTCACGGCTTGGGGAGTAATCTATCTCGATTCCATAACTCCCGGGCATAGTATGAAGGGTTTGCTCAAATATGCGGGGGTCGTCTCTTGGTATTGGAGGCTCTCTGACGATAATCCGTTCGCTGTCATCCTGTGATCGCCAGCTTCCGGTGATATCTATGGGGATAAGTTGCGATCCGGCGCCGGCTTCCCGCGAAGCTAAGGTAAGTGCCGCACCACCAATCAGCGAGATGAATTCACGACGATCGATACTCGAACCATGAGTCACGGCACAACACTCCTTGTCCTGGCGTCCATTCGGACTTTGATCCTGGTTTACATCCTTCCGAATTGCGGGCAATGTGGAAATTCGCCGGCCACTTCATCGCTTTCCGGCTCAGGCGCGCGGAACTTCAAGTGCCGCGGTGAGGCTCGACACTTTCTCCACCTGGTGGCTGCGGCACCACGACTCGAGGCCGCGGGCGAGACGCTCCACCGCGCGGGGATCGGCGTAGCTGGCCGTGCCCACCTGCACGGCAGTTGCTCCTGCCAGCAGAAACTCCACCGCATCTTCCGGCGTGACGATGCCGCCCATGCCGAGGATGGGAATCTTCACCGAGCGCGCGGTCTCATAGACCATGCGCAAGGCGATGGGCTTGATGGCCGGGCCGGAGAGACCGCCGGTCACATTGCTCAGGCGCGGCTTGCGTGTCTCCGAGTCGATGGACATGGCTAGAAATGTGTTCACCAGGCTTACCGCGTCGGCGCCGGCGCTGGCGGCAACCTGTGCCATGTGCGCAATCGAGGTCACGTTGGGAGAGAGCTTGACGATGAGCGGCCGCGCAGCAATCGCCTTGGCCTGGCCCACCAGGTATTCCAACGAGCCCGCATCGGAGCCGAAGGTCATGCCGCCGGCGTGCACATTCGGGCAGGATACGTTCAGCTCGTAGGCGGAAATACCAGAGGCTTGGTTAAGCCGGCGGATAACCTCAATGTACTCGGCCACCGTATACCCGAAAACGTTGACGATGACCTTGCACTTGGGATAGCGCGCCAGCTGCGGCAGTTTGCGGGCGATGAATTCGTCGACACCTATGTTCTGCAGGCCTATCGCGTTGAGCATTCCAGCCGCGGTTTGCAGGATGCGCGGAGGCGGATGACCGGCAATGGGCTGTAGTGAGATACCCTTGGTTACGAAACCGCCAATCCTCTCCAGCGAGACGATTTCTTCAAATTCGACGCCATATCCAAAGGTTCCGCTGGCGGCGATGAGGGGGTTGGTCAACTCCAGCCCGGCCAACTTGACTTTCATGTCGGGTTTCACGCTCGGCTGTCTTCCTTGACCATCAGATTCCTGGATATTTTCGAGTATGGTCTTCTGTGCCCTCTCGTCCACCCGGGCCACATTCCATGATACTCGCCGCGCACCGGCCAGACCCCCGGACCAGACCGTCAGTCACGGTTCACCAGGCAATGCGCCATAAAAAAGCAACGGCGGCCCATCTCAGGCCGCCGTTACATTTCAGTTGCGGAGCATTATGCCGTTACGGGTTCACTCGCAGTGACGTTAACCGGTGTGAGCCAGCCAAAGCGGTCGGGCTTGAGACCGTTGGCGATGGCTAAGAATTCGTCGGCAATCTTTTGCGTAATCTCGCCGGGCTTGCCATCCGCGATGACGATGCGGTCGATGGAACGGATGGGCGAAACCTCGGCAGCCGTGCCGGTAAAGAAGACTTCGTCGGCGATGTAGAGTATCTCCCGGGGCAGGGGCTGTTCAACAACCGTCAGTCCCAGGTGGCGGGCCAGGGTGAGCACGCTGTCGCGGGTGATGCCAGAGAGAGCGGAGTTGGCCAGAGGCGGAGTGTAGAGAACGCCGTTGCGCACGATGAAGATGTTCTCGCCGGAACCCTCACTGACCAGCCCATTCACGTCCAGGCCGATTCCCTCCTGGTAGCCGTTTGCCTCGGCTTCCATGTGGATGAGTTGCGAATTCATGTAGTTGCCGCCAGCCTTGGCCAGGGCTGGCATGGTGTTGGGGGCCAGCCGGTTCCAGCTGGAGATGCATACATCTGCACCGCCGTGGCCGGCGATGTATTTGCCCCAGGGGAAGTTGGCCATGTAGACCTCGATTGGCGAGCCCTTGGGGCTAACTCCGATCTCGCCGTAGCCGCGGATGGCGATAGGCCGGATATAGCAGGGTGCAACACCGTTGGCTTCAACAAGATCCACAACGCCGGCGCACAACTCGTCGAGGCCGTAAGGCAGCTCCATGCGGTAAATTTTGGCTGAGTCCAGCAGGCGCTGCATGTGCTCCGGAAGGCGGAAGACCGCCGACCCATGGGGCTGCGCATAGCAGCGAATGCCCTCAAACACGCTGGAGCCGTAGTGGACCACATGGCTCATCACGTGGATGGTGGCCTGCTCCCAGGGAATAAGGTTGCCGTTGTGCCAGATTTTCGAAGTTGCTTGGATGGGCATGGGGATTGACGTACTCCTTGAGCGCACTAAAGCGCGAACATTTTCAAGCGTACCTCGATTCGGGGATGCTTGTCACGAAACCACTGTAACCACCAGGGGATCGGTTCCCAACTTGTCACCGGCTAGACGACACCGGGGTCGCTGCGACTTTTTCCAATGGAGGATGGAGTGCCAGATCAGCCCACCGACGGGCTCGCCGCTTTGTGCTAAGGTGCAAACGTGAAGGCGGACAGGGTAGAACTGGGCCAGAGTTTCTTGCGCAGGGGGAAAAAGAGACCGCGCTTGTTGCCAGGGTTGACGGTAGGCGACGGATTCATGCGCCACCCGTTCGATGTGGCCAATGGGGTGCGCACCAGTGGCCTGGTTGCAGGGCGATACTTGAAGACTGGGCACCGGCATGACCGGCATGGCACGGCTTACTATGCGGTCGCGCCATCGGTTCTGCAAGCGCTCCTGCGGCGCTGGCGGCGGAGCCGGCCTGTAGCGCCGATCGAGGATTTCACCTTTATTGATATAGGTGCGGGAATGGGCCGGGCGCTGCTGCTGGCAGCGGAGATGCCCTTTCGCGCCGTGGTTGGAGTGGAGTTGCATCCCACCTTGGCGCGAATTGCGCGCCGGAATCTGGCTGCGTGGCGTGCGGCAGGACGCTCGCGAACCGCCACGCGCACAGTGTGTAGAGATGCGGCGGAGTTCAAGTTTCCGGCTGGTCCGTGCCTGGTGTTTCTGTTTAATCCGTTTGCCGCTCCAGTCATGCGGCGCTTGCTCAGAAAGATCGCAATGAGCTTTGCCGGGCGGCCGGGACAGCTGGATCTGATCTATGTGAACAACGAACAGGAAAGCGTGCTGGAGCAGCAGGCAGGCTTTCGGCGGCTCTACCTGGGGCAGGTCATGCGGTCGCGGTCGGATGCGATCGCAGATCATGCCATCCTGGCCAACCAGCCGGACGGAGAATATACCTCGGCCAATCATGAGGACTGCTCAATCTGGAGATGGGCAGGGTAAGAGCGGGAGCAACCGATATGGAGCCGCGAATCTTTGGCGGGGAGTTGACGAAAGCGTGGTAGAGCGCGAAAGTTGGTAGGGCACAGGGCTGTGAGTCGATGAGCGGGCAGAGCGGCTGGAAACAGGTTCATGGCTGGAAGAACGGGCCATGGAACTACAAGCGCGGGCGGGAGCAAGACCTTGAAAGAGCAACATCTGATCCTGGGAATCGGGGAGCTGTTGTGGGACGTTCTACCGAAAGAGATGTGTCCGGGTGGGGTCCCCGTCGACGGATCTTCAACGGTGGGTTTACTCGGTGGCGCACCGGCTAACTTTGCCGTGATGGCTGGAAGGCTGGGCAACCACGCAGTAATCTTGAGCCGCATTGGCCGTGACGGCATGGGACGTAAGGCGGTGGAACAGCTTGACCCACTGCCGGCCGACACAAGCTATCTGCAGGTGGACCCGGCGCACCCGACAGGTCGCGTTACGGTGACTTTCAAAGGCACGCAGCCTGAATACGAAATTCACCAGCCTGCGGCGTGGGACTTTCTGGACCTCTCAGGCGAGTGGGTACAACTGGCGGAGAGAGCCAATGCCATCTGCTTCGGTTCATTGGCGCAGCGCAGCCTTGAGTCGCGGAAGACCATCCAGACGCTGACGGCGCAGACCTCAGCGTCGTGTATGCGCGTCTTCGACGTGAATCTACGCGCGCCGTTTTTCTCTAGCGAGGTGGTACAGGAATCGCTGGAACTGGCCACGGTATTGAAATTGAACGACGCGGAGGTGCCGCAGTTGTTGGCACTTCTGGGCCTGCCGGCGGACCAGGATCCGGTACCGGACACGTTGCGTCTGAGCGCGGAGCGGTTGCTTTCGGAGTTCCCAACGCTGGAGATGGTCGCCGTGACTCGCGGCAGCCATGGCAGCGTGCTCGTGACGCGCGACGAGTGGCACGAACACCCCGGCTTTCCGGTCAAAGTGGCAGACACGATCGGCGCAGGCGATGCGTTTACCGCAGCCCTAACCCACTATCTGCTCCGCGGCGCGGACCTGGCATCAATGAACGAGGCGGGAAATCGCTGGGGCGGGTGGCTGGCCTCGCAGCCCGGTGCGATGCCTCCCTTGCCTGAGTCTGTGCGCGTTGGGATCGCCGCGGCCATCGAGGGCTGAATCCCGAGCGTCAAATCACATGCTGCGAGGTGCCCTCGCGCCTGTATTTTGCAGGGCCGTTGCTGCTGCGGACAGGTGTGATTAGCCGGAAGTCCATTGGGGAGCCGTGCCGTCAAGCGGCGCCGGTGCATTAAAGTAGTTCCATCGTGATCATTAACCTGGCCAGGCGCGCGCACGATCACAACTGGGAGCTGGACCCCATCACGCGCTCCCTGTTGGACACCGACTTTTACAAGCTGCTGATGCTGCAGTTCATATGGAAGCATTTCCCCACTACGCGCGCTTCGTTCTCGCTCCTCAACCGGTCGACCGCCGCACGCCTGGGCGAGATCGTGAGTGTGGACGAGCTCCGTGAGCAACTGGAAGCCACTCGCAAGCTGCGCTTCCACAAGTCGGAGTTGATCTGGCTGGCGGGCAATACCTTTTATGGACGGCGCGGTATCTTTGAGCACGCGTTTCTTGAGTGGCTGGAACGCGACTTCCGGCTTTCCGACTTCGATCTTTCGGTGCAAGACGGACAGATCGCGCTGCGTTTTGACGGGCTTTGGACTGCGACCACCTTGTGGGAGATCTATGCGCTTTCCGCCATCGACGAGCTCAAGACGCGCGCCAGCCTGAAGCGCCTGACCGAGTTCGAGCTTGACATCCTTTATGCGCGGGCCAAGACGCGGCTGTGGGAAAAGATGGAACGGCTGCGGGGAGTGCCGGGGCTGAACGTGAGCGACTTTGGCACCCGGCGACGCCATAGCTTCCTGTGGCAGGAATATGTGGTCAAGGCCATGAGCGATGTGCTCGGTACCAGCTTTACCGGCAGCTCGAATACCTATCTCGCCTATATCCACGATCTCGAGGCTATCGGGACCAACGCGCACGAGTTGCCCATGGCCATGGCCGCTTTGGCCGATACGGAAGACGAGTTGAGATCTGCGCAGTACAGGATGCTGGAACTGTGGCAGCAGACTTACCAGGGCGAATTGCTCATCTTGCTCCCCGACACGTTTGGCACCACGCAGTTCTTGCGCCATGCGCCAGACTGGGTGGCTGATTGGACGGGCCAACGGATTGACAGCAAGGATCCTTACGTCGCCGGTGACGAGTACATCGAATGGCTGCGGCGGCGCGGATGTGATCCGCGTAAGAAACGACTGATCGCCTCAGACGCACTGGATGTGGACGCCATTCTTGGACTTCATGCCTACTTCGGCGGCACCCTGCGCAATGGTGCGGTGCCCGCCGACTTCCGCCGCGCCGCAGACTTTCAAGACGAGCGCAAGTGGATTCCGGGGCGGCGCATTCGCTTCAGCGCCGGGTGGGGCACATTTCTCACAAACGACTTTCGCAACTGCAATCCGCATGGCGATGAGAGTTTTGACCCGGTGAGCCTGGTTTGCAAGTTGAGCGAAGTGGAGGGCCGCCCGGCCGTAAAGCTGTCTGACAACTACTCCAAGGCTTTGGGCTCACCCGCGGAGGTTGAGCGTTATCGACGGATTTTTGGAGTAGAGGGCGTAGCCGAGACGCCGGTGCTGGCCTGAATTGAAATGACGCCCGGAACCTCGTACTTTGCGGGACCGGCAGTGTCAGATATGTCCCCGGTCCGTACCCTATTAGTAACCCCACCCCCTCTCCCTATTCTGCGAGTAAATTATTGATTCTAATGGATGTAGCGAGTAGGGGCGGCGCTAAAATATTGAGAACATTGGAGTTGGCTGCAGAATATTCTCAGGAAAGGACTTACAGCGACTATTCGGAAGAGCCGTTCGCTCGGCCTTCTTTTTCTTCTCTTCCATTGTGCAAGAAGCCATGGAAATAATCTGCAAAGTCTCCTTCGGGAGCTTGCGACTCATTGGTCAGGAGCAGAAGATGCGGCACGGGGCTGGAAGATTGAGTTTCGTGGCGGTCGAGGTTTGCGGTCTCCCACCCTTCCACATGAAACCGTGGAAGGGTAGGGCACCCATTTCCGTGCTGAATTCAGTGAGAACGAGGGAGCATGGGCATTGGTGGTTTCCCATCCTTGTCGCGATGAAACTGCGACAAGGATGGGGCACCCACTTTTGTGGCTTGATTAGGGTAGGGCACTCGTCACCCATTTCTAGCGGCGGTTCAGAGGCGGGCCCCGCCAAGCTAGCTGCGCAGGCAACGCGCGAAGCGGGAGGCGCCTTCTTGAGGCTGAATCAGGTTCGCAGTGCATAGGGCAGACTCTTCAATGCCGAACGTCGTGAGCCGAATGCCGACTTAGTCTCCCCGCGGCACGAGCAGCCCGGACTATCCGATGTGATTGCCAAGAAAAGTGCTGATATTCCCGAATTCGGTGCCGATGCCGCTGGCTACGGAGTTCATGCCGGCAGCGGCGCCCAGGGCGATCACCGAAAAGACGAGGGCGTACTCGACCACATCCTGACCTTTTTCAGACGCCAGCACGCTTTGGATCGTCAGCCAGGTATTGAGCAACATTTGGTTCATGAGCAACCTTCTCCATCACTTCGTTGAGGGTGAGCCATTCGCTTCATACGATGACAACTGTGCGACCGAGGGCCTTTTCATTGTGTTCGAGCCTGCCAGGAGTTCCTCGTCGCAGCACTTGCAGCCGCACCAGACATCCTCTGTTGACCTACCCACTGAACAGCATCCCAGGGAGCAAGACTCAGGTGGGCAGCTTGCATGACTGAAAGCACAATCCTTGATTGCGGCGACGATAAATAGCAATCAATAGCCGCCACCTCGCCATATCGGACGTACTTGGGGAAGGCGTTACGAAATTGTGGATGGAGTTACCAATGGGGGATACGGCGACACATAAGTCGCAGATACCGCCCTCTTGGCCTTAACTGGTTAGCCATCAATGGACTGGCTCTAAATACCCCAAATCAGGCGGGCATGAAACCTCGTGGGCTCGGGATCTGTCGCCTTCCATCGCTCTTGGCCTGCGCTTCAAGCGGGGTGATGCCCACTTCTGCAGGCTGACAATCCAACCCACTCATGGGCTACTGGTTGTTGCAGTCCCGGATGGTGAGGAACCACATCCGGCCGAGCGATGCGAGCATGCCGAGGACCAGAACCGCAAACCCAGCTTGCATTGCCGCCGAGTTGGACGCGACCCGATAGATTGATGGGCCCACAATCTGCAGCGCTGCTGCGTCCAGGCCTGTGAACAGGGATGAAGTCAAAAGTCTGCGTTTGAACTGGGTGGAAGGAGTGGAGGCAACGGCAACTCGAAGAGAAGCAATAGAACGAACATCGATCATGTGGGTCCCCATTTCAGTAATAAAGGCTCGTGCGGATTGCACTGTTGTTGAGCTCATTCTTCGTGTAGTGGTGGGGAAACACAATGAATATCGGAGCCCAGCCATGTCGGCCGTACTCGCAAAGAATGTTACGGTACCTGCGGGGGTTGTTACGTATGGGTGATGAGGAGGTAGGTGGCCGGCTTGCCTTGGATCTTGAGCTTTGCTGGAGTTCTCGAAATCACGAGTGCTCTTTCACGGCAACTGTCAACAGCTAACTCTTGTCGCATGTTTAGCCTGATAGAGAGAGCGCCCAAAGATTATTGTGCCGATGGAGAACCCGGCGGCAAAGGCGGCGGAACAGGCTTGTGCCTGGCGCGCAGGTAGGCGACCAACTGGGCGATTTCTGCGTCCGTAAGCGAATCGCTGAAGGGCGGCATCTTCTGGCCGCCGTTCATGATCTGATCGGTCAGTTTGGCTGGAGTCAAAAGCTTGTTGTTCCAGATGCCGAGGAGCGCGGGGGCCTTCGGGCCGCCGATGCCACCTTCGCCGTGGCAGTGAGTGCAACCCTTATCGCGGAAGAGAACCGCCCCGGCCTCTTCGTTGGCCTTCTGTCCAGAGTCGGAGAGGGCATGAGCGGCGATTGGGGTGGCGAGAACCACGACAGCAATGAGCACTAAGCAAAAGAGCATAAAGCGTGAAATCACGATCCAATTTTCTCATTCGGGGGTGTTGTCCGCCTCAACCATTCGATGGTGAATCACAAGGCTTGGCTGGCACGCAAGGAGGAGCTGCGGAAAGGTGCGGGCGCCGGACAGAGGCGGAGTAATCTGGCTGGGTATGGCGAGTGAGAGCAGTGTGTACGCCGGTCAGTTGCGGCGGGAACTTGGGCTTCGCAACCGGCTGCATGCGCGTGGCAGGTTGCATGTGGAGAGCTACGGCAACCCCCCGGTGATTGTGTATGCGCCGGAGAAAGGGCGGCATGGAAATTTCTTGGATGCGGCCTACGCGGCCATCGCGGCGCGGCCGGAGTGGATGCGTCGATTTGGCAAGATTCATGCCCAGGGGCGGGCGCTGCCCAGGCCGGAAGCGGAGCCGCTCCGGCGCTGGCGGGAACTGGACTCGTCGATGAGTTCAGACGCCCTGCTGATGAATGTGTTTTGCACGCCAGGAGTGGCGGACTCGGCCGCCGTGCGACGGATGCTTGGCGTGGAGGAAGGTGAGCCAACGGTCTTTGGCTGGAAAGCACGCGTGCCTCTCAAGAGCGGGCGCTTCGACCGTACTGAAGTGGATATGCTTTGGGGCAGCCTGCTGGTCGAGGCCAAGCTCACCGAGGGAGATTTCCAAACGCGGGCCGCGACGGTGCTCGATGGCTATCGGGACTTCGACGCGGTCTTCGAACGGGGCTTGCTGCCCAGGGTGGAACTGCGCATTGCCAGACGGCGAGAGGCGATCGAGTTTCCTGAGGAGTTTACCCAGGAGTGGGAGCCCACTGAAGGAACCGGCGAAGTGTCGGCCGCCGAGTCCGAAGCACTAGCCTTCCGGTCGGCGATTGTGGCGCGAGTGGAGGAAGCAGCAGGTAGCGTGGCCGCCTATGCGAGTTATCAGTTGATCCGCAATGTGCTGGCTGCCTATGCGGAGGGCTGTAGCTTTTGCGTTGTGCACGACGCGCGGCGGCCGGACTTGCGCGAGGCGTGGTTTGAGGTGATGACGGCGGTGAAGTCTGCCGAGTTGCGCGTGCGGTTGAAGGTGCTGACCTGGCAGGAGCTTGCTCCGCTGCTGCCAGAGGCGCTGCAGGAGTTTCTGGACCTCAAATATGGGATTGTGGGGCCGGGCAGAGTGGCTTCGCCGGTGGAAGGAATGGGGGACATCGTATAGGTTCGCGGAACCGGCCCGCTGCAACCTTGTGCCTGCAACTACAATCCGTCGTGCTCCGCTGCCGTGATCCTAAAGCCCAGCGCCAGGGATGTAGTGGTACTCAATTTTGGCGGGACGCTTGATGGGGTCGCCGGTCAGGTCGTGGGTATGCCAAACCACGCTTTCTGCGGCCACCTCAGGGTGTTTACCCAGAAATTCCAAGGCGTAGGTTGAGGCCGTGGGGTCGTCCTTCTGGTCGGCGAATTTCGCTGACTCGATGGCCGCTTTCTGTTTGTCGCCCAGGCGCCGGTAAATGATGGCGAGCGAGTAGTGCGCGGCAAGGTCGTCGGGATCGATAACCTGCAGCCTCTCATACGCATCGCGAGCCTTGGCGTAATCGTGCTGCTGAAAGTAGCTGAAGCCCAGTTCGCGCAGCCCGTCTTTGGAGCGCGGATACGCAGCCAGCATAGCCAGGAAGTCGTCGATGGCATCCTTGACCTGGCCTGCGTTGCGCTCCACCAGGGCGCGGTAGTAGAGGGCGCGGGGATCGCCGGGAAGCAGCGCCAGGGCCTTGGCCAGGTGGGGCTTGGCGTCGTTGTAGCGCTCCCACGAAATCTCCACAATCGCCATGTTGGTGTAGGCGTCGGCGTAGTCGGGGCGCAAGGCAGCCACGCGCTCAAATGCCTCCACGCTGGCTTGGTACTGCTGTGCATCGAGCAAGCCAATGCCATAGTTGTTCCAGCGCATCCACTCCTGATTTTCATTGGGCTCAGGGGGCGCGGACGTATTCTCACCGATCTTAATGGTCTTGGTTTCAGAGGCCATCTCGATGACCGGCTGCGGGTAGTGCTTCTGGTCCATCGCATAGTCGATGAAGTGCTGGTCGAAGCGACGATATTTAACGCTGGCGGTCAGCGACACCGTGCCCGTAGTGTCCTTGGGAAGGCGGAACCGATAACGTACCAGCTGCGACCGGCCAGACTGAATTGTGTTGTTATATGCAAGTACGCGGTTGTGCCAGATCTGGTGCAGGTCGTTGAGCTCGCCCTTGGTGTTGACGAGGCGGCTGGTGAAGGAGTGGGCCGAGGGGTCAAGATTGCCGTCGGGCTGAATGAAGCCGCTTTCGGCCAGGATCTTGCCCGCTCCGTCCTTGACGGTGAAGTCCACCCAGGCCTCATAGAAGTCCCGCTGCTCGGGGATGAAAGAGTGGCCGATGCCCTTGTTCTGAATGACGACATCGGCGACAAGTGTCTCACCGGCAGCGAGCGAAAAGCTGGTGAGACCGAGAGGAGCAACCAGCCCGCGATCATTTGACGTGGCAGGGCTTTCTTTCTCGATGGCGAAAATGTCGACGTTCAAGACGCCTTTGTTATCCGCGCCGTTCTTGAGGAAATCGACGAGTTTGTCAGCCTGCTCGTCGAACCTGTAGTAGGCGGCGTTGAGCGAGTTGCCACCGAGCCAGCGATGGCTCATGAGCAGACCGTCCTTGGCGCCAGGGTCGGATGCACCCGCGGGCAGGGGCTCGGCTTTCATGTGGCAGGTCTGGCATGTGGAAACCGAATCCTTGCGGTAGAAGGGCAGAGGGGACTGCTTGGTAAAGCTGGCGCCCTGCCACTCGTCGTAAAGACTGATCGCGCGAAGCCACTTATAGTCGTCGAGAGAACGCGGAATGGCGGCCTTATGGCAGGCGGCGCAGAACTCGGCGGTCTTGTAGAGAGGCCGCATCACGGCCCTGGAGTGGCGGTCGAGGTGGGCCAGAATCTCGGCGTCGGAGACGGGTCCGGTGATAGGAACGCCGCTCTCATCGACCAGCACTGCGGGGGTACCCATGATGTAGCTGCCCGTTCCGGTGGTGTCAGTGGCCTGGATTGAGTGGCAGGTGGAGCAGGTAATGCCCTCATCCTCAAAGGGACGCTTTTTGGGCATGCCTTGCGAGAGGTCGCCGGAGAGCAAAGCAACGGGGTTGTGGCAGCCCTCGCAATGGCGGGAGTACTGCACGCCCCTCTCGTCGATGAGCATGTTGACGTTTTTCAAGTACCAGGGCTGACGGAAGCTATTGGAGTGAACGGACTGGCGCCACTGGTGATATGCCTCCTGGTGGCAGTGGCCGCAATACTGCGCGGTGTAGAAGCTCCTGGGGCTGAGAAACTGGCCGTTGGAGGAGGTGGCGTTGGAAGGCAGGAACGGCACGTCCTTGCCAAAGGCATAGTTGTAGCGTCCGGCCACGGAGTCATGGAAAGCCGTGGTGGGGCCGCTGATGGGAATGTGAGTTACGTAGTCGGGGAGAGGGTCATTGGGGGAGTCCGCGGCAGCCTTGACCGGTGCTGCGGCAGGCGAGGAGTCACTGTCAGCGCGGACCGCCCAGGTGAGGGTGAGCGGCAGGGCAATGAGCAATGCGGGCAACACCCAGCGGTGCGGCGCAGTTTTGACCATCGATTGCCCATCTCCAGGGAAGATCTGAATCCCATCCGCGCGGCATGCAGGGAAGGCGCGGAACACAGATTACGATAACAGGCCCAATAGATGGGCTGTCTCCATCGAAAGGTGGAGTGAATTGGATCCCTTTCGATACGGTAACGTTAATGGCCCAGGACCGATGGCGGTTGGGGGTGGAATCGGCCGGCCAGGCGCTCTTTGGGCAGGCCTTTTCTTTGCTTTTGCAGCCAACGGTTCATAGGGTGGGATGAATGGCGAGAAAATGTGGGCCGACGGGAGCGGGAAGAGACATCCGCTTAGCCAAAACAGGGCCAGAACTGGTAGGTTGGAGCAGTAGGTTTTGATTTTTATGATGGCCTCAAACCCCTATTTTTCACTGGCTGTTCTATTTTTGGCGGCGCTCGGCTTTGGCCTGGCTCCGCTGGGGCTGGCGTGGCTGTGGGCAAAGCTCTATGCGCCTGCCAAACCCAATCACATCAAGAACGCCATTTATGAGTGTGGGCTGGTGTCGAAAGGCGACGCCTGGATGCAGTTCCGCTCAGCTTACTACCTGTATGCCATCATCTTTCTAATCTTTGATGTGGAGTCGGTGTTTTTGTTGCCGTTCGCGGTGGCGTTTACGGGGTTGGGCGCGGCCGCTTGTGTGGCCATGCTGGTGTTTGTGCTTTTGCTGATCGAGGGACTGGCTTGGGCCTGGGCCAAGGGCGCGCTGACGTGGGCTTAGAAGCAGCTTCTAGCCGTTAGCTTCCAGCTCCTGGCTGTTGGGCATTCAGGGCCGGGATTGCAGATGAGTTGGGTACCGGGCCAAGACGGGCGAATTGGCATAGCAAAGCGAGCGACTGGAAGTTAGAAGCCAAGAGCTAACGGAGCGAGGCGACGATGGTAGATGAGGGATTGAAGATCGAACTGGGTAAACAGGGCGTCTTCGTTACGACCATCGAGGAGCTCTACAACTGGGGACGGCGCAGCTCGATATGGCCCATGCAGTTCGGGTTGGCTTGCTGCGCCATCGAGATGATCGCCACCACCATGGCGCGCTACGACCTGGCGCGATTCGGGGCCGAGGTCTTCCGGCCGTCTCCGCGGCAGGCTGACATGATGATCATCTCCGGCACCGTGACCAAGAAGATGGCGCCGCAGGTGGTGCGGCTTTATAACCAGATGGCCGAGCCGAAATACGTGATCGCGATGGGTGCCTGCGCCATCTCCGGAGGGCCGTTCAAGCAGGGCTACAACGTGCTGAAGGGGATCGACCGCTACATCCCAGTGGATGTGCACATTCCCGGCTGCCCGCCGCGGCCGGAGGCATTGCTCCAGGCATTCATCACACTGCAAAAGAAGATTGACGGGCAGCACTTGACCGGCGAAGGGCGCCCCCGCTTTCTTGATGCCGCGGCGCAGGGCGAGTTTCCGGTACCGGAGCAGGGCGCGCATGACCTGGAGCCTAGTTCGAATAAGGGCGTCTGGCCGCTGCCTGTGGTGATTCGCTGATAAGAACAGCTCACAGCGCACAGTTAACGGTTTTGGGGGATTAGAGATTGAAGACGGTGGAAGAGATCAAGGCGGCGATCGAGGCAGCGGTGCCGGGTGCCAGGGTCACGATCGTGACCAACCCCGGACCATCCGCACAGCACTCGCTGCGGCTTGAGCCGGAGAGCGCGGTCGCGGTGGCGAAGTTCCTCCGTGACGACGCGGGATTGGCTCTGGACTTCCTCTCCAACGTGACCGGAGTTGATTACCTGGACAAGGGGATAACCGAAAAAATTCAAGTGAAGCGTCAAGTCACAAAAGTTGTCGACGGCCTGGAACAGACCGTAGAGGAGACCGCGGAAGAGATACGCAAGCGCGTGGAGCCGGGATATCTCGAGGTTGTCTATCATCTGTTTTCAGTGGCGAAGAAGCACGGGCCCGTGATTCTGCGAATGCGGACAGAGAACCGCACCGACAAGGTGGAGTTGCCGTCGGTGACACCTATCTGGCGGTCGGCGGAGTTCCAGGAGCGTGAAGTTTTCGATCTNNGATTACGTGGACCCGGACGACTACGAATACGAACCCACGGCGCATGACAAGGTGCTGGCCAGAGCACAGGCTCACCAGGCAGGGGAGCAGGCTGAGGCTGCGCAGGGAGGAACTCGACCATGAGCGCTCTTGAGAGTTCCTCAGCCATCAAGACAGAAAAGCTGGAGGGCTGGAATCGTCCGCCGGTGATTGAGCCAGACGGCGAAGGCGAGTTGATGGAAGTGGCCATGGGACCGCATCACCCTTCGACCCATGGCGTCTTCCGGATGGACCTGGCGTTGGACGGGGAGCGCGTAATTCGGTTGAAGCCGGTGTTCGGCTACCTGCACCGCAATCACGAGAAGCTGGGCGAAGGGCAAAGCTACCTGGCTTCGATGCCGTTTACCGACCGGCTGGACTATATCTGTTCGCTGACCAACAACTGGGCCTATGCGCTGGCGGTGGAGAAGCTGATAGGCCAGGCGGTGCCCGAGCGCGCTGAGTATTTGCGCGTGATCCTGGGCGAGCTGACGCGGGTGCAAAATCATGCCTCGTCGATCGGCTTCCTGATCCAGGAGATGGGCGCAAGCGGTACGCCGCTGATGTACGCCTTTCGCGAGCGGGAGAAGATTCTGGACCTGTTCGAGGGGCTGACCGGGTCGCGCATGATGTGCAACTACATGCGCTTCGGAGGCTGCCGCGTAGACGCGTCCGCGGCGTGGCTGGATGCGGTGCGGAAAGTGGTGGCGGGGCTGCCGGGATTCGTGGACGAGTTCGAGCGCTTTCTCACCTCCAACGAGATTCTGATGGCGCGATGCCAGGGAGTGGGCATTCTGCGACCTGAGCTTGCGGTGAACGCGGGTGTGACCGGTCCCATGCTGCGGGCTTCAGGCGTGAACTACGACATTCGCAAGGTAGACCACTACGGCATCTATGACCGGTTCAAGTTTCGTGTGCCGCTGGGCGATCATTGGGACGTGTACGACCGTTATATGATTCGGATTCTTGAGATGCGAGAATCGATCGGGATTGTGGAGCAGGCGCTGAAGGATATCCCGGGTGGGCCGGTGATGGACCAGAAGGCCAAGATTCGCGGCTTGCGGCCCAAGCCGGGCGAGGCGTACGGGCGCATCGAAGCACCCAAAGGCGAATTGGGATTCTACCTGCAATCGGACGGCAGCCCGAACCCATACCGCTACCGCGTGAGGCCGCCGAGCTTGATTAACCTGACGATTCTCGAAGATATGTGTCTGGGGCAGAACGTGGCCGACGTGGTGTTGATTTTTGGAAGCGTGGATATTGTGCTGGGGGAAGTGGATCGGTGAAACAGTGGACAGCTAACAGCTAACAGCTAACAGGTAGAAGCTAGTAGTTGACTTTGGAGGATTTCATTGCTGGGTGAGGGGATACTGAAGGGGCTGGCGGAGACGGCAAAGAACTTTGCCGGCAGCTTTGTCTCGGCGGAGCGGATGACGACGGTGCAGTATCCGGAAGAGCGGATTGCTCCGGTTGAGGCAGCGCGCGTCTTCCCCTTTCTGGTGTATGACGGCGCGGACTGGGAGGCGGGGATGCGCTGCGTGGCCTGCCAGATCTGCGAGAAAGAGTGCCCCCCCAAGTGCATATATATCGAGAAGAGCAAGGATAAAAAGCCGGATGCGCTGGGCAAGCCGCAGTTCTATCCGGCAAAGTTCGACATCGATGTGTCGGTGTGCATGAGCTGCCAGATCTGCGTTGAAGTGTGTCCATTTGAAGCGATCAAGATGGATAACGAGTTTGAGCTAGCCACCGACGACCGCTTTGGGGGGCTGCTGCAGGATCGCAAGCAATTGGCGAAGTCGAACGAGTACTACCACACGATTCATCCCACCGAGGCCGCGGAAGTGGATGCGCGGCTGGCCGCAGAGAAGACCAAGGCCGCAGCCGATGCCGCAGCCAAAGCAGCCAGGCCCCCTGCTCAAGCTGCCACACCTGCGCCCGCCCAAAAACCGGCCGGAGGGGGAGAGTAGGCGATGTTCGAAACGGCGGACCAGATATTCGTTCTGCTGAAGCACTGGCTGGTGGGTCTGCTGCCCATGGCGCTGCAGCCGGTGGCCGGTGTGGTGGTGAGCGTGGCGGCGATCGTGTGTTTCTTCCCGGCGCTGTTTGCGTTGACCACGGTGTTTGAGCGCAAGGGGCTGGGACGCATACAGAATCGAATTGGACCCAACCGCACAGGCCCTTTTGGAATTCTGCAGCCGGTGGCCGACGGCATCAAGTCACTGACCAAGGAAGACATTGTGCCGTTGAGCGCGGACGGAGCGGTTCACTTTCTGGCGCCGTTGGTGCTGGTGGTGACTGTGTTCATGGGATTTGCAGTGCTGCCCATGGGCCGCAACATGGTGCTGGCGGATATGGACGCCGGCTTGTTGTTTTACTTCGCGATTGGGGCGTCGACCGAGCTTTCCGTGTTCATGGCTGGATGGTCGAGCCGCAACAAATACTCGCTGATGGGCGCCATGCGCGCAGTGGCGCAGATGATCAGCTACGAAGTGGCATTGCTGCTTTCAAGCGTGGCAGTGGTGATGATCAGCGGGTCGCTGTCGCTGACCAAGATCGTGGAGGCACAAAATCACTACAGCTACGGGCTGCCGCACTGGTACATTTTTACGCCGTGGGGATTGGCGGGCTTTGTGATGTATGCGATTGCGACCACGGCGGAGACCAACCGCTCGCCATTCGATCTGCCCGAGGGTGAGTCGGAACTGGTGGCCGGCTACCACACTGAATATTCGGGATTCAAATTCGCGCTGTTCTTCCTGGGTGAATACCTGGCGATGTTTTCGATTTCCGGGTTGGGCACAACGCTGTTTCTGGGCGGATGGTCGGCGCCGTTCTCGTTCCTGACCTGGGTGCCGTCGTGGTTCTGGTTCTTCTCAAAGTTGATGATGTCAATCTTTGTCTTTATCTGGTTGCGGGGAACGCTGCCCCGGCTGCGCCAGGACCAACTGATGAACTTTGCGTGGAAGTTTGTGCTGCCGATGTGCCTGTTGAACCTGCTGGTGGCGGGGTTGTGGCGCTTCATGGGCGATGGATGGCTGCGGTGGGTGATTTGTTCGGCGATCCTGGTTGCGGCGTATGTGGGCCTGGGCTGGGAAGAGATGCGCAGGATGCACATTGGGGCACGGAGCTATCGCTATGCGGAGTGATTCTTCCTGGTTTTGGATGAGCGCTCAGGAAATCCGAAGACGCTCAATGGAGCAGAGTTTGCGCGAAAGGAGCGGCGGCCGATGAGCTTTGCGTTTTACCTGATTGCAGCGCTGACAGTGGCTGGCGGCCTTGCGGCGGTGCTGCTGAAGAACACGGTGCACTGCGCGTTGGCGCTGACAGTGGCCTTTGCCGGACTGGCGTTCCTGTTTCTTCAGTTGGACGCGCAGTTCGCGGGGTTTGCGCAGATTCTGGTTTACATTGGCGCGGTGGCCATTTTGGTGGTGTTTGCGATTCTTTTGACGCGGGGTTCTGAAACGCCCAAGGATGGCGGGATCTTCAGCCGGACATGGCTGGCGGGACTGGCAGTGGCTGCTGCGGTGTTTGCGATGCTGGGCTGGGCGGTGTTGCAGAGCGCGCCGGGATTGCCGGGGGCGACGCCTGAGCCAACGGTGACGGTGGGCGATATCGGTGTGGCGCTGATGGGCCGGTACGTGCTGCCGCTGGAGATTGTGGCCCTGCTGCTGACGGCGGCACTGATCGGCGCAGTGATCGTGGCCATGCACGAGAAAGAGGGGGGCAAGTGACGCCGCTGGCGGGATATCTACTGGTGGCCGCGCTGTTGTTCGCCATAGGACTGGCCGGGGCGCTGACGCGGCGCAACGCCATACTTGTACTGATCGGGATTGAGTTGATGCTGAACGCGGCGAATCTGAACTTTATTGCGTTCTGGCGGTATGGGCCGCATCCCGAGGCGCTGACGGGGATGATGTTTGCGATTTTTTCGATAGCCGTGGCGGCAGCCGAAGCCGCGGTGGGACTGGGACTGGTGATTGCCATCCATCGGCACACGCACACGACGGACCTGGACCAGATCAACAGGATGAAGGGGTGAGAAGTTGATGCAAGAGACAATTTCGTTCACTCCGCAGATCGGATCGTCGGCGATTGCACAGGCGCTGTGGCTGATTCCGGCAGTGCCGATTGTCGCTTCTGGAATTGTGGCGGTGTTAAGACAGCCCCGGCGCACGATGGCTGCGACATTGGCGATCGGATCGCTTGCAGTTTCGCTGCTGTTGTCTCTGGCGGCGTTCGGGCATGTGGTGGCGGGCTGGTCGCATGGCATTGCCGTGCGCGAGACGGTCAACTTTACATGGATTCAGTTTGGCACGACGAACGTGGACCTGGGCTGGGTGCTCGACCCGCTGTCAGCGGTGATGCTGGTGATGGTCTCGCTGGTGGGGCTGCTGATCTTCATCTACTCCATCGGCTACATGGAGCACGACGAGAATTTCACGCGCTTCTTCTGCTTTCTATCGCTGTTTGCGGGGGCGATGCTGGGCGTGGTGATCTCGAACAGCCTGCTGCTGCTGTTCATGAACTGGGAGCTGGTGGGACTGACGTCGTACCTGCTGATCGGGTTCTGGTACCAGAAGCCTGCGGCGGCAGCGGCGGCGAAGAAGGCATTCCTGACCACGCGCGTGGGCGATGTCTTTTTCCTGCTGGGCATGGTGTGGCTGTTTGCGCAGACCGGCACGCTGCTTTTCTACAACCACGGCGCGGGTTCGATTGAAACGCTGGCGTTGGGTGGATTGCTGGCGACGCCTTCGGCGCTGGGGCTGACCGCGGCGGGCGCAATCGGGCTGCTGATTTTTGCGGGAGCGGCGGGCAAGAGCGGCCAGTTACCGCTGCATGTGTGGCTGCCGGATGCGATGGAAGGTCCCACGCCGGTGTCGGCGCTGATTCACGCGGCGACGATGGTGGCTGCGGGTGTTTACCTGATCGCGCGGGTGTATCCGCTGATGCAGGCCGGGGCGCTGGCGGGCGGCACCACGACGGCCCTGACCGTGGTGACGTGGGTGGGCGCGTCAACCGCGGTGTTTGCGGCGCTGATCGCGGTGGCGCAGAACGATATCAAGCGCATCCTGGCGTACTCGACGATTTCGCAACTGGGCTACATGATGGCCGGACTCGGCATGGGCGGCGTGGCCGTGGGCATGTTCCACCTGATCACGCATGCGTTTTTCAAGGCGCTCTTGTTCATGGGGGCAGGCTCGGTGATTCACGGCAATCACGAGGAGCAGGATGTGCGGCGCATGGGCGGGCTGTGGAGGCTCATGCCACTGACTTTTCTTACCTATGCCATCGGCATGCTGGCGCTGTGCGGGTTTCCGCTGCTGTTCTCCGGCTTCTGGAGCAAGGACGGCATTCTGGAAGCGGCGCAGCATTGGAGCGTGGCGAAGGGGCCGTTTTACATGCTGGTCTTCGGCGCGCTGCTGACGGCGTTCTACATGACGCGGCAGGTGAGTTACGTCTTCTTTGGCAACAGGCGCGGGCACGAGGCAACTCATGAGAGCCCCGCGGTGATGACGCTGCCACTGGCAGTGCTGGCCTTCTTCGCTATTGTGCTGGGAGCGATCGGGACACCTGCATGGCCGTGGTTTCGGGCATTTCTAGAGGGGCACGCGGCGGGATTCGACATGGCGCGGTTTGGAGAGGTGGGGCTGCTGCAACTGATGGGGACATCGGCCGCGGTGGTTTTTCTTGGGCTTGGATTGGGCTGGTGGATCTATGGGAACCGGACCTCGCAGGCAGAGGAACCGGATGCGCTGGAGCGGGCCGTTCCGCCGGTATGGGCGGCGCTGCGCGACAAGCTCTATGTGGATGATTTGTACGGAGCGACAGTGATTGCGTTTTACGGATGGTGGGCACGGGTTGCGGACTGGCTGGACCGCCGCGTATGGGGCGGGGTGGTAGCCGGAGTGGCGTGGACCTTCAGCGGTTTTGCACGGTTGAATCGCTTTCTCGACACCAACGTGGTGGATGGCAGCTTTGACAAAGGCTGCGAAGAGATGGCGTCGGGCGGAGGACTGCTGGCGCGGGTACAGAGCGGGCGAGTGCAGACCTATCTGAGATTGCTGGCGCTGGCAGTGGTGGTGCTGGCCGCGATTCTGATCTGGAGCAGCAGGGGATGAACGGAATTCCTATATTGACGCTGCTGACTTTGCTGCCTGTGGTAGGGGCGGCGATTGCGCTCTTTTCCGGTAGACATGCGCGGGCCGTGGCTCTGGCGACGACGCTGGCGGGGCTGGCGCTGGCGCTAACGGTGTGGACACAGTTGCCCGGCGATGGCTCGATGGGACTGGTGGAGCGCGCGGCATGGGCGCCGTCGTTGGGGATTGAGTACCACCTGGGCGCCGACGGGCTGGGCGCATTGATGCTGGTGCTGTCGGCTATTGTGACGCTGATGTCGGTAGACGCTGCACACCGGGTGCATCATCAGCCCGGACTGTTTTTTGCGCTGGTGCTGCTGCTGCAGGCGGGGCTGTTCGGATCGTTTACGGCGTTGAATTTCTTTCACTGGTTCCTGTTCTGGGAACTGAGCCTGATTCCCGCGTTTTTCCTCATCAAGATCTGGGGTGGACCGCGGCGCGGACCGGCGGCGACGCAGTTTTTTGTGTACACCATGGCGGGAAGCGTGGCGCTGCTGCTGGCATTTCTGGCCGTGTTTCTTTCTACCGGCAGCATGGACTTTGGGCAGCTGGCAGCATTGGCTGCGACGGGCGGCCTGGAGCAGGCAGTCACGGCACATCTTGGACCAGTGACGATGTGGCTGGCGGTGGGCGTGCTGGCGGGATTTGCAGTGAAGGTGCCGATGGCGCCCTTTCACACATGGCTCCCCGCAGCTTATGCTGAAGCGCCGTCGCCGGTGACGATGTTGCTGACCGGTGCAATGTCGAAGATGGGTGTCTACGGTTTGCTACGGATTGCGTTGCCGCTGTTCGGGCACCAAATTGCGCAGATGCGAACACCTCTACTGGTGCTGGCCGTATTGACGGTGGTGATGGGCGCGTGGGCCGCGGCGGCGCAAAAGGATTTGAAGCGCATCTTCGCTTACTCCTCAGTGAATCATTTGGGCTATTGCCTGCTGGGCATCTTTGCGCTGGCGAAGCCTGCAGTGGACGCGGCAGCACAGGCGAGCCAGGCGGCGGCGCTGAACGGCGTGATTCTGCAGATGTTCAATCACGGCCTGACGGCGGCGACGCTGTTCTGGTTTGTGGCCATGATGCAGGAGCGCACGGGCGGCGAGCGGGGCATCGACCACTTTGGCGGGTTGCGCAAACCGGCCCCGGTGCTCGCGGGGCTGATGGGGATCGCGCTGTTCTCGTCGCTGGGGCTGCCTGGGCTGAATGGATTTGTGGGCGAGTTTCTGATCTTCCGCGGCGTTTTCCCGCTGGCGTGGGTGGCGGCGACGGTGTCGATTTTAGGTTTGCTGGTGACGGCGGCGGTGATTCTGACCGTGATCCAGAAGGTTTTTTCGGGGCCTGTGCCGGAACACTGGGCCAAGTTTCCCGACATGCACGGGCGCGAGCGGCTGGCGCTGGCTCCGGTGATTGGATTGATGCTGGTGTTGGGTCTGGTGCCGCAACTGATTGTGGACACCGTGAACCCGACGGTGGTGAACCTGCTGGCGCACTGGAGATTTTGAATGCTCGCTTGGACGATATATCTCTCGTTTGCCGGAGCGCTTGTCGAGGCGCTGCTGCCCAAGGGCAAGGCTACGCTGGCACGGTGGCTGGCGCTGACCGTGGCCGTGGCGGGGCTGGCGCTGGCGGCGGCGGGGTTTGCGGCAGGCATGGGACACGGGCGGGTGACGATTGTCGATGCCGCGTGGGTGCCGTCGATGGGGATTCACTTCCTGCTCGCGGCAGACGGCATCAGCCTGGTGCTGGTGTTGCTGACGGGCCTGGCAGCGGTGGCCGGCGTGCTGTTCAGTTGGAACGTGGAGATGCGCACCAACGAATTCTTCGCGTTCTACCTGGCGCTGATTGGCGGCGTCTACGGAGTCTTCCTCAGCTTCGACTTGTTCCTGCTCTTTGTGTTTTACGAAATCGCCATCGTGCCGAAGTATTTTCTGATTGCAATCTGGGGCTCGACACGGCGCGAGTACGGAGCGATGAAGCTGGCGCTCTACTCGTTTGTCGGTTCGGCGATGGTGCTGATTGGATTGTTGGCGGCTTACGCCACCTCAGGAAGCCACTCAACGGGCCTGGTTGCGCTGGCACACGCTGGGCTGCCGGTGAGTTTTCAAATGTGGGCTTTCCCGCTGGTCTTTACAGGGTTTGCAATTCTGGCCGGCATGTGGCCTTTTCACACGTGGGCGCCGACAGGCCACGTGGCTGCGCCGACTGCGGCATCGATGCTGCTGGCCGGCGTGGTGATGAAGCTGGGCGCTTACGGCTGCCTGAGGGTAGCGATTTCGTTGTTCCCTCGTGGGCTTGATCCGTGGGGATTCTCGTTCGCCGGCATCGGCTCGTGGCGCGACGTGTTTGCGGTGCTGGCGGTAGTGGGCATTGTGTATGGCGCGCTGGTGGNNCCACATGGGGTTTGTGCTGCTGGGGCTGGTGACGCTGAACCAGATTGGCGTGACAGGCGCGGTGCTGCAGATGTTTTCGCACGGCGTGATTGCGGGACTGTTGTTCGCCATTGTAGGGCGCATCGTGTATGACCGCACCCATACGCGGCAATTGGCGGAACTGGAAGCAATGCATTTATCGAAGCGCCTGCCGTTTGCGGCGTGGGCGTTTGTGATTGCGGGCATGGCGTCGATGGGACTGCCGGGATTCTCAGGGTTTGTGGCCGAGTTGCAGGTGCTGGTAGGCGCGTGGATTGCGCGGCCCTGGTGGACGATGGCGGCGGGAGTGGGCATTGTGGTGGGAGTGGCCTATACGTGGCGCGCACTGCAGAAGGCATTCTTCAGCGATGCGCTGCCCAGCCCCCATGTGCTGGAGTATGAGCAGGGACACGGGTTCGCTCCGATTACCTGGCCGGAGATTGCCGGCGTGTCGCTGCTGGTGATGGCGAGCCTGGTGGTGGGACTCTACCCGAAGATTCTGCTGGATGCGATTGAGCCGGCGGTGAAGGTGCTGCTCGCGGGAGGGGGACAATGAACTACGCCGATCTCTTCCGCATGACATTGCCGGAGACGGTGCTGGAGTTGGCGGCGCTGATTGTGCTGGTCGTGGACCTTGGTTTTCTGCGCAAGGCCGCATTGCAGGTGCGCGTGGCTACGGCGGCGCTGCTGGGCGTGTGTGGATGCGGTGTGGCGCTTTTTGCGTTGCTGCTGCAAATGCCGGGCGGTCTCACTGCCCCGGGCGGCGACCTGCTGCTCACGGCAGATGGAAGTTCGGCGGTAGCGCAGACCGGGATACTGGCGCTGACGGTGCTGACGCTGCTGCTGCTGATCGACACGGACTTCACGCGGCACGTGGGCGAGTATGTGGCCGTGGTGCTGATGTCGGCCACGGGTGGATTGCTGATTGCCGCGGCGCAGGACCTGCTGGTAATTTTTGTGGGGCTGGAACTGCTGAGCCTGGGGCTCTACATCCTGACAGCGTTTGCAAAGAGTTCGGGCAAGAGCGCTGAGGCCGCGCTGAAGTACTACTTATTCGGCGGCATGTCAGCGGCGTTTCTCTTGTTTGGGTTCAGTTATCTCTACGGAATTTCAGGATCGACAAACCTGCATCGCATTATGCTGGCGGCGTATGGGTGGAACGCCTACCACACGTCGACCTTGCTCCATGTGGCCCTGGTGATGATTGCGGCGGGGCTGGGCTTCAAGGTTGCGGCGGTGCCGTTTCATCTGTGGGCGCCGGATACTTATGAAGGCGCGCCCGCGCCCTCGGCGGCGTTCATCGCATCGGTGTCGAAGCTGGCCAGCTTTGCGCTGCTGATCGCAATTGGCACGGCGGCGCTGCATGTGTTCGATGACCACAACAACGTGGCGAGAGTGTCGATTGGGATACTGAGCGGCTCGGAGCCGGTCTACCTCGGTTTTGCGCGTTCATGGTCTTTGATTCTGACGGTGCTGGCCGCAGCTTCAATGGTGTTGGGGAATCTGGCCGCGCTGGCGCAGACGAGCGTGCGCAGGCTGCTGGCTTATTCGGCAATCGCGCATGGGGGCTATATTCTGCTGGGGCTGGCGTACTTCTCTTACACATCGCGCAGCGCAGAAGCGGTTCTCTACTACACCTTGAGCTATGGGCTGACAACCATCGGTGCGTTTGGCGTGGTCGGCGAGGTGGAGCGAGCTACGGGGAGCGATCGGCTGGATGCGTTTCTGGGGCTGCACAAGCGTAGTCCGCTGCTGGCGGCGGCGCTGCTGGTGCTGTTTCTGTCGCTGGCGGGGATTCCTCCGCTGGTGGGATTCTGGGCCAAGTTCAATTTGTTTGCCGCAGTGCTGGGAGTTTCGACGGGAGCGGTTCCGTTGGCGCTGGTGGCGCTGGCAGTGGCGATGAGCGCGGTGTCGCTCTACTACTATTTACAGGTGCTGAAGCGCGCTTATGTGATGCCGGCGGTGAATGAGACGCCGATTGCGGTGCACCCGGTGACACTGGGGGTGTTGCTGGTGATTGCGGCGATGGTGGTGGCGCTGGGGTGCCTGCCGGCGCTGCTGCAGGGATGGATCGCGGGATTCTATCCGGTGGGGTAGGACGCCTCTTGAGTTTTGAACAGGGTCGCCGTTCGATGCACTTCTTCGACGCAGGCCTGTCGCATGGGACACCGACTCTGGTTTCGCCGTAACGCTGGTCAAGAACGCCTCACTTTCTTGTCGAACTTGCCAGAAACCACCCTCAAAAGCAACGAAAAGTGCCATTTTTCTGGGGCTTCTGTTTACCATTATGATAATGGGCCCGATGACAGGCACATTCGCCATGTTTCTGATTCAACGTGCCTTATCTCTTCGACCGGGCTTGCGGTGCCCCCGGAATTTGCCCATTTCGAGGGGGAGGGGGGTGGGGGTCGTGCTTTGGTACGGGCCGGGAACATGCCTGCGAGATTGAAACGGATCGATAACGTGGAGGTTCGCCATGCCTAGATTGTGCGCCTGCGAGGCTTAATTCTCGGCAAAAGCTCGGCGAGCTGAAGGGGATTCGTGGCTCGGCCTGAGCGCGATGGCAGCTCGGCCGAAAAGCCCGTGGAGCAGGAGGTTCGTGCTCTCCCACCCTTGAATTACAGGACGATTCAAGGATGGGGTGTCCATTTCTGTGGCGAGTTGAGAGCGGATGGTTGGGGGTTGTGCTTTCCCATGTTTCAAAAACGAAACATGGGGCATCCGGCGCGTCGGCGCGATAGAATAGTTCCTTCGTTCTTCGGCAGTTGGGCTCACACACCTTGGATGACCAAAGCAATGCTGGCATTGTGACGAAGAAGAAGCCACGCGCAGCGAGGCTGGTGGGTTGGTTTGCGTCCTCATTTGACTGGATCCTGAAGCGCGGCTGGATTGAAGTGGAAGCGGAAGTGCAGGAATGTATAACGCCCGCCGCAAAATCTCTGATTGATTCCGCTTACTATGACGGGTCCGAGCTACTTGCCGGTGAGAATCTGGTAACTTTTATCTACTCCGTCGAGGGCAAGACATACACGGGAATCCTGAGTTCCAGGGATGAAGTTCAAAAAGGTGACAAGTTCCCAATCAAATGCAATCCCCGCAATCCGGAGGAGAATAACTCAATCGACTCCCAGTCCAATTGGACGGTCGAGTATACAGCGGTCCTTGCTGTATTCCTGATTGCGCTATTCGTAGGCTTTTTCGTGTTGAATTTTCTCCTGCATCTATGAGCAGGGCGTAGAGGGAGATTTTCAGTTGACAAATACAGGGCCCGGTTCTCATTGCGAGAGCCGGGCTGTTGTGTTGAGTGCAGCGGAAATTAGCCGCGGAGGAAGTCTTTGACTTTCTGGATGGTGACGTCGCGGGCAATGTCGGAGATGGCGTTGGTGAGGGGAATCTGCTTGGGGCAGGCCTCGACGCAGTTTTGCGCAAAGCCGCACTCCTGAACGCCACCGTCGCCGGCCAGAGCACGCAGGCGGTCTTCCTTGAAGACGTTGCCGGTGGGGTGGTTGTTGAAGAGCTTGACCTGGGCGATGGTGGCGGCGCCGACGAAGTTGGTGCCTTCGTTGAACTGGGGACAGACTTCCATGCAGCAGGTGCAGGAGATGCAGTTGGAGAGCGGGTAATTGGCTTCCTGCTGCTGGGGGTAGACGCGGGGGCCGGAGCCGAGATCGTAGGTGCCGTCCACGGGGACCCAAGCTTTGACGCGCATCAGGTTCTCGAAAAGGACGGAGCGGTCGACCTGGAGGTCGCGGACGAGGGGAAACTTGGAGAGCGGCTCGACGCGGATGGGCTGCTCGAGGTTGTCGACGAGCGCGGAGCAGGCCATCTTGGCCTTGCCGTTGATGCGCATGGCGCAGGAGCCGCAGATCTCCTCAAGGCAGTTGGAATCGTAGGTGATGGGGGTGGTGGGGCGGCCGTCGGCGGTGACGGGGTTGGCCGCGATCTCCATCATGGCGGAGACGACGTTCATGCCGGGACGCCATTCGAGCTCAAAGTTCTCCCAGTAGGCGGGAGCATCGGGGCTGGCCTGGCGCTTGATTTCAAATCGGACGGTCTTGGTTGCCATGATTCCTTTCGCCGGATTCCCAGGTCCCAAAAGCGGGATCTGGGGCACCCATTTTCCGAGACTATTTCGTTGCGTCGTAGCGGCGCGGGCGCGGCTTGATGAATTGCGTGTCGACTTCTTCGAACTCAAAGCGCGGGCCGGCGATGTCTCCGGTGAAGCTGGCCTTGGTGGTCTTGAGGAACTTCTCGTCNNTTCAACTGGCGGGCAAAGGCGAAGCTGGTGTTGGCCCACTGGCTCTTGTCGCTGAGGTTTACATTCTTGTAGCGGTCGAGGAGCTCGACGATTTTTTCGTCGGCCTGCTTGAGGCCCTTGTTGTAGCGGATGACGGTGGCGTGCTTGGTCATGGATTCGCCCAACTCACGCCATAGCTTGAAGGGATTTTCAGTGCCGCTGGAAGAGAGCAACTGCTGATTGAGTTCCGCCTGGCGGGCTAACTCTGCAGCGTGGCCGCCGTCGCCTTCCGGAGCGGGCAGGTTCTTGGCATACAACAGTGCGTTGGGGCCGGAGCGGAAGCCGCCGAAGATGCAACTGACCAGGGAATTCGCGCCGAGGCGATTGGCGCCGTGGTACTGGTACTCACACTCGCCGGCGGCAAAGATGCCGGGAATGCTGGTCATCTGATCGAAGTCGACCCACAGGCCCCCCATGGTGTAGTGCATGCCGGGGAAGATCTTCATGGGCACGTCGCGGGGATCATCGCCGACGAACTTCTCGTAGATTTCGAGGATGCCTTCGAGCTTGCGGTTGAGGGTGGCGCGATCGATGTGGGTGAGATCGAGGTAGACCATCGGCTGGCCATCGATGCCCAGACCTTCTTCGTAGACCACCTTGTGGATGGCGCGGGTGGCCACGTCGCGAGGGACAAGGTTGCCGTACTTGGGATACCACTCCTCGAGGAAGTAGAAGCGCTCGGCCTCGGAAATTTGCTTGATGGGGCGCGGGTCGCTGGGCTTGCGGGGCACCCAGACACGACCGCCCTCGCCGCGTGCGGACTCGGACATGAGGCGCAACTTGTCTTCGCCGGGAATGGCGGTGGGGTGGACCTGGACGAATTCGCCGTTGGCGTAGTAGGCGCCCTGCTGGAAGATGGCCGACTGCGCGGAGCCGGTGCAGACGACGGAGTTGGTGCTCTTGCCGAAGATGGCGCCGATGCCGCCGGTGGCCAGGATGATGGCGTCGGCAGGGAAGGCGCGCAGCTCCATGGTGCGCAGGTTGAGGGCGGTAATGCCGCGGGAAATTCCTTTGGAGTCGAGGATGGCGGAGAGGAACTCCCAGCCTTCGTACTTCGTGACTTTGCCGTCGGCCTCGTAGCGGCGAACCTGCTCGTCGAGAGCGTAGAGCAATTGCTGGCCGGTGGTGGCTCCGGCGAAGGCGGTGCGGTTATAGAGGGTGCCGCCGAAGCGGCGGAAGTCGAGCAGGCCCTCGGGGGTGCGGTTGAAGGGCACGCCCATGCGGTCGAGCAGGTCGATGATGCCAGGCGCGGCCTCGCACATGGCTTTCACCGGCGTCTGGTTGGCGAGGAAGTCGCCGCCATAAATGGTGTCGTCGAAGTGCTTATCGGTGGTGTCGCCCTCGCCTTTCAGGTTCTTGGCAGCGTTGATGCCACCCTGGGCGCAGACGGAATGCGAGCGCTTGACGGGGACGATGGAGAAGAGGTCGACAGTGCCGCCAGCCTCAGCGATTTTGATGACTGCCGCGAGTCCGGCGAGTCCGCCGCCAACCACGATGATTCTGGGTGCTGCCATGGTCTTCCTTTGCAGTGAACAGTGAACAGTGGGCCGCTGCCGAAGCGTTCAGACGGATAGCCCGGGTTGGTGTGTCGTTGGTAGCGTCAGGGAGAGAGGCACAATGTCAGGCGTGTTTTTGTAGTTGGGGCCGACGAAGGCCCAGATGCTGGCCATGCCCATGACGGCGATCAGGATGCCGAAGACGGCGCACGCGTAGCCGAAGCGCTTGCGGGCGGTTTCGCCGGGAGTGATGCCCCACTTGGCGGCGAAGAGCCAGATGCCGTAAGAGAAATGCCAGCAGATGGCGATCATGGCGATGATGTAGACGGCGAGCATCCAGGGATTAGCCAGCTCGTGCTGCACCTTGGCGAAGGCGGCGCCGGGATTCTCAGGCAGGCTGATGCCCATGAAGCGCTGGCGGAGAACGTGCTGTCCGATGTAAAGGATGGCGATGAGGCCGGTGTAGCGCTGGGCGGTGTACATCCAATTGCCGGCCCAGGGGTAGTACACAATGTTGGACTTGCCGCGCAGCCAGATATAGACGCCATAGAGGCCGTGATAAAGGATGGGCAGGAAGATGAAAGTCCACTCCAGCACGCGCACGAGGGGCAGGCTGTTGAGGAATTTAACCTGGGCTCCGTAGGCAGCGGGGCCTTTGAGCGCCTCGAAGTTGGACAGCAAGTGCTCTAAAAGGAAGGCGCCGATGGGGACGATGCCCAGCAGCGAGTGCAGCTTGCGCAGGAGGAAAGTATATCCCTGGCCAGCGCGCAGCGGCTGCACGCCCGGGCGCAGCGTGGGCGCGGAAGGATGTTGGGCAGTTGCCATGCGGGTCTTGGCTCCTCAAAAGCTGTGGATCGAGGCGTTTCTCGTGAGGTGGAGAGAAAATTGCGTCTGGTTCCAAGTGCATTATTCGATTCCGCAATGAGGACCGTCAAGGGCGCGGGGGGCAGATTTGCGACGAGGTCAATATTCGTTGAACCATCAGGGTTTTAGCATGTGCAGAAGGGCCGCAAAGGCGCGTCCGCGATGGCTGAGCGAGTATTTGGTTTCAAGGTCGAGTTCGGCCATGGTGCGGTCGAGTTCGGGCAGGAAGAAGAGGGGATCGTAACCGAAGCCTCCAGTGCCACGGGGGCCGTCGAGAATGAGACCTTCGACCGCGCCTTCGGCGGTGTGCACAGGCTGGCCGTCGCGCGCGGTTACCAGCACGCAGCGGTAGCGCGCGGTGCGCCGGGCTGCGGGCACAGCGGCCAGCCGCTGCAGCAGTACCATATTGTTCCAGACGTCGGTGTTGTCGTTGGCGTCGGGAGAGTCAACCAGGCCGGCGTCGGCGGCAAAGCGGGCAGAGCGCACGCCGGGGGCGCCGGAGAGCGCGTCGACCTCGAGGCCGGAGTCGTCGGCCAGGACCAACTCGCCGGAGGCGAAGCGGGAATAATAGACGGCCTTGAGAGTGGCATTGGCGGCGAAGGTGGCACCGTTTTCGTCGGGGGCGGGAATCTTGGAGAGTTTTGGGAGCGGTTCGATGCTCAGCGAGGATGCAGCCGCGGCGGTGCGGAAGTCACGCAACTTGCCCTGACTGGTGGTGGCAATAAAGAGGCGGAAGGCCATGGGGAGAGTTTACCGGCTGGAGACCGAAGCGGCCTCTGGAACGGATAAGACGCGGGGTTGTGGCCTTTGACAAGGGCATGGGTAGGTGCTTAAGGTTCTTCCGTCTGGAAATTATTTCATTTGAGGAAATCCAAGGGAATTTCACGACTCTTTTCAGGGTTGGTGGAGGGCTGCGATGAGGACCGAAAGCGCGATTCGGGGCGGGATTCTGGGGATGATTTTAGTAGCAGGGATTCCGATGATGCTGGCGGGGCAGGCGGCGGCTGTGGCTAGCGGAAAAGAAGCGGCAAAGACGACTGTGGAGGCTACTTCGACGGCCGGCGGTGCGGCAGCGGCGAACAGCCTGGAGCAGGCGTTCAAGCAGCCGCCCGACAGCGCCAAGCCACGCGTCTGGTGGCACTGGATGAGCGGCAACGTGACCGAGCCGGGCATCACGGCGGATCTTGAATGGATGCACCGGGTGGGCATCGGCGGGATGCAGATGTTCGACGGCGATATGGGAGCGCCGCTGTTTGTGGACAAGCCGGTGATTTGGATGTCGCCGGAGTGGAAGTCGGCCTGGCGGCATGCCGCGGCTGAGGCGGACCGCTTGCATCTGGAGATGGCGATGGCCGCGTCGGGCGGCTGGAGTGAGACGGCCGGTCCCTGGGTGAAGCCGGAACAGGGAATGAAGAAGTATGTGTGGAGCGAGACAACAGTGCAAGGGCCGGAACACTTTAACGGGACATTGAACAAGCCTCCGGCCACCGTGGGGAAGTTTCAGGACCTGGCGCCTGCGCCTCCGCGGGAGCAGCACCCGGATTTGACCCTGGTAGGCGCGAAGCCGCAGCCGCCCATCGCCAAGCAACCGCCGACACCGCCGCTGTATGAGGATGCGGCCGTGGTGGCGTTTCCGGCTCCGGAAGAGGAAGCGGTGAGCAGCGCGCAGAAGCCGGAGATCACTTGCAGCTGCGGCGAGATCGACGGAGCAGTGTTGCAGGATGGATCGTTTGCCAAGGCAGTGGCGATTCCTTACTCAAATGAAGACCGGACGGCGTGGGTGGAGTTTGCGTACGCGCAGCCGCAGCCGGTGCAGGCAATCGTATTTGGAGGAGCGTCGGGAGTGCAGTTTGGCGGACCGCCGATTCCGACGGGCAGGATTGAGGCCAGCGACGATGGCGAGCAATGGCGGACCCTGGTGGAGATGCCCGGCGCACGCGGGCCAGGCTCAGTGAACTTTGCGGTGCGGACTTATTCTGTGGCGCCGGTGAAGGCGCGCTATTATCGGCTATTTTTCAAAGCGCCGGCCCCAATTCCGGGCATGCCGGTGCCGGCAGGAGCGAACGCGAATCCGATGGTGCGGCTGACAGAGGTGGAGTTCCTGGCCAGCCCGCGGGTGCAGCGCTGGGAAGATAAGGCGAGCTTCGGCATTTACACGCCGAACAGCGATGCGGCGGGTGCCGAGGTACAGCCGGGAGAGGCAATCGATCCGGCGAAGGTGATTGATCTGACAGGGAAGATGCGGCCGGATGGGACGCTGGACTGGGACGCTCCGGCTGGCAAATGGATCGTGATGCGGCTGGGATACGGGTTGACGGGCGAGGTGAATCACCCGGCTACGCCCGCAGCCACAGGCCTGGAAGTAGACAAGCTGAGCAAGAAGGATGTGCAGGCGTACGTGGAGGAGTATGTGAAGATGATCTCCGAGACCGCCGGGCCGTACTTCGGCAAGAGCTTCCGGTATTTCCTGATGGATAGCTGGGAGGCGGGGCAGGAGAACTGGACCGAGGAGATGATGCAGGAGTTCCAGCATCGTCGAGGGTACGCCATGGCCAAGTATCTGCCGGTGCTGACGGGAAGAATTGTGGGCAGCCGGGCGGAGTCGGAGGCGTTTTTGTGGGATATTCGTCGCACCCAGGCTGACATGCTGGCGGAAAACCATTACGGCGTGGCGAGAAAATACTTTGAGAAGTTCGGCGTGGGCTTGTATGCAGAAGCCATGGGAATCGGGATGCCGACGACTGGCGACGGACTGCTGAACAAGGCCAATGTGACTGTCCCGATGGGTGAGTTCTGGCCGCCGCTGCCGGGGCAGAAGGGAATGCCGGCTTACGAGGCCGATACACGCGAGGCATCTTCGGCGGCGCACATCTATGGCAAGCCGATCTCGGCAACGGAGTCCTTTACCACGCGGCCAAACCTGGTGGCATGGGGCCAAACGCCTTTCTATTTAAAGTCGCTGGCTGACGAGACCTTTGCGCGGGGCATCAACCGCATCATTTTTCATACCAGCGACCAGCAGCCGTTTGTGGACAATGCGCATAAGCCGGGTATGACGCTGGGCTATTTTGGCCAGCACTACAGCCGCAACATTACATGGGCAGAGCAGGCAATTGCGTGGAACACGTACCTGGCGCGCTGCTCCTATTTGCTGCAGCAGGGGAAGCCGGTGAGCGACGTGGCGTATTTCTACGGAGAAGACGCGCCGTCCACGGTTCCATTCTGGAAAAAGATCGATCCGGCTCAACCTGTACACCACGACTTCGACTATGTGAATGCGGATGTGCTGCTGCATGGTACGACGGCCACGCCGGGTCATTTGAGCCTGGCCAGCGGGATCAGCTATCGCCTGCTGGTTCTGCCCAACGACCAGAAACTGATTTCCGTGCCGCTGCTGCGCCGCATTCATGCGCTGGTGCAACAAGGCGCGGTGTTGCTGGGACCGAAGCCTGAGGGTTCGCCCAGCCTCGGCGACGGCAAAGACGGCCAAGCGGAAGTGAGCAAGCTGGCTGACGATCTATGGGGCCAGGGAGACGCTGCCGCGAGCGGACACGCTTTTGGAAAGGGCAAGGTCTACGCAGGAAAGACGATTGAAGAAGTGCTGGCTACCGAGGGCACGTTACCGGACTTTACATGGAGCGATCCGGAGAATGTGGGCCCGGACACTACTTATCCATTGCCCGTGGGCGACTCCGACGAGGATTTGCTCTTTATTCATCGTCACGACGCGGAGCGGGAGATTTACTTTGCCGCTACCACAAAGCATCACAGCTTTGACGTGAAGGCAAGCTTCAGGGTGACGGGAAAGACGCCGAGGTTGTGGCATCCGGAGAGCGGGACAACCGAGCCGGTGAGCTACACCACGGAACATGGGCAGACGGTGGTGCCGCTGCACTTCGATGCGCAGGGCTCGGTGTTTGTGGTCTTCGAAGGGGCCGGGGCAGGATCAAAGACGGTTCCGGCAAGAGCGAAGACAGAGCTGGCGGGTGTGGACGGAGCGTGGAAGGTGACCTTCCCAGCCGATCTGGGCGCGCCGGCGGAAGCGGAGTTCCCGACCCTGGCTTCGTGGACCGAAAACAGCGACACGGGCGTGAAGTATTTCTCCGGGACGGCGACCTATCACAAGCAGATCGATGCGTCGAAGGAGTGGTTCAAGCCCGGCGCGCGCATGATGCTGGACCTGGGCACGGTAAAGGAGATTGCCGAGGTTGAAGTGAACGGCAAGCCGGTAGGCGGAATCCAGTGGAAGCCGCCATTTGTTGTGGATGTGACAGGAGCGCTGAAACCGGGCGCGAACGAGATCAGCGTGAAGGTCACCAATTTGTGGCCGAATCGGATGATTGGGGATTTGCAACCGGGAGTGACAAAGACATACACGTGGACTGACTTCAAACCGTTCAAGGCGGATTCGCCTCTGATTGAGTCGGGACTGCTGGGGCCGGTGAAGGTCTGGCGGAGCGAGGCTGGTTCACAAAGTAAGTGACGCCAGTGTCTACACGAACTTTGTAGACTTATTTGCAGCGTGCGGGGTAGCGTTGGCCGAGGCGAATGCTACCCTGCCGCGCTGTCTAAGGGATGTGCCGATCACGAGATTTTTGCGGATCGGACTATGGGCCAAGTTTCATTCAAGATGCACTGAAGGAGAACAGAAAGATATGCGCTTGATCGCGTGCGGACTGTTGTGGGGCGCGGCGGTACTGCCGTTGATGGCGGCGCCTGCCGGGTTGGCCGTGGGGCCAGTGGAATTGCGCGTGGACAATTTGAAGACCCCGCTAGGTATTGACGACCAGGCGCCTCTGTTCTCATGGCAGGTGCAGGACACGGCGCGCGGGGCGCGGCAGACAGCCTACCAAGTGCAGGTGGCGTCGAGTGCGGAGCTGCTGCGGCAAGGCAAGGCCGACGTGTGGGACAGCGGGCGGGTGGAGAGCGGACAGGCAGTGAACGTGCGCTATGCGGGGCCTGCGGTTGTGGCGAGTATGCGCTACTTCTGGCGGGTGAAGGTGTGGGGCGCGGCGGGCAAGGCGTATGCCGACAGCGAGGTGAACTGGTGGGAGACGGGGCTGCTGGCGCAAGATGCGTGGCGCGCACAATGGATCGGCTACGAGACGCCCGAGGAAGCCGCGGTGCGGAAGGCGGGGGCGATCTGGATAGCGAACCCGGACGCAAAAGCTCTGGACGCAGAGAAGAAGGACGAGCAGCACTATGCCTACCGCGCGACAGCGACGCTGGAAAAGCCGGTGCGCAGTGCGACGCTGTATGCGGCCGCGGAGGACACCGTTTCAGCGTGGGTGAATGGGACGCAGGTGTTGAAGGCAGACCCGCTGCCGGCGTGGAAGCAGATGCCTTGGAAGAAGTATGTAAAGGCGGACGTGACGGGGAGTCTGACCGAAGGCGACAACCTGATCGCTATTGAAGATGTGCACTACATGGTCAATCCCAACGGAATGGCCATGCGCGATGCTCCGCCGCTGAATGCAACGCTGTATGTGGAATACAAAGACGGAACCACGGCAACATTTGCCAGCGGAACGGACTGGCTTACGGCGATTCATCCCGCGAATGGCTGGATCGACAAGGGCTTCAACGACATGGATTTCAAGACGGCGGTGGCATGGGTGCAGTCGGCGGACTCGGAGGACGATCCGCTGGGGCGCCCGTGGATTCCAGACTCGGTGAAGTCGCTGCGGCGCACGTTCGACGTGAGCGCGCCGTTGAAGTCGGCACGGCTCTACGCGACGGCGCTGGGTGCGTACGAGATGTTCCTGAACGGCAAGCGAGTGAGCGACGACGTGATGGCGCCGGGGTGGACGGACTATCGCGAACGGTTGAAATACCAGGTCTACGACGTGACGACGCAGTTGACGCAGGGAGCAAATGCGATTGCGGCGCTGCTGGCGCCGGGGTGGTACTCGACTCCGCTGGAGTGGTTCCAACAGCCCAATAACTATGGAGAGGCACCACCGGCGCTGCGGGCCCAGTTGCGCATTGAGCACGCGGACGGCAGCGTGGAGTGGGTGACGACGGACGCGAACTGGAAGGCGGACACGGCCTACATTCTGCATGCGGAAATCTACGACGGCGAGAGCCAGGACGCGCGGTGGAAGCAATCGGGCTGGGACACGGCAGGGTTTGCCGCGGATGGCTGGAAGAATGTGACGACGCTGGAGCCCAAGCCAATCAAGATCGACGCGCAGGACTATGCCTCGATTCGCGTGGAGCGGACAGTGGCGGCGGTGTCAGTGAGCGAGCCGAAGCCGGGCGTGTATGTGTATGACTTTGGGCAGAACCTGGCAGGCGTGGAGAGGCTGCGCGTGCAGGGACCGGCGGGTACGGATGTGCGGCTTCGGTTTGCGGAAATCCTGAACGATGACGGCACACTCTATACCGACAACCTGCGCACGGCCAAGGCGACGGATCACTTTATCCTCAGCGGCAAGGGTGTGGAGGAGTTCACGCCGCAGTTCACCTTCCATGGATTCAGATATGCGGAGGTGACCGGACTGCCAAATGCGCCGGGCAAGGACGCTTTGACCGCGCTGGTGATCCATACGGACGCACCGTTTGCCGCGCAACTGAAGACCGGCAGCACGATGATCAACAAGCTGTGGAGCAATATTGTATGGGGCCAGCGCTCGAATTTTGTGGGTGTGCCAACGGACTGTCCGCAGCGCGATGAGCGGCTGGGATGGACAGCCGATGCGCAGGTGTTCTGGCGCACGGCCACGTACAACATGGACCTGGCGGCGTTTACGCGGAAGTACGCAGGAGACTTGCGCGGATCGCAGGCGGGCACGCCGTACTACGGCATCTTCACGCCGGGCACGGTAACGAGTGCTTCGGGCTCGGGCGCAGGATGGAGCGATGCGGGGGTGATTATTCCGTGGACCTCGTGGCTGCAGACCGGCGACACGAGCGTGATCGAACAAAACTGGGACGCGATGGAGAAGTATTTGAACGCCATCGATGCCGCCAACCCCGATGGACTATGGATGCACGAGGCCGGAGGTCACTTTGGAGACTGGCTATCGCCTGAGGGAAAGACCGATTACTGGCTGATCTCGACGGCCTACTGGGCATACGACGTGTCGTTGATGCGGCAGATGGCGCATGTAACGGGGCGCACGGAGGACGAGGCGAAATACGCGCGGCAGTTCGAGAAGATTCGCGCGGCGTTTGAAAAGAAATTTGTCCATGAGGACGGATTTGTGGCCGGAGCGGACAACACTCCTTCGACGTTTGGACAAATCAACAATCCCGACGCCAAGAGCAAGGGGGGCGACACACAGACGGGTTACGTGCTGGCGCTACACATGAACCTGGTACCGGAGAATCTGCGCGGAGCCGTGGCACAAAGGCTGGCGGACAAGATCGAGGCCAACCACGGACTGCTGGCAACGGGCTTCCTGGGGACGCCCTACCTGCTGGAGGAATTGACCAAGAGCGGGTATGAGAAGCTGGCCTACAAACTGCTGCTGAACACGGCTTATCCATCGTGGGGGTACCTGGTGGAGCACGGCGCAACAACGACGTGGGAGCGGTGGAATGGCGATCAGATGAAAAACGATCCCAGCATGAACTCCTATAACCACTATGCTTACGGTGCGGTGGCCGATTGGATTTATCGCTATGCGGCGGGCGTGGACGCGACGGCGCTGGATGCGGGCTTCCACACCGTGGTGCTGCAGCCGGTCTTCGATGCGCGCCTGGGCAGCGTGGAGTTCAGCTATCCATCGACGTACGGCGTGATTCGCTCAGACTGGACGGTGAGGGGAACTAACGCGGTGTGGCATGTAACAATTCCAGCGAATACGACGGGGTGGCTGGGGTTGCATGGGAAAGATACCGCGCGCTACAAACTGGAGGGCGTGCCGCTGGCGGATAGTAAGCTGGCGAAGGCGACCACTCGCGGGGATGAAAGCGGTTTTGAATTGGCAGCGGGAAGTTATAGCTTCAGCGTGAGCCTGGAATAGGAATACGCGGGCGGACAGATCGAGAAAGATAGGAGAGTGAATCATCGTGGGTGCGAATCCGATATTGGGAGTATTTCTGAGCTGGATGGGTGGCCTGGCATCGGCCAGCTTCTACGTCCCGTTCCGCAAAGTGCGCGGCTGGTCCTGGGAGACTTTCTGGCTGGCTGGCGGTGTGATGAGCTGGATCATCGCGCCGTGGTTTTTTGCAGGTGCGCTGACCAAGGACCTGGTGAGCGTGCTGCAGGGAACCTCGCCGTCAACACTGTTCTGGACATTTATCTTTGGCGTGCTGTGGGGAGTGGGAGGACTAACCTTCGGACTCACCATGCGCTACCTGGGCATGTCCCTGGGCATGGCTGTGGCGATGGGCAACAACGCGGTCTTCGGCACGCTACTACCGCCGATCTTTCACGGCCAGTTTGGACAACTGCTGGCACAGCGGTCAGGGGTGGTGACGCTGATCGGTCTGGCTGTTTGCGTGTTGGGCATCCTGTTTGCCGGGGCAGCGGGACTCTCAAAGGAAGGCGAACTCTCCCACGAGCAGAAGCAAGCCAGCGTCAAGGAATTCAATCTGAAACTCGGCCTGATGGTGGGCGTGTTTGCGGGCGTGATGAGCGCGTGCTTCGCCTTCGGCCTGGACGCCGCGACACCGATCAACGAGGCAACGGTGGCGCATGGGACGAGCACGGTGTGGCAGGGGCTGCCGGGGCTGGTGGTGATTGTGGCCGGCGGGTTCGTCACGAACTTTGTGTGGTGCATCATTCTGAGCATGCGGAATCGCACCTATGGCGAGTACCTGAAGATTCCCGCGGAGAACATTGCGGCAGCCACCAAGGCGCCGTCACTGTTCGGGAACTATTTCTTCTCCATGCTGGCCGGTGGGATCTGGTATATGCAGTTCTTCTTCTACACCATGGGGCAGTCGCAGATGGGCCGCTACAAGTTTTCAAGCTGGACGCTGCTGAATGCCAGCATCATCATCTTCAGCACCCTGTGGGGCATCGGGCTGAAGGAATGGAGCGGTGTGAGTGTGCGCACCAAGCTGCTGCTGGCGCTGACGCTGGTCACGCTGGTCGGCTCGACGGTGATCGTGGGATACGGGAACTATTTACAGATGCGCTGAGGATGGGTGTGGAGCGATCCCAGGTCTGAAAATTCAGACCTGGGGCACCCATTTCTATCGGCGGTTCAGACGCGGGCCACCTGGCCTCCGGGACCTCGGGTGTCCGGCTTTGCAGGGGTACCCCACTCCCCCTATTCTGTAGGGAAATTCTTGATCTTAAAGGACTTAGCGAACAGGCTCGGCGCTAAAATATTGAGAACATTGGGGTTGGCCGCAGAATCTTCTCAGGAAAGGACTTACGGCAACTCTTTGGTGGAGCTGTTCGCTCGGCCTTCTTTTTACTTCTCTTCCATTGTGCAAGAAGCCAAGGAAATAATCTGCAAAGTTCCCTTGGGGAGCTTGCGACTCATAGGTCATGAGCAGGAGACGGGGCACAGGGCCGGAGAAGTGAAGCTCGTCGCGGTCGAGGTTTGCGGCCTCCTACCTTTCCACGAGGAAACTGTGGATGGGTAGGGCACCCACTCTTGTGGCTTGATTAAGGCGGGGCACCCGGCAAAGCTCGGGTATTATCAGGGGCCAGTATCGGCCATCACATTCATCGTCAACAAGATATGGTACACACTCACTCGGTGCGCCTACCTGCACTGTCGGAGCAGGAATCGGGGGCATAATCCCTCAGTCGCGCTATTCCCATCCCGCCTATTCCAGGCTCTCTCGGGAGGGAAATCTGCCAGGAGGAACCCTATGCATCGATTCAAGCTCTTGCCTTCGCTTCTCGCCGCAACGTTGCTCTTTGCCATGCAGGCCACGGCATCTGCCCAGCAAGATCCCAAGCCCGACCCTCAACTAACAAAATTGCATGCGCTCGTTGGACATTGGAAGTACGAAGGAGAGGTCAAGCCCGGGCCCTGGGGACCTGGTGGCGAGATCGCAGGCGAAGCCACCACTCAAATGACTCTAGGCGGCTTCGTCATGTGGACGATTGAGAAGCAAAAGGGATCGGGTATGACCGTCGCCCTTGGCATAGACACATACGATCCATCAAACAAAGACTTTTCAAGTAACTGGTACTACGCCGATGGATCTATATTCTCAGGGACATTAGTCCCTAACGGAAATACATTCACCTGGACAGGAAAGTTCATCCTTGCGGGCAAGCCATATCTGTTGAAGATGCCACTCGTATTTTCCCCGGACTTGAAGAGCGCGACCGAGACCGGCGAAGTCTCAGTCGATGGGAGGACATGGGCGCCCTTTATCGAAGCCAAACTTCTCAGAGTTATTCCCTCTGCGAAGAAGTAGCTTCCCACCCTTGAATCACACAACGATTCAAGGATGGGGCACCCAGATTCATAATTAATCAGTCAGCCGTGTCGGTGAGATTCGTGGTATCCCAGGTCCGAAAATCCGGACCTGAGACACCCAAGTTCTTGTTCACACTCGAATCGACGATCTTCTAGTTGATGGTTTGGTTGAGGCGCAGGTCGCGGGAGGATGCGCCTACGCTGACCGTGCGCCCGCCGGTTGCGGTGATCCATTTGCCGTCGGCCGTGGACCAATACTGCAACTGGCGGAGCGGGACGTGGAGAGTGACGGTCTTCGACTGGCCCGCGTCGAAGTGAACGCGGTCGAATGCTGCCAGGGCGCGCACCGGGAATTGAACGCCGGCGGGAACCTGACTGGGTGCGCCGAGGTAGACCTGCGGAACTTCGTCAGAGGCCGCGCTGCCGGTGTTCTTAATGTCGACGCTGACATCGAGGCCGCCGTTGGAGGCTTTCTGGACCTTCAGGCCGGAGTAGGCAAAGGTGGTGTAGCTGAGGCCGTGGCCAAAGGCGAAGAGCGGATCGACCTTCGCAAAGTCGAACCAGCGATAGCCCACATTCACACCCTCGCTGTAGGTGGTCTTGCCGTCGACGCCTTTGAAGGAACGCTCGGGATGGTTGGGATCGGTGGCGGGGTAATCCTCAAGCCGCTTGCCCCAGGTGACGGGCAGGCGACCAGCGGGGCTGGCGTTGCCCAGCAGCAGGTTGGCAGTGGACCAGCCACCTTCATCGCCGGGCCACCACATCTGGAGGACGGCCTTTACCTTGTCCACCCAGGGCAGGGCAACGGGCTGGCTGGTGTTGAGCACCACGACGGTGTTGGGGTTGACGGCGGCTACCTCGTCGACAAGCTGATTCTGGTCGCCGGGCAGGCCGAAGACGGGTTCGAGACGCGTCCACAGGAAGACTACGGCAACCTTGGCGCTTTTGGCGGCGGCAATGGCGGCATCGTGGTCGGCCTTGCGCTGCTCGGGTGCGTACCAGTTGAAGCGCACCTGGACGGGGGAGTTGGAAGTGTCGGGGGTAATCGCGATTTCGATCTGGTGCGGTCCGGCGGTCAGCTCGACCGGGCGGCGTACGTTGTCGAGACCATCGGTGGTGGGGATGGCGTTGTCCTGGTTGGCCTGGAGAATGTCGCCATGGACCCCGCCCTGAAAGGCTCCGGTCGCGGCCAGGCGTTTGCCGTCGATGGCGATGCGGGCATTGGTGCCCAGCGCCTGGAGATAGAGCCAGTAATTCCCGGCATGCGGCGGGGTGAGCGTGCCCTTCCAGGTCATTTTGGAGTTTGGCGGAAGAGCGTTGCCGCCTTTGACGGTGAAGTTGAGTTCAGGGTCGGTTTGCGAAACGCCGGAGCCGGTGCGCAGCAGGCCGGGCTGGCCGTCGTGGCTCAGGACAGCGGCGGGCACTACAGAGCCGGTCATGTCGTCGTTCACGGCAAACTGGATGTTCGGATTGCCGGAGATCTTGCGCATCGCTTCGAGGGGACCGACCTGACGCCAGGGTAGACCCACCGAGCGCTCGCCGCTGGTGCCGATCGAATCCACCTGGCCGGCGGTGGGACCGATGAGGACGACAGAATCGAGATCGGCGGCCTTGAGGGGCAGGAGCGCGCCTTCGTTCTTGAGCAGCACGGCAGCGTCTTCGCCGGTCTTCTCAATGATTTTGGCGTTGGCTTCGATAGCTTGCTCGGTGACTTCGTGCTTGGACTGGCCGTCGAGATAGCCGAAATGCACGATCTCGTATAGCACACGGCCGGCGGCGCGGGTGATGGCGGCCTCGTTGACGGTGCCGTCCTTTAGGGCGTCGGGCATCTTCTTGGGATCAAGTTTGACTCCAAAGTCGCCCATGCCGTCCCATACCTGTTTGGGTTCTTCGGGAATATGCCCGCCAAACATCGTCTCGATCGGCTCTCCGGCTTCCAGTTTGCGCGCAGGCGGCGGCTGAACCGGCAGCAAGTCAAAGAAGGAAGGAATCGAGAATCCAGCGTCCTTTGGCGGCGGGCCGGGCATTTCCATATCGAGCCCGGCGTTGAGGAAGGTGACGCCATGGACTGCGCCCCAGTCAGAGGTGACGAAGCCCTTGAAGCCGATCTCGTCGCGGAGGATTTTGGTCAGCGTCGAATCGTTGCCGCAGGCAAAGGTTCCATTGAGGCGGTTGTAAGAGCACATGATGGACGAGACACCCGCCTTGACGGCGGCATCAAACGGGGCCACGTAGATTTCGTGCAATGCCTGGTCATCGACGAAGATGTTGCCGCTGTTGGAGTCATAGGCCACGTAGTGCTTGACCTGGGCCATGACATGCTGCGATTGAATGCCGGTGATTTCGGCGGCGCCCATCTGGCCAGTGAGGAACGGATCCTCGCCGAAGGTGTTGTAACCGCGGCCAAATTGAAGGTCGCGGTCGATGTTGACAAAGGGCTGCAGGGAGACGTCGATGCCCAGGGCGCGGGCTTCGCGGCCGATGACGATGCCGTTGTCTTCAGCGTCTTTGCGGCTGAAGGTGGCGGCGACACCCATGGTGGCGGTTTCGCCCTGCGACGGATGGCGCGTGAGCACGCCCGGCGGTCCATCGGCAAAGCGGAGGCCCGGAATGCCGAGGCGCGGAACACCGCCGAGATAACCGGCCTGGGCCTGGTAGACCGCCGGGTCCTCTTGTGTGCCATGGATCAGCGTGAGCTTTTCCTTGAGCGTCATCTGGCTGAGAAGCTTGTCCACCCGGGCATCGCCTGTGACTACGGGCACGGTCTGCGCCAGCGCAAGCGCTGCGCTGAGTGCGCAAACTGCTACTCCCAACACGGGCCGTCTGGTCGCGCGCAATACTCTTCCAATGTGCATGGATGTCATGATTGTCCCCTGCTGTCGTTATAGACGGTTGGTGTTTGTCGTGAGATGCAACCGTCGCTATCGATTGTTCGGATTGATTAGCAAGATAAACGATTAAGCTGAGTATCATTCGAACAGCAAGCCAGTGTAGAACATAGGGGCAACAGTTGTATGCAGCACTGAGTGCTTCGGATGCTCTGGGATCTAATTGCTTGTTGATGGATTGCGTCAGAAGTGCGCTATACTTGCGCTCAGAAATTTGTATATTTTATGAGATCGGGCTTGGTTTCCTCCGATCCATCTAGACGGGTACCTCTTGAGTACAAGCCGGATTTGCGAGCCTGAATCGGTCGAGCGTGGGCGCGATGGTTTCCTTTCTGGAGCGCTTCTCGTTCACCTTCTTTGCGGCCTAGTTACACTTTCCCTGCTCACGCCGCAAATTGCGCACACCCAAGAAGCTGAGACCCCGGCGGCAGCGGGTACGCCCGTAGCGATAACCGCTCCGGTGGTTAATGACACCCTCGTAGGCACGACTAATGTGGCGCAGACGAAGACTCGGGCAAAAGAACCAGTAGAGAGCGAGATCATCGTAGAGGGAATGGCCTCTTACGGTCACTACAAGATATTTGCCAGTGGGTCAGGCTGCAAGCTCTACACGGGTGGGGTTGAGTACGACCGTCATTCCTGGGGCTATTTTCTAAAAGCACGGATGGACTACGTGGCGGAAATCTTGCCTCTGATTCTTCTAGACACGGCGGACAAGTCGGATATATGGGGCACTCCGACGACAACCGCGCGGGAAGTTGTGCCGGGTGTAGGGTTTTCGCCGATCGGCTTCCGCATGTTGTGGCGCAACGACAAAGCCTGGATGCCATATTTAGAGGCGAAGGGCGGAATTCTCGTCTTCGATAAGAAGGTACTTTCTCAGGAGGCCACGTACGAGAGTTTCAGCTTGCAGTCCGCAGTAGGCTTGAAGACCAGACTGACAGACCGGGTTGATCTCCGCCTGGGCCTATTCAGCGATTTTCATTTTTCCAATGCCTTTATGGTGCCGGTTAACCCTGGCCTCGACGTAATGAACGCGAATTTTGGGTTGAGCTACCACCTTGGGGCGCCGCGAGTCAGGTGAGCCGTGCAACTGACAGTCCCTTAAGGAAGCGGGAGAGCCGAATCGAGGCCGGCGGCGAGCAAGTCTGCGCGGAGGCGATCGATGGTGGAGAACTGGATGGCTCTGATGCCGAGGGCTTCCGCGGCCTCGATGTTTTCCAGCCTGTCGTCTATGAAGAGAGTGTCTTCAGCGCGCGTGCCGAGCTGCTGAAGGGTGTGGTGATAGATGGCGGGATCGGGCTTGGCCATGCGAAGTTGGAAGCTCCAGACCAGCACATCGAAGCGCGGGAGCCAGTCGAATTCACGCTGGATGTTTTCGAGTACCGAATCGCCCATGTTGGAGAGGATGGCGGTAAGCAGGCCGCGCTGCTTGAGCTGAAGTTGCCAGGCAAGCATGGCGGGGTTTTGCGTGGTCCACATGCGGGCGTCGTGGCGGTTGATCTCTTCGACGATAGCGGGCTGAAAGGTGAGCCCGGCCTCGCGGAGAAACTTTTGCCAGAAGGCGATGCCGGTGAGTTTGCCTTCGTCGTAGGCGTGACGGTCGGCCCAGTAAAGGCTCTCAAAACGGTCAACGGGAAGGCCGGTGATGCGGACCATAGCGTCGTGCGCTTCAGCGTTGGGAGAGCCGGTTAATACCATTCCATAATCGAAGACAACCGCGCGCAGCGCCAATGTTCCTCCTGTAGGACGCCCGTGTATGGTTGGAACTGGCGCCTGCTTTTATTGTGCATGATGAGTTTGGAGCGGACGGCTGAGGACGTGTATCGGCGGCAAGGAATGGGCTAGGGCTTGATGCGTTTTTCGCTTAGGACGGGTTGGAATACGGAGGAGAGCGAGCTGGCGCGCGCACATCGGCGACGCGTGCAGGCAGGGCTGCCGGTGGCCGACCTGACCGCCTCGAATCCAACTCGATGCGGATTCGAATATGACCAGGGACTGGTGGCGGCGCTGGCCGACGAACGGGCGCTTGACTACGATCCGCAGGCGCGGGGCATGCTGCGCGCGCGGGAGGCGGTGTGCGCCTACTATGCCGGGCATGAAGTGACGGTTGCGCCGGAGCAACTGGTGCTGACCACCAGTACGAGCGAGGCTTACAGCTTTCTGTTCAGGCTGCTCTGCGATCCGGGGAGCGAGATCCTGGCGCCGCAACCGGGATATCCGCTGTTTGATTTTCTGGCGGGGCTGGACGACGTGCGGCTGAAGGCGGCTCCGCTGGTCTACGACTACGGCTGGCAGATCGATCCGGAGGGCTTTCGGCGGGCCGTGACGGCAGAAACGCGGGCCGTCGTGCTGGTGCACCCGAACAACCCCACCGGCCACTTTACCAAGCCCTGGGAAGCGAAAGAACTGGCGCAGTTGTGCCGGGATCATGAACTGTCGCTGATTGTGGATGAGGTGTTTTTAGACTACGGCTTTGACGGAGCGCCGCAAAGCTTTGCGGCAGGCCTTGAAGGCGTACCGGTCTTTGTGGTGAGCGGGTTGAGCAAGATTGCGGGGCTACCGCAGATGAAAGCGGCATGGATTGTGGCGACCGGCCCTGAGGCCAGCCTGGCCCTTGAACGGCTGGAGGTAATTGCAGACACGTTCCTCTCAATGAACGCGCCGGTGCAGTGGGCGATGCCGGCGTGGCTAGAGAGGAGGGAGGCGATCCAAAGGCAGATTCGGGGGCGGGCGGCGGTCAACCTTGCCGAGCTGGACCGGCAACTGAGTGGTCAGAAGGCGATGCAGAGGCTGGAGGCGGAGGGCGGCTGGTATGCGGTGCTGAGGATTCCGGCGATCAAACCGGACGAGCAGACGGTTCTGGAGCTGCTTGAGCGCGGGGTCTGGGTTCATCCGGGGTACTTCTTCGGGATGGAGGACTCAGGCTGGCTGGTGGTGAGCCTGTTGGGACCGGAAGGAGAATTTCGCGCAGGAGTAACGCGGATGGTTGACTCTTTTGGAACGCATCAAGGTGGTAACAATCCCGATTGATTAGTTGAAGTGATGCTTCATTTAATTCATATAAATAAATGAAATATAAGACGATGCGTTAGTCTTAGATTTTTGGGTTACCGAATCCGAAGAAAGGGATTGGTACTCCGCTCGACTGCAATCGTAGTAACCGGGCCGTGACCCGGAATAACCCTGGTTTCATCCGGCAGGGCCAATAACCGGGATTGAATCGAGTGGATGATCTGCTGGGAGTTGCCGCCGGGCAGGTCGGTACGGCCAATGCTGCCGGCAAAGAGAGTGTCGCCGGCGATGAGCATTTTTAGCGGCGCGAAGTGGAGGCAAACGGAGCCCTGGGTGTGGCCGGGGGTGTGGATGACCTGGGCCGGGTAGTGGTCAAGGCCGACGCGCTGGCCTTCGGCGAGGCCTTCGTCGGGCGGGGCGGTTTCAGGGGTGGGGACACCGAGCCAGGCAGCCTGGCTCTCCATCATCGCGAGCAGGGGCAGGTCGTTCTCATTGAGCAGGATGGGCGCGCCGGTGAGGCGTTTGAGTTGAAGCGCTCCGCCGACATGATCAATGTGGGCGTGGGTGACGAGAATCTGCTTGAGTTTGAGGCCCAGTTCCGTGAGGCGGCGATGGATGCGGCTGACCTCGTCGCCGGGATCGATGACGATGGCTTCGCCGGCGGCTTCGTCGCCCAGGAGAGTGCAGTTGCATTGCAAAGGGCCGACGGGAAAGGTTTCAAGGATCATGAGTTCATTGTAGAGCGAGTCTGGCTGGCTCCAACTTCCAGAGCCGGATGTGGCTTGTTTTCGTGGCGAAGTGAGAATCGTGCAGGCGAGCGGCGGGGCGGTGCTTTCAACAAACGGAAAAGGCAGACCTTGCGGGGTCTGCCTGGGATGGAACGGAGAGAACATTGTGATTTACGAACTGCCTGGGGCGGTTACTTACCCGACTTTGCCGGCGCCGAGGTGGGCACGGTGTCGAGCACGGAGCGCCCGTGGTGGGTACGCACATACAGGATGGTAAGCGAGAGAGAAGTGATCATAAAGATGATGGCGGACCAGGTGGTGAGTCGAGTGAGCACGTTGGCCGCGGCACGGGGACCGAAGGCGGTCTGCGAACCCTGCCCGCCGAATGCGCCTGCGAGGTCAGCCGAGCGGCCCTGCTGCAAAAGAACCACTCCGATAAGGAAAAGGCACACGATGATGTGTACGGTAACGACGACGTAAAGAAGAATCTGCATTTTCTAAGCTGCTTTCCGAGTCTGCCCAATCGGTTAGGGCGAAATCTGTGGTGCGGAGGAGGGGACAATCTCTTTGGTAGTCACCTAAACCGCTTATTGCTCAACATCTTGCAAAATCTCAAGAATTGGACTTAGCAATGTTTAGCAATGTTGGGTATTAGGTGAGGGGTTCTGAAACGGTGGTTACCGTACTTGAACCGTACTACCCAAAACCGCAACCAAGGAGATTATCTCATGTCGAAAAGTAAGGCTGCAATCGTCATCTATGCACGGCTGGAAGGGCTCGGCTGGCGTCGGGGCTCGGTCATCATCAGTCGCAATGGTCAGGCCAAGACTGGCTACATGCGAGTCAGCAAGAAGGAATACAGGATAGCTACCGCGTCCGCGCGCGAAGCCATTCAGCGATGCGGTAGGGATCGTAGTGCACGGATGTGCTGAGTTTGAACGAAGGAATGGTCCCGGCCTTGGTCATCTTGCACAAAGCCGTACGCTTGAACGAGAGCAGGGCGCCGACCTCCTTTGCGGTTAGCGCATGGCCGATCTCCTCTATGTTACCCGGCAAGTCATATGTGATCGCGGCGTCCACGGGTGGCTCCTGATAGGTAATACTGCCCTGGTGGAGATTTCGCGGGTTTTTCATGAAAACAATCAGAAATATCTTTCCCTAAGTACCGCCGATTTGCTCTTCGGACGGAATAAACCACTCCAAGACAAGTGCCCTAACCTGGATCGGTACAATGGCGCCTGCGGGATCGCCATGGCCTCGGTTGTCGCCACCGCGGTTGTGTTGCGGACTGCACTTACGACCGAGCCACTTGAGTGGTGCCGGTCACCTCTCCCTGTCCGTGTTCATAGTGGTCGAGGCCGGTCGCTGACCTTGTCGAATGTGTTCCACGTCGGCGAACCTGCCGAGATTTTTCGGACAGGAGGTGGAGTTACACTGCTGTGAGCGAACAGCGGTTGGGAGAAGGGCAGAGAGAATGCGGACTTCAGAAAAGGACCGGTTGGCTGCTGAGGCCATGGATCGCTGGTATGAATTCCGGGAGGGACTTTCCTCAGAAAGACGGAAGTACCCCCTCCAACAATTTCAAGCCTTTTGGTTGGCAGCAAAACGCTACGCAGAATTGACGAAGCCTGATTCTCTGATTCACAAGAGTGTTGCCGCCGCGGTCAACGGACTTGTCGACTACCTTGGCGCGGAACGTAAACGGGTTCCAGGCGATGTTCTCCGCGACGCGGAACGCTTGGAATGCCTCCTATTTAGCGGATATGACCCGTACTTCGAGGGCGATGAACCTCCAGGACTATGACAAGGGGACTGTCGCTGAGTGGTTTGGCGATTTATCGCAAATCGAGAACCGCTCCCGGCCACCTGCGCGTTGAACACTACCGGTCCTTCCGGCGTTCCCTCAGCCGCGCATTCCATTGATAGCATTTCTTGATTGGAAGTGACCAGGAACCTTTGCGTGAATCTCTGCACAGAAGTTACGGAAAATCCGAACTAGTTGAGCTCGGCGGCGATCGCCAGGGCGTTAATCGTTACGTGGCAAATAAAGCTATCTGAGCTTTCGCCACGCTTCCATTCTGTAGTTTCCAAAGCACGAATCCAACAATCGCCGGCCTTTTGAAGATCTTCATCCGGCTGAACCTCGGCAATGGCCTGCAAAAAGGAGCTCAAACCACGCCCAGCAATGGAATCCAGACTAGTTGATACCAAATTTGAAGAATCCATACTCCCCTTCGATCAAAGTGCCCATCTACCGGCTCGCGATGGCCCTCCGGACAAAGAACGAGAAACGTGTCAGAGTGCTACGCAAGGCTAGCGGCTTCAAGGCCTGAATTCTCATGGTGGCTTCTCGTGAAAGGTCGTCTTTGTCAGGCATCCACGCTAAACGGTGTGACGAACTTCGTTATCCGTTTCCCGCTCCCTCAAGGCCCGCCATGTGCCTCTGTGCTCTTCGGATCATTCGACTTGAGAAGAAATGAAAGGAAAAACATGGCTGAAGACCCAATTCCCAGAATCACGTAGGCGTCTAGGAACGACAGAGCGGCGGCCTGGATCATGAACGCTCGATAGATTTGCGCCACGACGGCCGCCTGCGCACCAAAAGGCCCGAATCCGGCACTGTGAGCGTGCAATGCCATGGCCTGGAAATTGATCGTTAGGCCGATGTTTCCCGCACTCAAGTGGTCGGCAAGCCGGGCAAGGTGGAATTGCTGGCGGCGAGCCAAAACCGTTTGCACCACCGCGGCGCCGAAGCTCATTCCAATGTTGCGCATGAAGTTGGTCAGGCCCGAGACAGAATCGCTCTTGTCTTGCGGAACTCCTACAAAAGAGGCAGTCATTGTAGGAATGAAGATGAAGGCCAGGGGAGCGAACTGCACCAGCATGATGACCGCGGCTCCGCCAAAACTGATGTTCAGCGACAACAGCTTTGTCGATAGATACATGCCGCCCGCAGAGAGAAGCCAGCCAAAGGCGATCATGTACTTGGCGGGGAGTTTGGAACCGAAAAATCCTACGATGGGCATGACCACCATCACAAGAGCGGCGCCGATGGAAACGATCACGCCGGCATCCTCCGCGGTGTATCCCATAAGCATCTGGAGGAACTCTGGCATGAGAATCATCGAGGAAAACATCACGACGCCGGCCAGAAACATCATCAGGCACGAGCCGGAGAAATTAATAATTTTGAATAACTTGACATCGACGATCGGCTGCTTCTCCCGCCACTCCCACACGATGAGAGCGCTGAGGCAGACGACGGCGATGATCACCAGCGAACAGATGAAATGAGAGGACAGCCAGTCGTCTTCCTGCCCTTTGTCCAGCAAGACCTGGAGGGCCACTACACCCAGTGCCAGCAGCGCGAATCCGACGGTATCGAAGTGCATTTCTCCGGGCTTGAATCGCCGCAGAAATGGCGGATCTTCTACAAATTTGAAGACCAGCCCCAAGGCCAAAAGTCCCAGCGGCAGGTTCATGAAGTAGATCCAGCGCCAGGTGTAGTTATCGGTGATCCACCCACCCAGGACGGGACCCAGGGCGGGAGCCACGACCACCGTCATGCCAAAGAGCGCGAAGGCGGCTCCACGCAATTTCTGCGGGAAGCTATCGGCCATGATGGACTGCGCCATGGGCTGCAAGCCGCCGCCGCCCGCGCCCTGGATGGCCAGGGAGCACAGTAGCGCCGGCAGATTGGGCGCGGCCCCGCAGAACATGGAAGCCAAGGTGAACAGCGCAATGCAGATCATGAAGAAACGCTTGCGACCCATTAGGCTAGAAAGCCACCCGGTGATGGGCAGAACGACGGCGTTGGCCACCAGATAGGTGGTCAGCACCCATGTGCTCTCATCCTGGCTGGAGCCAAGATCACCTGCAATGTGCGGAAGCGCCACATTCGCGATGCTTGTGTCGAGCACTTCCATGAAGGCTGCAAGCGCAACTACGACGGCAATCAGCCAGGGGTTGTGCTTGGGTCTCCAGTTCCGGTTGAGTTGATCGCCGGCCACAATATCCCTTTCGGCTCCGATTTATTATAAAACGAAACAGGCCGTTTCATATATAGTTTAGATAATAAACTGAAGAGGGGGGTGATCCGTGAGCAAACTGAATGTCGAGGCGGAACCCAAACCCGCGCGTTCCGCCGGCCGGCCACGCAGTGAAGCCTCGCGTGCCTCTATCCTGGACGCGGCCTACAGTTTCTTGCGCCGGTTTCCCGTCTCCGGGATATCCACAATTCACATCGCCCGTGAGGCTGGCGTGAGTACGGCTACCGTCTATCGCTGGTGGTCTACAAAGGAGGAGTTGCTGCTCGATGCCTTTCTCCACACGGCAGATCACGAACTTGTGCTGAAGAGCGACGGACCTCCACTGGAGCGCGTTAGGGAGTACATACTCCAGGTCGGACGGTTCTTCACCGGAGAAAACGGCATCGCCGTCGCCCGTTTGCTTACGGCCATCCAGGACAATCCAGCCCTTCGCAAGGAGTTCATGAAACGTGTTTACTCGCCGCGCGACAAGGAAATTCGCGCCATCGTGAACGAGGCGATCAAGCGAGGCGAGCTTCCCACCGACCTCAAGATCAGCGTATTCCTCGATTCGATCGTGGGTCCTCTCCTGGCGCGTTTGCTCATCCGCCATGAACGAATTGATGAGTCCTTTGTGGCCGATGTGTTCGAGCAAGTTTTGGCGGGCACAAAAGCTCAGCGGGTAAAGGAATAACGACTATCCAGAATCTCGGGGAGAGAATGCCTGGCTCAACTCGTCAAGTTTTCCAGGAGCAGCCATTCACAGGCTTCCCCGATGATCGGTATCGGCAGTTGATCGCTGTTGACGACAACAGGGCAAGCCGTGTTTCCATCCCTCGGCTAACCAGGAAACACGCCCAGGCGATTTAGCACTCGTCAAGAACCGTTGCCGCGGAGAGCGGCGATTGATCGAAGCAAAAGGGAGCGTTTACTAAGAGTTATTCCGCCAAAAGGACCAAGGATATCCCTTAAATCGCAGGACCGCTCCGCACATTATTGCGAACACTCGCTGGTCTCCCTGGCCTTCGCGCTCCTCACACAAGCCGTATTTCTCGAAACGACCGACAATCAGTCACCACTGGAAGAAACGTCGGCGTGAATCGAGCCATCGTCTGTCGGCGCGCCGCTATCCAGATGAATATCTGCGTTGACAATCACTGAACCTGGCTCTACGATAAACCGTAATAGTCGTTCGAATTTGTAGTATATGTACGTTTTATCGTAACTCACCAATGTCCAGAAAGAGTACAGAACCAAAGGCGAATGCATACCACGCTCATCGGATGCGACAGAGGCGGCGAATTCTCAGCGCGGCCGAAAAGCTCTTCGACGAGCGTGGCATCGACCGGACCACAATGGCTGAGGTGATCTCCGCCAGTGAACTTCGCCCTTCCACGATGTACCAATACTTCGCGAACAAGGACGAAATCGTGTGGGCGATCCTCAGCGAGGTGTTGGAGGAAGCTGCCGCGCGCGCGAAGAAAAGTGTTGAGGGCGCAACGAATGGGCTTGCCAAGATCACAGCGCTGCTGCAGTACATGGCCGATGAGCTTTCGAAGAACCAGCCCAGGATTCGGTTCATGGCTCAGTTCGATGCGATGTATGCGCGAGACTGGCCTACCGAACGCCTTCTGACGCTCGAGGGACAAATCCACGATCAGGGTTTCAAAGCATTTCGCAAGTTGATTCGCGAGGGCATTGCCGACGGTTCACTCCGCCCTGACTTAGACCCCGACTTGACGCTGCATGCGGTGATCAATGCAGTGATCGCGGCGCAGCGACGTCTCGCCTCGCTGGGGAAGAAGGTCGAGTTGGAATACGGACAATCGATCGACCGCATGTTCCGGGAAACCATTCGCATCATCGTGTTTGGTCTGCGCGCCGGTGAACACGCAAACACCGCTGATTCCTGCCCCCGAGTGAAGGCTCACAGGGCCACGACTAGAAAGAGGACTTAATGAAACTTCGTCTGCGCATCATGATTGCAATCTGCACTACGATACTCTCGTTGACTCCTGTGGCGATGAATGCATCAGGGTCGAAGACGCCCAGGCTGGAGCTGGCGGCGGACTCCGGTTGGAAGTTCCTGCTCGGTGACCCGAGCGGTGCAGAAGCGCCTTCCTTTGCGGACACAGCTTGGCGTGCGGTGAACCTGCCCCATGATTGGAGTATCGAAGGACGGCTGGACGCGAACAATCCGACCGGCTCGGGCGGGGGCTTCTTTCCAGCAGGTGTGGGTTGGTACCGCAAGACGTTTAGCGCTCCCGCTGACTGGCATGGCAAGCAGGTGAGCGTCGAGTTCGATGGAGTATACAAAGATGCGACCGTGTACCTGAACGGCCATGAGCTGGGAACTCATCCCTACGGATACACGAGCTTCACCTTCGATCTCACTCCAGATCTGAATTTTGCAGGCCCGAACGTGCTGGCTGTGCGCGTGGACAACTCTGCTCAGCCGAACAGCCGCTGGTACAGCGGGTCTGGAATCTACCGGCACGTCCGTGTTGTCGTAACCGATCCTACGCATGTGGCGCACTGGGGAGTCTTTGTCACTACAGCCAAGGTATCGGGGGAATCGGCGGTGGTCTCAATCCAGACAAAGGTTGCGAATGAATCCGCCAGTTCGACGGGAGTCACAGTTGAGACTGCGTTATACGACCGCGCGGGACACGAAGCGGGCAAAACGAAATCGACCCTGACGATTGCTCCGGAGACGGAGATGGAAGCCGCACAGACGATCACCGTTGCCAACCCTGCTCTGTGGTCGCCCGTTGCGCCCGCCTTGTATCGCGCGGTTTCCAATATCCGCAGGGACGGAAGGGTTGTCGATCAGGTTGTGACGCCGTTTGGAATCCGTTCACTTTCGTGGTCAGCGGAGAAGGGGCTGCTGTTGAATGGCAAGCCGGTCAAGCTCACTGGCGGCAGTGTCCATCATGATAACGGGCCGTTGGGGGCTGCGGCATTTGACCGCGCAGAGGAACGCAGAGTTGAGCTCTTGAAGGCAGCTGGATACAACGCCGTGCGAACTGCGCACAACCCGCCGTCCCCCGCATTCCTAGACGCGTGCGATCGGATCGGCTTGCTCGTCCTGGATGAGCCGTTCGATGCATGGAAGGCGAGCAAGGCGAAGTTTGACTACGGCAGAGACTTTGACGAATGGTGGAAGCGGGATATCTCATCCATGGTGCTGCGCGATCGCAACCACCCCTCCATCGTGATCTGGGGAATCGGCAACGAGATCCCCGAGCTGGAGGTCAAACGAGGCGGGGAGATGGCTAAGCAATTAGCCGATCAGGTGCGGTCGCTCGACAGCACGCGTCCGCTGACTCTTGCGTTTCCCGGCAGCACCACCGCACCGAATGCGGAGGCTGTGTTTTCACAGCTCGACATCACCGGTTACAACTACAACCTGATTCAAACCTATGCAGCGGACCATCAGCAGTTGCCAAAACGAATCATGCTGACTACCGAGTCGTATCCGGCCAAGGCATTTCCATTGTGGCAAATCACGCAGGACAATCCGTATGTTCTCGGTGATCTGACGTGGACTGCCATGGACTATCTGGGCGAGTCCGGTATCGGCGCCTGGACCTATGGCACTCCGGAAAAGGCACAGATTGCAACGCAGATGATGGGCGCGATGGCAACCTCTTCGATGGTGGACAAAATGTTCCTGGGAATGGCCAATGGCGTAGATGTGATGGCTGCGATGACCCAAGATACGGCTGACCCTGCCGCGAAAGCAGTAATGGCGATCTTTTTTCACGCGTATCCGTGGCATGCGGCGGCGTGCGGAGACCTTGATTTAACCGGCTATCGGAGGCCGCAGTCCTACTATCGCGACATCTTGTGGAACGGCGGCGATCGCGTGTACGCCACTGTACGATTGCCCGAACCGGCAGGAAAGAAGATCATCGCCGTGGGCTGGGCGACCTATCCGACATTGCCGAGCTGGACCTGGCCGGGGCAGGAAGGCAAAGAGGTGCAAGTGGAGGTGTACTCCGGCGCGGAGAAGGTCCGTTTGTATCTGAACGACAAGCTGATGGGAGAAAAGCCCACCGGACGCGACGAGGAGTTCAAGGCGACCTTTTCGGTCCCATACGCGCCCGGCACATTGAAGGCAGTTGGCATGCGGGGTGACCGGGCCGTTGCTGAAAGCATCCTCAGGACGTCCGGCGACGCCGCAGGCCTGCGCATTACTGCAGACCGCACTGCAGTTCAAGCTGACGGACAGGACCTTGCTTTCCTCGTAGTCGAGGCGGTGGATACTGCGGGACGCTTGCAGCCGCATGCGGATCAGGATGTACAGTTCTCCATCAGCGGACCGGGCGTGATCGCCGCCGTGGGGAATGGCGACGGGCAAGACGACGCCTCGTACCTGGGCGAACGCCGCAAATTGTTTCAAGGGCGTGCACTCGTCGTAGTGCGAACCTCAAAGCACAGTGGACCGATAACCATTACTGCAAAATCCCCAGGCTTGAGCGACGGATCGGTGACGATCCATGCTAAGGCGGCAACACAGCGCGCAGAACTGCGTTGAACGGACCGGTGGGAAAGTATGTGCTTCGCCAGCGGTCGACGGAGCAATCAGATATTCTTGCCTGTCTAAGAAAACTACTGGAATTGGTTCTGGGAGGACAGCCAATGTTTAGGGAAGCCACAGCTGCTTCTCCTGGAATGACGCCAACAGCCTGATGCACTCGGGGAGCGAGCCGCTCTACCGTCGTTTCCAGGGTCTGGGTGTGTCGGGCTATCCCGGCCAAACTCCGGTAACCCGACCAGACTCGCCGCAATTCACGCAAAGACTCAGTACCCCACATCCACAGCGAAGTTCGACCTCCGCTCCATCACGAATTCTGCGCGAGTGCCTTGGAGTCACACCAATAGTTTGTCGCAACGTCATAGACGCGGCTCGGCACTCGCATAGCCGGACCCGGGAATCACAGGGGTACTTGGACATGCCCGCGACTTCGGCGATGCGTCCTGGGGCTTCCTGGAGTCACCCGGAGCCTGACTACGCTACCGCAAAACAGGCGACCACCTGGCGCTCCATACACTTTGTCAGTGGGTTCGGTTTCCATGTTGCCCCTTACACCGTTCACATTTCACGCGGCTGACTTAAGGCGGTGCTATCATTCACCGTCATAAGGGGTGATCCTGTGAGCAAGCTGCAACTTCGTATCTTCGACGGTTCCCGCCAGCTATTCTCAGCACCGGCGCAGTTTCTGGTGACCATCACGGACGGCAACAGGACCCAGCACATCCGCAACTTCTATCCAAATAACGACATGACGTTCGATCTTCCCTTTTTCGACAACTTTGGCGACGATTACACCGCTGTTGTCTGGGCGAATGGCTTCAAGCAGGCAGGCTTCTCCCCTGTTTTGCTCTCCGACCAGTACTTAAAAACCCTCGACATCATGCTCATAAGCAACGACCCAGGCTTCAGTTTCGTGGATGCTCCATGGGACGTCGTAAACGCACGTTACCCGTTCTTGGGCAGCGACGTTGACAACGCCGCCGGTGCCGCCCGCTATGGCAATCTCCTCGACAATACTGAGAAGTCACTCGCATGCCTACTCAACATCTGCGAGGCCATGAGCCAGATTTCCCTCTCGCAGGGTACCCCGCTGGACTACATCAAACAATTGTGCTGGGATGCTCCCTACGCACCGGCGCAGGACCGCTTCTTTGCGTGGTGCGATAGCCGTCTCATCGACCAGGTCAAGAGTGCCGCCGAAGCTGGACAATTCGCCGTCGAAAACAACCCAGGTTTTTTTCACCCTGGAGCCACTTCGAGCTGGAAACAGATACAGTTCGGCGAAGCCAACGTCCAACTCACCTTCCATGAGAACGACAAGATGGTCATCGGCGGTATCGATTGCGTTTTGGTGGAGCCTGACATCGACTACTATCAGGACCTCGCAGCCCACGCCATTTTCGAAGTTATTCCGAACGCCCTCACACATTCCCTCTCGGACCCAACCGAAGTCTATGTGCTTCGCTGGATTGCAGGACGAACGGCCGGGGTACCAGAGTTTGCTCCTCTTTATACGATTACTGCGTGATAATTCACGTAGCCGAATATGCAACCCAGCGACCCTTTCTAGACGGGTTTACATCGCGGCAAAGAAGTTTTCCGTTGCGCGGCATTTCCTCTCCCGTAACCTTGGGGCCGGATCGTGGCCCCTATGTCAGGAGGCGGCGGAATGCTAAATGGTTAGATTTGGATTTCGGGCATTCTGGACCCGCCACGAGGCTTCCCCTTCGAGCCCTTGTAGAACCGGTACCCCAATGACCTTGTCATTCTTTCAAAGGAGAAAATCCATGGTGCGCAAAGCCAACCTTCTGCAACTGGTCGCCGCTATTGCGGTCGTTGCCTGTCTCTCAGTTCTTTCCGCCCAGACGCCCACACCCGCTCCAGTCACCTACACCTTGATAACCGAACCCTCCCAGGGCCTTGCCTCCATCTACGACCTGATCTCCTCCGCCAAAAAGACAATCGATATCACTATCTACGAACTTTCCGACACCACCGTCACTTCCAGCCTGGCCGCGTCCGCGACCAACGGTGTTGCCGTTCGAGTCATCCTCGACCAGAACAGTGAGAAAAAGAACAACACCACAGCCTTCAACTATCTGGCGTCCCACAAGGTGTCGGTCCATTGGGCCAACCCGACTTACGCCGTCACCCACCAGAAGACCATCACGGTGGATCAAGCAACGACCGCCATCATGACCCTCAACCTCACACCGCAGGACTACGCCACCACGCGTGATTTTGCCGTAATTACCAACGATGTGTCCGACGTCGCTGGCATCGAGACCACCTTCAATGCCGATTTTCAGAACGCGGCAATCACCCCTCCGACCGGCGACAATCTTGTCTGGAGCCCCACCAATGCGCGTACTGCACTTCTCGCCCTCATCAACGGGGCTACCAAGTCCATCCTCATCGCGCAGGAGGAGATGTCTGACCCCGGCATCGAAACTGCCCTGGAATCGGCACTCACTCGCGGCGTCGCCGTAACCATGGTCCAGGAGAACGAGAGCAGCAAATACAACGCCATCCTCACCACCCTCAAGCAGGATGGAGCAAAGATCGCTGTTTACAGCTCACCCACGGGTTACTACATCCACGCCAAAGCTATCCTTGCGGACTTCGGCACAGCGCAGGCCACCATGTTCATCGGCTCTGAGAACGTCTCCACCCCGTCCCTCAACAGCAACCGCGAACTGGGCCTCATCTTCAACGACCCGGCCAGCATGACCGCAGTTGAAACGGCCGTCACCGCTGACTACAACGGTGGAACCAAGTTCTGATATCGCTCCAAGCGGAGAGCCGCACTTCGGAATGCAACCCGACAAGTTCCGAGTTCCTGTCCCTTTGACAGAGAGGACGGCTTGAGGCCGAAGTGAACCCCCATGTCAAACCAAGTTGTAGCTGAGCAGCATGTACCCCCGGTAGTAGATGATCGCGTACGCTGCGCAATATACGCACGATCTGCTACCGCTCCAAACGCCGAGTCGATCCAAGTTCAGATACGCGATTGCCGCGAAGCTGCTGCCACGAAGGGCTGGGACGTCCTGGACGAACTCATCGAAGTGGATGAGGGCAAGTCCGGCAGCACGCTAGTTGGCAGAACGGGTCTCCAGACCCTGCTCACATTGGCCACACACAACCCGCGACCGTTTGACTGCATTTTGGTCTCCGACCTGGCTCGGCTTGGACGGAGCTTAACGGACCTGTGCATTACGACCGAAATGCTGCAGTGGTACGGTGTGTACCTCTACTTCGCAGATTCAGGAGTAGATTCCCGCAACAAGTCCTTCCGCCACATGGTCGTCCAGGCGTCATTGTCCGATGAAATCTACCGCCTGTCACACGCACCGACGGTGCGTGGATGCCCGTGTATGCAGTGTGAGTTCCGCGGGGTATCGGCTGGAGCTTCCATAGCTGCGTGACGGCCGCGCTGTCGCAGGTGATGCGGTTGACTTAAGAATCAAGACCGGCAGCGGTGATGGAGGATGGTCCTGCGTGTGTCCCGCAGGAACGGCGTCTCCCAGATAGGCACCACTGAGAATATGTTCTGATCGCCAGTCCCCAAAATCGCCGAAGCTTTGTATATACACATTGAGGGCAGAAAATGGCGGTTTCCAGGTACCCCCTGGCAGGACTGATGAGAATCTCAATGGTCCTGGACGATCCGGACACGGAAAGCCATCGCCCCTCGACGAGCCTTTTGGAGGAATAGACATGGATGCTGATCTAAGCGAGCTTGAGCTGGGCATTGTTACCAGCCTTCAGACCCTGCGCGAGGTGCTGAAGAGACTGAGTATCGGGGGCAGAAGATGGTGGATTGCGAGCGATCCACTTGGTGCCGTCGAAGACGGGTATTCAGCTCCGGAAAGATGGTTATACAGGTAAGGCTCCTCCGGGACATACCCCATGCGCCGCTTATAGCCAATCAGATCATTCTGAATGGGCTTACTCCGGAATAGTATTTGGCCGGAGGTCATCTCGATCAGGCCGGTGATCATCTTCATGGTGGTGGACTTGCCGGAGCCGTTCGGCCCGAGATAGCCGGTAACTTCGCCCGGCTGGGCGCGGAAGCTGACATTGTCTACGGCGGGAATCCTCAGGAAGTGTTTCGAGATGTTGCGAAGTTCGAGCATGGTTTACTTGCACCATTTGCCGCATACCCTATGTAGCAAACGGCATATCATATAGTCAAGTAGATTGCTACATAGGTCAAATGTCCGCCATGGCCACAGAATTGAAGCTTTCGCATACCGCGGCGATGATTCTTCAGGCGATTGAGGCCGGATTTGTCTACGGTTTCAGCATTATGGAGATGACCGGCCTGCCGAGTGGAACCGTCTATCCAGCGATGCGGCGACTTGAACGTGTTGAGGCCATCCAATTGCTTGACGCCTTTCACGAGCCGGATCCCGGCCGCGAGCTCAGGGCTCAGTAAGCCCGAATCCGCGGCCTCATAGGCCAGCCGGCGAACGGCGGCCAGTCTTTGGTTGATGGTACCCGCCGCAAGACCGAGTGATTCCAGATACAAACGGAATCGGAGCACCACTGTGCGATTCAGCGCGAGGCGAGATTCGGAGCAGTACCAGGTGATGAATTGCTCCATCGCGAACTTGCAATTTCGCCGTGAGCTGGGCGAACTCAGGATGCTGAGGACCACTGATTTCGCATGGTCCAGATCAGGTAGACGGAGGACGATCTTCCTACGAATGGGCCTCTTGTTCTTCTTTCGCATACGAGCTGCCTCCCCGCCGCCAGCATGCCCTCGATATATACGCCTACGCGCTCGATTTTGATCAGGCGTGGGGATATCGGTAGAAGCCCAGGCGATTTTGCACCAACTGAGATACTTGGCTCAATGTCCAGATTGCCGAACACACATCCAGAAATCTTTCAATTGCTTTCCCGAGCCCGGTCCTTCGTGTAAAGGATAGGTTTCTTTAGACAGTAGATCGGCGATTTTTGTTACGCTGCAATCTGTGCTGTAAATACTGAGAGAGACCTATTGTTGAGGGCGGATTGGATCCTGGTAAGGTTGTACTCCCGAAGCGCCCGGTAGATCTCCGCCACGAGCTCCCGGGCATTCGATGTCGACTTTCATCTATACGAGGTATTTACCTATACGTGACGGGAAGGCAACGATGGTCATGGAAGCAAATACTCCTCCTGAATTTACGCTGAAGACGGACAGGGACGACCTCGACCTTCCTGCCGAACAAGTCGTGGTAGCTTACCACGAGAGAACGAAGCACCACTACCATCGTTATGCAGCCTCGCTTGGATACCNNGCGCCGCTGGTTCGCCTTCCTTTCCCCGAGGAGGGGCGGGCGCTTCCGTTCTGGCAGCTCTATGTCGCGGACAACGTGGTGCCGGCTCCGCTTTCGGTGGACTCCATCTCACTCTTCTTGCGATACGCACTCTCGCTCACAGCCTGGAAGCAGTTCGAGGGAACCACATGGCCTCTGCGTGCCAATCCGTCTAGCGGGAACCTCCACCCGACGGAGGGATATGTGCTCTTGCCGTCTTTGGACACTATCCACAACCGTCCCGGTGTATACCCCTATGCATCGAAGGCGCACGGTCTCGAGCTTCGAGCGGACTTTGATCCCCCGGTC
>PLSM01000168.1 GCA_003165075.1 Acidobacteriaceae bacterium | reverse complement strand
CTAGCAGCGTATCCAACGTCGAGCATGTGAGCGAGGAGCAGACTTCTTGCCAAGATATTCACATTCTGAGGGGCTTCACTGCGTGGCTTCGTCATCATGCGGTAGCTCCTGTCCTCAAACGTCATTTGGACAATCCGCCCCTCAATGCTGTTGGGTTCGCCCTTTCGAAACCCATACAGTACTCGCGATCAGAAGCACTTCTCGACCCGCGAACAGCGCTTCGAATGTGCGGCTCGCGATCAGGCGCATGTCGAGAATGACCTGGAGTAAGTGGCGCGGCCCAGTCGTGCCGGGCCTACTCCGCCGCTCCACGAAGAATTACCTGAGATGGTTCTCCACCCACGCCCTCGGCATTGTGCTCAGCAAGGCCGGAGTGAAGCCAAGGGATCAACCATAACCCGCTCAACATACACTACGGCGCTATCCGCGCCAGGAGTAGTAATCATGTCCATTATCAAGTACTCTCGCCGCATTCCTGTGGATGCGGCATGCGCCGCGATTGCGGCAGGCCAGACCGCCAAACCTCAAACCGTTTCCGGCCTTACTCCTCTCATGAATCATCGGAGTGTAGTCACTACACTGACGATCCGCCACTATCTGCGTTTTGTCGAGATGTTCGCCCAACACTTCGGCAAGTCTCCTGACAAGCTCGGACCGGATCATCTGCGCACCTATCAGGTCTACCTGCTGAAGGAGCGGAAGTTGGCGCCAGCTACGGTTGAGCAGCATATGTCTGCTCTCCGGTTCTTCTTTGTCCGCACACTGAGGCGACCTGAGTTCCGCGAGTTCCTGCCTTATCCGCGAGTTCAGAAGAAGCTGCCCAACATTCTGAGCAAGGAGGAAGTCGCTCGCCTGATCAACACAAGCGGCAGCCTGTTCCAGCGCACCTTCCTGATGCTCCTCTACAGCACAGGCATGCGCCGCTCCGAAGTTGTGCGCCTGACCATGTTGGTGATGAGGTCGATTTCATTCGCGGATAATTGCATGTTCGAAACAAGGACCGATATGATGCGAATTTATCAATTTGTCACCAATTGTCACTCCCCAAAGCAGCCTTCCTTTCCCACGCATCTTATTGCAGGCCGAAATCCCTGATTCTCGTAAACGGGAAAGGATCCCATGCCTGTTGACTTAACGATCAGCCGTCGAAATCTTGTACTAGCGGTGAACTTTGTGGAACCACCAGCATCCGCGCTGCCGTGGGCCTACTGGTTCTGATTCAAGTTGCCGATCCCATAGCTTCGTGATGGACGGCGTTGCGGCGGAAGCAAAGATAGAATCGCGTCCTGTACCGCGGGGTCAAATCGCATAGTAGGATAGAGGGCGGCCTAGTTGCCGGAACTACGCCGCGCGCAAAGCAGATACATCCAATCGCAAGGCGATTGAAGGAGTTGCCGATGATTGCCAGAAAACTGAGTCTTGGAGCCTTCGCTGCTCTGTTCTTATTCAACCTGCCCTCATATGCACAGACATCGCTTGCCGACGGCTTCAAGGACCCACCCAATATCGCTCGGCCACGCGTCTACTGGTACTGGCAGAACGGTAACATTACCAAAGACGGGCTGACGAAAGATCTCGAATGGATGCATCGTGCGGGTGTAGCAGGCGTCGAGACCTTCGATGTCGCGGTTTCCACACCTACGGTAGTGGATCACCGGCTGGTATATATGCAGCCTGACTGGAAGGACGCATTCCGTCACGCCATCACGCTGACAGATAAGCTTGGCATGGAGGTGACCATTGGCGCCGCTCCCGGATGGAGCCAGACCGGCGGACCCTGGGTGAAACCTGCCGATGCAATGAAAAAACTGGTGTGGACCGAGACGACGATCGAAGGCGGCAAGCGCTTTGATGGCGTACTTCCGAAGCCGCCCGATGTAAACGGTCCCTTTCAGGACCAGGCGCGGTTCGTCAGACCCGATCGACCTGTTCCCAAGCTGCCGACGCTCTATAAAGACCAGTCGGTGATTGCGTTTCGCGTGGCAGCGGCCGTGAAATCTCTGGAGCAGGCGCATCCAGCCGTCACTTCGAGCGGCGGTAGCTTCACGTGGACCGATCTCTCGAGCGGCACGTACGCCAAACCAGTCGAATTGCCCGCCGTCGCCGGCAAACCGTCCTGGATTCAGATTGCATTCGATTCTCCGCAGACGATCCGCGGAGTCACCGTGGCGACCCGGAACGTGGTGGCCACCTTCGCTGCGGACAATGCTCCCGCACAGTCACTGGAGGTCAGCGATGATGGCGTTCACTTCACGCATGTGATCGATTTGCCGCGCACTGTGATCTATCAGCGAACCTTCGCCTTTAAGCCGGTCGCCGGGCGGTATTTTCGTTATCTGCTTCCGAGCGCAAGCTCTGAGTCCTTCAGGATCTGCCGGTTTCAGCTTCACACCGCGATGCCTGTGAATCGGTTTGAAGAGAAGGACGGCTTCGCCGCCGTCCCCAATTATTACGACATAGCTACGCCAGAGGCAGATGTTTCGAGTGTAGTGAAAGAGGCGGACGTAATCGACCTGACGGACAATATGCGTTCGGATGGAACTCTGGACTGGACCGTTCCCGCCGGCGAGTGGACGGTGCTTCGCATGGGTTACGCGCTCACAGGCCAGACAAATGCTCCGGCGCCACTTGAGGCAACAGGATACGAGGTGGACAAAATCAAGAAGGGCGCGACCAAGACATTCATGGACGAATACCTGAGTCTGTATGAAGACGCTTCAGGCGGAATGATGGGCAAACACGGTGTGAATAACGTCGCCACCGATAGCTGGGAAGCGGGCTTCCAGAACTGGACCGACGGCATCCTTGCTGATTTCAAGCGTCTGCGCGGATACGATGCAAGACCGTGGCTGCCGACGCTCACCGGCCGCATTGTGCAGTCAAGCGACGCCACGGATAAGTTCCTCTGGGACTTCCGTCGCACGATTGCGGACCTCGTAATTTCGTCGAACTTCGACCAGGTGCGAGACAGCCTGCATGAGCGCGGACTGAAGTATGTGACCGAAGCCATGGCCGGACGTAGGGCCACAATTGGCGATGCAATGGAGATGAAGACGCGGGCGGACTACCCCATGGGTGAACTGTGGTTGCCCACGCCCGATCGGCTGAACCAGAACTACTTCGCGGACATTCGAGACACGGCATCGGTAGCCAACATTTACGGCAAGAAAGTAGCTTCGGCTGAATCCATCACGTCGACTGGAATTCCTTGGGCGTACGGGCCATGGGACATCAAGCCAGTTGCCGACGAGGAGTTTGTCGCCGGCATCAACCAGTTCACACTGCATGTCTCGGTACACCAACCCAATGACAATGCGCCGGGATTGGCCCTCGGTCAGTTCGGTATGTGGTTCAATCGCCTAGACACATGGGCGGAGCAGGCGCGGGCATGGACGGACTACATTGCGCGAAGTTGTTACCTCATGCAGCAGGGGCATGCAGTTGTCGATGTCGCGTATTTCTACGGCGAAGAAGGTCCGTCGACAACGGTCAACGACGCGCGGGCGCCGGAGATCACTGATGGTTATAATTACGACTTCGTCAATAAGGAGTCCTTGCTGAACGAATTCTCGGTCGAGGGCGGAAAGCTCGTAACCAGGGCTGGGATGAAGTATCGGATTCTCTACCTCGGCGGAACCAGCAATTACATGACCCTGCCGGTGCTCCAGAAAGTGCGCGCCCTGGCCGCGGCAGGAGCGGTGGTGGTTGGATTGTCTCCGCAGGACTCACCCAGTCTGTCGGACGATATGACTCAGTGGAATACGGTTGCGAAGAAACTATGGCCGGATAAGTCGATGATTCACAAAGTTGGGTCGGGAAAAGTCTACCAGACACTGAATCTGAGCCAAGTCTTTGGTGAAGAATCAATTCAGCCGGATTTTGACTATGTAAAGCCTCAACAGGATTCAAATGTGAAGTTTTATCATCGCATCGCTGGCGACACCGATATCTACTTTGTGAACAATCGCTCCGACCAGGCGACGCCGATAAATGCCACCTTCCGTGTCACCGGCAAATCCGCTGAGATCTGGATCGCGGACCGCGGCACCATTCAACCCGCATCCTACAGAATCCACGACGGGGTTACGACCGTGCCACTGGCGCTTGAGTCGAGAGACGCGCTGTTTGTGGTCTTCCGTGAGCCGACAAGTGTCGTGTCGCGGACCGTTGTCGCGCCTATCCGCATCAAGCTGGCGGATGTGAATGGACCGTGGGAAGTCGCTTTTCAGTCCGGCCGCGGGGCGCCGCCATCGGCGACATTCGATGAGTTGTCTGACTGGAGCAACAACACCAATCCTGGAATCAAGTATTTCTCCGGCACAGCGACCTACACCAAGACAATTGAGATTGCCGAGTCGGCGTTGGCCTCGCGATCGAAACTTGAACTCGATCTTGGAAAGGTGCACGAAGTGGCTGAGGTCGCTGTGAACGGGAAGACGGAAGGGATTGCATGGAAACCGCCGTATCGCGTGGATATAACTGATGCTGTCAAGCCGGGTGCAAACACGCTCTCGATCAAGGTGGTCAACCTCTGGCCGAATCGACTGATCGGCGATCAGCAGCCGGGCGCGGAAAAGGTCGCCTTCACACCCAGCAGTACCTACAAAGTGAATTCGCCTCTCATGCCCTCAGGCTTAATTGGGCCAGTGGAAGTGGATTGGCTAAGCGATGAGTCCCAATGAGAATGAGGCCATCTGCCGGCAGCAAACTCTAAGTGAACCTTGCTGCCGGGACCAGTCTGATCGGGTTCAAAAAAAACGGATTTGAGCAACGGCGCATCTCTGTTTTCCACATTGATGAAGTTGAATGTGAAGCCGCCTGTCGGACTCGGCTTGCCGGTTCAGGATTCTTCGGCGCTCTCCTCATCCAGCGCAACACAGTTCGCTCCGAAATGTCGAAGCCACCTCCCTGCCCGTGTAGCTATCGATGTCGAGTAACAACTTTGGAAGATCACGTTCGTGAACGCGCGGCTGATTTATAACTTTCGCAGACTTGAGAACGTCGGATGGCCGGATGTCGCTCACAGGGTTTCGCTTCGCGTGGCCGTGCGCAATAGCGTACCGGAATATCTGGCCGGTGCTCCGGAGGGCTTTACGAGCCAGTTCATTTGCTCCCCTGCCCTCGATGGCCCTCGCCATGGCGACGATTTCCGGTGCCTCGATCTCATCGATGGGCCTGCGGCCAAGGTGGGGCAGAATATCCGTAGCGACCCGGGCTTCCATCTGCTTGATGTAGCGATCCTGCTTTCCGGCATTCCAGTGATCGAACCACTCCTTCTCAATCTCTGCAAAGCTCTTCATCGCAGAGTTATCTTCGAATGGAGTGATGCGGCCCCTTTTCTCTTCTTTACGGACCTCCATCGGGTTACGCCCGCTGTGCAGAATTCTTTCTTGTCCCTGATCTTGAGGCGAGCTTCTTCCAAACTCACTTCTGGGTAGGGCCCTAGGGACATTTGTTGGTACTTCCCATTGAAGCGGAACTGCCAGCGCCAGACCTTTGCTCCGGTCGGCGTGACGTAAAGGAACATTCCTCCACCGTCGAAGAGTTTGTATGGCTTGTCAGACGGTTTTGCTTTCTTGATCTGGAGGTCTTTCAGTCTGGCTCCAGCCACGTGATCCCTCCGTTTCCCGCGCAGAAGATACCCACAGGATGCCCACATTTTACTTGGTTTCAACTGGTTTGGTGTGGATTAATCTGGATAGGGATTTATCTAAATCACTGATTTTATTATGTCGGATGGTTGGGACTGGACAAGTCTGGACATAATTTGGCTCCTCAGGTAGGACTCGAATCATCAGTCAAACGTATTTTCAACAACATGCAGGTCAGCGGATGACACTTAAGACCATGCAAAGCAGTCGTAATCCGATAAACAGAGCGCGGATAGAGCGCGTTTTCTCTGCCTCTGTGCTGTAGGTTTCTCGCCTAAAATGACTCCTGCTCTCGCAATGACAAACGGGCGGATAATGGATATAGGAAATGAAGCGAACAACGTTCATTCTCGGTGCGGCATTCTCTGCGGCTGCTGGATTTCCCTTAGTTCGCGGACTCAGAGAACGTGTTGTCGATTTCATGCGCACTGACCGTCATTCGATTTAAGAAGTGTTTCTCCAATCTGGACAAGACTTCAAGGACGGCCAGTTTGCCGAAGGCATCAACCGAGTGGACCCGGACTCGCAGCTTGGTTTCGAGGAGTTATTAAACGAGCTACAGAACGCCTGTAAGGACCACCTATGAAGACTTTGTTTTCCCAAAAAATCAATTAGATAAGAAAACTGACACCCCGAATCGGCGTGACCCACATCACAGTCGACGATTTTATTTGAGGAATACGTTGCAATCAGCAAAGCGAAAAGATAGTAGTCTCGGTAGCGCGCATGATACGGGACATTTCCAAAGCCGTGCTTGATCGACCGTTCGCTCGCTACATGACGGCAATCGTTGTAGTTGCCGCGTCGTTTTTGCTGAGATACTTCCTGGTGCAGGGCCTCGGCCTGGCCATGCCGACGTTCATCACCTTCTATCCAGGAATCATGTTGGTTGCCGTTCTTGCCGGCCTCTGGCCGGGGCTATTGGCTACAGCTCTGGCGGTACTGGCAGTGGACTACCTGATTCTGCCACCATTCGGAAGTCTTGCCATCGCTAAGACCTCGGATGCCGTTGCCCTGGTTTTGTTTGCCACGATGGGCATATTGATCAGCCTGCTGGCCGAAGGCTACCGGCGCAGCCTGCTGTCTATTGCGGCTTATAAAGAGGAGCAGGCGCTGTGGGTGAGCAACGAAAAACTGGATGTGGCATTGGCCAGCATGACCGACGCCGTGTTCATATCCGACGCCAAGGGCCAATTCATCCAATTCAACGATGCCTTTGCCTCGTTTCACAGGTTCAGGAACAAGTCCGAGTGCGCCAGGACGCTAACCGAATATCCAGAATTCCTTGAAGTGTCGATGGCCGATGGACAATTGGCTCCGCTGGAGATGTGGGCGGTTCCGAGGGCGCTGCGGGGAGAAACTGCTGCCAACGAGGAATACCGCCTGCGCCGCAAGGATACGGGCGAGACGTGGATCGGGAGCTACAGCTTTGGTCCTGTCCGAGACCATGAGGGCGCAATCATCGGGTCGGTGGTGGTGGGCCGTGACATCACTGAGCAAAAGAGAGCCGAAGAAGCGCTCCGCAAGAGCGAGACGCTCTATCGCGGCCTGTTCGACTCGATGGATGAAGGGTTCTGCATCATCGAGATGATCTTCGACGCGGAGGGCAAGGCCGCCGACTACCGATTCCTGGAGATTAACGCGGCGTTTGAAAGGCAGACTGGGCTGCACGAGGCAGCGGGGAAGCGGATGCGCGAGCTTGCCCCGACTCATGAGGAGTATTGGTTCGAGATCTATGGGAAGATCGCACTCACTGGCGAGCCGGCGCATTTCCTCAACGAAGCCAACGCATTGAAATGCTACTACGAGGTTAGCGCCTATCGCGTCGGCGAGCCGGAGCTTAGGCAGGTTGCAATTGTCTTTAACGACATCAGCGCGCGCCTGCACACCGAGGAGGCTCTGAAGCTGAGCATGGAGCAGCTCCAGATCTTCGTCGAGCATGCGCCCGCGTCGTTGGCGATGTTTGACCTGGACATGCGCTATATCTGCGCCAGCCGACGCTGGTCCGCCGACTATGGACTGGGAGACCGGGACCTGCGCGGCGTGTCGCACTACGACATCTTTCCGGAGATTCCGGGGCGCTGGAAGGAGGCGCATCGGCGCGCGCGGGCTGGCGAAGTGGTGCAGGGGGAGGATGATTCCTTTGTTCGGGCCGACGGTTCCCTGCAACGATTACGGTGGGAGATTCATCCATGGCACGAACCTTCCGGAGGGGTAGGGGGTATCGTCGTCTTCACGGAAGACATCACGGAGCGCAAGCGTGCGGAAGCGCACATCCGACGGCTCAGCAGGATCTATGCCGTTCTCAGTGACATCAACGAGACCATCGTGCGCGAGAAAGATTCCCAGGCGATGTTCGAAGCTGCCTGCCGCATCGCCGTGGAAAAGGGACAATTCCGCATGGCGTGGATCGGGATGGCCGATCCCACAATGCAAGTGCTACATCCAATTGCATCTAGCGGCTTGGTTGATGGTTATCTCGACGGTGCGGAGATCGACCTGCGGGACGCGGACCGTCCCAACAGGCTGCCGGCACGATCTTTTCATTCCAGACAATACGCAATCAGCAATGACATCCAAAACGATCAAGACTATTTGCCTTGGCGTGACGAGGCACTTCGGCGTGGCTATCGGTCAGCGGGGAGCTTTCCTCTGAAGGTAGATGGCCGAGTTGTTGGGACCTTCAACCTATACGCCAGTATGCCGGGATTCTTCGAAGGCGACGAGTTGCCACTGCTGACCAAGATGGCAATGGACATTTCGTTCGCGCTGGAGGTCTACCAGCTTGAAGAGCGGCGGTTGAAGGCGGAAGAACACGTTAAGCAACTCAACCGCTTGTATTCCGTTTTGAGCGACGTGAACCAGACCATCGTTCGGGAGAAGGATTCCCAGGTGATGCTGGAAACCGCTTGTCGCATCGCGGTGGAAAAGGGAAAGCTCCAGATGGCTTGGATTGGGATGGTGGACCCAGTCACGAAGCTACTGGAACCAGTTGCCTGCAGCGGAGTGGTCGAGGGCTTTCTGGATCTGGGCAAGATCAGTGTGCAGGACCCTGACCACGCCAGCAGGCCGGCGGTGCGCTGCATTGCATCCGGAAAACATGCCATCTGCAACGACATCGAGCAAGAGATTGCCTTTCGGCCATTGCAGGAAGAAGCGTTGCGCAGGGGATATTGGTCGTGGGGGGGCTTCCCGCTCAAAGTCGATGGCCAGACCGTCGGCGCCTTCATCCTGTATGCAAATGAGAAAGGGTTCTTTGAGGGCGACGATGTCTCCTTGCTGGACGAAATGGCGATGGACATCTCCTTCGCACTTGAAGTCGCACGGAATGAAAAGAACCGGACGCGCGCCGAACAACACGTCCGGCAGCTCGTCCGCGTCTATGCGGTCCTGAGCGATATCAACGAGACCATCGTGCGCGAGAAAGATTCCCAGGCGATGCTCGAAGCCGCCTGCCGCATCGCGGTGGACAAGGGACAATTCCTCATGGCGTGGGTCGGCATGGCCGATCCCGCGGCGCACATGCTTCGTCCAATCGCATCCAGTGGCAAGGTCGGCGATTACCTTGACCACGTCCAACTCGATTTCCTGGACCCGGCCCGCTCCGCCGGACCCTCGGCGCGATGCTTCCTTTCCGGAGAACACGCCGTCTGCAATGCAATCGAGCAAGACCCTCTCTTTGCCCCATGGAGAGACGACGCGCTCAGAATGGGCTATCGGTCGCATGCATCCTTTCCGCTCAAGGTGGACGCGCAGGTCGTTGGCATTTTCAGTCTTTATTCAAGCCAGCTGGCGTTTTTCGACGAAGACGAAATCAAGCTGCTGGACGAGCTGGCGATGGACATCGGTTTCGCGCTTGAAGTGAACCACCGCGAAGAGGATCGAAGAAAAGCGGAAGAGGAACTGCGCTGGCGAACGGCCTTCTTTGAAGCGCAGGTTGACTCGGCGCAGGACGGTGTATTGGTCGTCGACGGCAAGGGCAAGAAGATACTCCAGAACCAGCGACTGAATGAGCTACTGAAGCTCCCGCGGGACGTTTTTGAAAACCCGGATTTTGCCGAGCGGATTCAGTTCCTCGCCGGATGGGTGAAGAACCCTGACCAGTTCTTCGAGAAGGTCCAATTCCTGATTTCTCATCCGGAAGAAATAAGCCGGGACGTAGTTGAATTGCTCGACGGTACGATCCTGGAGCGATTCTCGTCGCCCGTCATCGACAAGGCGCAAAACCATTATGGCAGAATCTGGACCTTCCGCGACATCACGGAGCGGCGGCAACTGGAGGAGCAATTCCGCCAGTCGCAGAAGATGGAGGCGGTGGGCCAGTTGACCGGAGGAATCGCCCACGATTTCAATAATCTGCTGACCGTGATCCTGGGTTGTTCTGAATTCATCGGCGAGGAAGCCAAAGGGAACCCGCGCTTGAGCAAGATGGCGAAGATGATTCTGGATGCGGCGCAGCGCGGCGCGGACCTGACGCACCGCATGCTGGCCTTTGCGCGGCGCCAGGCGCTGCAGCCGAAGCCGATCGACATCCATCGTATGGTCGCGAATATGGAGAGTATTCTTCGCCGCACCTTGAGCGCGGATATCGATCTGGAAGTGATCCAGAGCCGAGAGGATTGCACGGCGCTCGTTGACCTGACGCAGTTGGAGAACGCACTGCTGAACCTTTGCGTGAATGCCCGGGACGCCATGCCTGCAGGCGGGAAATTGATCGTCGAGACCGGTATCGCCACCCTGGATTCCAGCTATGCGGAACAGAACGCCGAAGTCACGCCGGGACAGTACATTCTGATTTCAGTCTCTGACACGGGCAGTGGCATCAGCCCGGAAAACCTGGACCGCGTCTTCGATCCATTCTTCACCACCAAGGAAGTTGGCAAGGGGACGGGCCTGGGGTTAAGCATGGTGTATGGATTTGTAAAGCAATCGCAGGGCCATGTGAAGATTTACTCAGAGCCCGGGAAAGGCACATCGGTAAAGCTATATCTTCCCAAGGCTGACCAGGAAAGCGAACCCTCCAATCAGGAAGCAATCCTGATTGCCGATCTTCATGGCTCGGAGGTTATTCTTCTGGTGGAAGACAATGCTCCGGTGCGGGAGTTTGCCAGGACCCAGCTGCTCCATCTCGGGTACCAGGTCCTGGAAGCTGCGAATGGCAAGGACGCATTGCCGATTCTCAGGGAGCATCCGGAGATCGGACTTCTGTTTACCGATGTGGTGATGTCGGGCGGCTTGAACGGCCGCGAACTGGCTCTGGAAGCACGCAAGCTTCACCCGGCGTTGAAGGTGTTGTTCTGCTCCGGGTATGCAGAGAGCGCGATTCTTTACGTGGGGCTTCTGGACGAGCATGTACAGTTGCTGAACAAGCCCTATTCCCGGCTGCAACTGGCGAAAAGAATCCGCGGAATGCTGACGGCAAGCCCGTCCGCGCCTGTAGAAGAGGAACGCAATGGCTAACCGGAGCATTCTCATCCTGGACGATGACGCGGCTGTCGGTCAGACCATCCAATGGATTGCGGAGAGCCTCGGCTTTGAAGCGGAGTTTGTGATCCGTCCGGAAGAGTTCTTCCAGCGATTGGATCGGATGTGTCCTGACATAATTACCATCGATCTGGTGATGCCGGAGTTGGATGGCGTTGAGATCATGCGCCTGTTGGCGGAGCGCAAGTGCCGGGCGAAGATCGTCATCTCCAGCGGCATGGGCAGCAGGGTGCTGGAAGCCGCGCAGCGCTCGGCTCTGGAGCACGGGTTGAGCATCTTGGGGGTCATTTCCAAGCCAATTTCCAAAGAGGCTCTGCACTTGCTGGTTGGCGATGGAAGCGAATGCGATCAGCTGCCATGGATAGAGGAGCAATCTGCATACGGTGAAGTATTTGAAATTACTCGGCAGGATTTGCAGAACGCTCTGGATCGCCATGAATTTATATTGGCCTACCAGCCAAAAATCGAATGCCGGAGCGGCCTGACGGTCGGGTTTGAAGCACTGGTTCGCTGGAAACATCCCGACAGGGGAATCGTGATGCCCAACGACTTTATTCCGCTCGCGGAAAATGCCGGGCTGATCGATCCCCTGACGGAGCAGATTTTCGAGCAAAGCCTGGAATGGTTCTCCCAGTCCTTTCCGCAATCCAATCCAAAATTGTCGTTGAATATTTCCGCGAAAAGCCTCGTGGATATTCAGATGGCCGATAACCTTTCCGCCCTGTGCCAACGCTTTCAGATTGATACGGAGCGTGTCGTCCTGGAATTGACAGAGACCAGCGCGATGGTGGATCCAATCCTTTCTCTGGACTTGTTGACAAGATTGCGCGTGAAGGGCTTTCACCTTTCGATCGACGACTTCGGCACCGGATTTTCCTCGATGGTGCAGCTGGTACGACTGCCTTTCTCGGAGATCAAGGTGGATAGGTCGTTTGTCATGCAGGCACCGCACTCCAGCGAGTCGCGTAGCGTCATCAAATCGATCGTCGAGCTTGGCCACAGCCTCGGCCTGCTGGTCACGGCGGAGGGCGTTGAAAACCTTAAAACACTCGACTACCTGAATAGCCTGGGGTGCGATCTTGCTCAGGGATATTTCATCGCGCGCCCCATGCCGGGAGAAGCCGCCTGCAACTGGGTGGAGCAGAGGAAGCAAGGAATATCCGCTTGATGGATGGGACCCACGCGGAAGGCCATCTTTCTTTTCCCTGTTCCAAGGCCATGCGGTCGTTGAGCAGGTCTTTCGCCCCCAGCTCGGTATCCGCGTGGATCAGCACCCGGTCAGCGGTCTGCCCCAGGCTGGAATGGCTCGTGACCGCGTACCCGTCTTGCCGTAGCCTGTGACGGCCATCGCAAATCCCTTGCTAGCCTCCTTTTCTCCCTCCCTTTCCCACGGTTACCGGCCCCCTTTTTCATGGCTGGGCATTTTGAAGTTGCTGCGCGATGCCCGATATGCGGCCTGCCGGAATTGAGCAACCCGGTCGACGATCTCTTGAAGAGCTTAGCTTCGATCACCGCGTGTGCTTTTTCACGGGCGAGAACGGCACTGGCAAATCGACGCTGCTAGAAGCGATAGCCGTCCATTACGGCTTTGGGCGCGAAGGGGGCACACGCAGCTTCGCGAATGACTCAACAGAGAGCAATCATTCCATTGATCCGCTCGTAAAGGCTCTTCGTCTTTCGTTCGATAAGCGCACCGGTGCCGGATACTACCTCAGGACCGAAAGCTTCTTCAATGCCGCTTCCTATATCGACGAGATCGGTGTGACAGAGTTTTATGGCTACAAAAGCCTTCACTCCCGATCTCATGGCGAGACATTCCATATCCTTTTGGAATTGAAGTTTCAACGAAACCGTCTATTTCTGCTGGATGAGCCTGAAGCTGCTCTGTCATCCCAGCGCCAGTTCTCGCTCCTCGTACTGCTCAATGACGTGCATCGGAAACACAGAGACCCACAGTTCATAATCTCTACTCACTCACCGATCTTGCTGGGGTTCCCGGACGCCCAAATCATGTCATTCGACGCAGAGAAGCTTCAACGGATTGCGTAGGATCAAACAGTCCCGTTCACGCTTGTGAAGCGATTCTTGAACGATTCGGATCGTTTTCTCAAGAAATTGTTTAATGAGCCTTCAATGTTGTTCGACAGCCCCGCTAGGGACCAGCACGACTAGATGCGGCTTAGTGGTCGGATCACCGCCTGACCGGGAATAATAAGTTGATTCACATATACGGGAGGAATTGCCAGAGCTGAAACTGCCAGCATCAGCGCTGTGTGTTGATCCGGTACGTTGTTCGCGAGTCGCTGATTGGCAGTTGAGGTAGTGGCGGGTGGGTGGTTGAGTTGGTCTCCGGTCGTCAAAGACGATGATCGAAAGCCTCGACCGGGTCGTCTCTTCTTGGATCTTCGAGAGGAGTCTTTCTTCGTAGAATGTGTGAACGGTTGCGCGAATCCTTGCTTCCTCCAGTTCTACCTGTGTGCCTAATTCAGACAAGAATTGCTTGTCATTCACCCAACCCAGGGTGCCGCTCTCCTGCACGCTCCAGGGCATCTGCTTGTCGCTGATGTGGAGCATCTCGGCAAGCAGATGAGGGCTTAGTCATCGATCAACTTAAGGACCCCTACGACGGGATGCTGCGCAGCGAAGCGGCTGGTGCCTTGAGCGAGATCGACGATCCCAGCGCCATCGGCCCGATCATCGATTTGTTGAAAGGCCCGTCGTTCGGCGGGGCTCGGGAGGGGATCCCGAGTGTGCTGGTCAAGTTCGGTCCGCCAGTTGTGGAGCCGTTAATCGCGTTGCTGCACGACGAGAACAATCACGCGCGGTTGCTTGCGGCGCAGGCGCTGGGGCAGATGAAGGACCCGCGAGCAGAGAAGGCGTTGCTGGATGCATTGCACGAAGGGAACGCACCAGCAATTGCGGGCGCATCCTTGTACTTTGTTTTCCGTGGAGAGTCCGGCTCAGAGGATGCATTGATCGAGACGCTCAACCAGTATGGAGACGAGCAGATGGCGAACTTGTTCCTGAATTGCGGGAATCCAAAGCTGGAGGCGGCCGCGCGGGCGTGGGGACACAGACGGGGATGGGAAATGCAGCAGCAGGTGTATGGGCTGATGTGGGGACACGAACCAACTTCGTCCTCTCCGTGCGAACCGGACTTAGACGACTGAGCCGCGAAGGGTAACGGCGACTCCCACCAACACATCCGTCGTGAGCACGTTGGGAACCGTTGCGGTTACGGTGACTCACTGACATGGTTCGCTTTTTTGGAGATTAGGGATCAGAGATCGGCGACCCCAACCCATGGAATCTTGTTCAGAAGGCGAGGTTCGCGCACCTGCAATGCGGCGCTACCGCGGGATCGTGAGACATGGGGTTCACGTAGCACTCACCAAACACCGGTACCCGGGCCGTTTGTCCTGCAATCCAGCGAAGCACATAGCCTTCGGCGAGATCCGAAGATACGACAGAGGGCGCCGAGAGGGGGTACCCCGCGAAATTGGGCGAATTGTCCAACTACGCCCGAGCCGCCTGCACCGCGGTGGTGAAACTTCTACCGCGCTTCGGAAGTAAACGCACGCTGCCACTCATGGCCCAAAGTTTGAAGCTTTTCGATACCGCTGAATCAGCCGGGCGAATCTCCTTTGCGGATATCCGCGTCCCCACCGGGCCATCCTTCAGAATGTCTATCCGCCGTGCCACGTGGACGCCTCCGTAGGTCTCCACGCAAGCGGGCATGATCTCGAAGCCCTTGACGATATTCACAACCAGTCGATTCTGTTCGACTTGTAGCCGGAAAGCAACGAAGTGTGCTACATCACAGAAGCGGACATCTGATGATGTGGTACTGTCTTGTCCGGGAGAGCAACGATGGGAAAAAATGAACCTACGCCCTTCGCGGCTGGAAACGTTTCGCGCCGCAGTTTCATCCGTACCACCGCAATTGGCACTGCGTCCCTTCCGTTCCTGGAAGTTTTTGATCAGGACAATGCCTTCGCAGGAAGCGCCGATGCCAAGTCCCAGGTCTTCCGGGTGGACAACTGCCCGGTTCACGACGGCCGGAAGCGCCATGTCGGCATGGATGCCATGCTCCACCTGCTGTCCGCCAACGGCACCAAATTCTACAAGACCAGCCGGAACGGCACTTTGAGTGGCTCCCATGGCCTGATTGCCGCTGACGACGTGGTGATCCTCAAGGTCAATGCCCAGTGGAAATGCCGTGGCTGCACGAATACCGACTTGCTGCGCGGCCTGATTCAGCGCATCCTGCAGCACCCCGATGGCTTCAAGGGCGAGGTGGTGATCTTCGAGAACGGCCAGAACCGCCCCGCCGCTTTCGATGGCATCCACTCCGACACCAAGGAAACCGAATACGATCCCTTTCCGGAACTCGTCGGCAAGGTTATGGTCAACGCCGAGCGGCAGGATGTGACGACCATCAACTATCTTGTCGGGACCGTCTTCGCCGGCAAGCCGGTCAGTTCCTTCCTGATGGACCCGCATACCAACACCTGGATTGCCGACGACGACCACGCAACCAACGGCTACCGCCGGGTTGGCCAACCGGGAACGCATTGCGTTTCCTATCCTTGTTTTACAACTGCCAACGGCAACCGCATCGAACTGAAGGAGGGACGCTGGACCGGCTCGGCCTACGCCCAGAATCTCAAGCTCATTCATTGCGCAGTGCTCAAAGACCACAGTGACGATATCGGAATGACCGGTGCACTGAAGATTGTTTACGGCACGCTCTCCATGCGGGATGGCACGTCTGCCGAGCGCCACTATGTCGATCTCGGCTCGCAATGCGCCAAAATGTGGACCCAGGTACGGGTCCCAGACCTCAACATCCTGGACTGTATTTGGGTCAGCTACGGTGCTACGACTGTGAATGGGCAGAGTGTCAGCGGCTGCATCGGTTATCCACCCGGCCTCACAAGCCGCGAGAACATACTGCTGGCCGGTCACGATCCGGTGGCGATCGATTATCACGCGAACAAGCACATTCTGCTCCCGCTGGGTGGCGACAATGCCGCCAACCACGATCCCGATCACAACCCACGGTTGGTCAGCGTCTACAAGCAGGCGCAGGACACAATCAACGGTGCCGGCGGTATTCGCGGCCATAAAGTCCAGGGCGATGACTATAACATCCAATTGATAACCGCCGACGCGCGCAGCCAAGCCGCCGTTAAAGCGTGGGAGGCTTACGGATAGCCATCCTTATTGAATCCTGTATGGGGGGTACTTTCCCGGTTTTTCCGGAGAAGTACTCCCGCTGTTTTTTGGGGATGTGTCGTCGTTTGGCGCATTTCAATCCGAGCACCAATGTCGGCACGGGCTGTAGCTGTCATCCGACCGGCTGCGAATATCATTGCTCGACGCGCGTTCCTTTACATCCTGTCTAGCCAAGGGCGGCCAGTTGCACGCTCTTCAGCAATAAAGCCGTCAGGCGGGAAAGAGCACTTCGCGGACTTTACCCAAGCGGCATGTTCGTCGTTGAAACGCGCAGGGTTCCGGGAGCCCCGAGCCTCAATGGGCTGGCGGCCTCCGTCGCAGTTCAATGGTGATTTCCTAACGGCAAACAAGAAAAGGATTGGAACCGGGGAGCCAAACGAACCGTACCTGCGTCCTATCAATGTATCCTCAACAGGAAATTGAATCAGCGCCGGATCGCGTCGCGAAGATTGAAGACGCCGACCGGGGATAAGAACTGGCCAATGACGCCGAAATACTCTGCTCGCAAACCCCACGGAACACGAACTATTCTCCTTGGTTTGGCGCTTGAGTTTGCGGTGCTGGCGCCGATTCTGCTCGGGTTGATCAGCGCAAGCCCTCTCAGCGCACAAACTCCCGCAGCCGCAACGGCTCCGGACCTGACCGGAACATGGCAGGGCACACTCCACGTGGGTCAGGACCTGCGCACTGTGCTCAAGGTAAGCAAGGCGGATGGCGGTGGATACAAGGCTGACTTCTACAGCATCGACCAAGCACCCCAGCCCTTTCCCGTAACCAAAATTACGCTCGATGGCTCCGCCGTGAAATACAGCATCTCTGCTTTTGACCTGAAATACGAGGGCAAACTGAGTGCGGACGGGAAGACGATTGAGGGAACCTCGACACAGGCCGCAAATTCACTGCCACTGGTGTTCACCCGCGCCACGCCGGAGACCGAGTGGTCTATCCCCAAGCCTCCGCCGCCCGTTCCGCCGATGGCCGCAGATACAAACCCGAATTTCGAAGTTGCTACGATCAAGCCCAGCAAGCCGGGCGCGCAAGGCAAGGGGTTTACTTTCAGGGGCGGTCATTTCATGACCTTTAATACCGACCTGAATGACCTGATCGCCTTTGCATATGGTCTTCACCCCAAGCAGATCATCGACGCGCCGGCCTGGTTTGCCACCGATCTCTTTGACATCGAAGCCAAGCCTGACGCAGAAGGCCGGCCCAGCATGAAGCAAATGTCTGTGATGGCGCAAAAACTACTGGAGGACCGCTTCCAACTGAAGTTTCATCACGACAAGCGCGAGCTCTCCGTATACGTGATCAGCGTGGCCAGCGGCGGCCCGAAGATGACCAAGACCGCTTCTGCACCAACTGATACTCCGGCCTTTTTCTTCCGGGCCCTTGGGGACCTGACGGTGAGAAACCAGAACATGACCGATTTTGCCACCTGGATGCAGAATGGCGTGATGGACAGGCCGGTGGTGGATCAAACTGGGCTCACGGATCGCTATGATTTCCAGTTGAAGTGGACTCCGGACGAGTCGCAATTCGCAGCGTTTAGGGGAGTGGGCGCGGTGGTGCCGCCTCCGACCGATAGCGCAACCGCGCCGCCGTTACTCTATACCGCGATTACCGAGCAACTAGGGCTGAAGATGGGGCCTGCGAAGGTCCCCGTTGGCGTGATCGTAATCGACCACGCCGAGAAGCCTTCGGCGAACTAGCGACCGGGAGCAACTGGTGAGGCTTTGGACCACGATCAGGATCTCGATCATCTCTGCGCTGATGCTGCTTTGCGCCTCCAGCCTGGCGTCGGCCACTGAGTATCGCGGACAGGTCACCTTCGGTGGCTTTCCTGTTCCCGGCGCTACCGTCACGGCAACACAGGGGACGAAAAAGGTCAGCGTCGTCTCCGATCAGGGCGGCGTTTACACGTTCGATGATCTCGCCGACGGGCCGTGGAAGATCGAAATCGAGATGCAGTGCTTCGAGAAGTTCGCAGCGCAAGTGGCGGTCGCTCCGAACATGCCTCCAGGCAAGTGGGAGCTGACGTTGCTTCCAATCGATCAGCTCATGGCGCGCAGCAAACTCGCGCAGGCTCCTCCAACGCTGACTCCGGCTACGGGTGCACCAGCAGACGGTAAGAAGCCGGAGAACGCTGCCGCGGGCTCGGCTGACATTCCCAAGCCACCCGATGAGCAAAGTGAGCAGTCAAACGACGGCTTCCTGGTCAACGGCAGCGTCAACAACGCGGCCACCAGCCAATACTCACTCGACCGCGCTTTTGGCAATCGAAGACCGAATAGCAAGAGTCTCTACACGGGCGGATTTGCAGCCATCCTCAACAACTCTGTTCTCGATGCGCGGCCCTATTCGCTCACCGGCTTCGAAGCGCCCAAGACTCTGTACGATCGCGTTACGGCGATATTAACCGTCGGGGGCCCGATCAAGATTCCACATGTGCTGCCGCACGGTCCGAACTTTTTTGCCGTCTACCAATGGACGCGCGACCACAATGCGGCCACCGAGACCGGCTTGGTGCCAACCCAGGCAGAGCGCGCGGGAGATCTCTCCGGTTTGCTCAATCCGGCTGGCCACCCAATCGCCATCTACGACCCAGCCACGGGGCTCCCGTTCCAAGGAGGGGTTGTCCCGGTCAGTTCACAGGCGCAGGCGCTGCTGGCGCTCTACCCGCTGCCGAATATTACCGGCGCAACGGGCTATAACTTCCAGATGCCTGTGCTCAACAGCAGCCATCAAGATGTGCTGCAACTGCGCCTGGACAAGACACTAGGTCGCAGAGATCAGCTGTACGGCGGATTCAACCTGCAGAGCACGCAGGCCGGAAATGTGAACCTCTTCGGCTTTGTCGACGCGACTGACACGCTGGGCATCAATTCAAATATCAACTGGGCGCATCGTCTCAACCCGCAAGTCTTCTTGTATGCGAGCTATCGGTTCAGCCGGTTGAGAACGCTGGTGCGGCCGAACTTTGAGAATCGCGAGAATGTCTCGGGCGCGGCCGGTATCACCGGCAACGATCAGGACCCGGCCAACTGGGGTCCGCCAGCGCTGGGGTTTTCGAGCGGCATTGCAGGCCTCAGCGATGCCAACAGCTCCTTTGATCGCAACCGAACCGATGCCTTTTCCGCGTCGATGGGGATTTATCGTGGACGCCATAATGTGTCAGCAGGCGTAGACTTTCGCGAGCAACAGTACAACGACTTCTTTCAGCAGAATCCGCGGGGTGCATTTACCTTCACAGGCGCTGCAACTTCAGGCGCAGGCAGCACTGGCTCCGATCTTGCCGATTTTCTTGTCGGTGTGCCCGATACCAGCACCATCGCATACGGCAACGCGGACAAATACTTTCGCCAGCCCGTGTTCGATACCTACGCGACCGACGACTGGCGCATTCTGTCGATCCTCACCATCAACGCAGGCGCGCGCTGGGAGTATGGCGCGCCAATCACCGAACTTCATGGACGGCTCGTCAATCTTGACCTGACCCAGGATTTTGCCGCAGCCGCGCCAGTGGAGGGAAGCGATCCTGTCGGCCCACTAACGGGCACGCACTATCCCAGTTCGCTGATCCGCCCAGACCGCCGTGGAATTGAGCCGCGCATCGGCATCTCCTGGCGGCCTATCCCTGCATCTACCGTTGTGGTGCGCGCCGGCTACGGCATCTATCACGACACATCGGTTTATCTTGCGCCCGCGCTGCAACTCGCGCAGCAGGCGCCGCTCTCCACCAGTCTGAACGCCTCAAACAGTGCAGCTTGCCCGCTCACGCTGGCCAACGGCTTTGCGTCATGCTCTTCCGGCGACCAGGATAACTACGCGGTCGATCCCAACTTTCGCGTTGGATATGCGCAGACCTGGAATCTGGCCGTGCAGCGCGACCTTCCCTTCGCGCTGCAGATGACGGCGACCTACCTGGGCGTGAAGGGTACGCACGGAGTGCAGGAGATTCTGCCCAATACCTATCCAATTGGCGCGGAACCGCCTTGCCCTGGTTGTCCGGTGGACTTCGAATATCGAACCTCGGGCGGCAACTCGACGCGCCAGTCCGGACAGGTGCAGCTGCGGCGCAGGCTCAAGGGAGGATTCACTGCTTCAGCGCTTTACACCTTTTCGAAATCGATTGACGACGACGCCGCGCTGGGCGGGCAGGGCCACGTTGGTGCCGCATCGCAGGGTCAGGCAGCGAGCGACCAGGCGCAGTCTGCATCGCCTTCCCTCGCCGTCGCGCAGAACTGGCTCAACCTGCGCGCCGAGCACTCGCTCTCCACCTTTGACCAGCGCCATCAGCTCAACCTTCAGGCGCAATACACCACCGGGCAGGGCGTGGATGGCGGAACCTTGATGACCGGCTGGCGCGGCAGGCTGCTCAAAGAGTGGACGTTGATGACCCAATTCAACCTCGGGACGGGGATGCCGGAGACGCCCGTCTATCTGGCTGCTGTTCCAGGCACAGGTTTCACGGGGACCATTCGGCCCAGCCTCACCGGCAAGTCGATCTACGCCACTAGTAACAGTCTCCATCTCAATCCCGCTGCGTATTCAGCTCCTGCCTTGGGCCAGTGGGGCACGGCAGGCCGGGATTCGCTCATCGGCCCCGGACAGTTCAACCTCGATAGCTCGCTTGAGCGCACCTTCAGGCCCAGCGGGAAGTTCAACCTGATTTTCCGCATCGACTCCACCAACACGCTCAATCACGCCGTATTCAGCGGCTGGGTTACGACGGTCAACAGTCAGCAGTTTGGCCTGCCCGCCGCTGCTAACCCCATGCGCAGCCTGCAAACCACTATCAGGCTGAGGTTCTAGCCATGCGCATCCTTGCATTCATCGTCGTTGCTCTCGCCGCCTCCCTCGCGGACGCGCAGCAGATTGGCCAGAACAAGCCGGCCGACGGGTCGCAAGGCTTCACGCTCTCGCTCAAAGTGCAGCTGGTGGTGGAAGCGGTTGTCGTCAAGGACAAGGATGGGAAGACTGTTCCCGGCCTGACAGCGAAAGACTTCACCGTGACCGAGGATGGAGTGCCGCAGACGGTTCGCATTTGCGAGCGCCAGAATCTGGTTGAGCAATCCGCGCCCTTGCCTGTAATCAGGCCAGGGACTGAGGACATCAAGATCTACAAGCATCTGGCGCACACGCAGATTGCACCGGAGACTGAAGACAGCGAGCGCTACAAGAATCGGCGTCTGCTGGCGCTTTACTTTGACATGTCGGCAATGTGGCCAGCCGACCAGATCCGCGCGCTCTCCGCCGCCAAGCAATTTGTCCGTACACAGATGACGACCGTCGACCTGGTGTCTATCCTCCGGTACCAAGGCGGCGCGGTCGATATCCTGCAGGACTTTACCGCCGACCGCAACAAGATCCTCAGTATCCTCGAGACGCTCGTCGTTGGTGAAGCCCAGGGCGAAAACGAAACCACCGACGACTCGAGCAGCGCTGACACGGGCGCGGCATTCGGGCAGGACGACAGCGAGTTCAATGTCTTCAACACCGATCGTCAACTCTCCGCGCTTGAGACCGCGGCCAAGATGCTTGGCCAGTTGAATGAGAAGAAGTCGCTCATCTACTTCGCCAGCGGTCTGCGGCTCAACGGAGTTGATAATCAGGCGCAACTTCACGCGACAGTCGACTCCGCAATCAAGGCCAGCGTCAGCTTCTGGCCCATCGACGCGCGCGGCCTTGTTGCCCAGGCGCCGTTGGGCGACGCAACCCAGGGCTCGCAGGGCAACTCCGCCATCTACACGGGCGCCGCAGCCTCGGCAACTACGAACATCTTCCAGCAATCGCAGGACACGCTCTATGCACTGGCCGGAGACACGGGCGGCAAGGCGCTGTTCGACACTAACGACCTTGACCACGGCCTGGTGCTGGCGCAGGACTCCATCTCCGACTACTACCTGCTCGGCTACTACGCTACCAACACCGCCAAGAATGGCCACTTCCGCCGGGTCAAGATCACGCTCAATCAGAATTTGGATGCCAAATTGGACTATCACCAGGGCTACTACGCTGACAAGGAGTTCAGCCACTTCACCACTGTCGATAAGGAGCGCCAACTTGAAGATGCGCTGATGCTTGAGGATCCCATCACTGAACTTTCCATCGCCATGGAGATCGATTACTTCCAACTCAATCGCGCCGAGTACTTCATCCCTATAATCGTCAAGATTCCCGGCCGCGAGCTTGCGCTGGCCAAGCGCGGCGGCGCTGAGCACACGCTCATTGACTTTGTGGGAGAGATCAAGGATCTCAGCGGCGGCATGACTGTGAGCAACGTGCGCGACAGCGTGAACATCAAACTCTCTGACGCAACGGCTGCCGAACTCGCCCATCGGCCCATTGAGTACGACACCGGCTTCACGCTGTTGCCCGGCAAGTACAGAATCAAATTCCTGGCCCGTGACGACGAGACGGGTCGCATCGGAACCTACGAGACGACCTTCACCATTCCCAACCTCAATAAGGAAGACAAGCGCGTTCCAATCAGCTCCGTGGTGCTTAGCAGCCAGCGTGTGGAGCAGAGAGACACGCTCTTCGACGCTGCCAAGGCGAAAGAGAGGGAGAAAGAGGACAGCGTAAACCCGCTCGTGCAGGATGGAAAGAAGATCATCCCCAGCGTGACACACGTCTTCAACACAGCTCGCCCCATGTTCGTCTACCTGCAGGCCTACAAAGCGCCGCCTGCCACAACGAACGCAAAGCCCAGCGCGCCGCCGCAACCACTATTTGCCTTCGTCAGCCTCTATCTCGCCGGCCAGAAGGTACTGGAGACGCCGCCCACAGCCATCCAGCCCAATCAAGCGAGCCGGCTCGGTATAACTCCGCTCAACTTCAGCGTCGCACTCGATCGCCTTCTGCCCGGAACCTACGATTGCCAGGTCACAGTAATTGATTCATTTAACCAGAAAACCAACTACTGGCGTGCGCCTGTCCTCTTGGTTCGGTAGAGGGCTGCTACAAGATTCCGTGAAATCAAGCGCTCGACGGCTTTACTTTCAAATCCATCTGCGTAGTTGTAAACCGAAGGCGGCGAATTGTGAGATGGCATGCCTTGCGCCGCACGACCTGCGCCGACCAGTGCCTGCCCGTGCCATGAGACCGGCAACGTTGAGCGTGCAGTCGGAGTCGCCCTGGATGCAGGTGTCCCAATTGCCGCCCAGCGTAATGTCGTGAAAAGCTGCCGGTTTTTGCTGGGCGAGCGGATAGAGCACTGTGTTGGCCTGTCCCTGGCGACCGTATTTCTGATCGACCGGTAGCATGACCGCTGCCATGGCGGGCGCGGAGGCCAAGGTGCCCCCAACAATATCGACGCCGATGTTGCCGCTTGCATCGGGCGTGCAGGAAACTGAAACACGCCTGCCCGCATCAGTCTCCATTTTGAATCGCGCATGTCAAGGGCAAAGCAAGGTAAGCCACAGACCCACGCAGGACTGGGAGTCTGTGGCTTATCTCTCTTTTAAGCACACATTCAACACGGAGCTACTCAAGCAACCTGTTGAATTGCATTCAAACCGCCGCGAGTTCGTCGACCCAGTAGCCTTCACGATTGTAGTGCCCATACAAGCCTGTTTCGTAATCCCGTGTGAGCAAAGACTCGTCGGTGTATTCCGGCGCGGCCTTGATAGTCTCGCGAGATAAGCCGATTGCGACTTCCCGTTCTTCCCAACTCACGTTCTCGATCCACTTTGGTGAAATCAGTACCTTTTTCCCAGGCCACCAGTTCTTTGTCGCCACAACAAGGTAACGAATTGCCCAAGTCTCGTCATCAATGATGAAGTCATCGACATGACCAATCTCGCCGTCAGTCGCACTGAGATGGTAGCCCGTCACCTCGTGGGTACTGCGAAGGTGGCGATCCCCTCTCACAGGTTCGGAGGCTATCGAGCCCCATCTTGTTCGATCTCGCGAAAGGCACGAATAGCCTCCCCACATGTATGGACCACCCCAATAATCTGGATAGCCGTAATACCCGTTGTAGGAGGTCTCATATTGGCGGGAGACCGGCTCATCCATGTCAATGGATGGACTCTCCTCGATCTGCTTCCTGTTTAATAGAACGAACACCTTCTCTTCAGCAGTATTGACACCGTCCAGTGAGTAAGGTGAGATCAATACCTTCCTGCCGCTAAGCCAGGTTGCTGTATTTGCGACAAGGTAACGAATTGCCCAATACTGGTCGTCGAAGAAGAACTCGCTGGCCGACCCTATGTCTCCATCGAGGCTTTTGAGTGAGTAACCCTTCAGAGCCTTTGCTTTGATTAACATCACATCTCCTTTGTATTTACTCTTTCATTGAGCGGTTAACGGCAGCCTGCACATACCGTGCCGCGAAAGAGCAGGTTCCACAAACTCCCTTTGGAGTCCACCACAGTCGCAGCGCAGTCAGGCCGCTTCTTAGACGAGTACGGCTTGGCCATAAACCGCATAATGGCTTTGTTCGGTGCCGGCAATGATGTCCTTGGCCTTCTCTACCTCTTCAGGTGTTCCGTGGACGACGAGCACGTATTTGTCGGTCTTCAAGGCGACATCGTACTTCAGTACGCTGTCTTTTGGGATGCCGATACTAACCAGGCCTGCACCAATCGCGCTTACGCCCCCAAGAACAACTGCGCCTTCGAGGCCAGCTACAATCCAGGCTACAATTGGACCGGCGGCAAGAATCGGTCCGAGTCCCGGTATGAAAAACAGACCCGATCCGAACAGCAACCCCCAGAACCCACCCCAGAACGCTCCTACCCCACCCCAATACTTCATGCGATCGCCGGCAGTGTAATAGCCGACGACATGTTCCTCCGTGTGGGTATCTCTTCCTACAATCGACAGGCTCTTCATATCGACACCCGCCTCCTGGAGTTCCTTGACAGCATGCTCAGCTTGTTCGTGAGTGTCATAGATTGCCGCTACCGAGTTTTTCGAGTTCATTTCGATCTCCTTTTCCGTCGTTGATTTGCCTTAAGTTTGTGCGGTTCCTCTCCGGTGCGATAGATTCCGAAGGCTTGTGCGACCGCGAAAACCCTGATTCAGGCAGACCTCACACCTTCTCAACTGGCACATGACGATCCGCAGCAAATCCGTGGATCATTTACCCGGTGAGTCTTTCAGTTTTGAAGGCAGCGTACTGAGCAATTGCGCACACGGATCAGAGCGCAGCCCAATCCGGATTCAGACAGCTACTGCCTTGAGCGTCCCGCTTTTCGATGCGATGCAATCCAGAAGATCGTTCCATGACTTGGCGAACGATTCGACGCCGTCTCCTAGCAACTGAGCAGCCAAAGTGTCAGTATCAATACCAGCCTTGGCAAATTCCGCGAGAACCTTATTGCTATCCTCAGGCAGAGCCTCGCCGAATTCCGCATGTGCTGCGAGGGCTTTCAGCGTAGCCTCGGGCATTGTGTTGATGGTGAAGGGTAACGCGAGCGCCTCGACGTACAAGATGTTGGAAGCATGCGGATCCTTTGTTCCAGTGCTTGCCCAGAGAAGTCGCTGAGACCGGGCTCCTGCGTTCAGGATGCGCTGCCACCGCGAAGAATCAAGGAGCGCGCGGTACTTCTCATAAGCGTCCCTGGCGATGGCGATGCCAAGCTGGTTGCGCAATGAAGTCGGCGACCGCTCTGCGACTGCCACGTCCCAACGGCTAACGAAGAGCGAGGCCACGGAGCCGACATCGGGATTCAGCCCGGCAGCAATTCGCCTTTCAATACCACGCAAGTAAGCTTCTGCCGCAGCGACATATTGTTCGCCCGAGAACAGCAGGGTTACGTTGACCGGGATACCAGCGAAGACTGCCTCCTCAATGGCTGGAAGCCCCTCGCTGGTACCGGGAATCTTGATGAAAAGATTGGGCCGCGCCGCGCGGCTGTGGAGAGCTTTGGCTGCGGCGAGAGTACCGGTCGTGTTATGCGCCAGCAGGGGCGATACCTCCAGGGAGACCCAGCCATCCACCCCGTCGGTTCGGTCGTATATAGGCCGGAAGAGATCGGCCGCCTGTCTCAGATCCTCGAGAGCCAACTCGAAGAACAGCACTTCGCCTGACTTGCCTTCATCTAATTTCCGGCGGATGACATCGTCGTAATCGTTGCTGTTCTTGATGGCGTGATCGAAGATGGTCGGATTCGAAGTGAGGCCCGTCACCGAAAGCTCTCGAATGTAGCTCAACAGTGTTCCGCTTGCAAGCAGACGATGTGTAATGTTATCGAGCCAAATGCTCTGACCAATTTCATGCAATTTCTCGGTCGTTCGATTCATTTCATTCCTCTTGGAAAACACGTCACTCCACTACTGGTTGGATTTCAAGTGCACTCACTTTGTCGACTCTGCGCTGGTGACGGATACCGCGCACAAACTCTCGAATCACAATTGAGTCAGGTTCGAGCCACGCTACATCTTGAGTCCTATATCGCTGCATTCCGGATGTTTGCACTGGCACGGTGTCTGTGGACTCTTCTTTGCGTCTGCACATGTTGGACTGTAATGCTTCTTGCCGCTCGCGGCTTGGCAGTTACAGCCGGGGTGTTCGCATTTTTGCGTGCTGGTCATAAACGCTCCTCTTGCCCAAGCATGCCCACGACCTTTTGAGGGCTCTGTTGTTTAGAACATGATCCGCATTCTCATCCCGAGCAATGCGGTGGTATAGGCTCTGCTGGCATACGTGGGGTGGTTTGAAACCTCCAGGTCCGGGCCAAGGTCAACACTCTTTGTCAAGCGAAGCCGGTAAAACGTCTCCATGACGCTCTCGTGATGTTCTGCGCCGAAACTCGGCTCAGAGTGAATGAATGAAATGCCGAACATATCTCCGCGCCTTCCAAAAGGCTTCACCTGGTCCAGGCCGAGCTCTTCCACTTGCTTGATCGAGCTACCCGTATTCGACGCAAAGCCAAATCTCCCAAAGGGCGTCCAACCACTGCGCAATTCATGCTCGAAGCCGATTCCCCCGCCCATGCCGCTGCCGAGAGTAGCCGTGTCGTCCCGCCAGAAGTTCATCCGATAGTCTCTGAACTGCTTTCCAGGTGAACCGCCCAGCCAACCGAGTTCGATGGACTCCATGTACTTGCGATCAGCCAGTGTTTTGAGGTTCCCTTGCGGTGAGCCTTCGGTATCGATGACCAGTGCATGAACGTAAACATGCTGGGTGGCCTGGAGTTCAACCGCCGCGCCGCCGGCATAAGCTCCATCGGAGGCAAACGTCAGGTTGCCGTCGCTTCCCCCATTCAGGAACTGCGCGCGCTCGTCATTGTTGAACATGCTCAGACTGATGTATTCGTTTGGATGGATCTTGCCGATGTAGAGTGAGAGCCTTTCATTGAAGAGATCCTGACGCCAGTAGAGAATATTCACCATAATCGGCTCTTGCGGACCCTCGCCCTGCAAGCAGTTCAGGGTCAGGGCCGACCCGATGCTGTCGCTAAGATTGAACTGCTGGCTGATACCGATGTTTGTTCCCGATCTCATCAGAAGGCCGATTGTCCCAGCATTGCTCTCATGGTCATATACCTTCCAGGCTGCCGTGAAATCAGCCCTGCCGCTGGTTTGATCGTGCCGCACGCCATCCGGCGTGGCTGTCGCGTATTGACTCAGGAAAGTGTAGATCTCGCCGATTTTGAGTCGCGCTGACTTATTAATCCTGTCAGTGAGTCTTTCAAACGGGCCAAAGAATATCCCAAACGGATCAGTCTTGAGAATCGGGTCCGCCGGAACCTTCGACAACGCGACAGCGTCCCAATCGAGTTCCTGGCAAAGATCATCAGGTACCTGCACCAAGTTTGCATACGTTGCAGGTTCACCGGCCTGCATGCTCTGCTGGGCGGAGCCAGAACCGGCGTCTTTGTTCTGGGCGGCAGCAGCAACGCCAAATGCAACAAACACCAGCAGCGGCAACGTTCTCATTGCGATTCCCCACAGGTCCCGATCTATCCGGCTGCTGGATTGTGCGAATAATGACAATGCCGGGCAGGCCATGACCCTAAGCACTGGTCGAACTGAGCTGAATTCCCGCTGGTTTCTTATGCCAGACGGCCTCGATCTCCTCGAGAGAGCGCCCTTTCGTTTCCGGCACAAGATAGTAGGAGAAGAGCCACGAACCTATCGCAAGTAGGCCATAGAGCCAAAAGGTCAGACTTGGTCCGAGCAGTTTTAGCAGCGACAGGAAGGTGAGCGAAACCGCAAAGTTGGCAAGCCAGTTTGTCCCGGCCGCGATGCCTGCGGCCAGACCGCGAATCTTCAGCGGATAAATCTCGGCAATGAGCAACCAGAAGATCGGTCCCAGGCTGATGGCGAACGAAGCCACGTAGAACATAAGAATAACCACGGCAAGCCCGGCAAACTCGCCGCCTTTCGAATGATGAAAGATGTATCCCAGCGCGCCGAGACTGACGATCATTCCGGCGATGCCTGTCAACAGCAGGGGGCGCCGGCCTACTCGATCGATAAGCCACATAGAAACCAAAGTCATCACCACATTCACCGTACCGATGCCCGCCGTGGCAAGAATCGACCCTTGAATCGAGGAGATTCCAGCGGTGCGAATGATATAGGGTGCGTAGTAGATGATGGTGTTGATTCCAGTGACCTGCTGGAAGACTGCCAGGCCGATACCGATCATCAAGGCCGGTCGGACAGCCGGCAGGAGCAAGTCGGAGATGTGTCCGCGAAGTGCCGTTTCCTGAGATGCTGTACTGATTTCCTGGAATTCCTTCTCTACGTCTTCAGTGCCGCGAATCTTGACCAACACTGTGCGGGCAAGATCGAAGTGTCCATGCCGGGCGAGGAACCGAGGGGTCTCAGGCAGGAACAGCATGCCCGCTCCAAGCAGCGCGCCAGGAATCACAGCCAGACCCAGCATCCATCTCCAGGCAGCCGAAGGCGTGAAAACATAGTCTGCAACATATGCGGCGAGGATTCCGACGGTAATCGCCAATTGAAAGAGTGACACCTGCCAGCCTCGAGCCTTGGCAGGGGATATCTCAGAGATATAAAGAGGAACGACAGAACTCGCAAGTCCGATCCCCATGCCCACGAAGACTCGCCCAAGGATGAGTATCTGTATGGAGCCCGCGGCAGCACATACCAATGCTCCCGCAATGAAGACGACCGAAGTGATGAGCAACATCTTCCGGCGCCCGAATCGATCCGAGAGGCTGCCTCCGGTGATCGCAAGAACAGCCGCACCAACCAGAACCGAGCTGACAGCAAGTTCCTGCTGGAAGATGGACAGTCCAAAAGTTCTCTTGATGAAAATGAGCGCGCCAGAGATCACTCCGGTGTCATATCCAAACAGCAAGCCGCCAATGGCAGCGAAAACTGCGGCGATGTAGACATATCTCTGGCTAGCGGCTGGAGCTTTAGTGGAGGGGTTGGTTACAAGAAGTTCAACAGCAGTTGCATTCATCTTGCACATTCTTTCCGAATTTCCCAGTGCTGATTCATCAAAGCGCTGGTCGAGCTATCGGCATTCTGAGGGCCGGAGTCATACACCGCATCTGTTTTGTGACCAATTGGCTGAATAAAATGCATTCACACGCGCTCACAAACGTGCGGAGTTCGGGAGTCGCATTTAGTGTCGGCAGCGGGCTAAGAATATTCACGCGATCTTCGAACATCCAATGTCATGGCGAGACCAGAATTTCATCTTCACACTTTCCTATCTGCTCCTTTTTGCACATGCATTTCTCGTGCTTGCGCCAGTGCACACATTACCTGCTGACCGCTGTGCGAACGATAACGACGGAACACCCGGCTCGATGGGCGACGGACTCCGCAACGCTGCCCAGCAAGAGGTCGTGGATGCTCCTTTTTCCGTGCGAACCGACCGTTATGAGATCGGCATGCCATTCGGCTGCTCTGCCGAGAATTGCCCCAATTACGTCTCCGATCAGAATCTCGGATTGAGCAGTAAATCCAGATCTACGCAGTTCGCCCGCAATCTGCTCAACCAATAAGCGAGCCGATGGCTTCAATTCTTCCAACTCAGGAGCATAGTCCTGGGCCATCTCAGGCGGAGGCGCTGGCTCAACTGGCTGCAGCACATGTAAAACCAGAACTTCGGTATTCTCATGGCGAATCCAGGTTTTGACAGCGCGAATCACGTTTTCAGAAGACGCTGAATCTTCAACTGGTACAGCACTCTCATGACTTCTCTTCTTTCACTTGCAAAGGGCCGCGCGACCGAGTGACGGTAGACGAAGACAGAAGCAATTCTTGCGGTATTGTCTGTCGACGTGGCGCCTTTCAAAACTGGCCATATTCTCTCGCGTTGCGTGGCGACTATCGAACAGACCAGCTCAAGAATGCAGGGCACTATTGCTCATCAGAGAGATTTGCTATGTCTGTGCCGTGATTCACCATAGCTACCAGAAGAACATCTGGCCACTGGACCGGAACTGTGCAAGAGAGCACAGTCTTTGCTTTCCCTGGAGAGAACAATAGTTGTTTAGCCGCGACTATGGTCCGGCGAGGAGATAGTCATGCCTGAACATCATGCTTTGAAATCGCTTCCAACCAAAATACTGTTGCCCATAGACTTCAGCCAATCGTCCCAAGCAGCTCTAGATACGGCGACCGACCTCGCTTTACACTTTCATGCCGAACTGTTCCTTGTGAATGTCATTCCTCTGCTCTCGACCTTTACGTCTGAATATGCTGCTCCCCAGTTGCAGTTTCAAGATGAGGAGAAGACTCATGCAGAGCAGCATCTGGCGAAGGCAACGGCAGTTCTCATTGCCAAGGGAGTGAAGGCAGATTCTAGTGTCGAAGTCGCAAACGACATAGTGGGAGCCATTATGGATGTGGCGGAGCGCGAGCATATCGACTTCGTAGTGATCTCCACGCACGGCATGTCCGGCTGGCATCCACTCGTGTTTGGGTCGATTGCCGAGAAAGTCATTAAGCTTGTGCAGTGTCCCCTCTTGCTTCTCCACTCTACCAAGCCAGAAACCGGCGTCACGACTCCCTCGAATCGTTCTATGGAATGGTGGTAGCGAATGAAGCAGCAACCATCAGCTCGCCAACGTATGTGCTTACGATGTGATCTCCTCTGATCTCCCCATCCGTGTAGTCCCCGTGACCCGCACCCAATGATCCTTCCTTGCCCAAACGTTGAAAGAGTTGAGTTCCTGGCATGGCTTGCAAAAGTCCCACCATGGCAATCGGGATGCCGCTCTTTTGGATAAACTCCACCATGCGGTCAAAAATGTCCTCGCGATCGGGATCGAATCCGAGGATGAATCCTCCCATCACCTGCATTCCATAGCTCTGGATCGTGGCCGCGCTGTCGAGCAGGCTGCGCCGGGTATTCTGCAACTTGTTGGCCGCGATCAAACCGGATTCATCGGGAGTCTCAATGCCCAGAAAGGTCTCGGCTCATCGGAAGCTGACGCCGCTGCCCTCGGAACTGCGCACTGCTTTGATATCAGTTTGTTTTTTTGCCGGCTGGCGAGAATTTGTGCAAACGGAACCACTTCTCCAAAAACAAGCCTCGAAAGACCCTGCGACGTCGGAGGGCGAGCAAAACTGACCAGAACTTGATGAGAACACGGTTCATCGTGATGAAAGGAGAGTGTAACCATGCCGGAACAATTTGAGAATCCAGAAGCAACGAAGGTCGAAGATAAGACGGTCTCGGACTCAACACCACAGAAGCACATTGAGCGTGTTGCCGAAAAGGCAGCGGAGAAGGCTTCGCACGTCGAGCAGAGTTACGACCAGGATCACCAGATCATTTCCAAATAGAAAAGATCAAGGACCCCAATATCCAACGAAACCGCAGGTCTGAGGAGAATCCTGGGTCCCAACGTCTAATGCCGTCGATCAATCAATGGGGCATCAATGTTCCGCAAGGTTTCCCAGACAGACAGCCTTCTTACGGATCAAAGGCTTCCTCACTCGAGATGGGATACCTGAATTGAGGCTACCGTGGCAGTCGGGGTTCAGAATCAAGCGGATTCTCTGAATCTCGGATTGATCGTCTCGGTGCGCGGCGGCGTTGCCGATGTCAGATTTGATCGTCGCCCGCCTCCAATCTTCTCTGTTCTGCACGCTGGAGCAGAAAGCAAGGTCGTCGTCGAAGTCATGGCCCAGTTTGACGCAACCCGGGTTGCCGGAAAGATTCAAGAATGGGTCGGCGAGGTTGAAAGAGCCTTCGAAGCCGACAAATCATTATCAAATTCAAGGGCGAGAGAGGTTAATACCCAATGGATCAATCAGTATTCGAACAAGTGGGCCAACAGATTGACGATACAACGCACAAGGCTACCCGGGCAGCATCTGCTGTTGCCGACGCGCTGGAAGACAGTGTCTTAGCAGCCAGGCGCGCGGCAAGAGATGGCGCCGACGCCGCCGCGGAACTTCTTTACAACACAAAGAGGCGCTTGCAGCGACACCCGTTTGAGACCGTCGCAGTAACTTTTGCGGCTGGCATTGCGGCTGGAGCAGCGATCGGCTGGATCATGAGGCGAAAACAGATCCAGCCATAGAGCGAATCTCTAAAAGATGGTCCAGCACCGGGGGCCTCTTCCGAGCATTTCTTACTATCTACCACCGCCCGATACTGCCTGCACGCAATGCAAGGCGCCGATTGTGTGCAAATGTGACCCATATGCAGACCGCCCCGCTGTTTACAATCCAGCCGTGACAACTCCAGTCGTAGAGATCGAAAAGCTCTCCCGTCGCTTCGGTACGTTCACGGCTGTCGACTCTTTGACGCTGGTGGCCAATGCCGGGGAGGTATTCGGATTGCTTGGCTCGAACGGAGCTGGCAAAAGCACCACGATCAAGATGCTCACTACTCTTTTGCCGCCATCTTCGGGTGAGGCACGCGTAGGCGGCTACTCTATCACCACACAGCCGGTCGAGGTTCGTCGCACCATCGGCTATGTACCGCAGGCGGTTTCTGTGGACGGGTCGCTTACCGGTTTCGAGAATCTGCTCATCTTTGCCAAGCTCTATGACATTCCCCGCAGCGAGCAACAGGCCCGAATCCGCAAACAATTAACTTTCGTGGATCTGACAGCAGACGCCAGCCGCCTGGTAAGTCAGTATTCCGGAGGCATGGTGCGCCGACTGGAGATTGCCCAGGCCACGCTGCATCGGCCGCGCGTGCTCTTCCTCGACGAGCCGACCGTTGGGCTCGAACCGATTGCCCGCGACGCAGTCTGGAAACACCTGATCGATCTGCGTGACCAATATGGCACCACCCTGTTCCTGACCACCCATTACCTGGAGGACGCCGAAAGCCACTGTGACCGCATCGCGATCATGCACATGGGCAAGCTGGCCGCACTGGGCACCTTAAAAGAACTTGAAGCGTCGCTCGGCGCAGGCAGCCATACGCTGGATGAGGTCTTCGTGCATTACGCCGGCACCACTCTCGACTCCGGCGGAACCTTCCGCGAGGTATCGACAGAACGAACGACAGAACAGCGGCTTGGTTAGCCATGACATCATGACCGGTACATTCATCCATCCGCTGACCAGCTTCGTCGATAAGACTTTCGTCATTGCCGAATTTGAACTTCGCAAGCTGCGCCACGACTTCACTGAACTCATCACCCGCGCACTCCAACCCGCGCTCTGGCTACTCATCTTCGGCCAGGTATTTGCTCGCAGCGGCATGATGCACACCGGCAATATCCCATATCTGGACTTCATTGCTCCCGGCATTCTTGCGCAAAGTGTTCTCTTCGTGGCTATCTTTTACGGAATCAATGTGATCTGGGAACGGGACCTGGGGATCGTCCAGAAATTCCTTGTCAGCCCGACTCCTCGCACCGCGTTGGTGCTTGGCAAGGGTCTTTCCGCCGGAATACGGACTCTGTCCCAGGCCATCGTGGTCTACGGCCTCTCACTGTTCCTTGGAGTCAGGCTCAATTGGAGTCCGCTCGCGCTGCTCAATGTCTTTGTCGTCGTGGTGCTTGCCGCCACGCTGTTCTCGACGTTCTCACTGATCATTGCCTGCATTGTGAAGACTCGCGAGCGCTTCATGGGTGTTGGTCAGGTCCTGACTATGCCGCTGTTTTTCGCCAGTAATGCGATCTATCCCACCACCATCATGCCTGCGTGGCTCAAAGTGATATCTCACCTCAATCCCCTCACCTACGTCGTCGATGCACTGCGCACTTCCATGCTTGCCGGCAGTCCGAGCACCTTCGGCCTGGGGATGGATTATGCAGTGATCCTGTTAACAATGATCGTTCTCATCTTTGTCGGCGCTCGCTTGTATCCGCAGCTGGGAGTGTAGAGCACGGTATGGAAAGGGATCCACGGGATGCCGACACCTGACTCCAATCGCGCAATTGAGAACTCCTCAGCAAAGGTGAACTCCGGCGCTCTCGGCGCTACAGCGACTCTTCCCGCTCCAAATGAGTCTCAAATCCCCGCGAAGGCAAAGGAACATAAAATTCGCGTCTCCCCTGCTGTCCTCGATGCGGCGGGGAAAGACGGGGATGACCTGCTTCACTCTTTGCACACGGCTTCCGCGGGCCTCACGCAAAGCGAGGCCGACTCGCGAGCGCGAATAGCGGGACCGAATGAGGTTGCGCAAGAGCGGCAGCGCGGCTGGTTCATCAGCTTCCTGATCATCATTCGAAACCCACTGGTCATTCTGCTGGCGGTTCTATCGTCGATTTCCTTTGCCACAGGCGATCCGCGCGCTGGGAGCGTCATGGCGGGCATGATCGTGTTGAGCGTCACGCTCCGATTTCTGCAGGAAGCTCGTGCGGGCGCCGCCGCGGCGAAACTCAAGGCGATGATCCACGTAACCGCCACAGTGGTCCGGGATGGCAAGCCGCAGGAGATCCCCCTTCGTGACCTCGTTCCCGGAGACATCATCAATCTATCCGCGGGAGACATGATCCCAGGCGATGTGCGGATTCTGTCCGCGAAGGATCTGTTCGTGAGCCAGGGTACGCTGACCGGAGAGTCGCTCCCTGTCGAGAAGTTTCACGATGCCGACCCACAGGCCGCAAATTCTCCGGTCGAGCTCAAGAACATATGCTTCATGGGCACGAGCGTCCAAAGCGGCACAGCGACCGCGGTCGTTGTCGTTACGGGAGTCCGTACTTATCTCGGCACCATGGCGAGTTCCATCACGCAGGAGGGAGCGCCCACAAGCTTTGACCAGGGCCTGAGCCGTTTCACATGGCTCATGATTCAGCTCATGGCGGTCATGGTGCCCCTGGTCTTCTTCATCAACGGGTTTACCAAGCACGATTGGAGGGGAGCATTCTTCTTCGCGATGGCCGTGGCCGTTGGACTGACGCCGGAGATGCTTCCGATGATTGTCTCCGTCTGCCTCGCCA